>NZ_CAJHBT010000063.1 GCF_904846675.1 Psychrobacter urativorans | reverse complement strand
TATGCTCGTAGTTTAGGCTGGAGTGCTCAGAATAGCGGAGAGCTGATCGGTATCATGACAATTTTTCAAGTGATAGGGGCGCTGGGGGCTCCTGCACTCTCATCGAATCGCCTAGACCGACGCCCGTGGTTGTTTTTTGCAGTGGGCATTCAGATTATTGGATTCATGGGGTTATTGCTGATGCCAAAAGGGATGCTGATCCTTTGGGTCGCTATGATAGGTTGTGGCCTCGGCGCCTTCTTCTCACTAACACTGACTGTGGCACTTGATCACTTATCTTCAGCTAGTCTGGCTGGGGCGCTGACCGCATTTGTACAAGGCATTGGCTTTATTATTAGCGCGATCATTCCTTATATAGCAGGGGTGTTGCGTGAGTGGACGGGTAGTTTTCAGGCATCGTGGCTGATGCTTATTGTTACGCTTATAGGTATGCTCATGGTCACGATAAAATTTGCACCTGCAGGTTATGCCAAGGCAATAAACTTGCCTAATATTTGAAGATGCTCATAAGGCTAATACCACAGTGGACGCCTGCTATCTTTTCGGAACTTTTGTCTATTTTTTTAGTAAAAATAGATTTTGACGGAAATAAGGTTGATGATTCGCCATATCCAATAAATAAAGCGGGTAATGTCATTC
>NZ_CAJHBT010000062.1 GCF_904846675.1 Psychrobacter urativorans | reverse complement strand
CCGTAGACATTAACTTGGGAGATTTTAATCAAGCAGCCTGACGATAAAAGTCAAACCACATCTGCCTTGGCGTTTTATAGCCTAAACCCTTCTGAATTCTAGTCTGGTTGTACTCCAGCTCAATATATTTGATGATATCATTGACGCCTTCAATTCTTGTCTTATAGTCTTGATGATATACCAGTTCATTCTTTAATACGCCCCAGAAACTCTCTATTGGAGCATTATCAAATGAGCAAGGAATAGTAAGTGTCTGGGAGATACTTACCCGAGTGCAAGACGGAAGGCTATGCCTGTAGTGTTTGCCACGCCGTGACATTGAGCCATTAAACTTATGCTGTTTGATGATCCTATGATAATCATTGCTACAGTACTGACTGCCTCTATCGGAGTGAACAATCAATCCTTTTGCTGGCCGTTTGTGTTCGATCGCCATATTCAATGCACGGCAAACTAAATCTGCTGTCATACGTTTGTTGATGGCATAGCCGACAAGCTCTTTAGTGTAGAGATCTTTGACTCCAGCTAAATACAACCAGCCTTCAAGCGTCCAGATATAGGTGATGTCACTAACCCTGAGAAGCACTGCTTCGCAAGGTTAGGACTATTGGCATCAAATTTCTGATCGAGCAGGTTTGGATAGATAAGCTTGT
>NZ_CAJHBT010000061.1 GCF_904846675.1 Psychrobacter urativorans | reverse complement strand
CGTAATCAGCTATATAAAAAATTCGTCGATTTTGTATCATTCTATCAACCCAATGCTTTCGTAATGGAAAATGTTCCTAACATTATCTCGATGGATAAAGGTGCTGTTAAAGACGATATCCTTGAAGATTTCAGTAAGTTAGGCTACACGGTTAACTACAAGATTCTTTTGGCATCGGACTACGGAGTACCGCAGAATAGACGAAGAGCTTTCTTTGTCGGACTAAAAAATAATAAAGAAAATAGCCCAAATTTTGAGTTTCCTACTCCGACCTTTAATGAGCATGTAACTTGTGAACAAGCTATATGCGATTTACCAGAATACAGTGTAGAGGATGGTAAAAATTATACGACTGATCCACAAAATGATTACCAGAAACTGATGCGCGCTAATAGTAAAGAACTACACAACCACAAAGCGACAGTACACACCGATAAAACAGTATCAATTATTTCTCAAGTACCTAATGGAGGGAACTATAAAGACCTACCTGAACACCTACAGTCCACTCGCAAAGTAAATATTGCTTGGACACGCTTTAGTAGTACAAGACCAAGCTTTACTATTGATACCGGACATAATCATCATTTTCACTATCTTTACAACCGAGTGCCAACGGTGCGAGAAAGTGCAAGATTACAGTCTTTCACTGATGCTTTTATTTTTCTGAAAACAAAAACAAGCCAATACAAACA
>NZ_CAJHBT010000060.1 GCF_904846675.1 Psychrobacter urativorans | reverse complement strand
AATTGGATTGCGCCAGTGACGTCAGTGGTACGGAAGTAGAACTGTGGACGATAGCCGTTTAGGAATGGTGTATGACGACCACCCTCTTCTTTGCTTAGTACGTATACTTCAGCATCAAATTTGGTATGCGGGGTGATTGAACCTGGTTTGGCCAATACTTGTCCGCGCTGGACGTCTTCACGCTTAGTACCACGTAGTAGTACGCCACAGTTTTCGCCTGCACGACCTTCGTCAAGCAGTTTACGGAACATCTCTACACCAGTACAGGTGGTTTTTTGCGTGTCTTTGATGCCGACGATTTCAATTTCGTCACCAACTTTAACGATACCAGACTCAACACGACCAGTCACTACGGTTCCACGACCTGAGATTGAGAAGACGTCTTCGATTGGTAGTAGGAATGCTTTGTCGATGTCACGCTCAGGTTCAGGAATATAAGTGTCTAGTACGTTAAGTAGTTCAACTATGGCTGGTTCGCCGTATGGGCCTTCGTCACCTTTTAGGGCTTGGGTAGCAGACCCTTTAACGATTGGGGTGTCGTCACCTGGGAAGTCGTAGTCGCTCAATAATTCACGAACTTCCATTTCTACGAGTTCAAGCAATTCTTCGTCGTCTACTAAGTCGCATTTGTTCATGAATACAACGATGTAGGGTACGCCAACCTGACGTGATAGCAAGATATGCTCACGGGTTTGTGGCATTGGGCCATCGGTCGCTGATACGACTAGAATAGC
>NZ_CAJHBT010000059.1 GCF_904846675.1 Psychrobacter urativorans | reverse complement strand
AATTAAACTAGGGCGTGTCATCAATTAAGCCAAACGACACAAGAGACTAGGTGTATGGCACTCAGGAAATGACTGGCTAACTTATCGTAACGAGTGGCAATAGCACGGTACTGCTTAATCTTGGCAAAGAAGTTCTCAATCAGATGCCGTGCTTGATAGAGTTGTCTATCAAATTCTCTTGGCTGCAACCGATTACGCTTAGACGGTATAACGGCATGACCTTGTACGGCTTTAATAGGCGCAATGACGCGGGCATCTGCATCGTAAGCTCTATCCGCAAGCCATGTGTGGCTAATACTGAGAGCCAGCAACGCATCTGAGCCACATAAATCATAAGTGGCGCCGCCTGTTAGATAAAAGCCAGTAGGATTTCCTAGCGCATCCGTACGGGTATGACTCTTAGTCGTCAGTCCGCCTTTGCTGCGTCCAACCGCTTGATCCGTTTTTTCCAGCACTGTGCTGATGCGCTTTAACAATGGTTGCATCTAACATGGCATATTCATTGTCAGATTCCTCAGATAAAAGATTGAAGACCTGCTCCCATACACCCTTCTTTGACCAACGACTAAAGCGAGTATGAACTACTCTAAAGTCGCCAAAGCGTTCAGGTAAGTCGCGCCAAGGTATGCCCGTCTTATAACGATAGAGTATTGCTTCTACAAATAATCGATTGTCTTTTGCAGTCACTCCGACGTCACTTGATTTACCAGGCAGAATGTCTTTAATTCGTTCCCATTGGTCATCGCGTAGGGCATGCCGTCTT
>NZ_CAJHBT010000058.1 GCF_904846675.1 Psychrobacter urativorans | reverse complement strand
GATTGAGGTGTGTACTATAAACTAGTAAAGCAATGTATTATAGAAGAAGATGATTGAGTCCCTCTGACCAAGAGCGAACTTACGAAAACTATGCTAACATTCCACGTTGTTACAGTATATCAAGTTTTCCTAATTCGTAATGGGGAAACCCCCTTAACCCCCAAAAGACAAAAAGAATGGCCATTTACCATCTATCAACTAAGCCAGTATCACGCAGTAGCGGAAGAACCGCCACTGCGTCTATTGCTTATCGTGCTGGTATTGCAATCAAAGATAAACGCACAGGCAAAGAACACGATTACACCAAGCGAAGCGGAGTTGTTGAAACCTCATTGCACACGCCCAACAATTTAAAAATTGATAGGGCTGAACTTTGGAACTTAGCCGAAACCACCGAAACACGCAAGAACAGTAGAACCGCAAGAGAGATTGTCGTTAATTTACCTTACGAGCTATCAGAGCAAGACCGCAGTGAATTGATTAATGAATTTGCCAAAGACTTAGCTGACAAATATGGCGTTGCCGTTGACGTTGCCATTCACACGCCAGACAAGGAAGGCGATGACCGCAACCATCACGCCCACATCATGTTAACCACTCGCAAGCTGGAACGGCTAGAGAGTGGCAAAATAACTTTAACCAGTAAATCACAGCTTGAAATGAGCAATACCCAGCTTAAAGAGCGTGGCTTACCAAGTGCCAAGGATGAACTAAAGACAATCCGAAAACAGTGGGCGGATTTGACTAACGGCTACATGAAGGAACTTAATATCCCTGTAACTATAGACCACAGAAGTCATAAAGACAGAGGACTAAAGCAACTACCC
>NZ_CAJHBT010000057.1 GCF_904846675.1 Psychrobacter urativorans | reverse complement strand
TAGGGTCTGTATAGAATTCAAATCAGCGGCAGCCAAATAAAGACACAGGCTAGAATCACAGCAGCTTCATAACTGTCTTTAAGCTTATCATAGCGTGTCGCAATACCTCTGAAGTGTTTTAATCTAGCAAAGGCGTTTTCTACCAAGTGGCGACAGCGATATAAGTACCAATTTAGCGTATTGTTGTTGCTTTTTGAATTTGACTTAACCGGTATTACTGATTCAGCACAGTACTCAAAGATACAATCTCTTATGTCGCTACTGTCATAGCCTCTATCCGCTACAACCGCCTTAGTCTCTTTTTTAATGGTGCTTTTAATTAAAGCGTTAGCCATTTTAGAATCATGTACTTGTCCTCCTGTCAGCTCAACGTGGACAGGATTACCACAAGCATCAACCATTAAATGCAGCTTACTACTATTACCAGCAACGCTGGTACCGATGGCTTCATCATGACAACTAGCAGCGCCTGCACTGTGTTGATGCGCTTTTACCACGCTACCATCTATAAATAACCATTCGCTATCATAGTCTGCTGTTACTATTGACATCAGTTGCCGCCATTTACCCGTTTTACGCCAATAGCGGTACTGATGATATATAGCAGACCATTTGCCAAAGCAAGACGGTAGGTCGCGCCAAGGACAGCCAATACGTATGCGGTATAACATCGCTTCAACGGTTAATCTTAGATTGGGCTTGTTATATATGTTGATTTGTCGCAATATATTAGACAGCTTTTGCCATTGTTCATCAGTGAGCATGGTACGAGCCATAAGTGACGCCTTTTCTCTTTGTTGTGGTAAACAAGAGTTTAAGGCGTTGCTTATTTTTTTCAACTATTCCCTAATTCTATACAGACCCTA
>NZ_CAJHBT010000056.1 GCF_904846675.1 Psychrobacter urativorans | reverse complement strand
AACTATAGTCATAATAACAGCAGTAATAATTGCTATAGCAAAAGAACCATCTATTAGTCATTGTGAGATATTTTATTAGTCTTTAAAGAGAAAATAATTAACTATAGGTGTGGCTAAAAGTGGTTGAAGATAGGCTGTAGAGAGCGCTTATGATAGCAAGCACAAAGGGGATGACTACAGTTGCATAGAATTTTGCTAAAAAAATAGCTGATGCATAGAATATGAGTGTTAACGAAAAAGAGGCTAATCGTTAGCCTCTTTTTTTATTCCAATAGACTGTTATAAGTAGTTCCGTAAAAGCAGCTTATTTTGAGTGGTTTCTTAATTCTATTGATTTTTGTTAGGTTACTAATACACTAAATCTTCTTTAAGCAATTTGGATTTCTCATTTGATGTTTTTTCCAAAATTAAAGCTGTGTTTAAATCTGTCAAGGCTTTTGCAACGTGCCACATTAAAACAGGAGGAATTGCATTACCGATTTGTCGGTACGCTTGGTGATCGCTCACAGGGAATACAAAACTATTTGGGAATGACTGTATTCCTGAGGCTTCTTTTGGAGTAAAGCGACGATATATCTCTTTCACAGGGTTAACCAGTAGTACAGGATCACGAGAATTTAAACTAGATTTTGCCAAATGCGAGGTTATTGTTAAACATTGCCCATCCAAATCTTGGTATAGACCACGCTTCATATTCTTTTTAGCGTTTTTCATGCCATCAACCGCTTTTTGCGAAAAATAGTACTTTTTATCATCGGTTTCCAAAACTTTTACCACAGATTTCAATGGCTGCCATGGTTTTTTGCCTAGAGAAGGTGTTTCGGCATGAGTTGGTTCTGGAAATTGATAATCGATATCCACGTCATGACGTATCCCTATAATGAATACTCGTTCTCGTTTTTGAGGGATGCCATAATCAGAAGCTAATAATAA
>NZ_CAJHBT010000055.1 GCF_904846675.1 Psychrobacter urativorans | reverse complement strand
TCATTAGACCTTTAACGTTTTCAAAAATAAAGAATTTTGGTTGCTTTAGCATCAGGGTTTTGACCAATTCTTTATAAAGATTGGCTCGCTCATCGTTGGTGTTTTTAGTTGGATTGACGGTGCTAAATGATTGACATGGGAAGCCGCCTATCAAAATATCAAAATCTGGAATACTCTCTAGCACTACATCTTTAATGTCTGCACATATAGCGGGATGCGAAAAATTAGCATTATAGGTTTGCACTGCATATTTATCAAAATCTACGGCATAGCTAATTTGCACAGGTAGCTTGGGGTAGTGCTGATTAAGAAAATCGAAATCGCCTATAATACCCAAATCAGAACCACCGCATCCACAGAAAAATGAAGCAACGGTTAATGGCTTCTCTTGCAATATAGTTGTTTTAGACTGCTTACTCATACATATTCTCTATCAATAGCCACTGATTTAAAATCGGCTCGGTAAGTTGTTGCAACAACATCAATAATCCCTTGTTCGTGCTTTCCATAAGGGTTATTTATTTTTCGGATAACTGTAGCGCTAGGGGTGAAATAAATCCGATATATATTATAAGCTGTACGATGCTGCTTAGCAGTCATCCACTCTCTTCTTGTCAGATTTATTGTATCAATCCAACTATCATCGCCTATATTGGGAGCGGTTACTCGTTTGGTTGCTTTGACTTCAATCATTCGCAAAAACTCAGGGTTTTCTAAATCCTCGTTAGCTTCTACTGACGATATATCATAGCCTATGCCTCTCTGACTTGCTAACAGCCTGACTTGATTCACTAAACGAGGGTGAGTATTTCCAACTCGTTGTTTTTCAAAATCAAATACATAAGATTCGCCTTCTTCACCCAACGCATTTTTATCTACCCTATTCGTAAATTTAGTAGGGAAAGGTTTTTTTGGTACATCATCTGTTTGGTCTTCAAGGCTAGTTTGTTGTGTAAGTGCTTCGAGACTTGTCGTCAGTATGGTGT
>NZ_CAJHBT010000054.1 GCF_904846675.1 Psychrobacter urativorans | reverse complement strand
TTGCAAGCTCTACGTCGTTTAGACCCTGCCACTTGTCTTTTAAATAATGAATGACCTCAGTTTTATACAAGCCGTTGACCGTTTCGGCTAAAGCATTGTCGTATGAGTCGCCGGTGGTGCCAACAGACGCTTTAACCCCTGCTGCAAGCAGTCTTTCAGTGTAGCGAATAGACAGGTATTGACTGCCTCTATCGCTGTGGTGAATCACCTCTTTTGGTTTATCTCGTGCCTGTAATGCTTGCTCCAGTGCATCAAGTACTAAATCTGTATTCATCCGGCGAGAGACCTTCCAGCCGACGATAGCACGGGCATAGACATCAATGATAAAAGCAGTATAAACCCAGCCGCTATTGGTTTGAATATAAGTAAAGTCAGCAACCCATAACTGATTAGGACGACTGGCAGTAAAGTTGCGTTTAACAAGGTCATCGGCGCGCTGTTGCTTGTCATCGCTGACAGTAGTGCGTTTACCTTTACCGCGCCAAACGCCTTGTATCTGGTGTTTACGCATGAGTCGCTCGATGGTGCAGCGAGCAACCTGTACACCTTCAATTTTAAGCTGTTGCCAGACTTTGCGTGCGCCGTAGCGGCACTTGCTGTCTTGCCATATGCGAGTAATTTCATGAATCAAATAGTCGTCATGTTGCCTACGTTTTGAGCGTCTTAACGGATTATCAGCTAAGGCTTTAGCACGATAATAGGTTGATGGGGCAATCGGTAGGATTCTGCAGATTGGCTCGACCCCATAGTCGGCTTTGTTGTTTTCAATGAAGGCGAGCATTACTTGAAAGGGCGGCCGAGCTCCGCCTGGGCGAAAAAAGCAGCCGCCTTGCGTAGTATTTCATTGGCTTGCTGTAGCTCTTTATTATCTCGCTCAAGCTGCTTAATTCGCTGCTCTTGGCTTTGAGCATGGACGGCTTCGGGAATGCTTTGTGTGATATATTTTTTATGCCATGATCGTAAGGTTTCAGGGCTGCAGCCTATTTTCGAGGTGATTGCCTGAGTGGCGGCCCATGCTGATGGGTAGTCATTTGATGCTTCAATCAGCATACGGACAGTACGTTCTTTAATCTCGGGGGTGTATGTATTTTTACTCATTGTTCTATTCTCTCAGATTAATGAGTCTCCGACAAACCCGGGGCGGTTCA
>NZ_CAJHBT010000053.1 GCF_904846675.1 Psychrobacter urativorans | reverse complement strand
TGAACCGCCCCGGTATTGTCGGAGACTCAACAATCTGAGAGAATACGACAATGAAAACACGAAACTACACTCCCGAGATTAAAGAACGCGCCGTTCGCATGCTGATTGAAGCAGAAAGCGACTATCCTTCTACCTGGTCAGCCGTCCAAGCCATTGCTCCTAAGATTGGCTGCACGCCTGAAACCCTGCGGTCATGGCATAAAAAGCACATAGACCAAACCATACCTGCCTCGGTACAAGCTCAAAGCCAAGAGCAACGTATTAAAGAGCTTGAACGTGAGAACAAAGAACTAAAGCAAGCCAATGAGATTATACGTAAGGCTGCCGCTTTTTTCGCCCAGGCGGAGCTCGACCGCTAACTGAAATAATGGTTCAGTTTATCGACGAAAATAAACATCTTTATGGGGTCGAGCTGATCTGTCGAGTACTACCGATTGCCCCATCAACGTATTACCGTGAAAAATATTTAGCTAATAATCCAGAAAAGCGCTCACGGCGTCGGCAGCATGACGACTATTACATCAGTGAGATCAGGCGCATCTGGCAAGATAGCAAATGTCGTTATGGTGCGCGTAAAGTCTGGCAACAGATGAAAGCTGATGGCATATGCGTTGCTCGTTGTACTATTGAGCGGTTAATGAAGCAGCATGGCCTACAGGGGGTTTGGCGTGGCAAAGGCAAGATAACCACCAACAGCCGTGACGACCAGCAAAGAGCGGATGACCTAGTTAACCGTAACTTTAATGCCCATCGTCCTAATCAGCTATGGGTCGCTGACTTTACTTATATCAAGACAACTAGCGGCTGGGTCTATACTGCCTTTATTATTGATGTGTTTGCTCGCGCTATCGTTGGCTGGAAGGTGTCTAATCGTATGAATACTGATATGGTTATGGCGGCTCTAAATCAAGCGATAGCAGATAGGAATAATCCTAAGGAGGTCATTCATCATAGCGATAGAGGGGTACAGTACTTGTCCATACGCTACACGGATAGAATGGCTGACTCTGATGTTATTGCCTCTGTGGGTACCACTGGCGATTCTTATGACAATGCATTAGCCGAAACGGTCAATGGATTGTATAAGTCTGAGGTGATTGAGTATCTAAAAGAAAAATGGCATGGCATTAACGATGTCGAGCTTGCAACCCTTGAATGGGTGGATTGGTTTAATAAGACACGACTGCATAGCGCTATTGATTATGTGTCACCTTTTGAGTTTGAAAGAC
>NZ_CAJHBT010000052.1 GCF_904846675.1 Psychrobacter urativorans | reverse complement strand
CAACAACAAACAGAAGAAGCAGAACGAGTTATTGACCGAGCGGATAGAGCAATTGCTAGACATCAACGCCAGTTAGAAGCCAAACAAAGCGAGGTAACCGCAGTTACCGAGCCACCGCCTGATGTGTTCAAAGATAACCGCAAGATATTTTTAGAATATGCTGAAAAAGTCGAAACGACAGCCAATGCTATTTTAAGCAGTCAACTAAAGACGTTACAAGACAAGGGTAAGCCTGCACGAGCTAAGTGTGAGCAGTTGCGGGACAACGAGCCGTTATTCTTTGGTAAAGACCAATGGCAAGAGAACAAACAAAACGCTTTAAATGCGTTTAATGCAATCAAGGCAAGGCATGACAGTATAAAAAATAAAGGCGTAACCGATGAACACCGAGAACAAGCGAAGGAACACATAGCCAAGCATGAACCCTCATATCATGCCAAAGCACAACAGGCGATTGAGATACTACAAGGATTACAGAGGGCAAAACAAGACGATATAGCAAAACAGCATGGGGCAAACTTTCATGCCCAACCAAACAAAATATATAGCGGTAAAATATTGCGAGCTGATAAAAACGGCATAGTACAGCAGACAAGAGACGGCACGGTATATCACCCTGATCTATCAAGCGTTGAGCAGGGAAAATCCTATAACATTGAGAGAAAAGGCAATACCTACGAAATACAGCAGCAGTATGAATTCAAAAAGCCCAATAAGAACCTAGACCAAGATAGGGGCGTGGATCGATAAAAACAGCACAAAAGGTTTACGATGTATATACCTGTGTAAGCGAAAAGTAATGCTAATGAGAAGCTAACGCCCTCTGGTTGTTGGGTCTATCTTTAAATCCATTTGACAAAAATCCGTCAAAGTGGTCTAAAAATAGACCTTATCTTTTAAAATGTCCGGTCTAATAGCTCTTGAACCTTATTAAACGTAGTTACCGTTTTCGGGTCTTTAAGCAAAGGCTTCCAATCTTCAAACACTGCTAGATAACCTCTACGCTCCTTGTTGGATACCTTGCTGCTATTGGCATCTACAAACTCTTGTACGTTACAAGCTATTTTCTTTATTTGACCGTCTGATAAGCCTTTAGTGTGCCAAGAGGGTACTTTTACACCCTCACTATCTGTCTTTCCATTAATCCAGTCGATTGTATTGGGGTCTCTAGTCTCTTTTAACTCTTGTTTCTTCGTAAATTTTAACTCTAGATGGGTGTACTTACGCCCTTTTTTAATAAGTTCATATTTCACACTGTAGGGGCTTTTTTTGTTGATTTCATCGACTGCGGTGTCAATGACCCAGCGCTTTAAGTCTGCGGTTAGTGGGTACTTATCCATTAGCATTAGCATAAAACGTAAGTCATCTAAGCTAATGTTCACGTAACCAGTAGATTTATACCTCATCATAAGCTGATAAATTCGATAGCTATAGATACTACTAAAATCTGCTACATCTTTTATTAAAAACTGAGTAAAACTAGCTTTTAAATCACTTAGCAACGGCACTACTTTTTCATGGAAAATAATTCTAGCAACTATGTCATCTGTTCTATTACTGGGTAAGGAATCTAAGAGATTATATAGCCTAAGAGAGTTTATATACTTCATGTAATCTTTAGGATCAGGGTATTTTTCTTTAAGTTTTTTTTCAGCGTTTTTGTCATACCGTAAAACTTCCGACAACCAATGAAATTCCAAAAGCCCTGTATTAGTTGATACATATAT
>NZ_CAJHBT010000051.1 GCF_904846675.1 Psychrobacter urativorans | reverse complement strand
ATTATGAGAGTTTAGTCCCGTCAGGAAAAGCCGCCTGACTCCAATAAAACAGTCTCCGATATTGTCGGGGCGGTTCATAGTGCCTACTAACTCATCCTATCACACTCGACAATAATACCTTATGAATGAGAATCAAGATAAAATCAACGATTCGGTATTAATGAGTAGGCAAAATAATCTGCACCACCAAACCCTGAATGCTGTCTTGCCTATTGTGTACATTAAGCTGGCCTTTATGTGCCATAACCACCGCATGGACAATCGCTAATCCTAAACCATGGTAACCACCCGAAACTCATAAACATTTACTTTTATTAAAATTAGTCTTGATACTACATTTTAAACCATAAAAAAAGCAAGACATTGAATGTCTTGCTTTTTTTAGCTAGCATCTTAAACGAACGAAACTCTAGCTGATAATTACTTTAGCAGATAACTTCTTTTATTAGAAAATTAGAACTGATAACCTGCACCAACTGAGCCACCAAAGTTACTTTGGGTATCAAATGTACCCCCTGCTTTCATTACCCAGCGACCATCATTAGTTATTGATGAGATACCAATAGCCATTGCGCCTTCACTGTTATACGTTCCTAGCGAACCACTAACCATTGACTTACCTGGGAGGTAAGGTTGTGGTAGTGAAGCTATCGCCATTGCACTAGAGATACCAGCGTTAGCATCGTCTTTGATATCATCAACTCTGTAACCTAAAGAGTTAATTCTATCTGTATTCCTATTTACAGCTGAGTTTGTAACAAAAAGCTGACTACCATTTACAGCATCCGTACTGGTTGCACTTACTTGACCGCCAGCGACATTCTTTATCTGCCGCTCAGACCCTATTGAGCCAACGGATACTTGAGCACCTGTTTTTAAATTATTATCATCATCTAAAACATTACCAGCAATCTGATGTTGTACGCCACCTACTGTCATGGTCTTTTCAGAAGTAGCATCACTATCTGTCACTGACCCGGCGCCTAGAGCGACTGAGCCACGTTTAGTTGCTGACGATGCGACACCAAAGGCTGAAGAAGAAGTTCCTGATGAGCTAGCGTGAGTGCCCAGTGCAGTAGAAAGAGCGCCTTCAGAGCTTGATTTTACACCAATAGCAATAGAGGCGTCTCCAACTGATTTAGTATGTTCAATGAATATGGCATCTTCATTGGGGCCACTTGTATCGACAAGGTCACGTTTAGCATAAGATCTAAACTCAGTTTGAACCGTACCACTGTTTAATTCAGAACCCGCAGTACTGCCATCAATATTAGCTCTAGAGGCAGCTCTTAGATCATCACCGCCTATAGCAATAGTAGAATGGCCTTTTGCTTGCACATTGGAGCCAATAGCGATTGATTGCTCACCAATAGCCCTTGTATTGGTGTCACCAGTTGCGCTACCGCTACCAATAGCCACACTTTGGCCACCAAGAGCGTGTGCATTTTTACCTATAGCAACACCATGATTAGGGCTAGCTATAGCATCTGTTCCACAGGTTATTGATTTATCGCCTGTACAGGCTGCTGCTGTTGCCTGCATACTGAATCCAGCAACAATCAATCCTATTGCTACGGCACTCAAACGCAAGACGCCTGTAGATGAAAGATTAGAACCAACTTTGAAAGAGTCTGAAACTTCATTTCCGATAACTGCATAATTGCTATTCATAATATGTATTCCTTCATAAAATTATTAAATATAAAAAATAAAAGGCTATATTATAAAAAGTTCAAGTAACAAGATAAGAGTAGTTTTATTCTTATTTAGATAACATATCTTTACTGAAGCTGCCTATGGCTATACTT
>NZ_CAJHBT010000050.1 GCF_904846675.1 Psychrobacter urativorans | reverse complement strand
CTTTGTTGTGGTAAACAAGAGTTTAAGGCGTTGCTTATTTTTTTCAACTATTCCCTAATTCTATACAGACCCTAGTTTATGTCATTAAATAAAGCACAACTTGAAAATCTAACCAATGAAGTATGGAAAGGGGCAATTAGCTTACGTGGTAAGTTTAAAGCTAAAGACTATCCGACCATCATTCTACCTATGATAATGATTCGTCGTATTGAATGTGTACTTGAGACAAATAGAGCGGAAGCTAAACAAGCTATTATCCAAAGGGACAATAGCTTGTCAAATGAGAATATTAAAGCCCTTCAAGAACAAGATTTAAAAAATGGCACTGATAAAGCATCAGAGAAACGTCAAGAATTAGCACAAAAGCTCAAACGTCAAGAAACGCAAACATTTAGTTTTAGCAATAGTACTGATTGGACACTGAAAGGGATATTGGATGAGAGTTCTACTTCGGTAGAAAAGAACTTTCGTGATTTTCTCAATGGATTTAGTCCAAATGTCTTAGAAATTATTGAAAAGTTTGAGTATCAGCAAGCTGTCACCAAGATGGTCAAAGAAAAAAGACTGTACGAAATTATAGAGCTAGTTGCAGAAGAAGACTTTAGCCCAGAGCGCTTGTCAAATATAGAAATGGGCTACGTATATGAGAACCTCATACAAAAGTTCTCACAAGACGATGCGAAAGACACAGGTGAGCATTTTACACCCCGTGAGATTATTCGTATCATGGTTGATCTTATGGAGATCGACTTTGATCCTGAGGTAAGTAGAAAGGCTATTTCAATCTACGATCCCGCTTGTGGTACGGGCGGTATGCTATCGATTGCAAAAGAGCATTTAGTTGATAAAGCTAAGACTCTTGAGGGTGTGGCGAATGCCGAAGACCTCATAATGCTTAACGGACAAGAGCTATTGGCGCAAAACTATGCCATGTGTAAATCAGATATGTTATTAAAGGGTGAGACAGGGAGCAATATTACTCATGGTAATTCATTGATTCCACACTTAGAAAGTATTGATGATGATGGTGATCAACATACAGATATACATTTCGATTATATGATTTCTAATCCGCCTTTTGGTGTTGATTGGTCACCATATAAAAAGCACGTCGAAGAGCTCAAATCAACTCGTTATTCGGTAGGCATGTCACCAAGTAATGATGGTGCATTGTTGTTTTTATTGACGATGATAGAGAAGATGAAGCCTGCTAGTGAAGGTGGCTCAAAAATTGTTATCTTATTTAATGGCTCACCGTTGAGCAATGGTGACGCTACCCAAGGTGAGAGCGAGATACGTCGTCATATATTGGAAAATGATCTATTAGATAGTATCGTCATGCTACCCGATCAGATGTTCTATAACACAGGTATTTATACCTATATTTGGGTGTTGAACAATAATAAACCTGTAAATAAGAAAGACCACGTACTAATTATAAACGCCCGTGATCGTTATGAAAAAGAACCTAAGTCATTTGGGAATAAGCGTAATAGAATCTCTGATAAGCATAGAGTATGGATACATGAGCAGTTTGAGACGTGGCAAGAGGGTGATGAAAGTAAGAAGTTTCATACCTACGATTTTGCTTTTCACAAAGTCAAAGTCATCTTTTGGCAAGAGGATGAAAATGGCGAGAAGATGTGGATAGATGAACCATTTACTATTCAGCTTAATAACTCTAACGTGAAAAAAGCGTTTGAGTTTTACGGTGATTTTACTATGGATGTCACTGTCAACGATCAGGCTTATCATTTCAAGTTTGATGATAGTAAGCCTTTTGAAACCTTGCTTGCTGAAGCAGTAAAAGAAAAAGAAGAGACTCTAAAAGATAAAACCTTAAAAGAGATAAAGGCTTGGCTTAAAGTAAAAAATATAACGGCAAATTATAATCATTGAACCGCCCCGGTATTGTCGGAGACTCAACAATCTGAGAGAATACGACAATGAAAACACGAAACTACACTCCCG
>NZ_CAJHBT010000049.1 GCF_904846675.1 Psychrobacter urativorans | reverse complement strand
TCTTGGTCATGGTAAACTCCTTGTCGAGTCGTTAGTTTACCAAGTTTATCTCTACGGTTTCTTCAGCATAGCTCAAGTCTTCAATCTTAGAAGATAACTATGTATTAATCATAGATGAGATTAACCGAGGTAACATTTCACGAATATTTGGCGAGCTTATCACGTTGCTCGAGCCTGATAAACGTAAGGGTGGAAGTGATACTCGCAAAGTGATACTGCCATATTCAAAATCACCATTCTCAGTGCCATCAAACCTTTATGTATTAGGCACTATGAATACCGCTGATAAGTCTCTTGCACAGCTAGATTTAGCATTGCGTCGCCGATTTGATTTTATTGAGTTATTACCTCAGCCTGAACTATTAGAAGGTGTAGAAGTATACGATATAGAAATCGCTGATTTATTGGAAGTAATCAATCAGCGTATTGAAGTACTTTTAGATCGTGAACACACCATAGGTCACTCATACTTTTGGTCGTTAAAAGACTTGAATACAGATAAAGAAAGAGAAATTGAATTAGGTAATATTTTTAAGAGACGGATTATCCCGTTACTATAAGAATATTTCTTCTCGGACTGGGAGCGTATTGGCTGGGTATTGAATGATCCTAGCAAACATAACTCAGAACAATTTATTCAAACTGGGAATATATCTCCAGCAATTAGTGAATTGTTTGATAGTAGTATCAACGGTTTAAATGATCGTCGCTACCATATCAATGAGACTGCTTTTAACAACCCTGAATCCTATAAGAAAATATTGATCCAGCCTAAGTCTAAATCTTCGGGTGGCGAAGCATGATTCAAGTCAGAGAGTATGCTCAGCTGACTACCGATCAGACAGTATTATCTAGCTTAGATTTAGCTATTATCAAGCAAGAAACTTTTGATTGGTTAGTGGAATTAAGTGAAAAAGAGAGCTATGGACGGTTTATTACTTATAAGCGTCCACAATACTTGCAGCTACATTCTTATGTAGGTTACTTAGAAAGTCCTTGCGGCGAAGGTATTGAGATACTACCAAAGACAGGATTAGGTGCTCAAGAGCCAGACAAGAGCAGAGATGTCTTATGCAAAATGCTAAGATCCACTTTAAACCTATCTCACAAAGAGGCTCAATCTGCCAGTCTCAATCGAATGAACTTACCTATTCATGAGTGGATATACTATCAGTTTTTATATTTGTTAAAGGAGTTGGTAGCGTCTGGGCTCAGATTTGACTATCAAAGAATCGAAGAAGAAAGTAGATTTATTCGTGGTCAGCTTGATATTGCAGTTCAACAAAGACAAACGGTTGGCCGAGCTCATCTTTTTCATATTCGTCATGACGTCTATCATCCAAATCGACTTGAGAACCAATTAATTAAAACGGCATTAGATTACGTACAGCAGCATTGTAGGAGTTCTGAGAACTGGCGACTGGCTAATGAGCTCTCACACATCTTAGAACCTATAACGAGTCTTAGAGAGCCTCTAAACTCAATGCCTAAATGGTCAGACATCAAAATATTGCAATCTTACCGCGCTATAAAGCCATGGTGCCAACTAATACTTGAAAAACTTAATCCAAACTTTCAAAAGGGAGAGCACCGGGGTATTGCATTGTTATTCCCAATGGAAATTTTGTTCGAGAAGTATGTGGCAAACTACTTACAACGAGACATCGAGGCACCCTGGCAACTAACAACACAAGCTTCTAGTAAGCACATGGTGAATGACCAAGAAGGTTTAGAATCGCGCTTTCAGTTAAGGCCTGATTTATTAATTAGTAAAGAAAGAAAAAATTACCATGTACTCGATACCAAATGGAAGTTAATAAGCTCAAATGAGAATAATTTCAGTATAGAACAGGATGATATTTATCAGCTATTTGCTTATGGTCACAAATATTTGAATGGGTGTGGGGACATGATGCTTATTTATCCTAAGCATCATCAGTTCGAAATACCTTTGGAGTGTTTTTATTTAGCAGAAGAATTGAGATTGTGGGCTATACCATTTTGTATTGAAACTAGCAAAATGGTTATCGGTGAATGGGTAGAAAGGTTTCCGTCTTTATCTTAAACTTAGTTTGAGGCTAATCCTTTAAGCTCCTAAACTTATCGATAAGCATAAAAATTGGCGATCAGTTACTGTCAGTAACTTTTAATAACCTTGGTCACAAAATGGTCACCGTTTGGTCACCGATTTTTAAAAGGCAGAGTGCATGCACGCAGACTTATAGGAAATATCTTACTAAAGAGTAGACTACTTCTTAGAAGTTTTTAAAGATAGAATAACCAACCCTTACGGATAAAGGCTTTAGGAGGAAATTCAGACACAAAAAAACCTCAAGCAAACTAATACTTGAGGCGAAACTTGCTTAAACTCGAAAGCTTAAATTCGTTTTAAATATGGCGCAGCGGACGGGACTCGAACCCGCGACCCCCGGCGTGACAGGCCGGTATTCTAAC
>NZ_CAJHBT010000048.1 GCF_904846675.1 Psychrobacter urativorans | reverse complement strand
CTCGGGGGTGTATGTATTTTTACTCATTGTTCTATTCTCTCAGATTAATGAGTCTCCGACAAACCCGGGGCGGTTCAGTCGGCTCGACCGATGCGGCGGCAGTTTTTTCTTTATTACGTAATGGCGGGGTCAAGCTCAACGATCGCGTACAAGCCACCCTTGAATTGGAGTCTGGTGCCAACGACCCGTTAGCCATTCTGTTAGTTACGGGTTTAATTGCCCTCAATGTTGACCCAGCTGGGCAGACAGTATTTAGCTTCTTAAAATTGCTATTGCAGCAACTTGGCTTTGGGTTGACCATGGGCTTACTCGCTGGCTTCTTATTATCCAAACTATTGCCGAAGGTGCATTTGGCAGAAGGGATGTATGCCATTTTGATATTGTCAGCGGGATTGTCGGTATTTGCAGCGACCAATCTAATTGGCGGTAGTGGGTTTTTGGCGGTATATTTGGCTGGGGTCATCATTGGCAATAATAAGGTGCGCTCAACCGAGCATGTGCTACGGGTGATGGACAGTTTTGCATGGTTATCGCAAGCGGTACTTTTCGTGGTACTTGGCTTACTTGTTACGCCCTCTAACGTCATCAACGTTTGGTATTATTCGGTAGCGATTGCAGCCTTTATGATATTGGTCGCCCGTCCTATTGCGGTCTACACCAGCGTAAAGCCTTTTAAATTCAAAGACAGAGAGATTGGCTTTATTTCGTGGGTAGGTTTACGTGGCGCGGTGCCGATTACTTTGGCGATTTTACCCGTTATGGCATCGGTAGATGGCGCTTTTATGTTGTTTGATATCGCATTTGGGGTAGTGGTTTTATCTTTGGTATTACAAGGAACCACCATTCCTATTATGGCAAATCTGTTTAAGGTACGCATTCCTGCCAATGATGAACCCAAAGAAGAGCATGAGGTTTGGGTGTTGGATAAAGCAAGTATTACCTTGTATGAGTTTGAGGTAAAAGCGGGCGCATTCGCGACTGGTCGGCATCCAAGAGGTATTTCTAGTCGTATCAGTCCTGATGAGATTAATGTCTTTGCTTTAGTGCGTAGGCAACAGCTAATATTAGTGGATGACAATACCCAGTTAAAATTTGGTGATAATGTGTGGTACGCAATGCGCGGTAATCATGCCAGCAAAATCGCCCAAATTTTTAATGATACCAGCTTAAATCGCAAAGCAATCGATGACTTTTATGGCGATTGGCTATTATCACCAAGCGTGAAGCTGGGCGATTTGCCATTTTTTACAGGAGTGATGCAATCTGAATCTTTGGTCAGCAAGCTTAAGTCTAAAACTGACGATCCATCAAAAAATATGTGGCAACAGACCGTGGCCGAATATGTCACTTCAAGTTTAGAAACGGCTCCTGTCTCGGGTGACACCGTAGCCGTTAATGACGAATGGTCGCTGGTGATTAAAGAGGTTGATAGCAAAGGTAAACTGAGAACGATTGGTTTAAAACGTCAAAAATATTAAAGATAAAAAGCCCTAACATGGGGCTTTTTTTAATGTATAACCACAAGAATTCTCTATAATTCTAAAGAATATGGATTAGAAGTCATTTGAAGCTATCTGCTTTTTCTACTTAAATAAATAAACAATCAATCTTTCAAAACTTCTGCTATGGCGTTGGCAACATAATCAACGTTATTGACATTAAGGCCTGCCACACACATGCGCGAGTTAGATATCATATAAATCCCAAACTCACTTTGTAAGCGTTCGACTTGCTCGGGAGTCAGTCCTGTAAAGCTAAACATACCGTTTTGACGGGTGATATAGTCAAAATTGCGCTCGGGCAGCTTGGCTTCTAACACTGATTTAAGCTTTATGCGCATGGCTTTGATACGATCTCGCATGCCATAAACTTCGCCAATCCATTGCTGGTGTAACTGCTCGTCATTCATAACGATATCGACCACACGTCCGCCATGTGATGGTGGGCTGGTGTAGATACGACGTACCATAAAGTTAAGCTGTCCAAAGACGCGCTCGACCTCGTCTGCGGTAGGGCAAACCATCGATAGACCGCCGACACGCTCACCATATAGCGATAGATTTTTGGAAAATGAATTGCTAACGAACAAGGGTAAATCCATATCGACGGCTTTACGAATAGCATAAGCATCACTGTCCATATCTTCGCCAAAACCTTGATAAGCGATGTCCATAAAGGGAATAAGCTCACGCTGTTTAATAACGTCCAGCACTTTATCCCATTGCTCTTGCGTCAAGTCCATGCCGGTGGGATTGTGACAACAAGGGTGCAGCAATACCACGTCGTGTTTATTCAGCTTTTCAATAAAACTGACCATCTCATCGAATTTGATGCTACTGGTGGCTTTGTCGTAGTAAGGGTAAGTGTCCACTTCGATATCACAGCCTTCAAAGATGGCAATGTGACCTCTGCTGTCAAATCCGTAGACATTAACTTGGGAGATTTTAATCAAGCAGCCTGACGATAAAAGTCAAACCAC
>NZ_CAJHBT010000047.1 GCF_904846675.1 Psychrobacter urativorans | reverse complement strand
CAGTTATGAAGCTGCTGTGATTCTAGCCTGTGTCTTTATTTGGCTGCCGCTGATTTGAATTCTATACAGACCCTAATTCTATGCAACCATTATAACGAAAAACGGCATCATAAGCGTTACTAGTCAGCTACTCACGTCACATAATGTCGCCTTCTATAGCTGAAGGTAGCTTATCAATGAATAGATTAAATTTTAAGCTACACTAACTTTTGTAGGATATTTATTAACATGGGCAGCTGTTCTGAAAAATCATTAAACCTATGGTCACCGCCTGCTTGTAGAGTCACTGCAGTTCCCTGCTGTTGATAAAATTTTGCGGAAACACTTGGATCGAGTAACTCGTCGCCCTCTTTAATGAAAATAGCTAGTTTTGTAGGATAGTGAACAGACTGCAACCGATGCTCAGCAAACCATTGCAAATCTGCACGAGTAATCGACCAACCACCCGATGTGGTATAGAGAATCTGATCGCTTACTTTTATATTATCATTCGTAACATTTGAATTAGGGTTGTCAGAGAAACGCTGTAGTGTGATATGTGGCTGGGTACTAGGATTGAGTAATAGCGCTGGACAACCCGTATGATTGCTTATTAAAGTCGCAAAATATCCACCTAATGAGCTACCTATTAATACTATTTTTGAGGCATCACCGGCTACTGCTACTAAGTCTGACAATTGTACAAATACTTGTGCAGGTGATTTATTTAGGTCAGGTCGCAAGACCTTGATATCAGGATGATGACTTTGGCAGTAGTCTTCTAATAGAGCACCTTTGATAGAGTTGGCATCACTATCTAACCCATGGATATAAATAATGTTCACGTATAATCTCACTTATTATGTTTGTTGTAATGTGAAAATGATTATAAATATAATTAAGAGAATAAGCATAACATGCAGCAGCTAATGCTAATAATAACAAAATGGCAAAGCGTTATTAATTGCTTATGAATTACAACTTTCATTAAAATAATTTTTCTATATGCACAGTAAGCCGTCTCAATAGGTAAAATATTACTATGAGTCAACAATTTGAGCTTTTTAAAATTGCTAATCTCTGTATCGGGGTTTGCCATAGCAATAAAAAAGATATTGCTTCGGTTGTCTGCGTAGTCGCACAGAGCGTCAGCTATGGCTTAGTATGAACAATGAGCAGCGTCGTGAGGTGCTTAGATTGATAGTAGGACGTAAACAGCGTATTGAGCAGATCCGGCAGCTGAAAAACCAGCAGTTAGGACTTGATTTTGATGAAGTGCTTGAAGTTGGTGAGTTGTTTTAGATTGTTTTAAATAAAAAATTTACTTTTGAAGTTCTCATAGTGCTTTATTTGGTAGTTATCATTATTTGTTTATTGCAACTCAAATTTTAAACAAAGTGTTAGTAGTCAATACTGTTTTAAACACTGAATAAAATTTGTTTGAGGCTGGTAAAATCAATTCTCTTATTACTTGTTAATTTCCTTTTATGTATCTTTTTCATACCAATACTTTAACTGCCTCTTAGATAGCATTTCTCTCAATTTCTTAGCTACTTCTTTATTCTCAATTAATCCACTTTCAAAAATCTCAATCATTTCTTAGCGAATTGGTTCATGCGCTTTACGCCTTGTCATTACTGCGCTCATAGTATCAGCAACCATCCTATATAAAAAAACATTTTCTTTCATGTCAGCAAGAATCTTTCTATATTCATTAGTGACATCCACCCAATCTTTCAAATTGTCTGCTTCTTTATCAAAATGAGCAGGCGTAACCTTACTTGGAGACTTTCCTCCAATAATTTCTATCTCAGCGCGAGCATAAGCCTTAGCTACCAATTCTGAACAAAAAGAGGAATTGTTATTTCCAGAACCCATAAAAGCTTTATTGTAATCTTGAGCATAGAAATACATGGCAGCTTCCTGAAGCTTTTCAGTATCCGAACAAGATTCAGTAATTGATTTATGTCTAATAACTCGCCAATTGTGATTGCAAGCTTCATCCTCATCAACTAATAAAGTTAAATGAACACCTTTATCATTAGTCGAATGTATAAAAATGCCATCACCCAAGCTAAATTCAATATGGCTTGAACTAACATTGGAATAAATTATTTTTTGCGCTGTTATAAGTGATGAGGACAATTTGCTTTCACCTGTCACTAGTAAAATATCTCCGGGTAGCACTTAATTCTCCTAGATAGCTAACGCTGCATAATATGTACGAGCTTATAAGCCACTTGATAAAGCTGTTAGTTGATTATTCTATCAAATAGAAAGATTCATTCAGATCGAAGTAAATACTAACATCGAAACAATCACTGAGTGATAGTTTGCTGAAATGTGAAGCGAAAAATAGCTAACCTTTTTATTCCTCTTTGGACGCATTGTGATCTTTTCGCCGCTTACGATTTATAAAATGAAATCGAACACTACTTAGCTTTGTTACTATTTTGCCAATAACTAAGTAGGTAAACCAACTATATCTTTCAGCTTCGATAGTCTTATCAAATCCTGAACCGTAAGATTTGCTAAGTAGCTCTCTACCATCTAAAACTTCGACATTTACACAACTGATCTTGCCGTTAATAGATTGATCTATTAGAAACTCCTCGAGATTATCCTTAGATATTAATGATTCTTGAGTTAGTTCAAAGTTTTGAAATCTAGGATAGTTATAATCTTCGGAGTAAACTGGAATGGTCTTAACATGACCATCTTCCATCAGTAACTTTACTAAATACGCAAAATCAGCTCCGTAGTAACCATTTCTATTATTTGAACGCATTGACTGTATCGGAGCGGTAAAATGATTTTTGAAGAAGTCAGTAATAGGATCCCATCTCTGAATCCATTCTTTGACAACATATTTCCCATGAGATGTTGATAAAACTAAAAAGGTTTTGACCTCTTTTGAACTTAATAGTTTATTCAGTTTAATTCGATTCATATTTAAACTGTAATAATCTACGGGGCCTAAAGTTTGAGTGAATGATTCATAAGACTTTAGTATTTTAGGCTCATGTTCAAAATTAGACAGCTCAATATAATAATTGGGACCAACACGCAGAAATACCTTGAAAATTATGACAGATCTATCTTTAAAGTTTTCAAGAGTGAAATAGTCTACGTATTGGTCTTCTGCATAAGCACTTGAGTTAATAGTAAACTGCCCTTTGACATGAATTCCTGACTTTCGCAAATAATTACGAATAGCGAAAGATAGAGCAACGAATGAAATGACTAAAGCTATATAAGAAACCATACTCAGATAAATCTCAATGAAATACTAAAAGTTTATTGTACTGCAAACTTAGCACTTATATTTCAAACCAACAATCTTAATTAAACAGATTATCAAATCAAAGCCAAAGAAAAGCCCCCCTGTACGTTAGTACAGGGGGGCTTTTCAGATATAGAGAGCTGACGATGACCTACTCTCACATGGGCGGACCCACACTACCATCGGCGCTATGATGTTTCACTTCTGAGTTCGGGAAGGGATCAGGTGGTGCCATCATGCTA
>NZ_CAJHBT010000046.1 GCF_904846675.1 Psychrobacter urativorans | reverse complement strand
GTGAAAGCACCTGACAGTCTCGCATTGACGCATTACCACAGCCAAAACAATCACCAATGATATGAGCCTTGATAGCCTCAAAATGTCATCAGAATGGCTCACAGTGCGATTATAGGTGCAAAGTGGTACTAAGTTACCTTGTGAACAATCAAAGAGCCTTACAAGGCAAATCTGAGCTATTGGCTGTTATCTGATGATTGCCTGAGCTTGGCTGATGACTTCCGCATGATGTGAAAGTTACTTCAAAAGATTATTAATCACAAAAAAAGTAATTCTGTGTTTTTAATGTTTTTAATGTTTTTAAGAGCTTTTACGCTCGCTGTAAGTATTGGTATTAAAGGGCTGCAGAGTTCATTCAACTACGTTTAGCGACCCATTCAACTACGTTTAGCGACCCATTCAACTACGTTTAGCGACCCATTCAACTACGTTTAGCGACCATTAAACTACAATTCATTGAACCTTGTATGTTAATAGATGTATAATGCATGGATTACATAGCATTGAGCAAAAGAGATGACTTCTAAAAAACTAATCACTAAAGACAATAAATTAATCAGTGCTAGTTACTCGCTTGGCATACCTGAGCAGCGCATTATCTTTTTGGCAATCATTGCAGCAAGGGAACAAGAAAAAATAATTGATGCTAGGGGTGTGCTGCAGATTCATGCAAGTAGTTATCAAGAGCAATTCAAAGTAGAAAAACACTCAGCATACAAGGCTTTAAAGAGTGCAGCCAAAGGCTTATTTGATGCTCACTTTGAGTATGACGATGTTCACGAAAAGACAGGCGATTTAGTTCATCGTATCGTTAGATGGGTGCAGTCAGTGGCCTACATTGATAAAACTGGAATGATTGAGCTGCAGTTCACAGATGCTGTAATTCCACTGATAACAAGGCTTAGCGAACAATACACAGAGTACGACCTAAAACAGGTTAGTGAGTTGCAAAGCGAATATTCCATACGGCTTTATGAGCTTATGGCTCAGTGGAAAACAGTTGGTAAAACCAACAAAATAACACTTGATGACTTGCGTAAAAAATTAGGCGTTGGCACTGAGCAATACAAGGCAATGCATAACTTCAAAGCGCGTGTATTAGACCTCGCTATAAAGCAAATCAATAGTTTCACCGATATTCAAGCCGATTATATTCAGCACAAAACAGGACGCGCGGTTACTGGCTTTACCTTCACATTCAAGCAAAAGAAAGCACCTGAGCAGCTCGCTACTGCTACAAATAAGAATAGAGATAATGCCACGCCTGACTTATTCCACAATATGACAGATGACCAGATAAGCACATTCAGCAAAAGGTTGGCTGCATTGCCTGAGCTTGGCAGTAATGCACCAATGGGTGCCAGTGTTGACGACTTCGCACGACTGATTGCCGATGACCTCAAAGACACTGACAAGCAAGCAAAATACAGCAAGCACTTAGCAAAGTTAGGATTTAAAGCAGCAAAGAGCAAAGTTAAGTAAAAACATGCTCACAGATTGACGCTCAGAGCCTCGTAAATGGTTTTTGATAGTAAGGCACCACAGACGGCTAAAACGTCACCAAAGGGCACAGAACGGCATTGAGAGGTATAGAGGTATTATAAACATAAACTTAACCAATGAATTGAACTGTTAAGAAGGGATTAAGTATAATTTATGTCATTACTTTTTACTCATATTTTGATGATATTTAGGCTCGAACCGCCCACAGTATAAGGCTTGGAATAATGGATATTTAGAATAAAAAAACAGGTACTTTTATAATATCCTATCCTTTTAACCCAAGCATCAAGTAACCCTGAAAACAGCCAAGCTGTTACCCATCTTTAGTCTTTAACATTTTGAGGTTTTTAAGCAATGCGAGAAGTCACTTATAACGAACGGATTTTACTTGGTGATAGATGGTTGCCGATTTACACCAGAGGCGTAAAGGGCAAGCGGTATGGCTGCTATGTTGAGCCGTTGAGGGCACTTGAACGCCAAATGACGGCTATGCTTAGTCATCATGCGAACGTGCTGATGATTAGGGTTGATATCAAGGTCAAAGAGTTTGAGGGCACATTGGATAACAGGTTGATGACTGACTTCATGTATGAGCTGAGAAAGGGCATCAAGAAAGAGTACGGTGTTAAGCGTATTGGTTACTTCTGGGTTCGTGAGATAGAAACGGTCAAACATCAGCATTATCACTTATTGATTATGGTTGATGCTGACAAGGTGAACACACCCAAAGGGATATTTATAGAGTGTGAAAAGATATCAAGACGAACGTACGAACTAGCAAAGCCTCATCTGCCAAAGAACCCTTATGTTAAGGTCAAACGAGGCGACTCTGAAACCTTCGATAGAATGTTCTTTAGAGCAAGTTACCTCACCAAAGAGCGTGGTAAAAACAGAAAGGGCAAGTACGCCAATAACTACGGTTCGAGCAACATTGCATTGAATGAGAAAAAGCATGTGACGCCCACTTCAAGGACATTTATATCTGGTGCTGAATATCTCAGACAGATAAACGCCAAAGACGAGAAAAAGAAAATAGCCTAATGATTTAGATATGCAGGGGAAAACATGGCAGCAATAGCGACCACTTCAAGTCTGAGCAATTACCCTCGATTGACCATTGCACAGTATCGTGACCAGTTGAGCCAGACAGACAAGGCGAACAAGGTTGATGTTAATTATTCATATCGTGGCAAGTCATACCGTTACAGCATACGACTAGATAAAACCGCTTGTCACTTTGGCAATTACCGCCATTGGTGGTTATGTCCGAAATGCAGCAAAAGAGTAGCAGTGCTGTACTGTGCAGGGATTTACGTCTGTCGTGGCTGTATTGGTGCTTGTTATGGCTCACAGTTGCAGACAAAAACAGACCGCATTTACAGCAAGCTGAACGCCTTACGTGAGCGTCTAGAGTGGTCAGAGGGCATTATCAACGGCATAGGTTCAAAGCCTCGCTACATGCACCACAGCACGTACAATCGACTACTTACTGAGTATGAGCAGCTAGAACAAAAGCTGATAAGGAGTTTCACCTGATGAGGCAATCATTAACGCTCGATGACCTGATAGCAGACTTGCAGACCGCCAAACAGATAGCCATAGCAGACCGCAATCCAAACGGCATAATCACAGCCACAATGAGCCAAGCCAAGTTACTTGGTTTTGATAAGCCAGTGATTAAAGATGTTCATTCTGATGACGTGCAGACCATTAGCGACCTGATGAATGAATTGGCAAACGATGACCAGTTGCTACCTCAAAGGATAAGCCATGCACAAGATGAGTATTGATGACCTGATGACTGAATTAGACGATGCACGATTGACTGCCAAAGCAAATGGACAGGCGTCTGCTATGGTGTCTGCCACGATGAGCAAAGCAAAATTGCTTGGTGTGCTGGATAAGACTGACAGCGACCACGACCACGAACCACAGCCAATAAGTATAATTGTCCGAACCGTTGACGCTCGAAAACCTGAGTTGTTGGCATAAATGGCTACCAAAACGGCTACCAAAACAGATGGTCATTAAGACAATATTATATAAATCAGTCACTTACATGACAAAAAAAGAGATTGGTCATAGTCTTTTTTGATAAATCCAAGTTTGGACGCATCTGAAATAATCCAAGCCACAGATTGTGGTTAAGATTAGCACCGCCCAAAGTTGGTCACTGAGTATCGTATAATTTATGACACCCTCGACACGATGACGGACGCCAAAACAGCCAATATAAAAATCAGTTGTTGGTATTATTGATGGGCTTGTCAAAAAACATAATCAAGAAAGCCCGAAAACACTTGGGCTGCAGCGTGTTGTTTGATTCCTAGTGTAGGAGTCAAACTCACAAATCACTGCTAGTCACCTTGCAAGATTGCGGTATATTTTGCGGTATATTTCAAATGCAGAAAACGAGCAGCCTTGCTCATCAAAGGTTACGGCTGCCAGTTTGGTTCCTTACCTAGGAGTCACACTCAGAAACGACAGTTTTCGGACATCTTAGAAAAGACTTTCTGCACAGGTAAAGACGCATATTGAAAATCACCCCATGAAGGGCGGTATCATTGTTCAGAGCCTTTGATTAACTGACCGACTGTTCCTGAACATTCTTACACCCTCGAAATTAAAAGTTTAGGTCATTGACTGACGCAAAACACCTCGAAATACTCACGCCAAGTACACCCACAAGTACACCCAGCGAACCACTCAGACAACATTCATTTATATATCAATGACTTAACTGCCAAGCATGGTACCCACTGCAGGTACCGAACCAGTGAAAGCACCTGACAGTCTCGCATTGACGCATTACCACAGCCAAAACAATCACCAATGATATGAGCCTTGATAGCC
>NZ_CAJHBT010000045.1 GCF_904846675.1 Psychrobacter urativorans | reverse complement strand
TTGTTGATAATGTCTATGGTTTGGTCAATATTCTTTTGCTGTTCTTCTGCGTGTGCCATCAATGCAAATAAGTGCTGTTTTGTGCTGTCATCGCTCATGGTTCAATGCCTCTGTCATGCTGCTTTCCGTGGGTTTTTTCGAGTTCCTGAATTTCTAATTTTTGTTGCTGCTGCGCTTGTTTAAATAACTCATATTCTGCTTTGAAGTCCTGCATCCCTTTGGCTTGCTCTTTGACGTTCTCTATCTCTGTCTTAGCCTCTGTAAGGGCTGCAAACTCTATCTGTAAGTCACGCAACTGCTGATTATCCGCTGTAATCTCTCGGTTTAAATCGCCTTTATCGGTAGCAATACCCCTACGCTCCATTGCTGATGCTTTCCAACCAATCTTAATCGTTGGTTTCTGTTCTATCCCTTGCTGCTTTAGGGTTCGATGGTCGATACGTTCATCAATACCTAGCTTTTCTAACTGCATATTTACGATGTTTTCCCACTCTTTGCGTAGCTCTTTGATTTCAGTAGTTGAGGAACTTAGCCCCAACGCTTTGCGCTTGGTATTGGATAGCTCAATGGCTGCCTTATCGCCCAGCTCAATACCTTTGTCTGTACGGCTAAACTCTCTTGTCGTGGTCATAATATGAGCATGATAATTGCGGTTATCGCCCTGCTTATCAGGCGTATGAATAGCCACATCAACGGCTACGTTATATCGCTCTGCTAAGGCTTTAGCGAACCTGACCGCTACCCTTGCACCCTCGTTTTGTTTGAAGTCTTTACGCTTGTCTTTATCTTCGGGTATCAACTCGTGAGGTATTGCTAAAACCCACTCCCTAGCGGTACGCCCATCTTTACGATTTTCGGCAAGCTCCGCTTTATTCCATAACTCGCTGCGGTCAATTTTCTTCAAGTTTTTATCGAAAGAAAACGCCATTTCCACACCGCCACGCTTGCTGTAGTCGTGTGTTTTACCTGAGCGTTTATCTTCAATTTTCACCCCTGCACGATACGCAGCCGATGCAGTTGCACTTCTGCCACTGGTACGGCTAATCGGTTTTGTGGTCGCATAGTAAATTGCCATTTTCAAAATCTCGCTAGTAAGGTCTTTAAGGTTTTGGCTTTTGCTCCGCAGGACGTATTTAGGATTTGAAAATCTATGCAGCAACGTGAAATAGATTTCTCAAGTCGTAAATGCGCACTTCCCTAAAAAGACAGGCAAGTGAAAAGACAAAACTACAATGATATACTAGCACAAACAATTTCAACTACGGATAATACTATGCTGACGATAGAACAAAAACTGGCAAGAAACGAAGCCGAAAGAAAACGATTGATGACTAAAAAAAATTCATTAGAAACTGGTCAAAAAGTAATTATTGGCGGTATGTTTTTATCTCTTGCCAAAACTAACACTGGTATCGCTAAATTTATACTTGAGAACGCTAGCACTCACATTACTCGTCCAGCTGATATAAAACGGATCGAACCCCTGCTCGAAGAATTAAGACAAGCTATGGTCAGTGATACTAGCGAAAATAACTCACTCTAAATCTAACTTGCCTTGACCGTTTTTCTTGACGTAAGCCAACATATAATCTCTAACCAGTTGGCTTGCGGTGCGGTTGTTGTCTTTGGCTATTTTCTTGAACGCCTCAACCAATTCTTTATCAGCTCTGCAAGTGAACGTACTGTCACTTCTGTCTGGTAGATTATTTGCCATAGTAAGAACTCAAGTTATTAATGTAGCTCATTATACTAACGTTGTTAGTGCATTGCAATAAATCATAGACTCTAATTAAAGAGGTCAAATTTAATGAAAATACTTCCCTATGTTTTGATTAGTTTATTAGGAGGTGCAATTGTTCCGTTACAACTGGCTATTGTAAATTCCTTTCGGGAAAGTACTCAGGCTTCTCAAATACAATCTACGTTTTATTTATACTTAGGTGGGGCGGTCGCTTCTTTGTTGCTGTCCTATCTTATCAGCGGCGGAATCAAGCCTCCACTCATTGAAAACGCTACTTGGTGGATGTGGTTGCCAGGCTTCTTAGGAAGCTTTTATATCCTGTTTATGTTCATTGCCGCCCCTAAAATAGGCGCAGGTAATACGCTACTTTGGGTTTTTCTTGGACAAATGTACTTCGCCATCATTCTAAACCGAACAGGATTATTTGGTTTAGAGGTTAAAGTCATAGATATATACAAGATATCTGGACTAGCTTTAGTCACAATTGGCGGTATGTTGATGATATATGGCGAAACTAAAAGTTGATTCAATAAATCAGGTAGAACGCCACCTCATCAGAATACGTTCTAAGGGCTGTAAGATGTTAAAGTGGTAGTAAGGTAGCAGAGGCATCCTAAAAGCAGCAGCAAGGGGCATAATTCAGCCAATAAGGGGACATTCTAGGCTAGGTTTGTGAGGATAGAAACGAAACTGTAGAACATTAGGCTTGTCGGCAGAGTCACGGCAATCGACTGCGGCCGATTGAAGAAACTAATTAATTTTTGACAATTTTGGGGACGAGCAGGAAAGCATGAAAATGATTAGCTAAGCTTAACAGCGACCATCAAAAACCCCCTACGGGCTATTACCTGATTGGCTTGCACTTTCACCCCCTAACTAAGCTAGCCAGTTAATCGCTGTACGCTTTGATATACATAGCTTTGAAGCTATTTCATTGTAGCTTGCACCCTGTTTTCTCATTTCACACGCTATTACACGCTTTTCAGCATACTTTTCTGACCTTGCCTTGCCCCCATTTGACGAATTACTGGCTTTACCACCAATACGCCCATCTTCGCGTTGTTTCTCTTTAAATTTAGCGCTGTAAGCTCCAAACTGTGGGGACTTGCAGAATTTAGTTATGCTTTTGACGATGTGTTTTAGTTCGTTATGAAGTAGCGGTATATCAAAGCGTTGGTTAAACTCCTCCGCAATAGCAGTTAAAACACGCTCTAACCCACTGTAATTAAGGTCTTGGGCTATCGGATAGGCTTGGTGTCTAACATGATTAAACACGTTCACATTGCGCCCATAACCTTCGTCATTGGCTGGTTCTGCTTGTTGATATGGTTTTAAATCTAAATAATCGGCAAGCTCGGCTAGGGTATAAGAAGGCTTAGCCCCTGTTATATATACCTCATGCGAGTTGTGGCAAGGGTTTTTTACAAGGTTGCCACTATAGCCTTTGTCTGCCCCTAGTGCTAGTCGTAGCGCCTTTTGCACACTGGCTAGGTACTCTACTGGCTTAGTGCTTGCTTTACGCCACTTATCCACTGGTTTTGTTAGCCTGTAGGCGTAGTGAGCGTGTCCGTTTTCGGGGTTTTTGATGATAACTTGCGGTGGTGGTAAGTCGTTATCATGGAAGGCAAATAGGGCTTGTGGATCGTCAATGTCAAAGACAAGCCACTTGATAATTTCGGGGTGATTGGGTTGTATGTAGGCGTGTTTTATGGCGTGTGACTTGGTGCGAATGTGGCTAAAACCCTTATCATTAGTACAATACGGCTTAGTCGCTAAGTCTGTGTAGAATTGGGCTAGAGTGCTGACGCTCTGCCAGTCGGTCGGGTCTATTTGTTTGATTGCGTACACTATAAAATTTCAGTTTTGCATCAGGTAGTAGTATGGGTTACTTAAAAATTACTTAAACCTACCGCACCAAATACAAAAAAGCCTTGTCTTAGAGTGTGCAAACAACTAAAATACACGGTATCGATACGTGGTTTTTAGTGGTCGCACACTATGAATTACATTAAGCCCTGACAGCTTCCAACTGTTGGGGCTTACTCGTTTCTGTAGTTTACTCTTTTATTTATCTCTCTGTAAAGCCCGATAAATCAAGGGATGAAGTAGGTACTACCTTTCTTTGTTTTCAAGGTCGAGCGGTGTTCGTGGGCATCAGTTCGCACACGGATCAGCGCTGACCCAACAACCAAAGGGCGTTAGTTTTTTAAATCTAAAACACAATAATCATTAAATGTGCCGTTTCTACAGGTTTTGGTCATTATCCTAACGCATAGCTCCCCATCACATTTTTTCAAATCCAAAGCACCGCCTGCGTTGTTCAACATCTCAACGGTTGTTGTACGTTCTGCAATATCGTCAAGGCTCGGAATGAATAGGCTTGCACCTAGTATCACTAACACGCAAGTTCCTAAAATAGCCCCTACCGTTATAAATGCGTGTTTCCAACTAAGCGACTTTGACTCTTCTTTGATTGCGTCAGCTGCACCTATCGCACTGTTTGATGCTTTCCTAAGGTCTTGCGCTGCTTTGGTCGCATGATTATTTAAATCGCCCTCTATGGATGTTCTAGCGCCGTTGAGAGAGTCCGTAAACAACTGCTGAGCGAGGTTTGGTAGTTGTTTATGCAAGCTCTCTATCTGGGCTTGTTGTTTGTTGATAATGTCTATGGTTTGGTCAATATTCTTTTGCTGTTCTTCTGCGTGTGCCATCAATGCAAATAAGTGCTG
>NZ_CAJHBT010000044.1 GCF_904846675.1 Psychrobacter urativorans | reverse complement strand
GATTAAAGGGTTACATAGCAAGATTAAACTGAAGAGTTTGATCATGGCTCAGATTGAACGCTGGCGGCAGGCTTAACACATGCAAGTCGAGCGGAAACGATGATAGCTTGCTATCAGGCGTCGAGCGGCGGACGGGTGAGTAATACTTAGGAATCTACCTAGTAGTGGGGGATAGCTCGGGGAAACTCGAATTAATACCGCATACGACCTACGGGAGAAAGGGGGCAACTTGTTGCTCTCGCTATTAGATGAGCCTAAGTCGGATTAGCTAGATGGTGGGGTAAAGGCCTACCATGGCGACGATCTGTAGCTGGTCTGAGAGGATGATCAGCCACACCGGGACTGAGACACGGCCCGGACTCCTACGGGAGGCAGCAGTGGGGAATATTGGACAATGGGGGCAACCCTGATCCAGCCATGCCGCGTGTGTGAAGAAGGCCTTTTGGTTGTAAAGCACTTTAAGCAGTGAAGAAGACTCTATGGTTAATACCCATAGACGATGACATTAGCTGCAGAATAAGCACCGGCTAACTCTGTGCCAGCAGCCGCGGTAATACAGAGGGTGCAAGCGTTAATCGGAATTACTGGGCGTAAAGCGAGCGTAGGTGGCTCGATAAGTCAGATGTGAAATCCCCGGGCTTAACCTGGGAACTGCATCTGATACTGTTGAGCTAGAGTAGGTGAGAGGAAGGTAGAATTCCAGGTGTAGCGGTGAAATGCGTAGAGATCTGGAGGAATACCGATGGCGAAGGCAGCCTTCTGGCATCATACTGACACTGAGGCTCGAAAGCGTGGGTAGCAAACAGGATTAGATACCCTGGTAGTCCACGCCGTAAACGATGTCTACTAGTCGTTGGGTCCCTTGAGGACTTAGTGACGCAGCTAACGCAATAAGTAGACCGCCTGGGGAGTACGGCCGCAAGGTTAAAACTCAAATGAATTGACGGGGGCCCGCACAAGCGGTGGAGCATGTGGTTTAATTCGATGCAACGCGAAGAACCTTACCTGGTCTTGACATATCTAGAATCCTGCAGAGATGCGGGAGTGCCTTCGGGAATTAGAATACAGGTGCTGCATGGCTGTCGTCAGCTCGTGTCGTGAGATGTTGGGTTAAGTCCCGCAACGAGCGCAACCCTTGTCCTTAGTTACCAGCGGGTTAAGCCGGGAACTCTAAGGATACTGCCAGTGACAAACTGGAGGAAGGCGGGGACGACGTCAAGTCATCATGGCCCTTACGACCAGGGCTACACACGTGCTACAATGGTAGGTACAGAGGGCAGCTACACAGCGATGTGATGCGAATCTCAAAAAGCCTATCGTAGTCCAGATTGGAGTCTGCAACTCGACTCCATGAAGTAGGAATCGCTAGTAATCGCGGATCAGAATGCCGCGGTGAATACGTTCCCGGGCCTTGTACACACCGCCCGTCACACCATGGGAGTTGATTGCACCAGAAGTGGATAGCCTAACCTTTTAGGATGGCGTTCACCACGGTGTGGTTGATGACTGGGGTGAAGTCGTAACAAGGTAGCCGTAGGGGAACCTGCGGCTGGATCACCTCCTTATAGACGCATTCGGTCAGCAAGAATTCACAACAAGTTGTTCTTTAGTTTAAGCTATTATTTATTAGCTTTGTTGGTATTAACTGCTTTTGTAGTTAGGTACTGATTAAGCATAGTGGATATAGAGCTATTAGCAATTTCCCTTTAAGGAAATTGCTCTTGCGCTCGGAATGAAGCAGTGCTTCATTTGTATCCTCGCTCAGGGTCTGTAGCTCAGCTGGTTAGAGCACCGTGTTGATAACGCGGGGGTCATAAGTTCAAGTCTTATCAGACCCACCATTATACATGGGGCCATAGCTCAGCTGGTAGAGCGCCTGCCTTGCACGCAGGAGGTCAACGGTTCGACTCCGTTTGGCTCCACCATAATAAATAGTAACTTTAAGTGCTAAGTAGTATAAATAGAACCAAGTGATTGTAACTAATTATTTGTTTCTGTTTTATACAGAATCTGTGACTCGATGAGAGCATAGAAACTATTTAAAAACATAGATATGAGTCTGGGTTAGTGATGACATGTTCACGTGTTGTCATTAACCTGATAATCAACCTCTTAACGACATCAGTTGTTATCCCAGGGGTTGATTATCAAAAAGTAAAGAGAACTGAATCAAGCGTAAACATAGGTGATATCGTTATCATAATTAGACTGATATAACACTTAGATAGTCGAGAGACTACTTGGGGTTGTATGGTCAAGTAATGAAGCGCACATGGTGGATGCCTTGGCAGTCAGAGGCGATGAAAGACGTGACAGCCTGCGATAAGTTTCGGGGAGGCGGCAATATCCTGTGATCCGGAAATTTCTGAATGGGGAAACCCACTTACCATAAGGTAGGTATCTTGTACTTGTACAAGAAGCGAACGAGGGGAAGTGAAACATCTCAGTACCCTTAGGAATAGACATCAAATGAGATTCCCCAAGTAGCGGCGAGCGAACGGGGAGAAGCCGATTAATTCTAATGTAGAAGAACAGCGTGGGAAAGCTGACCGTAGTAGGTGATAGTCCTGTATTCGAAACATTAGAGTTAACATATTAAGTAGAGCGGGGCACGAGAAATCCTGTTTGAAGATGGGGGGACCATCCTCCAAGGCTAAATACTCCTGACTGACCGATAGTGAACCAGTACCGTGAGGGAAAGGCGAAAAGAACCCCTGTGAGGGGAGTGAAATAGAACCTGAAACCGTGTGCGTACAAGCAGTGGGAGCCTTAATTTATTAGGGTGACCGCGTACCTTTTGTATAATGGGTCAGCGACTTATGTTCTGTAGCAAGGTTAACCATTTAGGGGAGCCGTAGGGAAACCGAGTCTTAATAGGGCGTTTAGTTGCAGGGCATAGACCCGAAACCGAGTGATCTATCCATGAGCAGGTTGAAAGTGCCGTAACAGGCACCGGAGGACCGAACCCACTGTCGTTGAAAAGCCAGGGGATGACTTGTGGATAGGGGTGAAAGGCTAATCAAACTCGGTGATAGCTGGTTCTCCCCGAAAGCTATTTAGGTAGCGCCTCGGACGAACACCATTGGGGGTAGAGCACTGTTTCGGCTAGGGGGTCATACCGACTTACCAAACCGATGCAAACTCCGAATACCGATGAGTGATATCCGGGAGACACACGGCGGGTGCTAACGTCCGTCGTGGAGAGGGAAACAACCCAGACCGCCAGCTAAGGCCCCAAATTCCTAGTTAAGTGGGAAACGAGGTGGGAAGGCATAGACAGCTAGGAGGTTGGCTTAGAAGCAGCCATCCTTTAAAGAAAGCGTAATAGCTCACTAGTCGAGTCGGCCCGCGCGGAAGATGTAACGGGGCTCAAACTAGGAGCCGAAGCTGCGGATTTGAGAATTTGTTTTCAAGTGGTAGGGGAGCGTTGTGTAAGCCTGTGAAGGTGTGTCGTAAGGCATGCTGGAGGTATCACAAGAGCGAATGCTGACGTGAGTAACGATAATGCGAGTGAAAAGCTCGCACGCCGGAAGATCAAGGGTTCCAGTCCAACGTTAATCGGGGCTGGGTGAGTCGACCCCTAAGGCGAGGCCGAAAGGCGTAGTCGATGGGAAATCGGTTAATATTCTGATACTTGTTTATAATGCGATGGAGGGACGGAGAAGGTTATGCCAGCCTGGCGATGGTTGTCCAGGTGAAAGGATGTAGGTAGACAGTTTAGGTAAATCCGGACTGTTAATACCGAGATCTGATAGCAAGCTGTACTTGTACAGTGAAGTGGTAAATACCATGCTTCCAGGAAAAGCTTCTAAGCAATAGTTATAAACGAATCGTACCCTAAACCGACACAGGTGATCAGGTAGAGAATACCAAGGCGCTTGAGAGAACTCTGCTGAAGGAACTAGGCAAAATGGTACCGTAACTTCGGGAGAAGGTACGCTGCTGATGGTGAAGGACTTGCTCCGTAAGCTATTGGCAGTCGCAGATACCAGGCTGCTGCAACTGTTTATTAAAAACACAGCACTCTGCAAACACGAAAGTGGACGTATAGGGTGTGATGCCTGCCCGGTGCTGGAAGGTTAATTGATGGGGTTAGCGTAAGCGAAGCTCTTGATCGAAGCCCCAGTAAACGGCGGCCGTAACTATAACGGTCCTAAGGTAGCGAAATTCCTTGTCGGGTAAGTTCCGACCTGCACGAATGGCATAATGATGGCAGCGCTGTCTCCAGCAGAGACTCAGTGAAATCGAAATCGCAGTGAAGATGCTGTGTACCCGCGGCTAGACGGAAAGACCCCGTGAACCTTTACTACAGCTTTACATTGAACTTTGACCTGACTTGTGCAGGATAGGTGGGAGGCTTTGAAGCAGACACGCTAGTGTTTGTGGAGCCAATCTTGAAATACCACCCTGGTCATGTCGGGGTTCTAACTCAGGTATAACAATACCGAGGACAATGTATGGTGGGTAGTTTGACTGGGGCGGTCTCCTCCTAAAGAGTAACGGAGGAGTACGAAGGTGCGCTCAGAACGGTCGGAAATCGTTCATAGAGTATAAAGGCAAAAGCGCGCTTAACTGCGAGACCCACAAGTCGAGCAGGTACGAAAGTAGGTCTTAGTGATCCGGTGGTTCTGTATGGAAGGGCCATCGCTCAACGGATAAAAGGTACTCTGGGGATAACAGGCTGATACCGCCCAAGAGTTCATATCGACGGCGGTGTTTGGCACCTCGATGTCGGCTCATCTCATCCTAGGGCTGAAGCAGGTCCTAAGGGTATGGCTGTTCGCCATTTAAAGAGGTACGCGAGCTGGGTTTAGAACGTCGTGAGACAGTTCGGTCCCTATCTACCGTGGGCGTTGGAAATTTGAGAGGATCTGCTCCTAGTACGAGAGGACCAGAGTGGACGAACCTCTGGTGTTCGGGTTGTCACGCCAGTGGCATTGCCCGGTAGCTACGTTCGGATGGGATAACCGCTGAAAGCATCTAAGCGGGAAGCCCACCTCAAGATTAGATTTCCCTAAAGAGCCGTTCAAGACTAGGACGTTGATAGGCAGGGTGTGGAAGCACAGCGATGTGTGTAGCTAACCTGTACTAATTGCTCGTTTGGCTTGACCATACAACACCCAAGTGGTTTGTATGAAAGTCTAATTAATCTATCTTGTATAGCTGTAGTGGCTATAGACTATAAATATATTTCGATATCACCTTAAACCTTGATTCAGTTAGGTTTAGTG
>NZ_CAJHBT010000043.1 GCF_904846675.1 Psychrobacter urativorans | reverse complement strand
TACTTACCCATAAGCTTACGTTTACTTACCATTTAATTACTAATATATTTAAGGTGTTTAATTACTAATATATTTATGTTATCTTAATTACAGATTTTAATGATGTAATTAAAAAGGTGGCAGGAATGGCGAAATCTAATCTAGTAGTAAAGACCCATCATCTCAATACTGTTCTACAAAATCTAAAGCTGGCTGAAATACGCATCGTCCAACTGGCGGTGGTTGATGCTAGAGAAACTGGTAAGGGTTTGACAGCAGAAACACCCTTACGTATTGACGCTCTTAGGTATGCAGAGGTTTTCAATACGACAAGGCAGAATGGTTATTTAATGATGAAAGAAGCTGAAGATACGTTGTTTAACAGACGTTTTAGCTATCTTGATGATGAGGGTAAGCTGGTTAAATCTCGCTGGTTATCCCAAGTTAGATATTTAGATGATGAGGGAGCGATTGAAGTCGTATTTACTCCAGCTGTGGTTCATGGGATTACTCGGATTGATGGTGCTGAAGAGTTTTTTACTAAATATTTACTAGAACAGACGGCTGCGATGACCAGCAATTACTCGGTAAGGCTTTATGAGCTACTGGTTCAGTGGAAGACCGCTAAAAAAACACCTGTGTTTGAACTAGATAAGTTTAGGGGTCAGTTAGGCGTTGCTGATGAAGAATATAAAGCAATGAGTAATTTTAAAATAAGAGTGTTAGACCTTGCCGTTGAAGAGATAAACGAAAAATCAGACCTCAATATTAGTTACACTCAAAAAAAGAAAGGACGCAAGATTATAGGTTTCAGTTTTACTGTTTTAGAGAAGATAAAGACAAAAGAAAATAGTATCGAGCGTGACTCTGCCAATGGCGATATGTTCACTATTGATGGGTTGTCGGATAAGCAGCTGAAGCGCATTGTTCTTCATAAGGGATTTATCAGCACTTATGGGAGTTTGGCGACTGGTGACAATGGGCGTGACTGGAAGCTGTTTACTGAATTTATGGTGAATGAGATTAAGAAAGACCCTAGCAATTTTAGTCAGAAAAAACCCATTAGGGAATATTTGAACGGTAAAGACAGTGATTATGAGTATGCGTGATGGCTGAAGGTAGAAGCGGGTCTGAATGGGGCGGTTTCCCATTCAGACCCGTTTTTATCTCATTAGTTTATTTATTAAATTTCTATTCTAGAGAGGTGACATTAATTAAAGTGCCGCTCTCATTAAACTCACAGAGTGCTTTGTTTATCATAGTTGCACCAAAGCTATTCTCAGCATAATAGCTCATTTCCAAATTAAAGCCTTTGTTAGTGGAATAACGTCTTGTAGCACTAAAGTCCACATTCATAGATTTAGGGTTCTTCAGCTGTGATTTTATAACAAACTCGCATTTAGTCACTAGCATTGCTTTGCTTGTATCATTAGCTACTGACTTAGTTTGTTTTTGACTTGCTCTTTCAGCTTTCCTTGCTGCGACTGTTTCTGGGCTGGGTTCAGGAGTAGACGCTACCATAAAAAATAATACAAGAATTCCTGAAATAACGTATAAAACTAGTTTGTTGATACTAAAGTGTTCAGCTATCTCTTCTTGGGCTGGTGGTAGAAGTAGTGCAATGGCTGTTACTGCTAGTAATAGTGATACTGATGTTACTGATAATACAACCATTATAAAGATGATAAATAACCCTACAATCAGGACAGGAAACCAACTTAACCCCTTCTGAAAGTTAGACTTTACAGGCTCTGGTTTTATATACTTTTTTAACGTAACAACCGCCAATTCTTTAATAGGTTCTTCTTTAATATTTTCTTCTTTAAGAGTTTCTTTATGAATATTTTGTTCTTGGATAGGTGAACCACAATTAGGGCAAGCCAATGCTCTACGGCTAACTGACTTTCCACAATCCTCGCAATTTACTAGATTTTCCATTCCATGAAACCCTTTAAGTAACGTACAGTGCTTAAATTAAATCTCTAAATGCGGTGCTTGTGATTGCTTTATTCGTAGGTCGGACTTCGCTGTTATGTCCTTGCCCCAATTGGTTGCCCTTGCTGCTACCAGCTGGCGGTAGTTCTCGTCCTCGCTCATTTGTATGGCGTTAAGTGCTGACCTATCTATCCAATCTTGCACTAAATCGTTTTGTTCTTCGTTATTGCTCATATCGCTATCGCTCCATGCCCTTATTTTTATTCTTACTGGTACGCACTTGTAGCGGTTCAACCTTTGGCTCTTGCTTCTGCTGCTGCTCTTTGTATTCTTTGATAGCTTGCTGACCTTGCTGCGCTTCTTGCACTGTCTGCGGTTCGTTTTTGGCTATCCAATCTTTAGCGTGTTGCTTATATTTCCCGCTATCCTGAAACTCTTTAACGCTTATTTGACGTTCTAGGCTTCGCAATACCATACGTTTTTCTAACTGCTGTTTTGACCACTTGCTTTGACTGGTCATCATAGGTTTTTTTGCGGTATCGTAGGCTTGCTGAAGCTCGGCTAACTCTTTTTTCAGGGATTTAAGGCTTAGTTGTTCAAACTGGTTTTCAATGTCTGCAAGCCTTGTGTCATAAACGTCTATAGCTTTCTCACCTTTCACGGCTTGGGCGTGTAGCTCTTGTGAGTGCTGAAGCAATAGCTCTTTAGCTTGCTGCTGAAGCTGCGCTTCTCGTTCTGCTTTTAGTTTGGATTGTTGGTGTTCAGCAATTCTTCTATCCGCTTGGTCGATTGCGCTAGCTGAAGCGTTAATCTCTCGTTCTGCTCCCTCAAGCTCTCGTTGACACTCCCCAACGACTTGGTTGACGAGCTTAGTTCTTCTATCCGCCCATGCTGATGCGTCAGTTGCTCTTTCAATGTCTTTAATTGCTGTTTCAAGTCTTTCTCTAGTTCTGTCATTACTCTGTTCTCGCTGCTCTGTGTCGGCTTTCAGGCTCTTTTCAATAATCGCTAGCTGCTTCATTGTATGGTTATATTCTTCAACCATACGGTTATAGTCGCCTGTCGCTGTCTTAATACCTTTGCGCTCTAGGGATGATGCTTCCCAACCTAGTTTTTTGGTGGGTACTTGCTCTAACCCTCTGTCTTTGTGGCTTCTGTGGTCAATTCGAGCATCAATCTTGGCTTCTTTGAGGTGCTTATTGGTGATATTAGCCCACTGCTCACGGATTGCCTTTAGTTCTTCCCTAGCACTTGGTAAACCACGCTCTTTAAGCTGGGTATTGCTCATTTCTAGCTGTGATTTGCTGGTTAAGGCGACTCTGCCACTCTCCAAGCGTTCTAGTTTGCGTGTGGTCAACATGATATGGGCGTGATGGTTGCGGTTGTCGCCCTGTGCATCAGGCGTATGTATTGCCACATCAACGGCAACACCGTATTGATTGGCTAAGTCCTTAGCGAAGTCATTAACGAGCATTATCCGTAAACGCCCTGATAACTCATGGGGTAGATTAACGACTATCTCTCTTGCGGTTCTGCTGTTCTTTCTTGTTTCGGTAGTTTCCGCTAAGTTCCAAAGTTCGTTGCGCTCAATCTTTAAACCGTTTGGGGTGTGAAGTCGAGTGTGTGCCACACCGCTTCTTTTGGTGTAGTCGTGTTCTTTGCCTGTGCGTTCATCTTTGATTGCGATACCAGCACGATAAGCAATAGACGCAGTAGCGGTTCTACCGCTACTGCGTGATACTGGCTTAGTCGATAGGTGGTAGATTGCCATGAGTCAGAACTATTAGTAATTAACTTTGAAGTTTTTGGGTGGCGGAGGATTGTTAGCTTCGCCTAAATCAATAATCTCTAGGTGAGTAGATACTAACTTACGTAAGTCTTCAAATTCCTTTTGATTTTCGCAAATTTTATTAAATTGCTTTTTAGGGGTCGTAAAAGAAACAGTAAATCTTTCCTCTTTAAATTTTACATCTGTAATCTGACTTAAATTAATCAACTCGTCATCTATTTTAAAAAACTTAGACATACTTATACTCCTCTAGTTTGTAGTCTTTTGGGGGTTGAGGGGGCGTACCCCATCACGAATTATGAAATCTATCTATACTGTAACGAAGTGGAATGTTAGCATAGTTTTCGTAAGTTCGCACTTAGTCAGTGGGACACAACCATTAGTTAACTAAAAATAGCTGCTTTACTTAGAATTATAATAGTTGTTATTGATGTAATAAGAATATAGATTATCTAAAATCACCTAGATTAGATAGAACCCTTAGTATGAAAAAAATAAAACTGTTAATAGAATTTTTTAAAGAATTGGACTCTAAGTTAGAAGACTTAGTTAGCTTAAACGAACCAAGTAATTACAAAACCTTGTTAGATATATCTTCTAAACTCTATGATGATGAAGTGTCACACTACAGATATCTTGAAGATAAGTCTGGGAGATTTCTTACTTTCATTACGTTTCTGTTGCCCTCTACTCTTACTATCCTCTACTGGTTATATTCCAATAATAGCAATCTATTTAACCCATACGTAGTCTTAGCTATTTCTTTGACGTTTGTTGCAATTATCATATCTCTAGTCTTTGTATTTGCATCCTACTCTCTGTTGCCGAAGCCCGTACTAATAATTTCCGAACAAAATATGAAAGAAGCAGATTCTGAAAACTTCAATAGCTTCTACCTTAGTTTTATTAAAGCTTATAATCAGTCTGTAGATAAACATAGAGCAATCAATAAGAAAAAGGCAGACCGCTTAGATTATTCGTATAAATTTCTATGTGCCTATGTCGTTCTTACTTTTATTACGGGTATATTTATAGCAATCAGTTTTATCTTTAATATTTAACTTCATGAGAGAGAATAAAATGTCCGATAAGTATAAACCTAGACCCGATATTGACCCTGTTACTGTAGGTTCAGTTAAAGGTGACAAGCAGCCTATAAAACAGCCAGCATTACCTCAAAAACCAAAAATTATATTGCCTAATAAGAACCGAAAACCATAAGGATTTATTATGAGCGACATTAGAAGTCTTGAACAAAAAAGACAAGAAGCACTCGATAAAGCAAACCGTTTGAAGAAGCAAATTGATAAAAAGCTCAACGGTCAAAAATTCGTACTTGGGGGTATGCTTATGGCTATTGCTGAACATGAACCTGACCGAATACCGCAAATTTTAGCTGACCTTGATAAATACGTGACTAGAAAAGCTGATATTAGCCGTTTAGAGGGCTTTAGGAGTGAAATAGGTAACAATGTACCTAGAAGCACTATTTTAACCTCTAGTGAGCCAAATAGGACTTCTAGTGACGATGATATAACTTAACTCTTGCTTGAAAATTTAAGTTAATAAATAATATTGTTATTAACTACCTAAGCTAGAAACAGCTGTTTCTAGCTTTTTTC
>NZ_CAJHBT010000042.1 GCF_904846675.1 Psychrobacter urativorans | reverse complement strand
TTGACTTTTATCGTCAGGCTGCTTGATTAAAATCTCCCAAGTTAATGTCTACGGGATTGACAGCATAGGTCAGGGTGCCCAAATTGTGCCTTCTTTCAATTTCACCTGTATCTCAAAGTAGCATTTTTAACCTCTACCTTAGTTTTCCTAAAACTGCCTTAAAATTAATTTACTTCACTTTCTCTACCGATTCGTTGGGTACGTAAGTGAACAAATCACCAACTCCAACATCTAAAGATATTTTTCATACTGCATCCTCCTCAAATGAAAATCTGTTTATGCGTTATGGTCTAAATCGTGTGCAACTACTATTACAAGTTTATGATAATAAAATGCCTTCAGATGAAGCGGCAGCATTAGCAAGTATCACTATTTATGATGCACAAATATTAGTAGAGCGTGCCTGTCAGGTCACGAGGATCACCACCAAACGGGGCCAGTCTCGATTTACAAAACCAGTAGACTCAGAGACAGACACGCTAAGCCCACTTAGCTTACAATATCAAAGCGATCTTAGATTGTTGTTCCCCCTACGAAGCAACGCTTATCAACTGCGACATCAGTCAGAATCTGACTGGCAATGGTTCATGCTGATATGCCGACAAAGACTGTCCAATAGCAGATCATTTGTGCCATTTTTAGAAAAGGAGAAAGAAGAATTACAGCGTTTTGTTAGCATTGCAAAACAATTGCTGCCTGATAAAAACTGGCTGATTACCAGTAGCGAAACTGTATTCGAAAAAAGCATTCATTCCTCTCACTACAAAGGCATGAAACAAGCACAAAAAGACTCGGTGAATACAATTCATATAGGCATTACAAATCGGGACTACAGAGTTAAGAGTAAGAAGACAGCAGACAATGAAACAGATGCCGCTAAAAAGACAACATGGCAATACTCGCCGTTACTACGGTTTTTTGTGCACATGATGCTAATCACTGATGAAAACCTACCCTTTATAAATAATGAGCCATAGATATTTTAGTCATTATTTTTGACAGACCAAAAATATTATTTCAACTTAATTCTATGCTCGATGGCGACCCCATGTATCTGAAACTCTGTAAACCGGCTATCAATAGTTGGATAGTCAGGATTGTGCGAGTTCAGCTGAGCGTATGCCTGCCCCATCGTTTCATCAAAGCCGCAATCTCGCCATCTGCGTAGCGTAACTTGGTCGGTATCGTCGGTTGCAATCACATAATCACCTGGCACGGGCGTTAGACTTAGGTTCGATAAATTGAATAAGCTCTAATAAATATAATTAGTTCAGCAGTCGAATATAAGTAGTTCCATTGAATAGGTCTATTTTGAGTAGTCTATAAATAGGGTTAGGGGTTATAAACAGTTGGTTCCCTTGAGGTCTAGCTTAACCTTACTTCTAAGACCTCTCAAAAATAGCGACTTTTCTCTATCTAAACTAATTTACCATAACGCCTGTTATATCCTGTAAATTAGGCTCTAAGATAGTCGGAAGCAAAAAGCGTAATTCATACACCCAATGCTTCCTTGACTATGGCTAATTTACTTGGATTTTTTGATGGTGAGAGTCTGCGTGTAGATAGTATTAGCATTAACTTCTTCATCCGTGAACCAAACTCGTTTACGATTGAGGTCAGCATACTCATCAGTCTGATCATTATAATGTGTCGTAGTCGTGCCATCTGGCGCAATAAAGCCACTTTGTCCAGGTGGAACCGTTTCCCAAGCTTTTACACCGTCCTCAGTAAAGACAGTCATGTTATTTTCGGTACCGCGATTCATCGCAATTGCAGTATCTTGTTCCTGAGCTGGAAGCGTTTGAGGGATGTCGCGGAAATTCTTGTGACTGTAGCGGATAATCCCGACAGGGGCTAACCAGTTCGCTATGTCGTCTCCGTAGGTTTCGATAAGTTCTTTTTCGGCCGCATCGAGTGCTGATAAAATAGCCTCATTTGAGTTACCATCAAAGAAATCGTAGCCATTGCCTGACAAGGCGTTATGCAGAACCTTGGTACCAACTTGAATATTTTGTCCAGATGCAGTGGTTACCTCTGGCCCAGGATAACCGGCATTGGCAAAAATATCGTCATATGGTTCGGGTAAGGTGCGCTCGAACGTTTGCGCCAAAAACTGTGTCAGCCAAGTTTGCATGATTACAGCGCCGGGGTGATCATATTTACCGTCGCCATCCTTATCTTCAAGCATCTGGTTCCAGTTTTGCAACTGTTCAGCCAATTGGTGTCGCGGATCATCCGAAGGCAGATCTTTTACCGCGTTAAGTACAAACGGAATCATCTCGCCCGCGTTGACATCTTCAAACGATACATGCCCAACGACGGCATCCCACACCTCATCAGCAGTAAAGCTATCTTTGGCATTAAATTCGTCGAACATAACTTTAACACGATCCGCGGGCATCCATGAGTACCAAAACTGGTCGGGGCTCGGAAAACCTTCGGCGGGGCGGTTATTCCAGTTTAAAATCATGTTGTTCGACGGATTTAAGACCTGTGGGTTGGTTTCAAATGGCATGATACCTTGCCAATCCATGTCACCCTCACCAGACGCAGGGGTACGACCATCATGACCTTCAGTACGTTTGGGATAATAACCACCAAAAATATAGCCAATGTCACCCTCAGCGTCGGCGTAATAAAGATTGATATTCACCGCAGATTTTGAAGCAGCTGTTTTGAACTCATCAAAATTTTGAGCTTTCATGATGTCGATCCAAGATTCGAGCGTATCGATTTCGCTGCCGCTCCATGCGCGCTTCTGAGAATATGCAATATTGGTATCGATATCTCGCGCCACGACTGGACCGTGCACAGTGCGGTAAGCAGCAAACGTCACCGAATCGCCACCGTTCACGTCGATAGTTTGCTCACTGGTCTCCATATCCTTCCATGCACCTTTATATTTGTATTGTATGGGGTTCTTTGGGTTGATAGTTTCACGAAATAAATCCACCAGATCACCTGCTGCCCACGTGCTTCCCCAAGCGATTTGGCCGTTATGAGCAAACATGATAGCTGGAAATCCATAAACTGTGTTTCCAGCTACATCGAAACCTGCACCATGCAGACCAACCGAATAGGTGTAAGCCGGCTGATACCAGCCAAATTGCGGCCCATTTAAAAGCACAGATTTCGCACCGTTTAGTTTTTCAGGTCCAAGAATCGCCATATTTGAAGCGCCTTCGTAGCGCAGAGCCGATGGGCCTTGCGTACGCAGTGCGGTTAGATTAGCGTCTCTCCATTCAGCGCGTGGCAGGGCGGTCCCATCGGCACGAATGAAGTCAGTGGGTGCCCTGGCAGCCTGACGCAAGACTTCGGGCGTGATCGCACTTTTTAATACTGGTCGCAGGTTTGGCTTCTTGTCCTCACGCTTTGCTGGATCCCAATCACCTATTGGAATAGTGGTTGGCGCGCCAGGCACATCTAATGACAGTAAGGTATTGAAAATTTCGTGCCCGGTGGTTTCGCCGTGTTTGTCAATTAGGGTGTTAAGTAATGCAGCATTGTCGAGTTCAGTGTTATAATCGCCAAAGCGATAAAGCATTGATCCAACAAACACCATTGCCACATCGTAACCAGTCCAAGCTTGTGGCGTGACACCGTGGGTTAGATATTCTTTAGGCATCAGTATATCAGGTTGACTATTGATGCGAGCGATCCAAGCGTTAATACCAGCGGCATAGCCATCCAGAATATCGCGCTGTTCTTTGCTAGAATTTTTTATCTGATCTTGAATACTCCAAGGCCAGTAATTACCCCTTATCTGTTTGTCAAAATCGACAAACTCTGCACCTAAGATTTCTGAAACTTTGCCTGTGCCAGTACGACGCGCCATATCGAGAGAATACAACCGGTCTTGTGCAATCGAGTAACCATAGCCGTAAAATAAATCATACGCACTGCTCGCATAGATATGTGGTGTTCCATATTCATCGCGTTTTATCGAGATTTCGTCAGCCCAGGCAGAGCCACTAGTGACAAAGCCTATTGTCATAAGTAATGTCATTAAAGGACGTGAAAATGCCATTAAAAACCTCCATGTATTGTTTTTAATTGTTGTTTTATCGCAATATCTGCATATTTTAGAGGGGGTTACCCTTTAATCTATACTGCGTGATGACCTTTCGAAAAAAATGTGCGTAAAGAATTGCCCTGCAGCAATCTAGAGCCATTAGTCCGTGGCAAAGCACCCAAATTGACTACGTCATGATGTCTATACATAACATCTCTGCCACAACGAGCGCAAAAAAATACTTTTATATCATCAGTGCTGGTCAGTATTCATCAAGATCATTTGCCAATACAACGTCTCCATCGTAAAGTGCTTTGACCTCTGAATAGGCTGTTTCGATAGGAGAATCATAGTGCAGCACATGGGTTAACACTAATAAATTAGGCTTTGCCTTGTTAGCTATCTGCGCCAGTTCGCTAGTCAACGTATGTGATGAGTGATGATAAGCTTGCCAGTTGGGAGACAATGCCTTCAAGCCTTCTTCACTGATAACTTCATGAATTAAAATATCTGCGCCCTTTGCCTTTTTAATCACATTCTCACTGTAAGTTGTGTCACCCGAAAAAACAATAGTCTTATCAGGAGTTGTTATTTTGTACCCATAGGCAGGATCGATATCACCATGGTCGACGCTAAATGCCTCTACGGTGACATTGTTATCATCGAAAATAATGCCGTCTTTTGGGATTTCCGTTACCGCTACCTGATACATGGTGGCATCGCGAACAGGCTGATTGCCGCCAGTACGTAGGGCGATGTCTACTTTCTGCATTTCGTAATAACCATCAGTCATATCTTGGAGACCCTTTGGACCATATGCGTTCAATCGCGCATCCCGTCTCCACCATAACGTAGCGGCCAGTTCTGAATAGTCCATTGTATGGTCACTGTGCAGGTGGGACAGAAAAACATTCTTGATCATGGGAGGGTTTAATTCAGGTGCATCCATGGTTTTCCAAGCTTGGATTGCACGTTGTACCGTGCCATGCCCTGCATCAAACAAATACGCCTCACCATCATGAATGACAGCAAACCCCGAACCAGCCCGTTCGGCGTTGGGCCAAGGCGTGCCCGTTCCCAACATAATCACACGCGTTTCAGCTTGTACCGCACCTGCTGAAAGGATAAGAATAGCGAGAAGTGAAATCCGTTTCATAATTGTTTTCACAATATACTCTCCTAAGTTATTAGTTAATAATAAACACCACTAGAAAATAAGGGTGCTTAAATCCTGATCTTTTAATCGTTAGAGCAACAACCATAATGTAGGCTATTTCGATGTCTTGCTCATACGAAGCTTTATTCTTGATGATTGCAGCCGATCTATATCACTATCTCAACAGCCCAAGCGATATTACCGGGAACGTTGTCAAAACAATCAAGTCAAGTCAGAGACAATAAAGGGTACGACGCCATGAAACATATCAGCGAGCTTCATATGCGGTGCCACCGCCTTCAAACTGCTCTCTGGTTAGTTCCATAGCCTCTTCGCTGATTTCATTTAACTCGCCACCTGAAGCCATC
>NZ_CAJHBT010000041.1 GCF_904846675.1 Psychrobacter urativorans | reverse complement strand
TCTTTGTTGTGGTAAACAAGAGTTTAAGGCGTTGCTTATTTTTTTCAACTATTCCCTAATTCTATACAGACCCTAGTTATTTAATTTATTCTGGATTATTTATGCTGTCTACTATGAATGTCGATGTACCCAAGCTTATTGATAATAAAAACACGAGTTCTATGCCCATACATAATATGCCTTCATTACGAATAGCGATTATTGCGCATTCTTTATATCCGATTGCGCAGCCTTATGCGGGAGGGCTTGAGATGATTACTCAGCTGCTCTGTGATGAGCTGGTCGCCCAAGGCCATGAGGTGTTGCTTTATGCGCATTCGGACAGTCAGACGAACGCTACGTTGATACCGCTATTAACGCGTCCCCAATTTGATGCTATGGTTTATGACAATGAGCATGACTCAGTGGGCATGAGTCGTGAGGAGCTATATCAGTATCTAGTTTATCAGCGCGCAATGCACGATATTATCATTCGTAGTGAGCGCGGAGAGATTGATGTGGTACACAATCACAGCTTGCACCATATCCCAATGATGCTTGGTCAAGCGTTCGGGTCAAGGTTTTTCACCACCTTTCATACGCCTATTTTTCCACCGTTACGTTTGGCGTTGTTGACATTAAGACAAGGCACGAAAACTCAGTTTACGGCGATTAGTGCTCATCAACAGCAGCTATTTGCTGAGTTTGTGCCTTCGCATGTGGTTTATAACGGTATTGATGTGCAATCATTTACCGCTAATATTCAATCTATTGATGACGAAATCTATTTTTGGTACGGACGTATTTGCCCCGAAAAGGGCACACATTTAGCGATGCAATATTGTAAAGCTGCAGGTAGACGTTTAGTGATTGCTGGCCCTAAAAGTAATGAGGAGTACTTTAATCAACAAGTCGCCCCCCTATTGGCAGCAGACGGCAAGGATAGTAAGGAGAAGGGCGCGTCGCCGTTATTTGATTATGTCGGGCATGTAAGCAAAGCTGAGATTAATGACTATTTATGTCAGTCAACCGCGATGCTATTTACCAGTACTTGGGATGAGCCTTATGGGTTGACGCTGGCTGAGAGCTTGGCTTGTGGCACGCCTGTTATTGGTTTTGATGTTGGCGCAAGCGCTGAAATTATCACGTCGAGCACCGGTATTATTGTTCCTAAAGCAGATAAAGATGCCTTTGTGCAAGCTTTTGCTGATATTAAGGGTATATCACGGCAGGCATGCCGCAACCGTGCCGAGAAATTTTGCTCAGTAGCGACCATGGTGGACGGCTATGTGCAGTTATATAAACAAGCATTAAAAGACAATCCTTCTAGTCAGAAGCCATACGCGGCTAATAAGCGAACAAGCTTGGGTAAAACGTCGTTAGATACTCCACTCTTGGACACTACGCATACAGACCGTAACGCACAAGCGTCTGTTTTTTAGGAAATTAATATCATGCGTATTGGTTATTATGCCCATCATCACGGCTCAGGTCATTGCAGGCAAGCAGATAAATTAGCGGCATTGTTGCCAGTTGAACTACAACGACAATTGACGGTATTTACCAGCTTAGCTGCTGACGCTTATACTTTTACTACGATAACTGAGAAGCAAATTGTTCGTCTTAATGCTGAAGATGAGCGACCAGATGATGTACTGAGCGGACGCGCAGGTCAGTATTGGCAACCAAAGAGTCTACACTATTCTCCCGTTGGCAATGTCGATATCCAAACGCGAAGCTGGCAGATACTAAACACCATTCGGCAGTATCAGATTGATATCATGATTATTGATGTTAGCGTTGAGGTAGCGATGCTATGCCGCGCCGCCAGTGTGCCTTATCTGTATGTTAGGCTGGCAGGTATTCGAGATGATGCGCCGCATGTTAGTGCATTTACCGGCGCACTTGGGCTGATAGCGCCTTATCCGCAGACATTGGAAGCCTTGATGACGGCGGACTGGGTTCGCCAAAAGACGTTATATCTTGATTTCTTACCGGCAGCTAATGGGAAACGGTTAACTTATAAAGCATTTATCCAGATGCTAATGACCTCAACTAATACAACTACTGACGCGCCTGTTAATGATCGTTTGCGCACATTCCTTCTAAGTCCTATTAATGAGTTTTCTGATAAAGATAATAATCAGTGTATAACGGACAGCACAACGACTCATATAAATGTAGATAAACGCCAACCAATGATAATTACTGTGATTAAGGGCTATGGCGGTCACGACGCTATCGATGCAAAACTATCAGCGCTACGTCACGCATTACCAGACGCGTTCATTATATCGCTTGGCCCTATCAATGGGGATATGCTTGAGTTTGTCGATATGTCTGCTCAGGTCGATGATGTGACGCCATTTATTGCGCATAGTAATTGGTTGCTGATGGCGTGCGGTCTCAATGGTATTGCGCAAGCTTATGATTATGCGACGCCACTAGTGGTACTGCCGGATAGCCGCCCGCATCGAGAGCAAGAAGTAATGGCGGAGGCCTTAATAGCTCAAGGTCGCGCTCTAAGTTGGAAGCAGTTTATGGCACGGATAGTAGAGGGGCAAATCCAAAAAGTATCATCAACGTACGACAATAATGAAGATCTAGATTCTAAAAGTCAAAACCCTAAATTTGCCAATGCAGCTGGTTCATTAGCGCAAGATTCTAAGGCGAAGATTGTTATAAATAGCCTTGCCACTTACTCATCACCCAAACTATGGTTTCAGGACTGGTTATTACCGCAGCTTGGATTAAGTCCTGAAATTTAATATAAAAATAAGCCATTATAAGTAACTCACATAACAGAAATAAGAACGATAAAAGAAGCCATTATGACTATAGCAAAAAAAGAGCCGATAACTGATTCTGTGACCATTCCTGTGAGCATCATTACGACCTGTTATGGGCGTAACCGTCATCTTTATAATCTGCTTAGCAGTCTTATGCAAGGTAGCGTTAGACCTGACGAAGTCATTATCGTAAATGACGATGCCGACCCCGAGCAGTTGGCAAAATTTTCTCTCAATATTGTACAAATTCCCACCACTACTAGCATGTTATTAAATAGTACTTTTGATATCGGGCGCAATCGTAATGTCGGGGCTACCCATGCTACCAATGATGCACTGATATTTTTAGATGTTGATTGTATCGTTGCGCCAACTTTTATTGAGCAATTAGCCTCTAAATTACAAGCTAAACCTAACGCCTTACTGATGGGACAGCCGCGCTATCTTACCCGACCCTTGACGGACGTTGAGGGCGTGAAGCTGCAGCAAGGTACTTTACTCAAATCAAGTTTAGATAAACTGTCCGTCTATAATCCTTATCGATACAATATTAAGCCCAGCAGCTCTAATGCTACTAGCGTTGAGACAGATATTGAAATGAGTATGGAGCAGACGCAAGATTATGGGGCATTTTGGAGTTTATGCTTTGCGATATCGCGGGTGCAATTTGAGAAAATTGGTGGTTTTGATACCCAGTATGTCGGCTATGGCGCTGAAGATACCGATTTTGCCTTTACCGCACGAGCGTTAGCTATTGACTTTTACTTAACCGACGATGTGATTTATCACCAACAGCACAGCGTGTACCGACCGCCATTAAACCACTTAGAGAGCATCGTCATTAATGCCAACCGTTTTTACGATAAATGGCAACACTGGCCCATGGCTGGGTGGCTGGTAGAGTTTGTAGATATGGGACTGATTACTTGGCAAGCTGAGCAACAGGAACCGATTAATATTATCCGTCAGTCAAGTGCTGCTGAGATTGAGGCGGCGCATTGGGCCGATGCGCCTTATGTTTAAATTATTCACTGTTTAGTCTTATCAGCAGCCAATACTGATTGGCTAATATTGGCGAATAACCTGTACACCATAGGGAGCTTTCGCCATCTCCTGACGTTCAAACCTCCAGTTGTGCCCTTGCCAAAAATGTGCCGTTTTATCCTCATCATTAAAACCAATCATCACTATCTGTAGCGGCATTGTAGACTCTTGCAGGCGCTGCACGTGCACACGCGCTGCCAATAGTAGACGGTATAATAAGAACCCCGATGATGGGGCAGAGGAGTGAATGTCGGAAAAATAAGGATAGTCGGTAACTACTGGATGTTGCTCTGAGAGTACGCCGCAATGATCATCGTTATGCAATAAATCGTTCAGCGCACTGGGAATGATCAATATCCGGCTTGCGGTCACAGGATCATCATGCGGGCTTTGATCCTCGCTTGGATGTGGAAACTGATAAGGTTGGTTACTAAGGAGCATACCTAATGGCGCGTGGTTAGCCATCTTGTTAATAGCCATCACGTTATTACTTCTGGGCGGTAGGCCAAAATGCAGATTGCTATCCCCAATCTGGCGGAAAAATAACAGTTTGGGTAATGTGCTTACCAGTGGATGATTGGCGAAGTAATCAGCATGAATAAAATCATTAAACAATACCAGCATATCTGTTGGTTGTAGCAAGGCATCCAGACTTGACGTATCTATAGAAGGATTATTGGCAATACATACAATACGTTTTTTTTGGATTAGTGCATTTTGAATAACAGACGGTAAGCTGGCAAAAGCTGTGGCTGCCTCAGAATGGATAGCAAGATCAGATAGAGAAAGGTTGTTGTCATTGGTACTGTCTTCGGATAGCAAGTCTGACGTTTTTAACAAAGCATTATTTAATGAAGTATTTAGCATAGATGGCGTGAATGACCTAGTGAAGATGTACAGGTAAAAAAGATAATAAATGAGGGAGCATATTATACCGTTTGCTGGCTAAAATAAAATGAGTATCTATAGCTTAGTCACTTAGGGAATTGATGGCTTATTAACTTAATAGATGAGTACCTTGCAACACATTGATACTACATTAAGCTACTTTTTTGCCTCAATGTTATCCGCAGACCGACGTATCATAATACAAATAATAAAAAAGGCAGTAATAAAAACTAACAGTACAATCAGGAGATAACTTTATGAATACCCTACTAAAAAGCTTTCAGCTAACCACTCTAGGCGCTTGCCTTACCCTAGCATTAAGTGCTGGCGTGCTAAGTACAACAGCAAGTGCTGCTGAGCAGTCGTCAAATAAAACAACTGCTAAATCTAGTGAAGTCCGTGCGGCCCAAGCGAGTAAAATTACCTTAAAGAAAGCCATTAACGTAACCAGTAAAAAAGCATCAGGGACGCTTGTCAGTGCTGAGTTCGATGATGACGATGACAAAGCAAAAGGCGGCGTCTACGAGATAGAGTTCAATACAGACACGCATAATTACGAGATCAAAGTCGATGCCCTTACAGGCAAAGTTATTGGCACTGAAACTGAACGTCTAGATAGTGGCGATATTGCGGATTTTAAAACTCAGAAGCAAGCAAAAATTAATATTACAAAGGCCATGAGCATAGCTGAGAAAAATACCAATGGCCGAGTGATGGAGATTGAGTTTAAGAATGATCGCGATTATGCCGACCATACTTCCTACTACGAAGTCGAAGTACTTAAAAGCAACCAGATTATTGAGCTAAATGTTGATGCCAATAGCGGCTCTGTATTTAACAGGGTAGTCAAAAAGTAGAGTGATCTAAAAATAAGGCTTAGAAGTAAAAGAATAAAACCTTATAAGAATAAGACGATTCCAATAAAAAGCATCTGCTGATAGGTTACTAGTAGGTGCTTTTTTATATGTGCTACAAATTAAATAATATGACTAATAGGGTCTGTATAGAATTAGGGAATAGTTGAAAAAAATAAGCAACGCCTTAAACTCTTGTTTACCACAACAAAGAGA
>NZ_CAJHBT010000040.1 GCF_904846675.1 Psychrobacter urativorans | reverse complement strand
GGTTTGACTTTTATCGTCAGGCTGCTTGATTAAAATCTCCCAAGTTAATGTCTACGGATTTGACAGCAGAGGTCAAAGCACTTTATGAACAATTAACTTATGCACAGGCATTTATACACAGAGCGCTTACGGAGGTCAGGAAAAGTTAAATAGGTAGCAAGGTCAACTTGATATCAGTACCTACTTTCTCAAAACTGTGATAGTCAAAACGCAGCTGCTGCGCTAACGATAACGGGTTAAAGTCAACCATTGCTCGCGCTTGTGATCCAAGTATGCAAGGCGCTTGATAGACAATCAGCTCATCTACCAACTGCTGACTTAAAAAACTACCAGCAACGCTAGCGCCCGCTTCTACCAATACGTCATAACATTGATGCTCACTGACCAACGTTTTTAGTAGCGCGTGCAAACTATCTTCACGCCAATAGTAAGTATCTGCACGGCGGCATAACTGATAATCAGACTGCAAATCATGTTTTATGCGCTCGCGTCTATCGAGCACTACTATCATAGGGCTGGGAATTTGTTCCAGTGCCACGTCCAATTGACTAGAGCGCACATTTAACTGTGGATTGTCCGTAATGACCGTTACGCTGCCCGTAATAATAGCACCACTTTTCGCCCGTAGTTTTTGGACATCCTCGCGCGCTTCTATCCCCGTAATCCATTTTGACTCACCTGTGGGCATTGCTGTGCGCCCATCTAAGCTGGTCGCTATCTTGAGGCGTACATAAGGCATCTGCGTGCGCATAGCCTTTAAAAACCCAAGATTAAGCGCTTCTGCTTGCGCTGTTAATATGCCAACGCTAACTTCAATACCGGACTGCTCTAGCAAGCTAACCCCGCGTCCTGCTACTTGCGGATTAGGATCTAGACCGGCAATAACCACCCGTTTGACACCGGCATTGATTAAAGCAAGCGCACAAGGCGGCGTACGTCCGGTATGGCTACAAGGCTCCAAAGTCACATAAGCGGTCGCGCCTGCTGCTTGCGCGCCAGCATCTTTAAGCGCGAATACTTCGGCATGCGGCTGTCCTGCTTGTGGATGAAACCCTTGTCCAACCACCTCTACGCCTTGTACCAATACGCAACCTACTGCCGGATTAGGCCTAGCAGTGTACTGACCGCGTTTGGCTTGCTCAATAGCGAGCATCATGAAGTAACTATCTTGGGCGGCTTGAGCATGGTTTGGAATTGGCATAAGAGTCACACTTAATAGAGGAATAACTGAAAGTTAATCTGCGTGAGAAAATAAGATTTTGAATGCTGAAATCTAAGGTTAGCTTCAAGTTCAATTTTAAAATTAAGCCTAAATTCAAGACGTATTTTTATCTACTGGCCGAATATTAGCGATTTCTTGATGAAAAGCATCAATATCTTGAAAGTCGCGATAGACACTGGCAAAGCGCACATAAGCGACATCGTCAAGGGTTTTAAGCTCGCTCATAATAATTTCGCCTAAGACTTTGCTGCTGATTTCACGCTCACCCATTTGCCGAACCCGCTTCTCAACTCGGCTAATCATCGCTTCTTGTTCATCGATAGTAATCGGGCGTTTTTGTAGCGGCAACTGAATAGAGCGCCGTAGTTTTTCATTGTCATACGGCTCAATTTTACCGCTTGACTTGATGATACGCGGCATCACCACTTCTACCATCTCAAAGGTAGTAAAGCGCTCTTGGCAACCATTACAGACGCGACGTCGGCGCACTTGCGCACCTTCTGCTGCCAGACGCGAGTCAATCACCTTAGTCTCTGAGGCGTTACAATATGGGCAATGCATACTCTATTCCTTTTCTTAATACTATGCATGGTAGTTGTCATATAACCGATCGCTCCTAAAATAGTTACAGGTGCAATTTAGTAAAGACAAACGAGCGACTTTGAGAGCTTGCGAACAACGGAGTCGAGTGTTCTTCATTAAATTATTTGAAACCCGAATTGCCGTTTTCTCATATTAACTACAGTATTTTAATCAACCAATTAGCGACATCATGCTATAAATCATTTACCAATACAAAAGCTACCAAATATTTTTCCTAGCAAGTCATCAGCACTGAATTCACCAGTGATTTCACCTAAGCTGTGCTGTGCTTGGCGTAAACTCTCAGCGACCAGTTCGCCTGCTTGGAACACGACTAATTGTTCATGTGCCTCCACCAAATAATCAGCGGTACGTCTTAGCGCATCTAGATGGCGAGTACGAGCAATCAAGCTGTTTTCAGGTGGATGAAAGCCTACTTTAGCACACAAAGCTTCTATTAGATTTTCTATACCGGCGCCTGTTTCACATGAAACATTAACTTGTTCATAGCCTTGTTGTTGCATAGTGCCTAGATTATTTATAATAGCTGCAGCATTAGAATCTACAGTATTACTCGGTGACTCATTTTTATTCAACAAGTCGCTTTTATTGGCAATAATTAATAAGCGTTTAGCCGCAGGCAACTCCCCAAATAGCTGCTCAGCCAGCTGTAACGGCGTGCCATTATCTTCAATATCACGCGTGACGTCATAGACCATCAACAACATATCAGCCTGTTTAATCGCAGTGCGCGCACGGGCAATACCGATACGCTCTACCGTATCTTCAGTATCACGTAGACCTGCAGTATCGGTTAAATGTAAAGTTAAGCCATTGAGAACTACCGTCTCTTGTAGCGTATCGCGAGTCGTTCCGGCCACTTCAGTGACGATGGCACGCTCTTGTCCTGCCAGTCGGTTAAGCAAACTAGACTTGCCCGCATTGGGTCTGCCTGCCAATACCACATGAATACCGTCACGTAGTAGCTGGCCTTGTTTAGCGGTTGCTAATACTTGCTGAATTTGTGCTTGGGTTTGCTCCAGCTTATTTTGAATAACACCATCAGATAAGAAATCAACGTCTTCTTCATCTGGAAAATCAATCGCGGCCTCAACATGCAAGCGCAAGTGAATAAGTTGTTCTAGTAGCTGGTTAATCTTTTGTGAAAACTCACCGCTTAGTGAGCGAATGGCACTACTGGCAGCAGCAGCACTGGTGGCATCAATGGCATCGGCAATCGCTTCGGCTTGCACTAAATCTAATTTATCATTATCAAAAGCACGATAAGAGAACTCCCCAGCGCTTGCTTGCTTGGCTCCAAGCTCAAACACGCGCGCTAATAGCTGATTCTGTAATATGATGCCGCCATGACCTTGCAGCTCAATCACATCTTCACCAGTGAATGAATGTGGTCCTTTAAAATACAATACCAAGCCTTCATCAATAACGGTGCCATCCGCTTGATAAAAACGGCAAAAGCTTGCCAGTCTCGGCGTAAAGGCAGACTTGCCCGTTAATTGACAGGCCATAGCATAAGCTTTTGGGCCTGACAACCGTATCATGCCAACTCCGCCACGCCCAAGCGGCGTGGCGATAGCGGCAATCGTGGTTTGTCCTGAGGTAACAGGGAGCTTAGATAAATCAGTTGGCGTTGCGGCCGTTACGATAGAATCCACACACACACTCTCAATTTCAATAGCTAAAGACTTCATTATAGACGGCTTAGTTGCGACTAACAAAAAAAACTTGATAGTGTCTTTTATAGCATAATAAGCAACGGTTGTTTATCTAACTTTAATAGCTTGTCGCTAGAGCTGATTTACCATAAAAAAACCACCGCCGTAGCGATGGTTAATTGTTTTTCCTATAGTGATTAGATGCTTAATGGATTATTAACCCAGTACTTTGACTGTACGATTTCTCTGTTCTTCTTGCACTTTTTTATTGACGATATACTGATGCGACATGCTGAATAAATTATTCACTGTCCAGTACAATACCAAACCGGCTGGGAAGAACAGCATGAAAGCGGTAAAGATAATGGGTAAAAACTTCATTACTTTCGCTTGCATAGGATCAGTTGGCTGCGGGTTTAGCTGCTGCTGTACGAACATAGAGCCACCCATCAGTAGCGGTAAAATAAACCACGGATCCATCGCTGATAAATCATGAATCCATAAAATAAATGGCGCATGACGCAGCTCGACACTTTCAACTAGCACCCAGTATAAGGCTAAAAAGATAGGCATCTGCATCAATATAGGCAAACAACCGGCCATTGGATTGACTTTTTCTTCCTTGTAGATACCCATCATCTCTTGCGACATTTTCATCTTATCGCTGCCATGCTCTTCTTTTAACGCTGCTAGACGCGGTGCGATAGCACGCATCTTCGCCATTGAATAGTAACTCTTATTAGAGAACCACATCAATGCAATTTTAACCAGAACTGTCAATAGAATGATTGACCAACCCCAGTTGCCGATGATTTTATGAATACCATCAAGTATGGCAAATAGTATTTTTGATATTGGCCATAAAAGACCGTAATCAACTGTTTTATTAAGACCTACTGCCACATCTTTAAGCTCAGACTGAACCTTTGGTCCTGCATACAAGGTTGCGCTTAAAGTCACTTGCTTATTGGTTGCTACATTAATTGGCTGACTGTTAAAACCAATGAAGTAATCTTCACCACTTTCACGGCTAAAGAATTTACCGGTGAAGTTCTCTGGCGTCCAGGCAGATACAAAGTAATGCTGAACTATGCCGACCCAGCCTTTATCACTGGTGGTGGTCAAAGCACTATCATTAAACTTACCAAATTTCAGCTTATTATAAGGATCATCAGGCGTTCCCCAAGCGCCGCCTAGATAAGTCGCCATGCTCAGCGCCCCTTTATCCGACATACCTGGATCTTTACTGCTGTCACGCTTTAGTTGTGCAAACAGTTGACCTTGCCATGGTTGCGCAGAGGCGTTCTGAATTTGATAGCTAACATCAATAGGATATTTATCGTGAGTGAAAGTAAAGGTTTTAGTAACCGTAACGCCGTCCTTTTTATAAGTCAGCGGTACTGATAATGTTTGCTGCCCATCTTTCATCTCGTAGCTATTGGCGCTATGACTGTAATTAGCACGACCTTCTGCAGTATCAATACCATTTTGGCCAATCAACCCAGACTGCGCAATATAGACACGATTGCTATTATTCTCAAGCAATACAAAAGGCGTCTCACTATCAAGGGTCGCATCATACTGTTTAAGCGCAGCATAAACGATATCGCCGCCTTCTGGGCTAATTTTAATATCGTAGCGATCGGTGGTAACCGTGATGAGTCCTGCATCTTTAGCCGGCGCAGTTACTACTGTTGCTGCCACATCGCTATCAGTCGGTAGCGTCTGTACCGGAATATCACCGGCAGCACCCGTAGTAGAGGGAATATCAGCCCCTACTGAGGTTGCAGTTTCTGACACCGCGTCGACAACTGGCACATCAGCATAGTCATCTCGCCATGCCAAAATCAGCAGATAAGCGGTGATTAGCATCGCAATGATGATCATCACCCGAAATATCTTTTGCATAAACCTATCCTAGAGTGAAAAATTAGAGCGTGGGTCATGACAACAAGATTGCAGCTGCCCAAAGACTTACCACAATATCAGTAATCATTTACATAAATTGTGCGTCATTTTACTAAAAAACCACCCCAAATGATACCAACAGTGTGGATAACCTGTGGGTAACTTATATCGGTGATAAATAGAAGCCTGTACTATCACCTCATTAAATGATTTAGGAGGGCGATGTAACTTGTATGATCGCGATAAATGCTTATACCCTTACCTTTAACAATAGCGGGTTCATGGGCAGCCACAGGCGCAGATACGAGCACAGTAATTGGCAAGTAATGATAAATATAAGACGCTAACGGTAAAGGCACAAAGTCAACACCATGCCCACCTAATGGATGACAGCTACCGATACGTTTTAATAATAACCAGCCACCTGACCAAACACCATGCCACTCTAAAGCTTGTTTGCCATAATTTGAGCATGTAGGATAATATCTGCAACGAGCAGGTATTATTGGACTGATTATTTTTTGATAGAATAAAATATTATAAAT
>NZ_CAJHBT010000039.1 GCF_904846675.1 Psychrobacter urativorans | reverse complement strand
GCTGGAGAGGGCTGGAGAAATATGACAAATATTATTTAAAAATAACAAATAGGAATTTTTTTGTTTTTTACATAATAAAAGACAAAAGAAAAGAGCACCTAAATCGAAATATCTTGGTCTTTATCGTAAGTTTTAGAGTCAGGTAATCTCTCAATTCTTTCTAGATCATCCATCAGTTTTTTTTAACCTCATCCAAAGCTTCAGGATTTTTCAAATTCTCAAGTACTTTTAGCATTCTAGTAGCTCTATCCTTCTTAGATCATTGGTAATTAGCTGTAAAAACCACTCTATTTGTCCACAGATTCATATTTAAAGGCTATCTACCTCTATTTTGATACCTCCATAGCCTTTTCAATTTCATCCCTCTCTACAGCGATTTTACGGCTTTCTAGCTGCATTGCCTCATTCACCCTAGCAATATCCTCTTGATTTAGACCATCAGTCGCCACCAAGTAAGGCTCAACACGCTTTTTTAGGGTGTCATAGCTCTCTTCTGCAACGCTTTTATATAATCTAGCTTTCTCGTAGTCCGTCAAAATGCTGTTGGCAGCCTTCACCGTGGGTTCTATTTGCTCAATAACGGCTGCTATCACCTTCTCACCATACCTAGCCTTGCTTTCAAACATTTCAGGCTTAAGCGATACGGCTTCGATACTGAAATCTCTAGCGTGATTGATGTCGTGGTAATACTCCTTGATGCTGGTATGCTTGGCTTTAGAACCTTCCTTGCCCCTCGTTAGCCCCAAATCAGTGACCGTATTGGCAAAATCAGTCTGCATCTTGTTTAACTTAGCCCTGCCCCCTAGAAAATCCTTACAGTTAAGCCTCCCCTTTTGGTCAATAGGAACCACATAAGCGACTAGGTGCGGTGTGCTTATGTCCCTATGAATACTCACACCAGCAATATTTTCTTCTCCATGCTTATCAATGAGCCACTGACTAGACCGCTTAAAAAAATCCGCTTCCTGGCTTTTCCCCCAGCCTTCCCATTCAGGACTGGCGGTTATTAAATACTCAATACATAGCACCGCATCCGAACGTCTTTTTTCAGGGAGCCGATCTTGTATTGCTTTTTTGACTGCTTCAGGGGTAGCAACGGTATGATGATTTTTAGGGGTGCGGTTGGGGTCAACATTTGGCGTTTCTATCGTTCGATAGTTGTGTGCAAGACTGCCACCGATGTTGCCTATCGTCTTTAATTTTGCCGTCCTCAAAATTGCATAGTTCATCGCCACTTTTCCTGATAATTGGGTGTCATTTCGTTAAAGTGTACTTACTACACCATAAATCCGCCAATTAGAAAAGCGAGATTTTTGAAGCAAAAGGAGGTGAAAAAGGGGTATTTTTCACTGTTTAAAAATCATTCTGTTTACAGTTTGCAAACACCTTTTCTCGTTATAAATCAATGGTTAACGTCGATTTTGTAAACAATTTGCAAACAAACCAATTTCATTAAACCTAACAATATCAGCTACTTGGTCATCCCTTTAGGGTGCGTATGGTGTAGTCATTAAATTGGGTAGAAAATAACGGATCTTTTATCTATCGTAAAATTTGCTACAAAAAAGGGTTTATAAGAGCGTTACTTCTCATCATTCACTGGCATAATCTTAGGCTGGTATAAATAATTTATTAACCTAAAAAATTATCTTTAGCTAAAGATAATTCTAGTAGCGGAGTAATTTATGAGCATGATCGGTGTATCAGTAGCTAGCAATAAAAGCCTTCAATTTGAAGCCACCCAAGAAGCGTATAACAGAGTTGTTATACGACTTAATTTACTTTTGATTGAAGACAAAACCCATGAAGAAGCGGTTAGGACTAAGCTGTTTGAAGTTATGAGAGAGAAGAACAAACTAAGTAAATATTCTGCTTCTGATCTTTATGTTATGCAAAAAAGCATTGAAAAAAGGTTGATGACTTTCTAGCTGGATTGAATGAGCAGACGATCACCGCTTAGACGTACAGAACGCTAAATCTATTGAATTTTAATCACCTTTCGCTTATATTATAGGTACGAACATAAGCGAAAGGTGATTAAAATGACTACAACTAATTATAATATACGGCTTGACCAAGATTTGAAGGACAGGTCTTTTTCTGTTCTTGAAAGCTATGGACTGACACCATCACAAGCAATAAGACTGTTTTTAAACCAAGTAGCCGATACTAATGCTGTTCCCTTATCTTTTGACTATCAACCTAAACTCAACGCGCAAACTATCGCGGCTATAGCAGAGGTCGCCAACGGTAAAGGCACTAAGTACGATAGCTTTGGTAGTTTTATGGATGAGCTAGAAGGCGAGGCTGATGAGATCCATTGAAGTATCAAACCAGTTTAAGAGAGATGCCAAAAAGAATTATCTAAGCTTACTCACTCCTGCATGGGGCGAGGTGCTCAATTGTTTGACTAACGATGTACCGCTACCGGCTAAGTATAAAGACCATGCATTGACCGGCAATCATAAGGGATTTAGAGATTGCCATATCAAACCTGATTTGGTGCTTATCTACCGTGTTCAGAGCGATACGGTAGATTTCGTTAGGCTGGGTAGCCATTCAGAAGTATTTGATTAGTCCAAAGCGAATTCACTTCGGTTGTTGGATCAAGAGTTAGCCAGGACAAGCTAAAGACCCCTACGGGTTTTAAGTGGTTTTATTACGTTATTGATAGCTTATATTGGCAAAGGAGAGGTATGAGAAATTTGGGATTAGAAGAATGGAAAAATATTTTCAATATTGGCTTCTTTTTAGTTGTAAGCACAATTGGCATATTGTCTTATCTTCAAGCTCGGAAAACACTATTCTCTCCAATAAAAACTGAAATATTCAAGTTGCAAGTAGAGGAAATTAAGAAAATCCTAGAGGCATTTAATTATAAGAATCAAAAACAATTTGATGAGGAAACAGGTATTCAAGAAGTATTCAATATAAATGCTTGTAAAATGCACTTGAATTACGTCAACTGCTTTTTTAAAGGTCAAGTTGAACTATCAGAGGAGTTTAGTAAGGAACTAGACTCTGCAATTTATGGAACAGTTATGAGTAAGGAGAATTTTTTAAAAAATTTTAGACAAATATCTGCTGGTGAGGAAGTGGAGAAAGTATCTCACGTAAGTGATGGCAGTCCAGTGGAGCCTGCCTTGAAATTAGCAAAATGGCATGAGTATGAGCAAGTTGCGATACATTATACTAAAAAGTATGACGATGCCACAGAAGAGCTTTCTAATCTAGCTTCGTCTCCTCTACTTCCAAAAGAACTAGTAGAGAAAATCCATAAAGTAATAGAGATAAACAGAAATAATTTAACTCTTATAGGTGACGTTCTTACTGAAGCTGCGAAAAAAATGCCGACTAAATACACAACAATTGATCAGACTATTAAATTTGAGCCAACTTGGATTTGGAACGAATATAATTCTTCGCGTGAAAGTTTAGACCAAAGTGTTAGTGATATTCTGAGCTACATCAATAAACACCTAAAAATAAACGAAATAATGAAGTAGTAATACTCTACTTTCGGGATAAGTCTGTTATAAGTGGTTCGATAATGACAGTCTATTTTAAGTAGTCTATTAATGAGTTTGAGGTGTGAAACAGCTGGTTCCCTTGGGGTATATCTAATAAGACTAGATAATAATGTATTTAAGATCATCACGATAGGTATGAAAACTATAAATTGTAGTGTTATCTTGATTAACTGACAGGACGAACAGCTATGAAAAAAAGGCTAGCAACATTTTTACTGACTGGCTTGATGCTCACAGGATGTCATAAAGCCATTGATACTCAGACTATTAGTCTTCCTAGCGAGGTCTTACCCGTAAAAACAGATGTTGAAAAAGAATTTGAAGACCTTACGGTACAAGCCAATCAAGGCAATGCTGAGGCTCAATATAGCCTTGCAGTAATGTATGATGATGGCGAAGGTATACGCCAGGATAAAGCTAAAGCCATTGAATGGTATACAAAATCTGCCAACCAAGGATATGATCTTGCTCAATATAACCTTGCAATAATGTACGACGATGGCGAAGGGGTAGATCAGGATCGCTCTAAAGCTATTGAATGGTTCACAAAATCCGCTAACCAAGGCTACGCTAAGGCTCAACTTGAACTTAGTAGAACTTACTACAATTACGATGGCAAAGGTACACGTGAGGATTACGATAAACATATCGATTGGCGTACAAAAGCTGTTAACCAAGGGATTGGTCCCATGAAATTCATCAATGGCGTACCACATCGAAAGAGCGAGCGTGTGCGTCAAAATGATGCCAAAGTTGTTAAGGAGTGGCAGAAATTAGCTAACCAAGGTGATACTGAGGCTCAGTTCAACATTGGTAACGCTTACTACGAGGGTAAAGGTGTACGTCAGGATTACTCTAAAGCTATCGGGTGGTATACAAAATCTGCCAACCAAGGATATGTTCATGCGCAATACCAACTTGGAACAATCTATAGCTATGGCGAAGGTGCACGTAAGGATGATTATCAAGCCGCTAAGTGGTATCTAAAAGCAGCCCATCAAGGAGATGCTAGATCTGAATATAACCTTGGTATGATGTACCTTAATGGCATAGGCGTACGTCGAAATACAGTTATAGCGAAAAAGTACTTTTCCAAGGCTTGTGACAATGGATATCAACTAGGTTGTAACAACTTAGGTATAAGGACAGAGGATGAATAAAGACTAGGTTATTAGGAGATATCCCTAGTCAAAGAACCACAAAGCTAATCTCATCAAGTACACTCAGATGTACACTGATTAAACCCAATATCGTATACCTATTGAAATCGCTTAGCTACAGCCAAAGATTCAAGTCCTCACTAGGGAACCGCACCTATTCAACGTACTCATAAGCCTTAATATTCAAGATACTCTCTAAATTGTCATTTCACTCTTAAAATCTATCTGCTTGTTCGTCATCAAGATACTCTTTCATAGGTCGTTTGGTGAACTTGCTAGGGTCTTTCTTGAGCCAAGTCGCCATGTGCGTAATCCATGCACTAGATGAGCTGTTAGCAGGATTTTGTGGCATTACCAAGTGAGCGTAATCAGATATGAATTTCTTGCTATTCACAGCCCTAGCAAGCTGTTTAGGCTTTAGTGCATTGACTTCATTGTCAGTTTTATTGTTTATCCAGTCTATAGTGTTAGGGTCACGATTTGGTTTAACAGTTTTCTCGATTGAGTCAATTTTTATAGTGAATTTGAAAGCATCAACCTTACGCCCATTCTTATATTGCTGATATTTGACGGTTATATCTGTGTGTTCATTTATCTGTTCTACCGCAAAATCTAAAACCTTCTCTTTGAACTGCCCCATCCTTAAGTATTTACCTTCCTCAATCCCCATTTTCCGCCTAAATTCCTCAAGCTGCCACTTAGGGGTAACGCCTTTGCTTTTCCATGCAATTAATAGCTCATACAATCTCAATGCGTATCCACTAGTGAGATTGCTTACTTGCCCTATCTCATAACTGGTTAAACTACTCTCAAGCTCTGTAATTAAAGGAATTATAGCCCTAGAGAAGGTCAATTCCACAAGTGCTTCAGAGTCAATATATGCAACATCAGACACCCAACGGCTAGTGACATTTGCCATCCCTTTTTGTCTTTTCTCTTGATAACTAAATTGCCTTGCAAACAATGTCTTGCTGGCTTCTTTAAGGTTTTTATATGCAGTCTGTCTATGAACACCAAACTGCTTGATATAAGCATCGGCGTAAATCTCAATAGGCTTATCAAAGGCTATGTAATCAAGCTCATTCTTGTGGGTATGTTCTCTAATTACGATGATAGCCAGTAATAACAATCTTTGCTCAACAAGTGAAAGGGTATAGCTTGCCTGAATAAGAGAGTTTTCTTTTACCACCAAAGATTTATTATTCATAAGTACTCCTTTATTTCTAACGGTATTAATACACCCTAACATAACAAGTGTATTATTGGTAGATAAAGGTGTACTTATTGGTAGATAAAGGTGTACTTATAAATGAATTTTGGTAGATAAAGGTGTACTTATTGGTAGGTATAAGCATCATCGGTATAATTATGTAGCGGCCGTTCTTGCTGGACGCTTTCTTGCTTGCTGACAGTGATAGGAGCGGCTTGGTT
>NZ_CAJHBT010000038.1 GCF_904846675.1 Psychrobacter urativorans | reverse complement strand
ATCTGCTATCTTTTTGATAGCTTCTGCTTTGAATTCCGTACTGTAGCTCTGCATTTTCTTGGTCATGGTAAACTCCTTGTCGAGTCGTTAGTTTACCAAGTTTATCTCTACGGTTTCTTCAGCATAGCTCATTGACATGAAATATAGTGTCACCTCGAGCATGTAGTAACGCTGAAAGTTAGACTGTAAAATCAATCCAATCTATTCTTTTGGGAATCGGGAGCAAGACGAGAGTCGCCGGTGGTCCGATATTGGCGTGAGTGGTTTTATAGGTCTCAGTTGGCGTTTATTACAGCTACTCATATATTCAGTAGATGGTAAAAATTCTCTCGTCAGCTAATAGCAACAGTATCTCAAGAGCTAAGACCCTAGATATACTCATATACTACTACAGACCAGTTGGTCTATGCTGTCAAGTAGGTAGACGTTAACTTTGAAAAGTATACAAATTTAGTATGATTTTTCTCGTAGATCTGACCTAAATTATTTAGGTCAGATCTTAACGTTTAGTTAGGCTCATCGACTAACTTTTAAGTATCAATGGATAATATAAACTGAAAAATTAGCATGCCATTAAATTAAGAACCATCTACTGCTTTGATAAATATTACATTCAAAACTAGATAAATGGTACTCAAAAGCTTCCAATCAGATATAGTAGGTTTGAATTTTTGCAGCACAATCACGTAAGGTTGGCAAAAATTCTTCAAGTAGAACTTCATTAGAAATACGCATGGCATTGGTGCTAATGTTAATCGCACCAATTAACTCATTGTTTGATTTATAGACTGGAAGAGCAAGTGATCGTAAACCTGTATCTAACTCTTGATCTACAACGACATACTGTTGTTCTTTAACCTGTTCTAGCATCTGACCAAATTGCTTGCGGTCGGTAATGCTGTATGGTGTGTGAGATGTTAACTCTACTTCTTTGATGTACTTTTCGAGCTGGTTGCTAGGAAGATTAGCAAGAACAGCACGCCCCATAGAGGTATAAGCAACTGGTAGTCTCGTGCCAATCGACAAGGTTATAGATAATAGGCGATGTTCAGCTGCAGAGCGTGCTATATAAACCACGTCATCACCATTCAACACTCCAAATGAACAGGATTCCCCCGTCTTTTCGGTCACGCGCTCTAAGTAAAATTGAATGATATCGTGATGATGCACACTACTTAAATAACTTGCGCCAAGGCTTAGGGTTTTGGGTGACAAACTAAACTGGCGCTTATTTTTATGGACGTAACCGAGTGCGTGCAATGTTAATAGATAACGTCGAGCTTTTGCTCTTCCCATCTTGGTGCGTTCGGCCACTTCGCTTAGAGTCATAACAGAATTATTTTCGTCAAAGGCCAGCAATACGCTCAAACCTCCCGCAAGAGAGGCAACAAAATCTGGGCTATCGAAGAGTATTTTCTTATCTTGTTCGTTATCCATACTTCGTTATCCACACTATTTAATACTTACTAAAACAAGGGATTCTAAATGAAAGTTACTCAATTAATCAATCAGCCTTTTGTACACCCTGATATCGCTCAAGATTTTTCTGCTCGTTTTTTTGTTCAAGCTATGTTGGATTTTGAACTGGCAATCCTAGAAGTCAGAGAAAATAACGGCCTTATTCCTGAAAAAACGCTACAAAGATCTAAACAAGCGTTAGCGTTAGATATGTTTGATATTGATGCGATTGGGGCACAAGCCTATCTTGGTGGCAATGCAGCCATTCCTTTCGTGGCACAAGCCAAAGCCTTGTTACCCCAAGAAGTAAAACCGTATTTTCATCAGACGGTGACCAGTCAGGATGTAATTGATACTGCGATGATGCTGATGCTTAAACCAGCACTAAAACATATCAACCAAGACTTAATTGAGGTGCTAGAAGCCTGTAAAATATTAATTGAGAATCATCGTGCGACTCCAATGGCGGGTAGAACATTAATGCAACAAGCTCTACCGATTACTTTTGGAGCGAAAGTCTCACAGTGGGCATCATCGTTAATCGCTGTCATACCAAATTTAGCACAATTAGAGCGCTCGGGATTTTATTTACAATGGGGTGGTCCTGTTGGGGTTAGTGATGAAGAGAATGAGGATTATGAACTGCCTCAGCAGGTTGCAATATTACTTGGGTTATCAATGCCATTATTACCTTGGCATACTAATAGGCAACCTATTCATAATTTAGGCTCTACACTAGATGCATGTGCCGGTGCAATGGAAAACATTGTCGAAGATATTGCCTTAATGTGTCAATCCGAATTAGGTGAAGTAGCTGAGCCCGCTATTACAGGCATGGGCGGGTCGTCGTCGATGCCACATAAACGCAACCCTGTATTGTGTGCCTTAATTAAAGCAGCCACTATAAGAATGCATGGGCATCTAAGCGTGATTAGCAACACAACCGCTCAACCTTTTGAGCGCGCACTAGGACAATGGCATGCCACTTGGGTACCTTTAACTGAGGGCGTGGCTTTGGTTACTGGTGCCACAGCTTATCTGAAAAGTTTATTGCAAGGATTGCAAGTCTACCCTGAGCGCATGGCGGCTAATCTTGATTTAAATAGCGACGCTTATCTGGTTAAAAATTTGAAGCATCATTTTTCAGTCACTCAAGATCACATCTATCCTTTGATAAAGCAAGCCAGTCAAGAAGCGCATATCAATCACCAGGGGTTTGTGCAAAATTTTCTAGTTTTACTAGAAAAACAATCGATAAATCTGGACGATAACAGTGGCGAACTTGAAGCAATCCTATCACCTTTAACATACTGTGGTGCAGCGGATAAACAATGCCAAGTGACATTGCAAGCGATTGATAAATTAATTATGCTTTTAAGGAGATAACTGGATTGACAGAGGGATAGAAAAAGTATAACTTAGTTCACTATAAGAACAGTAATTCTAATGTAGAACAAAGTACACTAGACTATTAAGGCCATTAAGAGAGAAGCACGACGTCAGTCTATATTTGTCCTGACGATTTGTTTTCGCAAGTTATCAAAGTGGTGTTTTGAGATGCGCCTGACTTTATATTAGAGCTATTTCCAACCATCAAAAAAGGAATTTATGATGAAAAAAACTCTCCTAGCTAGTATGGCATTGGCAGCTCTAATTGGGGTTACTGGCTGCTCGCAATCGAATGATACAGCCACCGATAAGAATGCTGTTGCGGATACTACAATATTACGCTTTGCACATTTTTGGCCGGCTACTTCAGCAACGCATAAAGATGTTTTTGAACCGTGGGCAAGAAAGGTTGAAGAAGAGTCAGATGGTAGAATTAAAGTTGAGATTTATCCTTCAGCCACACTTAGTAAAACTGATGCCGCCTATGATTCAACTGCCAAAGGAACTGTTGATATAGGCTCTCAACTTCAAGGTTATTCAAACGGCCGTTTTCCATTGACTCAAATCACAGAACTCCCAGGTCTTTCTAACTCAGCGACTCAAATGAATTGTATGTTGCAAACCTTATATGATGATGGAGTTATATCAAGTGAATACGAAGATACACACTTACTATTTATGATGGGTACAGGTCCTGGAGGAATCCATACCGTTGATAAGCCTATTCGTACACCAGATGATTTGAGAGGTCTGCGTATTCGTCGTCCTTCAGCTATTGCTGGTGACATTATTGAAGCTGCCGGAGGAACGCCTGTCGGTTTACCTGCTACTGATGTCTATACCTCTCTTCAACGTGGTGTTTTAGACGGGTTAAGCCTTCCATGGGATGCTACGGGCTCATTTAAACTCATTGAACTTGTAAATACACACACAAACATACCTTTTTATAGTTCTGCTATCGTAGTTACTATGAATAAAGATAAGTATGAAAGCCTAACTGACGACCTTAAAAAAGTTATCGACGACAACTCTGGTAAAGAGATGGCTGCTGTTGCCGGTAAAGTTTTCGATGAAGAAGATGACAAATTTATGGCTGAAGCAAAAGCTAAAGGTGACATTATGATAGACATTTCTGATCCATTAAACGACCCTGCATGGAAAGGTCCACTGGAAGCAGGAACCCAAAAATATTTAAAAGATGTCGAAAACCTTGGATTAGATGCACAAACAGTCTACCAAAAAGCTAAAGAAGCTAGTGCTGCTTGTAAGTCCTAACTTATACCAAGCCAAAAGAAACACAATACAATTTATCTACAGGGAAGAGATAAAAATGTCTAATAAATTCAAGATTGGTGCTATGTCTTTATTTATAGCAATCGCAATGGGTATTTCGGGTTGTTCCGGTCAGTCTGATCAGAGCGCTGGCAATGATACAACGGTTCTAAGATTCTCACACTTTTGGCCAGCGACTTCCGCAATGCATACCGAAGTTTTTGAACCATGGGCTAAGAAAATTGAAACAGAATCAAATGGTCAATTGAAAGTTGAAATTTACCCTTCTGCAACTTTGAGTAAACCCGATGTTACTTACGATTCTGCTGCTAAGGGAACCATTGACATCGGATCGCAAGCTCTTGGTTATACTGCTGGACGCTTCCCATTAACCCAAATTGCAGAGTTACCAGGTTTATCAAATACAGCCAGTCAAATGAGCTGTATGCTGCAAACCCTTTATGACGATGGCACTATCGCTAGTGAGTATGAAGATACCCATTTACTATTTATGATGGGCGCAGGTCCTTCAGTATTGCATACAGCAGATAAGGTTATTCGTACTCCAGCAGATATGAAAGGTATGCGCATACGTCGTCCCTCAGCAATTGCAGGCGATATTATTGAAGCTACCGGTGGTACTCCTGTAGGATTCCCTGCTACGGATATATATACTTCATTGCAACGTGGTGTTATTGATGGTGTAAGCCTACCTTGGCAGCCTACTGGTGATTTTAGGCTTACAGAATTAACCACTGCACATACTAATCTTCCTTTTTACAGTTCAGCATTACTGGTAACAATGAATAAGGATAAGTATGAAGGTCTATCTGATAATTTGAAAAAAATAATTGATGATAACTCGGGTAGAGTAATGGCTGATATTGCAGGAAAGATGACTGATAAAGAAGATGCTAAATTTATGGAAGAAGCTCGTGCAAAAGGAGATACCATGATAGACATTCCTGACCCACTCAATGACCCTGATTGGAAAGGTCCCCTGACAGAAGGTACCCAAAAATACCTTAGTGATGTTAGAGCCTTAGGCTTAGATGCTGATGGTATTTACGAGAAAGTCAAAGCCGTCAGCGCAACCTGCAAAATGTAGTTCATAGGAGGTAAGTCAATAATTACTGTCAAGTGTAGCAAAGTGGTGTTCTCTAACCTAGAGATAGTAAAGAACAAATGTTAAGAGCAGATATCTTAATCTTCTATTTTACAGTTGATGGGATATATAATTGATTTTTAATAAATTTTAAAGGATTAAAATTATGAAAAATATTACACATCCAACGGGACTCTTTGATAATAGTGCTAGAGATTATAAGCACATTACGGCTGTTCCTTTAGCATCGTCTATGGGAGCAGAAATACAAGGTGTGGATTTAAGCAACGTCAGTGATGACGCCATGGCTGAGATTCAAAATGCACTGTATAGACACAAACTTATCTTTTTTAGAGACCAAGAAATCTCTTTTACCGACCATGAAAACTTAACCCTTCAGTTTGGTGAGTTCGGAACGGATGCCTACACCAAAGGTGTGGTAGGCCATGAAAACATTCAACCAGTCATTAAAGAAGCGACTGCTGAAACCAAAATGGTATTTGGAAGTGGCTGGCACACAGATTCAGCGTTTTTAGAGCGTCCGCCTTCAGTGGCTATCAACTACGGAATAGACATGCCTCCGTATGGCGGAGATACGTTATTTGCAAACTCTGTTCTAGCGTATAACAGTTTAAGCCCCGCAATGAAAAAGATGATAGACCCGCTTAAAGTATGGATGAGTGCTAAGCATGTTGTTGCCTCTATGCAAGCTGAAAGACAATCAAAAAAAGCGAGTGAATTAGGAAGTCTGGAACTTGATGTAGATACCCAAAAAATGGTTGAAGGCACGTATCACCCATTGGTTAGAACCCACCCTGTTTCGGGTGAAAAGTCCCTATACGTTGATAAAACCTATGCTTGTGGTATAGAAGGCATGACAGAAGAAGAATCACGACCTTTACTTGATTTTTTATCTAGTTTTGCCACTCAAGAATCCTTTGTCTGTAGGCTAAAATGGTATAACAATACATTGATCATGTGGGATAACAGAATCTGTTTACATCAAGCTTTTAATGATTATGATGGCTACAGAAGAGAAATGTATCGTGCAGTCGTAATGGGCGAGAAACCAGAATAAAAGGATAATACCATGGAAGATATTTTTGCATCCACAGTGACCCCTCCTGGGTATAGTGATATTGAATGGAAAGCCAGAGTAGACTTGGCACTCTGTTATAGAATGGTTGATTATTATGGTTGGACCACACAAGTTTATAATCATATTTCATATAAAATACCGGGAACTGAGCATTTATTAATTAATGCATTTGGACTTTTATATAGTGAAATCAAACCATCAAATTTAGTAAAAATAGATTTTGACGGAAATAAGGTTGATGATTCGCCATATCCAATAAATAAAGCGGGTAATGTCATTC
>NZ_CAJHBT010000037.1 GCF_904846675.1 Psychrobacter urativorans | reverse complement strand
GTGTTTTAGGGGTGTGTAGCTTTTCACTGTCTGCCATGTACAACGCTATTAACAACATTTGGCTGTCGCTACCACGCTATTTTTCTGTGTGTAACTCATTTTTCAGTTTTGTAAGAGTTAATAAACTCTCTGTGTCGGATTTGAGTAGCATAGTTATAGGGTAGTTTACGAGCAAAATAATCCCTAGAAAAGCAAAAATCTGCTATTAGTTCTTTCTTTATCCAAAGTTTATGAGCGCCTTGTCTATGAAGAATATCATCTGCTTGATTCATTGCTTTTTCATGTGTGAATGTTGTTCCATCTTTCATAATAACTTTGCCATTCTTAACGTCGCAAATCATCGAACCATCATAGTTTGCAGGCATACTGATGATCGCAAATAATATTCCAGTGTCTGTATTTATAAGAGAGTTTGTGTGGCATAGTCCATCTCTGAAAATTTTAATATGGTCGCGACGTTTCTTAACCTGTTCATCGTCTTTATTCTGTTTAAGGTACTTTTCTAGCAGGCTACGAGTGATAAGTATAAATTCAGTCAAAGCTGACATATACAGGTCGTTATGACATTGATTAAGTATGCCGTTTTCTAATAAGATTTCACCTCGACTAACTAGGTTCATTGTTTCAAAGAAATAATGATTCTCATTATCTGGCAGCTCCTCAATTCCTACCCATTGATTATATTGGTTTGCAATTTCGTTACTAGACACAGTTACTCCTCGATATTCCCAGATTACACATCTTAAAAGCAGTTCAAACTAAGATTGGTGGGCTTTAAAGACTGTTGCGTTAAAGTTTTTGTCTGCTACTGGTTAAAATAGGTTCACTTGTCCCGAAAAGTCACTGTTTTTGCTGTGTGACTCCTACCCAAGGAGGTAAACAGTAGGCTGTTAGTTTTGCTAAGTATAGCTATCGGTTTTCTTTGCTTGGAATATACCGCAATTTATACCGCATTATGCAAAAGTCACTTACGTTTTAGACTGTGTTTGAGGTGGTGACATTATCCTTATAAACGATCTCTATCCACCTATGCCAAAACCTCTAGAAGCTCTCTAAGGACAACATAGGATTATATAAACAGTAGTAAACATAAATCAAATAATTATTGATGAAAGCGTTTCGCAGTGGTATTGTTCGAATTTATACTCTTTGCTTATTAAGGTTGTCGCTTATGAAAATGTGGTCAGCATTTCTTGTTTCTATGTTAATGATGGCTCCAATGATGGAAGCTAATGCTAGAAATTATCCTTGTTCTGGAAAGATGGGTGGAGTGTCGCATTGCAAGGATGGTAAGTTTGTCTGTAAGAACGGCAAGATTAGTCAGTCTAAGAAAACTTGTAGTAGATAGTTTAGTCAACAAAATTACATGATTAACATGCATTGCGGATGGTAATGATGTTTGGCTTGGTGACTATGACAAATTAAAGTTAGCAGAACTCGAAATTAAAAATTAAAAATTAAAGTTAGCAGAACTCGAAATTAAAAATTATTTTAGTGGGTCTATTTTGGGTATACCCCATTGGAACCCGCTATTTGTATTCCTTAATCAATTAATAGACCACTCAAAATAGACCTTAATAACGGAACCATCTATAGCAAACCGTTATCTGCTATACCTGTCCTTCTTTGATGAAAGCGTAAGTGTAGATTAAGCTTTTTCAATGTAAGCGATCTAATCATATCTATAGCTTCGCTCATACAAAAACCCTAAAGCTTTGGGTTATCACTATCCTAGCTGTTTTATTTTTTTATTCTTGTATCTGATTTTACGTCGCTTACGCTTTTTCCACTCCAAGTTCCCTTTTTGATAGACTCTTAAATCTTCTACATAGCTCACTTTATTCAGCCATAAGAACTCTACAACATAGGTTGGCAACATACCAAATATAAAAAACCAGGTGGGATATGCTAAAAAATTATTCATCAACAAAAAGACAAAATTTACTACAGCCGTCACTATAAGAAGAATAAAGAAATTCTGACTCTGCTGTAACTCATATAGATAATGACGATCGTCTTGACGATTATTTTTGATTACAACAAGCTCTTTTAATCTAGAGCCTTGTTGACACTCCCTAAAATTTAGAAGTAGTTTAAGCGTAAGCAATTTCTGTAAGGGCAGCTTCCGATAGAGTTCGCTAATAGCTAAACTCACAATACCACTAGCTATCATTGAAAATATTGTGAGAGTAAGGTCGTGATTCATGTTTTGTCCGAAAATGCGATTAAGCTAATCAACATATGCTAACAGCTGTAGCAACAGCCTAGTATGGCTAACAATGCCATATAAAAACTGGCGCACAGCCAACATCAGCCTCTAAAAAGCAATACAGTTAATGTATATTACAACCGACTTTACTGCGGGCTACTGATACATCAGTCATATTCATAAATGGCATCTTATCTTCTAACAAATAAAGATCTATTTTCTCCCAGTTCTTGCTGCTTTATCATTTTTCTCATAGCAGCATCTAATTCTTCGCGAGTCGGTGGTATATATGGTTCAGTACTAACGTCTGTGTTGTCTTCTTGGATCGGTTCACTACTCTGTGAATCGCCTAACCTTTGTTTAGTGCCCTCATGATTGATCTCAACCTTACTGCTAGAATTGTCTGTTGCTACAGACAATTCTTTTAACTGTTTTTTATAACGGTAGAGATAGCTTCTTAGAGTGGATAACGACAATTCTAAATCGTGACTTTCAGCTAGTATCTCAACAGTCCCTTCTTGGGTGTATGTGTCGAGTAGGTTATCAATCACACTATAAAGCGACTTAAACTTTGAGAATTTCGTTCTTTTAGCCATAGATACTGACCTTACCTAGATATAAAAAAATTAGTTGTCTGCACAACTTTTGCAGTAGTAATGCAGTCTTTTTGCAGTATAAATGCAGTATAAATGCAGTATTTCTGCGTAACTATAGATGGTTTGCAGTCATATTGCATTAGAAATGCAGTAGTTCTGAATAATTATAGATGGTTTGCAGTAAATATGCAGTTATATTGCATTAGAAATGCAGTAATAACGCTCTTATAAGCCTTTTTTTACAAAAATGCTTACTACAGGCAGAAAATAACCAATTTTTCTACCTGCTTTTTGGTCATTAAATTACCTAATTTAATGACTACACCATACGCACCCTAAAGGGATAGCCAAGTAGCTGATATTGTTACTTTTAACGAAATCGATTGGTTTGCAAAATGCAAACGAAATCAGCTGTAAGCCTTTGTTTATATATTAGGAGGAGTTTGCAAACTGCAAACAGAGGTATTTTGGAAACACAGAAAATGGTACACGCAAACGGTAAGCAAAATACGAGCACTTCACAAGCAAACGAAAACTAATAGAGCGTTATTTTTCACTAACCAAACCTCGTCTTATGACTAACAACCAACTGAACACTACCTACAAATACCCCATTTTTGACGGCGACAGCCTATCCTGCAATCAATAATAAACATTAAAAAGCCCCTAAATAAGCATATTTAGGGGCTAGAAGTTGTTGCAGGGAAATTATATGCTCATCTTGTGGCTCCTTGTGGCTCCTTGTGGCTCCTTGTGGCTCCTTGTGGCTCCTATACGCTTAAAACTAATATATGGCTCATTATTGAAAACCGTAATAATCAGCATGGAAATTATACCTTTGATGATATTGCTAAGTTACCAAAAGAAGATTTCAGTATTACTATTAGCGAACAAGGCGTTGGAAAGAGTTATCGTAAATATATAGACAATCAAAATTTACAGAAAATGTAAACTTGAAGGTGGTCATAATGCAAACAAAAACAGTGAACGGTATTTTGTTAACAATACAGAAAAATACTACAGCGTTAAGCGTCTTCTTCGATATTTGATGGTTCCATTCAGTATTTTATAAGCATAATATCTACAGGTAATTCTAAGTATAAATTGAATAAGTGTCTCATTTGATTGATAGTTTTAAATTAAGAAAAAAGCTTTTAAGGCTTTTAATAGCTTTTAAAAGCTTTTAAGTCCGCTACAGACCTTACAAATCAAAGGTTTCATCGTTCATATGAATAGGTCTATCGCACAATATGAATAGGTCTATCGCACAATATGAATAGGTCTATCGCACAATATGAATAGGTCTATCGCACATAAAGATAAACTGTTTTACAACCTATTTAAAATAGGTTAACATCTGACTTAATTTAATGGGTTTGGCTTATGGATATGACGGAATTAGTTGTTAAAGATAACGCATTGATACAAGCAAGTTATACACTTGATCTAGTTGAACAGCGTCTAATGTTGCTAGCTATTATGGAGGCTAGGGAAACAGGGAAAGGTATTGCACCAGATAGCCTTTTAGAGATACACGCGCATAGTTATGCTGAACACTTTAATGTAAATAAAGAAACAGCCTATACAGTGATGAAAGATGCTTCTAAAGGGTTATTTGATCGTTATGTGACTTACCATGATAAAAACCCTAAAACGGGTAAGGACAGAAGCTTTCATTGTCGCTGGGTAGATAAGATAGGGTATGAAAAAGATACAGGCATTGTCTATTTACGCTTCACTCATGATGTTGTACCACTGATTACACGTCTTGAGCAACAATTCACCAGTTATGATATAGAGCAGATTAGTAGTCTAAACAGTGCCTACGCAATTCGACTCTATGAGTTATTAATACAATGGCGATCAGTAGGAAAAACGCCTGTGTTTGAACTAGAACAATTCAGACAGCAGCTAGGTGTTGAGCCTTTGCAATACAAAACAATGAGCAACTTTAAAAAGTACGTACTAGATTTCGCTGTACAGCAAATCAATGAGCATACTGATATCACGGTCAAATATGACCAACATAAGCAAGGGCGTATTATTACTGGGTTTACTTTTAAGTTTAAGGTGAAAGCGAAGACTAAGAAAGCGATAGAGTCAAAAAGAGATATTGATACGCCTGATATGCTTACCTCGCTCAAAATGACGGATAAGCAGCGTGGTACATTTGCGGCTAAACTATCGCAAATGAGTGACTTATCTAGTTATGCCAAGCAAGGTGAGGACTACAAGCAATTCGCTGCAAGAATTGAAACTGATTTATTGAATGAGGACAAGCAGGCATTTTATCTGCCCTATCTGCAAAAATTAGGCTTTCAGCAGTCTTAGAGAGCGGTTAATCACTTAATTTTAGTCTCACTGTATATTAGTAACGCTTCACTAGAATGACTAAAGCCAATTCGGCTGAAGGATTTGATTTATTAATTCTGTCTTTAAAGATATAGTGTCCACTTTAGTGAACAAATATAAGGTTTTCTCACTATGTGTAGAAAACCTTTTTCCTGTTCACGGTCTTATAAATGAGTGGGTGTATGAAAAAAATTATTCTAGGCATGGTGTTGTCTATTTTTGTGCTGTCATCGAATGCTGCGGTGACGCTCACTGATAATCCCTTCTATAACGATGTTGAGGTGAATCATCCGCTGTTTGTTAAAGGGGCAGGAGGTTCACAGTGCAAAGGCTTACCCCGTGTGTGTACGCAAATGGTCAGTTGTGAGCAAGCCAAACAAGCGCTTAAATGCGGAAACACCAAGCTAGACCGTGACAAGGACGGTGTGCCATGCGAGTCAATATGTCCAGGTGGCTAGTTGCTGTCGCGTCTGTCGCGTCTGTCGCGTCTGTCGCCATTATAGGGTGCAGTACCACTGATTCAGAAGATGAGCGTTATGGTTCAGGCTTTATTGTAGTAAGTGAGGGGTCATGGGATACAGATCACATGACCCCTTATCCGTTTACAGTGCCTGAAGGTGAGATTTCGTGTGGTTTTCATCCTGCCTTTGGTCGTGAGGTGCATTTTGAGCCTAAGGGTTATACGGATGAGTCTTACGTTGGTACACCGCTTAATAAATCAGCTGTAGATGCCTTAAAGCAAAGCAATCTGACTTCAAATGTGTCTTATGGCATCAAGGAAGGGGCTGATCTTAGTGAAGCGATACAGATTGGGTTAAAAGTCTGTGATGAGCAGAATGATATGCTTGCGAATCGCTAAATTTGAGGTGATCTAGCTCATACTTAGGTTCTAATGAACAATTTAGAAATCGACTGTTGGTATATCAATATTTATATAACTCTTAACCTTTATTTAGCAGGGCTCGTAGCTTACTCTTTACCTCCTACCATAGGAGTCAAACTCAATTATTCAGGGAAATAAAAATTATGCAATCACTGAAGAAAAAGCTTACTCATGGAGTAATGGTTTTGGGGGTATCATTCGCAATGATGGTATCAGCCGTGGCAGCAGACTTTACGACCACTAAAAAATTAGCAGAACGAGGTGATGCCACAGCACAAGTAACTCTTGGAGATATGTATTCCGATGGTGAAGGTGTGCCTCAAAATTATACTAAGGCAGTTGAGTGGTATCAAAAATCTGCTAACCAGGGTGATGCCATAGCTCAAAACAATCTTGGAGCGTTGTATTATAACGGCGAAGGCGTACGTCAAGATTATGCTAAAGCGCGTGAATGGTACCTAAAGGCAGTTAACCAAGGTAATGCTATAGCTCAATTCAATCTTGGAGTGATGTACGCTAATGGTGAAGACGTGCGTCAGGATTATACCAAGGCAGTTGAGTGGTATCAAAAATCTGCTAATCAAGGTAATGCTGATGCTCAAAACGCTCTTGGAGTAATGTATTCCAACGGTGAAGGCGTGCGTCAGGATTATACCAAAGCACATGAATGGTATTTGAGAGCGGCTAACCAAGGTGATGCCATAGCTCAATTCAATCTTGGAGCGATGTACAGTAGTAGCACTGGGGTGCGTCAGGATTATACCAAAGCGCGTGAATGGTACCTAAAGGCAGCTAACCAGGATTATGACATAGCTCAAAACGCTCTTGGTGATATTTACCGTAAAGGCGAAGGTGTGCGGCAAGATTACGCCAAAGCACATGAATGGTATTTGAGAGCGGCTAATCAAGGTAATGCTATAGCTCAATACACTCTTGGAGTGATGTACGGTAATGGCATTGGCGTGAAGCAAAATATCATCACGGCTAAAGAATGGTTTGGTAAATCTTGTGATAGCGGTATTCAAGAAGGGTGCGATAACTATCGAATACTTCACCTTGAATGATAGATACTTAAGATATGAGCTATTAAGTAAAATCTGATTATCTGACAAAATGAGTGAGCACATATACCATTCGTTGGTCTAATTGTTAGTATAAACACTTAACTGATAACATTAAACATAGTTAAATTAATACTTACAGCTAACAGTTGGACTTCATACTTGGGAGTCACACTGAAAAACTACAGCTAGTCACCATTTTGGATTGTTCACATAATAGAATCATTACTCATATCTATCTAAGCAGTCTAAGTAAATTTCATTTATAAAATTATTTACTTCTTGCTTCTTGTACTCGTCTGTAGAGTAATGAGGTTTAGTATAGGCATACGTAATATATTGCTTTAACATATCTGCTTGATCTTCTATTACATGTCCATATTTTTCATAGTCTAAATTATTTTCTTCCAACTTATCTAAATTAGCTTGTCTTAAATTATCAGCCATATCTAAAGCTTCTAGTATTGAATGGCCTTCCTGTCTAACTTCCATAGCTGATCCTGCCACTCTTGCATAATGCTTACAGATTTCTGTATTATCTTCAGCTATAGAAGCAGTAGAAGCTACTGCTAATACTACTAATAAGGTTAATATCTTTAATTCTTTCATATTGTAGTCCTTATGGGTTTATTTTTTTCATTGCCCTTGGTAACCCTCATAACCATAAGATACCTAACAAATAGAATTAAGCTGCCTGTGACAATTATCGAATACTGAATCAAAGATAGCTTTATTTATCCTAAAAGCTGTTCATGCTGCTAGTGAGCAGCATCCCCTAAAATAGCAGACTGTTCCTATAGCCACTTATGCCTATACAAAACCTTATTACTATACAGATAAGATGAAAGAGCTAGCAATTAATGAGTATACTAATGAAATATATTTAGATTGTTTGGATAGATCATAATATTTAAATAATTAATGGAATAAATGATATGAAGTTAACTAACACGTTAGTGTTATCTATACTATTTGGATTGAGTATCCTAACAACAATTCCAGCTCAAGCAGATGAAACCCAAGAATGCATTATGTTTTTAAGAATAGCAGAAGACGCTATTAAAAATAGACAAAATGATGTATCGATAATAGATAGTTTTAGAGGTGTAGATAATATGTCTAATGGCTTAGTAGACATCCTAGACAAAAAAAATGGAAAGGATTTAAATGAAAGAGCTATGAATACTATAATGACTATAGACGCAACTGCTAGACTTATAGTAGAAATGGCTTATGAAGAACCTTATGGATATAGCCAACAAATGAAAAATAGATATATAGCAGAATTCACAAATAATATATATTCAGCTTGCATGAAAGATAAAAGACAATAAATCTATTAATAGTCTTATTAAGAAAATACACTCAAAAATAACGCCTGATTGCCTAATCAAAAATACTTCGAGTTGATCGCAAAAAGTACACTGTGATGCACACTGGTATAACCCATAAAAAAATATTACTTTATATATTAA
>NZ_CAJHBT010000036.1 GCF_904846675.1 Psychrobacter urativorans | reverse complement strand
GTGGTTTGACTTTTATCGTCAGGCTGCTTGATTAAAATCTCCCAAGTTAATGTCTACGGGATTGACAGCATAGGTCAAGAAGCTTTAAGACTATTTTCACATAAATTCCAAATAACAAAAGCTTAAAATATTATATTAATTTACTTGGTTCTTAAGTGACTTCTACTAGCCCCCCAAACCCCCTATTGTTCCTATGAGAGAGTGGTTATGTTAAATATAAACTTAATAATTATGAAATCGATAGCATAGGTAATTATCATTAAGCTGTCTGACTAATATCTCCCAAGTTAGTTTCTACGGTATTGTCAGCATAGCCCATTTTAAAAAATGCCTGAATAATGGTACGCTTAGATAATAATTTAACAGTATTATTAAATGTAACCGTAAAAAACTGAGGAAAGATAGAAAATGAAAATTGTAATCTTAGAATCTCTAGGAATCAGTGATGAAGAGTTAAATATAATATCAAAACCTTTAACTGATAATGGCCATGAGTTAGTGGTATATGACGATGGAAAATTAGATGATGAGACTCTTAAGGTGAGGATCAAAGATGCAGAGATTTTAGTGCTCGCTAATACGCCACTGAGTGGTGAAGTGATCGATACTGCAGAAAAATTAACTTATATTTCAGTAGCCTTCACTGGTTATAATCATATCGATTTAGAAAAGTGTAAAGAGAAAGGCATTAAAGTCTCAAATGCCGCAGGTTATAGCACCAACTCTGTAGCAGAACTTACTTTTGGGCTAATAACTGCACTGTTACGTAGTATCGTACCTCTAGATGCTGTAACCAGAGAGGGCGGTACAAAAAATGGCTACAGACAGACTGATTTAAATGGTAAAACCTTGGGAGTATTAGGTACTGGAGACATAGGCAGCGCAATAGCTAAATTAGGTTTGGCTTATGGCTGTAAAGTCATTGCTTATAACAGAAGCGTAAATAAGGAACTGATAGACAAAGGTGTAGAGTATAAGTCGTTAGATGACGTCTTAGAGGCGAGTGATATTGTCACCCTCCATATACCACTAACAGATGAAACCAAAAGCTTAATTGATAAAGATAAGCTAGCATTGATGAAAACCAGTTCATTCTTAATCAACACAGCAGTTGGACCGATTGTTGATAATGATGCATTGGCAGAAGCACTGCATAATGGGACAATCGCTGGCGCCGGTTTAGACAGAGTGGATATGGAACCACCCGTTCCCGCAGATTACCCTATCCTAGATGCTCCGAATACTGTTCTTGTTCCACATATCGGATTTGCAACAGATGAAGCCATGGTAAGAAGAGCCAAAATTACACTTAACAATATTATTAAATGGGAAAAAGGCGAACAAGAAAATATAATTATTTGAAACAATTCAAAACAAACCTACCGTGACGATAGGTTTGTTTTATTTATTGGAAGAAAACTGGATTTCAGCTCTACTTGTTAAACTTTACTTGCTGAACTTTTGCCTGTCTATTAAGCTCTGCCAACCGTTCTTGTTCTTTTAGCATGTTGGTTTCTTGATTGTCAAAAATAGATGTGAATGTCTTACTATTAGGAGCGGACATGATATTTTCTTACTGGTGATGGGGTTTTCCTACCCTATCAATGAACCGACAATACTTCAATATTTTATGCTATCCTTTTATTTCAGTCAATTTAATTCAGCATAATAGTTTTTTAGTACGTGATGGTTAAGTCTCCCTGACTAAGGGTGAAATAACGATTCTTTCTGTTTCTCTAAACTTTGCTTATCAGGCAAGTTCCGCTTTACTCATATAAAATGGTGCTTATGTTAAATAATTCTAGGCAGAGAAAAGCCACCTAATTTGCGGTGATGGCCAGTAGTTTAATGACTTACTGCAAGAGCGGCAAGCCAAGGCCGTGACCGAGATGTTGACCGTAGATGCCAGAGATACATTAGATCCGGAAATAGCGGCCTTAAAGTGGTTAGCAGACTTTATCTCCAAAATTTAACGATCAGCGTTGCACAAGCTAAAGATTAGACCACAAAAAAAGCACCGAGCCTTAATGGCTTGGTGCTTTTTGTTTTTAGCTCAGAGCTTTTTTATTTCTAGTTCAGAGCTAGCGTTTACAACAGTTCTTTACGCAGCTGCGCGGGGGGCTTAGGCGACAATAAGCCAGGTGCTACGTCGAGCACAGTTTTCGCACCGGTATCCCCTGCCAAGTTCATCTTATAGGCGGCGCGGGCGTAGGCCACTAGCACGCTGGAGGTAAACTCAGGGTTACTGCCGAGCTTTAATGAAAACTCCAACACTTGATTGTTCTTCTCATTATCGATGCCGCTCACGCCACTGCGAATGACGAAGCCGCCGTGGGGCATCTTGCGGTGCTCATGCTCAAAAGTTTGTTGATCGATAAAGTGCACCGCGGTGTCGTAGTCGGCAAAGTAATCCGGCATGGTCACTATGGTGTTGCGCACGGTATCGGCATCGGCGCCATCTGCTAGCACTATATAGCATTCGCGGGTGTGCTTCTCGCGGGTGCTTAGCGTTGGCTGCTCGCCGTTGCGTACCCGTGCCATGGCAGGTTCTGAGGGAGTGGTATATTGCACGCCTGACTTAACACCATTCACGCGGCGTACCGCATCTGAGTGTCCCTGGCTTAAGCCCTTGCCCCAGAAAGTATAGGTTTCGCCGACCGGTAAAATGGCTTCGCCGTATAAGCGGTTGATGGAAAACAAGCCCGGATCCCAACCTACGGACAACATGGCTACTTTGCCAGCTTTCTTAGCAGGCGCATCAAGAGCTGCAAAGTACTCAGGGATTTTAGCGTGAGTATCGAAGCTGTCGACGACATTAAATAAACCAGCGAATGCTGGGCCTTGCTCGGGCAAATCAGACTTGGAGCCGCCACATAAGATCAGCACGTCTATGTCATCTTTGTATTGTGCAATATCGTCCATGGCGTACACGGGCACGCTTTGGTCAATCAGGATGATGGAGGCGGGATCTCGGCGACTGAATACACAGAATAACTGCATGTCTGGACTCTGCTTGATGGCGGCTTGGGCGCCGCGGCCGAGGTTGCCGTAACCGGCGATGGCGACTCTAATTACTGGTGTCATTATGATTAGCCTTATGTTGGTGTAGCGGACAGTCAGTTACTGCTGGTGTGATACGTATCAAGTAATACATGTTGTGTAATAAGGGTTTGCAGTAAGCCGCACTGTAATAAATGGATGATCTGCAGAAATAGCACTTATTTTAGATGTTTTTTCATTAGGTGTTCTCTTAAATAGTTTATATCTAGTAGGCAGGTAATCACTTTGCTATCTCAAATCTCACTTCTTCTAAACTAGAAGTAAGATAGATGATTACTATTACAAGTGATAGCTTACTTTGCATATTTGAATCCATCTGTACAAGGCTACTGATTTAACCAACCTACAAATCACTTGTTGGTATAAAATAAAATAGAAATAGAGAAAGTCAGTAAACACTGGGACTATAGCTGACAGTTTAGTTCCTATAGTGCCGTCCACACTCAAAACATTACGCTATACCCAAAAAATAACAATAAAAAATCCAATTCTAAACGCTTAATTTTAACGTCTAGAATTGGATCGATAACACAATGACATTTATTTGTTAAGCTAATAATCAGCTTTCTGATTGGTCTATCATTTTTTAGTATTTTTCTTTATTATCAGTAGTGTTATTGCGGTTTTCATTTGAATTGGCTACCGATTCTTTAGAATTGCCATTTCTTATCTTGTTTTTTCTGAACCTTACTATGTATTTTATCCTGCATTTTCTGAATCACCTTATCTAGATTTTCTTGCTCTTTCTCAAGTTTCTTATCTAGCTTTCTTAGCTCTTTTTCATATTTCTTATCTAGCTTTTTCTGCTCTTTCTCGTCTTTCTTATCTAGCTTTTCTTGCTCTTTCTCAAGTTTCTTATCTAGCTTTCTTAGCTCTTTATTATTCAAAGACTTATTTGACATGGTTTTTATCCTTTTTATAATATTGTGTAGAACATATTTATAATCGATATTATGCTAGCACTCTTGTCTAGTCAACGTACCGATACAAATATACATCTCAAAGCTCTATTCTATTAACGTAAATTTTTATCTAGCAAATGGTTTTTCGATCAAGCGAATGCTATTAAATATCGTATTTCAAAAACTAAAAACATTAGTATTTTCTAGAAAAGCTTACTGTTGGGTTGCTTGATTAGGAGAAAAGCAGGAAAAGAGAGATTGTAGCAAGGCCCTGATGTTATTGAAATTGATGTTAAAAGACAATATTTGATATAAGAAGTTCTTAAAATGCCTTGTCTACACCTGACAGTTCGAAGCCTTGGTAGGAAACCAAACCCAATTAGTCATCCCATAATATCAGTTGATTAAATGAACACAGCTAAGAGCATTACTTACCAATTGAAAGCAGCATCATGTCACCATGGATAGTCGGAGTTATTCAGCTAAAAATCAGTTTTTTCTATCGAACTTGGGACATTGGTTTACTTTGAATATTAAAATGGAAAAACTATAATATCTTGATTATTTATAACTCTAGAGTTATAATACAGTCATTAGAAAGCAAGAGAAGATTATAAATAGTCGTGATTTGATGAAAATAATACAATCTGATGGCTGGTATTTGATAAGAACAACAGGTAGCCATCATCACTTCAAGCACGATAAGAAACTTAGCTTAGTGACTATACCCCATCCGAAAAAGGACTTACCCAAAGGAACGGTTAAGAATATATTGAAGCAAGCGGGGCTTGCGTAGATGATATTGCTATTCATTACACGATCACGCATAACCCCATGATAATGGAGAATTAACACTATGTTATATCCAATTGCGATCGAACGAGGCGACAAAGATACCGCACATGGTATTATCGTGCCTGACATTGCTGGTTGTTTTTCAGCTGCCGATGATTATAACGAAGTATTTGCTAATGCTGCTGAGGCAATTGCTGGTCATTTAGAATGTCTAGCAGAAGCAGGGTTAGAGATACCTTTACCCAGTGATATTGAAAAATATGTTGATAATCTAGATTATGAAGGTATGACATGGGGCGTTGTTGCAGTCGACATGAGTCGCTACCTTGGTAAAACTGAAAAAGTAAACGTCACGCTGCCCAGTCGATTAATCCATTTGATTGATGCGAAAGTAGCTGGTAATAAAGGGCGCTATAAAAGTCGCAGTGCTTATCTTTCAAGCTTAGCAGAGAAGGATTTGATCCTTAGCTAAATTATTTCTTACATCATTGAAAAAAGCGATATGCATAAAGCACTATCGCCTTTTTTTAGGCTAAATATTAAGGATTTTGTAGATGAGCTGCTTTTATGATCAAAAGGTATGTCTTACTGGGAATAACTAATGAACTAGCAGTTGACATCGGTTCACCGTTCAATAGCATTGTTTTTCATATTATCAGGCACACTGATGAAAATATGCTATAAACATTACCTTTCTTAATCTTTCATGACCCCTCGTAACACCAATCTGTCTATGATAGGTCCTATCGACAGCGTATACTGTATTACGCGCTTATCTACAAACTTTTAAGCGTTAAAGCAATAAGTGAAGGATATTATAATGAAAAAGTTATTAATAAATTCAGCGTTAGCCGTTTCTAGTTTACTTGCAATAACTGCTTGTGCTAATACGAGTCCAGCAACAGATACAACTCCCCACAATATGATGCAGAATAAAAGTGTCAGTCCGGGTGCAAGTAGTCCGCTATCTCAGCTTAATTTGACCACTACCCAACAAACAAAAATTCAATCAATTATGCAAAATAACCGTGGCGAGCCTATGAAAAACCACAATGCTGTGTTACAGATACTGACCCCTGAGCAGCGTGCACAGCTAAACCAACTAATGGCGGATAGAATGAAATCAGGTCAACAGGGTCAAGGTATGCGTAGAAATTAATTGACTATTCATTAATACTAGCCATAAAAGCAAACATACATTATTGAAAACAATTAACAACCTAACCCTAAGTATTCAGATTGAATTTGCTGAACAGTAGTCTGACGTAATAATAGAAAGGCCGATACTTATGACTGTGAGTATCGGCCTTTTTTTGCTTATCAGATTATTAATAGACAATTAAATGTAGCAACTAACCTAACTCTTGGTAATCCACCCTAAAGAATTGGTAGCGAATGTAAAAGAAAATCGCAATAATGTTGCTGACAATCAAGAAAAAATACCAACACATGATAGACTAATCAGAACGCTAATTATTAGCTTAACGAGTAAATATCATTGTGTTATCGATCCAATTCTAGACGTTAAAACTAAGTATTTAGAATTGGATTTTTTATTGTCATTTTTTGGGTATACAGAAACTAAGCAACGCAGCTTAATTCTATTTGATAAGTGTCTTATGCTTGGGATGATTACCCAAGGTCTTTTTTTTGCTGATACCAAGGCGTTTTAAAGCCGCTTCAATGCCTGACTTACTACACCCAAAACGTCGTGCACGCTCATACATATAGTTACTTATACCAGTCACCTCTTGGATGATAGGGACAGCGGTTGCGCCACCTGTGATCAATTTGGCTACCTTTATTAGTAATGCCTCGCGGCTGTATCTATTCTGGAATGATATTGATTGGTCATTGACTAAATACTATGTACCAAGTGCCATCGTAGGGGCGTGGCTGGCAGCATTGGTTTTTAGTCGTTTAGATGCAGGCTAAATTCAGTTATTGGTTGGCGCGTTTTTAGTTTCTACTATTTTCCAATATAAGTTTGGTAAAGTAAATAAAACATTTGATATGCCAAAAGTAGGTTTTATACCTTTGGGCTTTATCATTGCTTTTATGAGCACATTGGTGGGTGGTCTCGGCCCTATACTTAACCCTTTTTATATGAATGCTGGACTAGAAAAAGAAAACCTTATTGCCACCAAAACTGCCAATTCTTTTTTTGTAGGTATTGTACAAATCGGCAGCTACGCTTTTTTGGCATACTCACTGTCAAGCTCTGGGTGTATGGTCTTGTATTAGGACTAGGTGCCGTTATTGGCAATATCATTGGCAAACGCTTTTTGGCGGGAATGAGTATTAGTCAGTTTAGAATAATGCTGCTCATGCTAATGGTAATCAGTGGTCTAATAATGATAATAAGAAACGTAAATGTGCTGTTCTAACGAGCCTTTAATTCGATACTGTAACTATTCACAGCAAATTTGCATAGATAATGGCAGTGAGTTCACGTCACGTATCTTTATCGACTGGGCAGCTGCAGATAATATCTTTATTGAATATATTCAGCCTAATTACCCTTGACCTATGCTGTCAATCCCGTAGAAACTAACTTGGGAGATTTTAATCAAGCAGCCTGACGGTAAAAGTCAAACCATATCTGCCTTGGCGTTTTATAGCCTAAACCCTTCTGGATTCTAGTTTGGTTGTAATCCAGCTCAATATATTTAGTGATATCGCTGATAGCTCTGAATCTTGTTTTATAGTCTTGGTGATAAACCAGCTCATTCTTTAATACGCCCCAGAAGCTTTCTATCGGCGCGTTGTCAAAGCAGTTGCCACGTCGTGACATGGAACCCCTAAACTCATGCTGTTTGATGATTTTACGATACTTGTTGCTACAGTACTGACAGCCTCTATCACATAGGTCCTTGAGTGTCATCACAGATACTGCCTGCTTTGATACGATAAAGTCCACTACATCCATCTGGAAATAACGCCTTATGCCATCCGAATAAATCCCCCAACAATAATGGTTATTGATAATGATAGGTAGCATTTAGCATCATCTCCACTACCGCATCAATCTCACGAGTAGCAGTTGGCATACCACCGTCATCTACACCTAAATGTCGCGCGACAGAAGACAGTACTTGCTCATTATTTAATGACTTACCCTCAATTTCTGAAGTTTTAACGATCTCTAAAGTCACAGCATCTAATTGTGCCTCAACGTTGAGATCGAACCCTAGCGTTAGCAACCTTCCGAGCAAACGGCCTTGTAATATCCGCACACAACTGACCAATGGCACTCAGTTCAGTCTGGGTGTTCATGAAGATAGGACATATGTTTAATTATTTACTCTTAGTTTACAGTGACTAGTAATACTATTCTCCGCAGATTATGCATTAAATAGACAGCCTAATTAATGCAATTTAAGTGTGATCACACCTATTAATCAGTCTAGGTTGAGAAGATAAAATATAAAAAACACATGATAATAGTGGTCTTTATTAATTTTTTGGTGGTGGAGTAGAGGTGAAAACACTATAAAACTATAGTGCCTAAATACGTATTAAACTTTAAATTATATTAATTTACTTCGTGTACTTCTAATTATATAATACCTCTAAGGCAATAAAATCAATGCATGTAAGATAACGTCATATTTCGTGATTTAGTCGACCTACTTTGACATGGTAGAGGTCGCTAGTTCGAATCTAGTTACGCCTACCAGATTCAAAAAGCCCCAGTTTAACGACTGGGGCTTTTTTTTGTCTGTAGAATATGGTTTTTGTGCAACATTTTATCATCTTAAAGTGAACCGCCCCGACAATATCGGAGACTGTTTTATTGGAGTCAGGCGGCTTTTCCTGACGGGACTAAACTCTCATAATACATCGATTCAAACTCAAATGGCGACACATAACCAATCGCACTATGCAGACGCTTTTTATTGAACCAATCTACCCAGTCGAGGATTGCAAGCTCTACGTCGTTTAGACCCTGCCACTTGTCTTTTAAATAATGAATGACCTCAGTTTTATACAAGCCGTTG
>NZ_CAJHBT010000035.1 GCF_904846675.1 Psychrobacter urativorans | reverse complement strand
GATGGCTTCAGGTGGCGAGTTAAATGAAATCAGCGAAGAGGCTATGGAACTAACCAGAGAGCAGTTTGAAGGCGGTGACGCGCAAGCGGGTGCTCAAGTTAGACTTCCTGAATGGCCAGCTTACTACCGATTGATGAACAGACTGGATCCAAACTGGGATAAGTAATATAAAAGAAGTGTAGGGTTTTTTTGAATTAAGCACACTTCTTTTTTGATGTAGTGAAGTTAAGGAAGTGAAAAAAGACCCAGACTTGGGTCTTTTTTTTATTTTAAAAAAATTACAGGCTATCGGTGATAGTTTCATTTTAAATAATTACTATATTTTAAATCATTCCTAAACGAATCTAAGGTAATAAAAACACATAATTAGATTGACAGAGTAATAGAAAAGGTATAATTTAATTCACTATAAGAACATTAATTCTAATGAAGAACAAATAAAACCAAACTAATTAAATTAAACGTTAATAATAGAGCCCCTAGGAGAGAAACATGACTGCAGTCTATATTTGTCATCCAAAACGATCAGCGGTAGGCCGCTATGGTGGCTCTCTAGCCGACATTCGTCCTGACGATTTACTTGCACAAGTCATCAAAGCGGTATTGGAAGATGCTCCTGACTTTAATCACAGTGCGATTGAAGATGTTTTCATGGGATGCGCGAACCAAAGTGGGGAGGACAATCGAAATGTGGCGCGCATGAGCAGCTTATTATCTGGTTTAACAGAAAAGGTGCCTGCAACCACTATTAATCGCTTATGTGGTTCTGGTTTGGATGCAGTGGGGACAGCTTTCCGTGCAATCGTCAGTGGTGAGATGGAATTAGCACTCGCTGGAGGTGTTGAGTCAATGACACGTGCTCCATTTGTGATAGGTAAGGCAGAAAAGGCTTATGATCGCCGTCAAACACTACAAGACACCACTATGGGCTGGCGCTTTATTAATAAAAAACTTGATGCAATGTATGGTACAGAAGCAATGCCACGCACGGCTGAGAATCTGGCGGAACAATTTAATATCTCTCGCGAAGATCAAGATAACTTTGCTTTATGGTCGCAGCAAAAAGCTGCACAAGCACAAAACGATGGTCGCTTAGCTGCTGAAATTACACCAATTACTATCGAGAGGCGTAAACAAGAACCGATCATCGTTGATAAAGATGAACATCCACGTCCAGACACGGATATAGCGGCATTAGCGAAACTACGCCCCTTATATGAGAACGGTAGTGTGACCGCCGGTAATGCTTCTGGCATCAATGATGGCGCTGCAGCAATGTTAATTGCAAGTGAAGCCGCCGTGAAGAAATACGGTTTGACACCTATGGCAAAAATTGAGGGCATGGCTACTGCCGGTGTGCTACCAACAATTATGGGTATTGGTCCTGTACCAGCTACTCAGAAATTATTAAAGCGCCTTAATCTAAGTTTAGATGATATTGATATCATTGAACTCAATGAAGCTTTTTCTGCACAAGCATTAGCTTGCTCACGCGAATTGGGTCTAGACGATCGTGATGCGCGCATCAACCCTAAAGGTGGTGCTATTGCTTTAGGCCATCCATTAGGTGCTTCCGGGGTGCGTATTTTGATTTCTGCTATCCATGAATTACAACGTACTAAAAAAGATCGGGCGCTCTGCACCATGTGTATTGGCGTTGGGCAAGGAATTGCCTTGATAGTTTCACGAGCGGGAGAATAAGAGTGGCATTTTTAGCGACAGACACACATCTTATTGCTTATCAAGATAGCAGTGAGGCGTATTTGCCCGCCCTTTTCATGGCGCATCCGTTAGGAATGAGTCGTGATGTTTGGGATGAGGTATGTGATCAATTACACGGACACTATCGTTGTATTCGCTGGGACCTACCGGGACACGGTAGCAGCGGAGTAGCACAACAAGGGGTATCAGCAGAAATACTCGCCCGTGATGTCCTCCATTTGGCAGATACTTTAGAGATTCAAAGCTTTAATTTTATCGGTACGTCAATCGGTGGCGTCATTGGTCAAAGCTTGTGTCAGATAGCACCACAACGTTTACAGCAAGTTTGCCTTACCAACACCGGTGCTGTAATCGGTACTAAGAAAGCCTGGACAGAGCGCGCTGAGAACGTACGTCGTTTGGGCTTGGCTGAAATGGCTGAAACGATTGTGCCGCGTTGGTTTTCGCCAGACTATGTCAAGCAGTATCCTGAAGTGCTACAAGGCTGGAAAATACAACTAGCACGCAGCGATGATGAAAGCTATGCCAAACTCTGCGAAGCCATAGCACAAGTCGACAATAGTGAAAAATTAGCAGGTTATGCCGATAGTATTGCTTTACTTGCCGGTTCAGAAGACGTGTCTACGCCACTAGCAGCTTTAGAAGGCTTGCAAACCGCTTTTCCTGATGCACGGTTGACAGTATTTGAAGGTTCGGGTCACGTGCCATCGATTGAAATGCCAAGTCAATTAGTCGATTATATTCAAACCAATGCTGCCCGCGCGACTATCGGTGAAACAGGCATTACCTACGAGCAAGGGCTAGTGCAACGCAAGCGTATTCTTGGTGAAGCGCATGTTGAACAAGCGACTAAAAATGCAACCACATTAGACAACCCATTCCAACAATTTATCACGCGCAATGCTTGGGGAGAGCTGTGGGGAGATAGCAGTTTAACCGTACAACAACGCAGTATGGTGACCACTGCTATATTAGCTGCGCTTGGACGTGATGGTGAGTTAGGATTGCATTTGCGCACTGCGCACCGCTTGGGCATTAGTGAAGTACAGCTGCGTCAGGTACTGATTCATGTGGCCATTTACGCTGGCGTACCAGCAGCCAATCACGCATTTTCTTTAGCCAAAGATAATGGTTGGGGTGAACCAATTTCTTAATATTGTATACATTAAAAATGTTCTATAAATAAAGTTCGCTTTATAAAAATGGAGATAATCATAATGAATCATAACTACCCTTATTTTCTTGCTCGTGATCGGGCATGGCAACCGGCACAATACACGCCAGGTTATAAAACTTCGATAGCCCGTTCGCCAAATCAAGCCTTGGTCAGTATTCAAAATGCCAGTCCTTCAGAGCGCAGTGGCCCCGTTTTTAACGGTTTAGAAATCGGTCAACATGACAATGATTTATTGATGAACTTTCGCGCAGAAGGTGCTCAAGCAGGATTGCCTATTGGTGAGCGCATCATTATGCATGGTCGGGTGATTGACCAATTTGGTAAACCAGTCGCCAATACTTTGGTTGAAATGTGGCAGGCTAACTCTGGCGGCCGTTATCGCCATAAAAAAGACAGCTATCTTGCGGCCATTGATCCTAATTTTGGTGGTGTTGGTCGTTGTATTACCGATGCTGATGGTCGCTATCGTTTCCGCACGGTGCGCCCTGGTCCTTATCCATGGCCAAATGGGGTCAATACCTGGCGTCCTGCCCATATTCACGTGTCAGTCATGGGTCCTTCGATCTCAACACGCTTGATCACGCAAATGTACTTTGAAGGCGACCCGCTGATTCCACTGTGTCCGATCGTACAAGTATTAAAAGATCCAGATGCTGTTGAAACGATGATTGCACGCTTAGATATGTCTATGAGTAAACCAATGGATTACTTGGCATATCGCTTTGATGTTGTCGTTCGCGGCGCATTACAAACCTATTTTGAGGAGTAAGACATGTATAGCCAATACAAATTACAAGATGAAACCGGTTTGTTGCGTGAAACAGCCTCACAAACGGCAGGTCCCTTTGTTCATATCGGCTTAGCGCTAGAGATTGCTGGTTTTGAGGCGCGTGCAGATGAGATATGGCAAGACTTGGCCAGTGAAGATGCTGAAGGTGAGCATATCGAATTGGTGGGTTACGTCTATGACGGCAATGGTGATTTGGTGCATGATGCCTTGATAGAAATCTGGCAAGCGGACAGCCAAGGCCATTATCTGGCTGATTTTGATAATAAAAAACCATTTCGTAGTTTTGGTCGTAGTGCCTGTGCTTTAGATGGACAGTTTTATTTTAATACTGTCAAACCAGGTCAAGTTGACTTTGATGGTAAGCCCATGGCCCCTCACGTCAATATCGCTGTTTTTGCCCGTGGTATTAATCTGCATTTGCAAACCAGAGCGTATTTTGACGACGAACTAGCAGCCAACGATAACTGCACAATCTTAAATGGTATTCCATCGACAGAACGTCGTAAGACCTTGATAGCGGTTAAAGAAGAAGGTGAGGGTAAACCTCGTTATCGTTTTGATATATGCCTACAAGGTGATGGCGAAACTGTCTTTTTTGACTTTTAAACTCAAAGCGTTTTGTAAACAGTAAACATATTTAATTAGCAGTTTTACTTAATTAACAATCGTACTTAATTAGACAATGAGAGGGATTTCATGACTAACAAAACTCAAGTGGCCATCATTGGTGCAGGTCCGTCTGGCTTATTGCTCGGTCAGTTACTCACTAAAGCTGGGATAGACAATGTTATTTTAGAGCGCCAAACCGCAGAATATGTTTTAGGACGTATCCGTGCGGGCGTTTTAGAACAAGGTACCGTAGATTTAATTCGTGAAGCGGGTGCGGGTGCGCGCATGGATGAAGATGGATTAATCCATACCGGGACTGACTTTAGTTTCCAAGGCGAGCACCATCATCTAGATATTGAAAAATATAGTGATGGCAAACATGTGATCGTTTATGGTCAAACTGAAGTCACTCGTGATTTGATGGCTGAGCGTAAAAAAGATGGTGGCACCACTATTTATAAAGCAGATAACGTGAAGCCACACGATATTGAATCAGACACGCCTTATATTACTTATGAACATAATGGTGAATCACTGCGTTTAGACTGTGATTATATTGCAGGCTGTGATGGTTTCCACGGTGTCTCAAGAAAATCTATCCCTGCAGACAAGATAGAAGAGTATGAGAAGGTTTATCCATTTGGCTGGTTAGGCTTAATGAGCGATACACCGCCAGTCAATGAGGAATTGGTTTATTGTGCCCATGAGCGTGGTTTTGCCTTATGTTCAATGCGTTCGGCAACTAGAAGTCGTTATTATTTACAAGTGCCTGACACCGATAAAATTGAAGACTGGACGGAAGAAAAGTTCTGGGATGAGTTAAAACTCCGTATTCCAGCAGAAATGGCTGAACGCTTAATCACGGGCCCCGCACTAGAAATGAGTATCGCTCCATTGCGTTCTTATGTCTGTGAAACCATGCAATATGGCAAGATGTTTTTAATAGGGGATTCTGCACATATCGTACCACCAACCGGCGCTAAAGGATTGAACCTTGCTGCGAGTGATGTGGAAACCGCATTCCGTCTGTTTGTAAAAATATATGAAGAAGGCCGTACGGATTTAATTCCTCGCTATCAAGAAGTATGCCTAGCACGGGTTTGGAAATCAGTACGCTTCTCATGGTGGATGACTACTCTCTTACATCGTTTTCCAAGTGCCAGTCGTTTTGATTTCCGTGTACAACAGGCTGAGTTTGACTACTTCATTAACTCGGAAGCAGGGAAGATGAACATTGCTGAGAACTATGTTGGGTTATCACTTGAAAAACTAGAGTAGACAATTCAGGTTTAGTAATTCTAATCGTTGAAATTACTGAGTATCACCAGCTTATTCACTCGAAATATTATGAGCTGTTGCTCAATATAGCTCGCTATTTCAGATGTACATACTTGTAGGTATAACCCATTTTACACAGGATGGTTCAATGTTAAATAAAGTGACGGAATCCACCGCTGAAGCCGTGAGTAATATCCATGATGGGGCAACCATCTTGATAGGCGGTTTTGGATTGGCAGGTCAACCAGCAGAATTGATTGATGCACTGATCGAGCATAATGCTAAGGATCTAACGATTGTTAGTAATAATGCGGGTAATGGTGATACAGGCCTGGCTTTGTTATTAAAAGCCGGTTGTGTGCGTAAAATTATTTGTTCTTTCCCGCGTCAACATGATTCGTATATCTTTGATGATTTATACCGAGCTGGAAAGATTGAACTTGAAGTAGTGCCACAAGGGTCTTTAGCGGCACGACTTGAAGCGGCTGGCAGTGGTCTTGGTGCCATTTATACGCCGACCGCATATGGAACCCTGCTTGCCGAAGGTAAAGAAACACGCACCATTGATGGCGTGAATTATGTATTGGAATATCCGATTAAAGGTGATTTTGCCCTTATAAAAGCTTTTAAGGGTGATCGCTGGGGTAACTTAACTTACCGTAAAGCCGCTCGTAACTTTGGCCCCATTATGGCCACGGCATCGAAGCACACGATTGCCCAAGTCAGTGAAGTGGTCGCGTTAGGCGCTTTGGATCCTGAGCATATTATTACACCAGGTATTTTCGTCCATGAAGTTGTGTGTATGGGAGCAGAGACATAATGAATAATTATACACCCTGGTCGGTTGATGAGATTGCCAAGTGGGTTGCTCAAGATATTGAAGAAGGTATGTATGTCAATCTAGGGATTGGTCAGCCAACGAAGGTCGCTGGCTTCTTACCTGAAGATAAAGACATTTTTTTACACAGTGAAAATGGTGTTTTAGGGATGGGGCCTGAACCTGCCGAAGGTGAAGAGGATGGCGATTTAATCAATGCGGGCAAACAATACATCACTCTACTTGAAGGCGGTAGTTATTTCCACCATGGCGATTCCTTTACTATGATTCGCGGTGGCCATATTGATTTATGCGTCCTTGGTGCCTTTGAAGTAGCTGAAAATGGAGATATTGCCAACTGGTTCTTAGGTCGACCAAAAGATATTCCCGCAGTGGGTGGCGCAATGGATCTAGCCGTTGGCGCTAAGGAAGTCTATGTGATGATGGATCATGTCAGCAAGAATGGTGCGCCTAAAATTGTTGAGACACTCAATTTACCTATCACTGGTGAAAAATGTGTCGATCGAATCTATACTGATTTAGCGGTGATTGACGTTACCGATCAGGGATTGATGGTTCGTAAGATGGTCGCTGGTTTAACTTTTGATGAGTTACAAGCCAATACGGGTGCTAAGCTAATACAACAATGATTTAGAACACGACCCAAAAGCAGTAAAATATCTAACCATCAAGAAAGGATTCTAAGATGAAAATAAATCTATCTTTTGGAGCAGTGCAAGCTGCTCTGCTTACCATATCTAGCTACTCCAATAGCATTTCATCAGCTTTTGATGAGGTAGGAGATGTCACATGGTATTTTTAGTCAAAGTCAGTAATTTTATTTCAAGGTTATGTCAGTTCATTGGTGGTGTCAGCTTAATCATCATTGTTGTCGCCACTATTGCAGATGTTGCCACTCGTTATTTATTCAAGCTCACTGGTGGTGAGCTTGGGTTTACTATTAAAGGTGGTGTGGAGATTGTCTCCTATTTCATGCTTTTTGCATTGCTCGCCGCCTTTGCCGCCTTTGTGGAACGTTCCCAGATTATAGTAGACGTTTTTACCCAAAAAATGCCGCAGTCTATTAAAGGGTACATGATGGGTGCCTTCATGATGGGGTTTTTCTTAATAGGTATCGTGTTCACATGGGGACTGTATGAAAGTGCAGTCGATGCCGTCCATTTCGGTAAAGTGACTCAAGATCTTAGAATCTCAATGATGCCCATTTACGCCTTAAGTTCGTTCTTAAGTGCCTTGCTCGCTATTCGAGCCCTTATCGAATCCATCAATATTTTCAAAACGGGCGAGTTTTTTGACGCCGAGGAGACAGGCGCATGAGTCCAGAAATTATTGGTGCTATCGGTTTAGTGTGCATGATTTTATTAGTCGTCGGGAGGGTACCTGTTGCCTTGGCGATGTTAGGAGTGGGTTTGGTAGGCTTTGGTGCCGTAACTGCACCTAGTAACGCCCTGCAGATGTTAAAGGATATCCCAGTAGATGTCTTAGCAAAATATGATTTTAGTGCCATTCCTCTATTTATATTAATGGGGGTATTCGCCACTCATTCTGGTATGGCGACCAAACTATTCGACTCTACTCGTACTATATTTGGTGGCGTTAGAGGTAGCCTTGGTATTGCTGGTATTGGCTCATCAGGCATCTTTGCTTCTATTTCAGGATCCTCGTTAGCGACTGCGTCTACTATGGCTCGAGTGGCATTGCCACAAATGGAAAAACATGGTTACCAGCCTGGTTTTGCCTGTGGGGCTTTAGCTGCTGGTGGTACCTTAGGGATCATGATTCCACCGAGTATCGCGCTTCTTGTCTATGCTATCTTGACCCAACAATCAGTTGGCGATATGTTTATTGCTGGGTTTTTACCGGGTATCTTAGGCATAGTGATGTATTCTATTACGGTTATGATTATGGTGCGCTGGAAGCCGCATCTGGCTCCACGCGGCGAGAGAACCTCGTGGAAAGCTAAGATACTGTCCTTGACAGGGCTTATACCTTTTAGCTTTATTTTTATTGTTATTATCGCGGGTATTTTCTTTGGCTTATTTACTCCCACTGAAGGGGCAGCCGTAGGTGCCTTCGCTGCTTGGGCCTATGCCTTTGTTAAAGGCATGAGACTGGATGGGCTAAAGCGCTCACTAACTGAGACGTTGGCGTTATCTGCCGTGGTATTCTTTATGCTTTTAGGTGCAGAAGCGCTTGGTTATTTCATTTCTGTATCGCAAATGTCTAACACGCTAGCAGCGTGGATCGGTGGCTTAGCCGTTAGCCCTATGATCGTTTTAATCTGTATCTTGATCATGTACTTTTTGCTTGGGTTGTTCATGGATGCCTTGGCCATGCTAGTTATTACCATTCCGGTAGTCTATCCAATTATCTTAGCGCTAGGCTTTGATCCCGTTTGGTTTGGTATTATTGCAGTATTAACCGTAGAGCTCGGGCTTATTACACCCCCAATGGGTATGAATATCTTTGTGATTAAAGCGGTGGCACCGCATATCAAGCTTGCTGATATGTTTCGCGGGGTGGCGCCCTTCATTGTCTCTGACTTGATTCGATTAGTCATCTTAATAGCGTTCCCAGTAATATCGCTTGGGCTATTAAGTTAAAAATAGTCTGTGATAGCGATATAGATAGACTATGGGCATCAATGGTAAAGCCTCATAAATGCTAAAAAAGGTATAACATGGCAAAAGTCGGCGTTCCGCGTCGGCCTTTTTGGCTACCAAGGACATCTTTTTATTCATGAGAACTGAACATATTTCCTCTAATACACGCCAATCACTGCTGACGATATTTTGGCCTATGATAGTGATTGCCGGATTGGCACTGACGCT
>NZ_CAJHBT010000034.1 GCF_904846675.1 Psychrobacter urativorans | reverse complement strand
TCTTGGTCATGGTAAACTCCTTGTCGAGTCGTTAGTTTACCAAGTTTATCTCTACGGTTTCTTCAGCATAGCTCATTTGAAATGAAGGTTATTATCTTAGATGCGATGGACTGTATACATATCGAATACCGCGTAAGTTATTTGCAATAAAACCTAAATGGATTAGGGTATGTATACCTTAATTGAACCATTTATACTAGGCTGTTGTGTTCGTCATATTCATTAGAGCATATCTGAATATCTCAACCAAACAGTAAGACGCTAAGCTTGCTAAAAATAAATTGGTGCAGTTTGTGAAAGAACATCGCCATATAAAACGCAGCCTTCTATATATAAAAAACCAGATGATACTCTACTTCGTCCAAAACTGGTGCAGTTAATTTAAGTCGCGTACGAGGGTAATGTGCTACTAATAGAGCAAATTGGCTTACTTGAATCAAACTGGCTGTAAAACCTTAAAAGGATGCTATCAGAAAACAGGCTTTCTTTAGCTAATATTATGGAAATCGTTGTTTAAGATTTCTTACTACTCGTACAAAATACAATACTATGAAGGCTTATTATGCCACTACACTCGTATTGTGAGTGAAGGAGGACTGATGTTGGCGCCTCTGATGCCCTGGACTACATTTGGTGCATTTACAGCAGCAACGTTAGGCATTAGCCGCTTTGAATTTTCTCCATACGCCTTCATGAGTTTCTTAAGTCCGATAATATCCGTGCTAATGACCTATCCAGGTTTAGCCGTCGTGTGGAACAATAAGAAAAACAAAGGTATCAAGAAATTCGAGGATGTTGACGTTTCATGTGAGCCGATTTTTACTTTAAAATAAAAATATCGATCTCACCACTACTTGTGTCCAAAATAATTTAGCTTGATTGTGAAGAACAAGTAGTGAGTTTGTCAGGATGCCCGCGAACCTGAAGCATTGAGTACTGGCATAGGAAACAATTTTTAAATCTTGCAATATACCTCTCAATAACTCCTTGACAATCTATTCGATATACTATAATAAGGGTCTTTATGTCTTATAAAGTCCTGTTTAATCCCACTTTATCAGTCCGATTGTTTCCACACTTACCAAAAGGAGACAAGCAAGCCATCTAAAAAAAGTTTTATGCAGTCTTGCAGATCAAGTAAGTCTAGCACCCAAAAACTAACCATTAAGGTGATGGCTCAGTTAGTTGAGCATCTCCCGTTTGTTTACTATTTACCATTCACAACGTTATCATACCCTCATAAAAATAAGCTAAAACTATAGATTACCAAACGCTAAGTAATAATTATTCCATATGGAATGACTATATTAATCATGACTTTGTCAATCAATTGGCCGCAGGAACTCTCTCAGAAGACAGCTTCCGCCATCGTGATGAATATATGCATCACAATGGGCTATGTTGTTGACGTAGTTAAGAATTTATTTACCAGTAACATTATCAGTTTTGAATAGCTCATTCAGACGTGCCACAATTTGCGATAGGAAGTCCTCTTTTTTATTTTCCGGCTTTCCTGAACCCTTGCTCCAAGGCTGTAGCAGATCGACACTGATGAACGCCTTGTATAGCGTCCAAACAACACCTGTTTAATAAACACTCTTTGAAAGAAAGTATGAAAGGCTTGTTTACTTTGCTACATGCATTTCTACGATGCTTTCAGCATATATCACTTTTCTAATTGCTCCTCATGCATTCTATCTCAATATACTTAATAGTATCGATGATGGCTTGTTATCTATTCTCATAGCTTTATTGGTACACCAAATCATGATAATAGATTATATCTCCGCTCTGTAATAAAGCATCAAGCAATCGACTCCTAAAAATCAGAGCTTACTTTTTTCATATACTCTAATAATTGCCATTCCAGACAATGTCTCTATATCTACCTGGATTAGTATCTCCTTCAGTGCTAAACACCAAGACCACAGAGTCTTGATTTAACCCTAACTCTTCACGTAGATTACGATTTGAGGTATCAGTACAAAGCTTATAAAGCAAACCAAGTGAGATTGCACCAGATTCCCCACTAATAACCTGAGGATCATTTACTAAGGGGCTACCAAGTACTCGCATACCGGCTGCTGTTACATTGTCATCGACTTGAGCAAAGTAATTGCTACAATCTGTGACTGGGTTTGGTTCACCGCAAGCAAGACCTGCCATGATGCTGCTTAGCACGCCAGTGATATTCACAATATTACCTTGCGCACTGGTACCTGAGCGAAAAATACAGTCAGCTGCTGAAGGTTCTACAATAATGGTTTCAAAGTTATCTGCGCCAAGTTTGTCTGCAAGATAACCAAGTACTCCGCCAGCCATCGAACCGACACCTGCTTGTAATATCACATGAGTTGGCGTTCCTTCATGCATAGCAGCTGCTTGTTCAATCGCTTCATCGGCCATGGTCATATATCCTTGAGCGATCCAGGTCGGTATTTTTTCATAACCATCCCAAGCGGTATCCTGCACTAGAATCCAGCCGTTCTCTTCTGCCATCTTATTTGCCAAGCGAACCGTATCGTCATAATTTATGTCTGTTATGATGCATTCTGCACCCAGCCCTCGAATACGCTCGGCACTCACTAATGATGACTCTTTCGGCATATAGACAACGGCCTTTTGACCCATTTCGCGAGCAGCCCACGCAACTCCAGTGCCATGATTACCAGCTGTTGCTGTTGTAAACACCAGAGGTTTCTCTAACTTAGTAGAGACTGTTTGCAAATCGATTTCTTTAATATCAACTTTAAGGTATTCAGCCAACAAACTTCCTAAAGCATAAGAACCGCCTAGCACTTTAAACGCATTAAGTCCGAAGCGATGAGATTCATCTTTAACTAGAATGGACTTTATACCCAATTTTTCTGCCAATAGTGGTAACGAGACTAAAGGCGTCGGTTTATAGCCATAAATTTGAAGGTGAAATTCACGTATTTTCTTAGCAGATTCTGTAGTAAATAGAGGTGACTTTTGACCGGTATAAAAGTTATTTTTAAATACAGTAAGCATAGTATTCTCTTAGAAGAAGAGAAGGGGAATCGCCATAAAATGCCGCGAAACTCCCCATATCAGAAAGTAAATATATTGTTTTCAGCACTGAATCTAAAGATGCACCACCTTCTTCAAGCAAGGCCATTAGCGCTTTTTAGACGTGTTAGATAATCTCAAATATATCCAACCTCACGCCTATGAGTAAAGCATGCCTTGTTTTACTCATAGGCGTATACACGGCGAGTCGGCACTACTCTTTTGATAAGAAAAAGGCGACTCAAATGTTGTTAATCATGGTGTCAGGAGATAAAATCGCCGCAAGTTCTTCATCACTTAGCAGCTGCTCTTGCCTGACTATTTCGGCAACGCCTAAGCCGCTGCGCAAGGCTTGGCTCGCGATACGGCTAGCGTTGTCGTACCCAATATGTGGCACGAGTGCAGTCACAATGCCGATGCTGTTTTCGACGTGTTGCGCACAACGCTCTTTATTGGCAGTAATATCCTGAATACAGCGTTCATCAAGCATACGAATCGACTTCTCTAACATGCGTGAGTTATTCAACAAGTTATAAACAATTAACGGTTCCATAGCGTTTAGCTGTAGCTGGCCGGCCTCTGCTGCCATGCTAATCGTCATATCAGTGCCCATCACTTGAAACACGGTTTGATTCATCGCTTCAGGGATCACCGGGTTAACCTTGCCTGGCATAATGGACGATCCTGGTTGTACGGCGGGTAGATTGATTTCATTGAAACCAGTGCGTGGGCCGCTCGATAGCAGTCGTAAGTCATTGCTTAGTTTAGATAACTTAATGGCTAAGCGCTTGAGCGTACCAGAGAAGGTGACAAAGTCGCCCATGTCGGAGCTAGCCGCCATAAGGTTTTCAGCGAGCCTTACTGGCAAACCACTGATATCTGCTAATTCGCTGACAGCTAAGTGGGCATAGCCGTTGGGCGCATTAATACCGGTACCAATAGCGGTGCCACCTAAATTCACTTCACATAATTGCTGGCAGGTGTGTTCGATGCGTGCCGTCTCACTGCCTAAATCACTGGCGAAGGCGTTAAACTCTTGGCCCAAGGTCATAGGTACCGCATCTTGCAGTTGGGTGCGGCCCATTTTGAGGACGTCACTAAATTCTTGACCTTTAGCAGCCAGACTGTGTTGTAGTTTGGCGACTGCTTCTTTAAGAGACTTTGCAAAAAATACAATCGCTAAGCGTGCAGCGGTTGGATAAACATCATTGGTCGACTGAGAGCGGTTTACATCATTGTTAGGGTGCATATGATCATATTGACCGTACTCAAAACCCATATTGGCCAAACCGATATTAGCAATCACTTCGTTGGCATTCATGTTGGTTGAGGTACCGGCGCCACCTTGGATCAAGTCGACAATAAAATGATCGTGATGCTCGCCATGAATAATCTCCGCGCACGCATCGGTAATAGCTTTGGCCTTATCATCGCTGAGCAAGCCCTGGCGGTGGTTAGCCCTAGCAGCAGCACATTTAACCATGGCTAGTGCTTTAATCAGCTCAGGAAAATGACTGATTGGCACCCCCGTAATATTGAAGTTTTGTTGCGCTCTTTGAGTTTGAATACCATATAAGGCAGTAGCAGGAACCGCTTGTTCGCCCAGTGAGTCTTTTTCAGTCCGAGTGGGCGCCTTGTCATTGTTCTGGTCTATAGTAGATTTTATATTCATAGGTCTTCTTGATGATCAGTTAAACTAAAAAGATGAAGAGCATACTTTATTGACTAGTGCAATAAAATAACCGCCTTATTCGTATATTTAGAACAAGCTATTTAAGCTATTAGCCAGTATACGATTATTAAATATTATTAACCATTATATAGTTGCCTTTAGCTGCTCTACAATTGAAATGTCGGTAGCGGCCCAATCAAGTGTATCAAGCTCTTCCATATTTAACCAAAGTGTTTTTAATCGTTCATTCAATATCAACGTGCGGTTCTGCGTGTAACAACTACAGCTATGGATATGAATTGCTCAGACTACTGGATGATGTGATGGTGCCTATTAATCTGACTCAGATTTATTGCTGGTTTTCTTGGTCAGAAATAGAGTCCATATTTCAAAAAAAATTAGCTATTTTATGAAACTCTCTAGGTATTTTAAGCAACAAAAAACCCTAAAAAATTTTGGTATCAATGCTTTTAGGGTTAAATGATTTAGTGTAAAAATGCCTTATGGCTTTGTTAGTATTGGGGTATGTCGTAGCTCTGATGTACTTTGCTTTTTCGAATGACTAGAGTTAGGTTAGCATGCCGCCATCAACGATGACACAAGCACCTGTCGTATAACTGGATGCATCAGATACCAAATATAAAACTGTTCCTGCCATCTCATCAGGATGTGCAACGCGCCCTAATGGAATCGCTCTAAGTGCCATATTTAATACTTTGTCATTGGTGGTTAATGCGGAGGCAAACTTAGTATCTGTTAGACCTGGCAGTAACGCATTGACGCGAATATTTAAAGGCCCGCACTCTTTGGCAAATGCTTTGGTCATACTAATCACTGCGGCTTTGGTAATTGAATAAATGCCTTGCTTGTCGCCCGCTACTACGCCGTTCACTGAAGCAGTATTTAATATAACACCGCCGCCCTGTTCGCGCATCATCTTGCCAGCGGCAGTCGACATAAAGAAATAGCCGCGTATATTCACATCTACGGTCTTCTCGAATGCCGCTAAGTCAGTATCTAAGATATGTCCATAATAGGGGTTTGCCGCCGCATTATTCACTAAGATATTAATCTGACCAAATTCACTTTTGATATGCGCAAAGATAGCTTCTATTTGCGCCATTTCTCCCACATGGCAAGGGAATGCACTGGCCTTACCGCCATCAGTTACGATACTGTCGGCAACTGCTTGGCAAGCATCGATTTTGCGGCTAGACACAATCACATGGGCGCCTCTTGACGCGAGCAGACGCGCAATAGACTCACCAATTCCGCGGCTCGCACCGGTGACTAATGCAATTCTTCCGGTTAAATCAAATAAATCTTTCATAGCTATTTCCTTATATATTTTATTTTAGTTAAAACCAGCGTTCTTAGAACCAATCCGCTTGCATATCCGTGCAAACAGAATTGTTGTTAGTTAATAATTCGATATCGCGTTGAACTAACGGCAATTCCCAATCAATAAAGTATTTCGCAGCTTGTATTTTGCCTTTATAAAAATTCTGTTTTTCAACATCCTGCGTCACGTTTAATAATTGCTCTGCCTTGCTGGCTTGACGAATCCAAATCCAGCTCACCACAATGGATGCAAAAATATTCATAAGTGCCTGCGCATTACCAGTTAGCGTAATCGATTTTTCAGTTTGTAGTATTTTGCTCAAGTGGACTAACACCTCATGCAAATGACCCATATAAGGCATCAGCTTGCCCGCAAGTTTTTCGGATTCTGGTGTACTAATACTTTCTAAATCCTGAGTGATTTCACGTTTTAGAGTTTGAATACCAAGGCCTTTATTTTGCCATAACTTACGAAATGACAAATCTAAAGCTTGCACGCCATTTGTCCCTTCATGAATGGGATTAAGACGATTATCGCGCCAAAATTGCTCGGCAAAATACTCACGCGTATAGCCTGCACCGCCCAATACTTGAATGCCTAAGTCGTTGGCTTTGGGCCCATATTCAGATGGCCATGCTTTTAATACCGGCGTTAGCAGGTCCAACAACTCCGATAGTTCTGCTTTAAGCGTTTCGTCTTCACAAGTATTGATTCGGTCAATGAGGTTTGAGCCATACAAGCATAGAGAGATGCCGCCCTCAGAATATGCTTTTTGTGCCAGCAGCATGCGCTTAACATCACCATGCTGAATAATAGCCGTTGCCGCATCTTCTGACTTATTGTTGGGCGCAGCTCTGCCTTGCGTTCTATCTTTAGCATAATCTAAAGAATACTGGTAACCGCGATAACCAATCATAGCTGCACCAAAACCAACGGCGATACGGGCTTCGTTCATCATCTTAAACATATAACGTAAACCGAAGTGCTCTTCACCTATGAGATAACCGTAGCAATCATTTTTATCACCAAAACTTAATGCCGTAGACGTGGCGCCTCTGTAGCCAAGCTTGTGAATTAACCCAGTCAAATGAACGTCATTGCGCTCGCCAACTGATAGGTCATCATTTAATCTATATTTTGGCACTACAAATAAAGAGATACCTTTGACACCGCCAGGACCACCCGGAATCTTAGCCAATACTAAATGTATAATATTGTCAGATAACTCATGATCGCCACCTGAAATATATATTTTGCTGCCCTTTACTCGGTAAGAGCCGTCAGCTTGTTTAACTGCGGTGGTCTTAATATCAGTGAGCGACGAGCCAGCATGCGGCTCAGTTAACGCCATCGTTCCCGTAAACTCGCCAGTCAACATACGTGGCATAAAGGCATTTTTAATATCATCACTAGCAAAATGAGAGAGCACATTAATTGCCGCTGAAGTCAAAAACGGATAGGCCATGGTTGAGGGGTTGGCCGCCATAAAATAGCCTGAAACCGCCGTCATCACGGTTTCGGGTAATTGCATACCGCCCTCTTCAAAAGGGTAACGACCGGCTATAAAGCCTGACTCTCTGAATGCATCAAAAGCGACTTTAACATCGTCTATCATGCTCACTTTGTGTCCATCAAACTGCGGCTCATTTTTATCTGCAATATGGTTGTGTGGCAAAAATAAATTGGTCGCCATTTTGTCTGCCGTGTCTATTACGGCATCGAAAGTGGCACGGTTGTGTTCTTCAAACTTAGGATGTTTGCAAAGACTTTCAGTATCCAATACATTATACAATTGGAAAGGAAGCTCAAAATCGTTAATAAGAGTAGCTGCCATAGTATCCTCTTTTGATAATATTTAGGTTGATAGGTTACGCTGATGGGTTCGCGTGTTGATGGTTTATTGGTTCTTTCCGTTTCATCATGAGAGAAAATAGAGACGAATCAAAGGTAATAAATTGGTGATAAATTAATACTAGTCTAATTTGTCTCTTTACCCCATTGTCATTTATGACATAATTATGGTGAAATAAGACATACATTTAAGGAAAAACAATGCCTAACTCTAACACCAAGCTCTTTAAGGTTATAATCCTTGGATTTGATGGTGTCCTTGGCAGTGCATTGACGGGTGCTTTAGACTTGTTTTCATTTACTGGGGTCAGCTGGCAACGATTTTTGGGTCAAGAAGTAGAACCAAGGTTTAATGTACAAATTGCCAGTGTAGGTGGTGTGGATATTAGATGTAGCAATCGTCTGATCATGCAAGCACATTGCGCTATTGCGGAGGTCGCTGACTGTGATTTACTATTAATCCCAACTATTGGTGATTCAATCGATAAAGTTTTAACGCAAAATGTAGATTTATTGCCGCATATAACGCGCTTGGCGAATACCAAAGCAGATATTGCTAGTAATTGTAGTGGCGCGTTTTTTTTGGCAAAAGCAGGGCTGCTCGATGGACGAGCCGCAACCACACATTGGGGGTATGCGAGTAAGTTTAAGGCCGACTTTCCACTCGTTGACCTGCAAGAAAATCAATTTGTGACGCAATCAGGCAATATATTTTGTGCAGCGGGCGGTAGCGCCTTTTATGATTTGGCATTATTATTGATAGAGCGCTATTGCGGACGGGAAATTTCAACCCAAGTGGCGAAGACCCAAATCCTTGATAGCAAAAGAGGCAACCAAAATAGTTATACCAATGTTAAATTATACAAACCGCATTCAGACCCACTGGTAAAACGCGTTCAAGAATTCATCGAGGATAATTTTAATCAACCCATACAAGTTAGTGACTTGGCCACAATGGTAAATATCACGCCGCGAACTTTAAATAGACGGTTTCAATCCTGTGTGGCTATGCGTCCCATTGAGTATATTCAGGCGGTAAGAATCGAGCAGGCGAAACGCTTATTGGAACTAGGGGATGTGACGATAAAATCCCTCGCCGACCAAGTCGGCTATAACGATATCTCTTCATTTACGCGCTTATTTAAACGTGCCACAGAGCTCACACCCAAAGAATATCAAAAAAAATTTTCGCGCATGTCAGTTTAATAGCACTTATCCCATATTTTTACTATACGGTGCACGCACTTCTGTTGGTAACATGGAGGCGATAACTTGCTATTTGGTATATAGATTAAAAGAGGACTGCTAGATACTTAAGAAGTACCTAGATAGTCAAATGAGCCAGTCAGTTTGACCTCTGCTGTCAAATCCGTAGACATTAACTTGGGAGATTTTAATCAAGCAGCCTGACGATAAAAGTCAAACCACATCTGCCTTGGCGTTTTA
>NZ_CAJHBT010000033.1 GCF_904846675.1 Psychrobacter urativorans | reverse complement strand
CTCTTTGTTGTGGTAAACAAGAGTTTAAGGCGTTGCTTATTTTTTTCAACTATTCCCTAATTCTATACAGACCCTAGAAACATTATAGTGGAAATACACTAAATAAGGCATAGGCCTAAAATTATCTATTTATTTAGGCACACACTATCTACCGAGGAAGTATAGCGTGGGTTATGCTTTCGCTCCATCCATGCTACGAGTAACAACTCCCACAGAACATAAGTCTTAATATCATCACAGACAATGCTACCAATTAGATAGTAGAATGAATGTTTAACCACAAATAATAGAAGGAAGCTAATATGTGGGATGAACGCTACAGTGAGCCAGATTATGTCTTTGGCACAGAACCTAATGATTTTCTAAAAGAAGAATTTGAGAGAATACCAGCAGGCGGCCAAGTGTTGTGTCTAGCTGAAGGTGAGGGGCGCAATGCAGTATTCTTAGCTCAGAGAGGCTATCAGGTAACTGCGATGGATCTCTCTGAAGTTGGCCTGAGTAAGGCGCTAAAATTAGCCAGTGACAAGGGCGTTACTATATCGACTCAGGTTGCAGATTTAGCCGATTATTCATTGGGCGAACAACAGTGGGATGGCATTATTTCTATTTGGGCACACATGCCTGATGCTGTACAGCAAAGCGTTCATGCACAGATTGCAAAAGCATTAAAGCCCGGCGGGGTGTTTATCCTCGAAGCTTATACTGAGCAGCAACTCACTATGGAAGGTATTGGCGGGCCGCCTGCCACACAAAAAGAGCGCTTCGTGTCACTAGGAAAATTACGCCCAGAACTTGCAGAGCTTGAAGAAGTTACCGGTGTTGAAAAGCACCGTAGCATTTCAGAAGGCGCACGCCATCAAGGACTTAGTGCGGTGGTGCAATTTATCGGTTATAAGTAATTATTGATTATTAAGAAGCAATTATAAAAATATCTATAATGAAGTCCGCCAAGCGCTGGTAAAAAAGTTCGGTGTCTATGATAAACCTATCAATTGAAAAATTAAGGATAAACTATGTCAACAGAACAGCATATTTTAGCTTGTATTGATGGGTCGGCAGTCACTGAGTCCGTTTGTAGCTATGCCGCATGGTATGCCAGTCGATTAGATTTATCGGTCGGATTATTACATGCTACTGATATCCCTGCCTCGACAAGGCGAGACTTGTCAGGAGCGATAGGTATCGATAGCCGCCAATTGTTACTAGGAGAACTAACGCAGCTAGATGAAAAAAGAGCTCAGGTTGTCAACAGTTATAGTAATGCGTTAATACAAGATGCAAAAAGCTATATTAACAGTCGCTTCGATGTGAATGTAGATAGTTATCAACGTCGAAGCAAACTACTACCTGCTATCGAGCACTTTAAAGAAAAAAATCGAGCCATCGTTATGGGCCGGCGTGGAGAAGATCACAAGAATAATCGAATCAATATTGGTAGCCAAATTGAAACCGTTGCACGCGCATCAAGTATACCCATTTTGATATGCTCAGAGCAGTTTAAAGTGCCTACCTCCTTCATGGTTGCATTTGATGCCAGTAAAATAGCTATTAAAGCGGTGCAAATGGTGGCTAATAGCCCACTTTTGAGAGGCATGCAAGGTCACATTGTGATGATAGGAAATGATGATGACTCCTCTAAAAAAATATTGGCAGCGGCAGTTGAACAATTAAAATCATCGGGCTTTATGGTAGATGCTCATCTCTTATCCGCAGCTGATGCAGTTGATGGATTATTAACGTTCCAAGTGGAAAATAAGATCGATATTATTGTGGTTGGTGCTTATGGAGGTTCTAAGTGGCGGCAGTTATTTCTTGGTAATACCACTACCGAGATTATTGTCAGCACGCTCTCACCTATTATCTTAGTGCATTAAGATGTTTTTGGTGAATTATAATAGTGTCCAAAAAATTCTGGTTTAATGGACACTACTCGAACGTACAAGGGACTTATTTACCAAATTAGCCGTACACTTTTTTAGTGTACGGTGAATGGAGTCTCTTTTTAGGGATTTACTTTGAGGTTGCCGCAGTGCTTAACTTGCTAATCAGCATTGATATATTATTGATGGCTTTATCGCACCCTTCAATATTATGGCGTGCTTTTAAGTATTCAGGATTGTTATAGGTAAGTCGAACCACGCCTTCTGCATCTTCACTAATGAGAACCTTTTGCGGCAAATCAATGGCTACTGTTTGAGCAGACTGCATTAGCGGTGTTCCAACTTTAGGGTTACCAAAGATAATGACTTCCGTTGGTCTTAATTTTAAATCAACACCTGCCGCATTTTTTTGGTGATCAATTCTGCCAAATAAAGTTAAGCCTTTATTTTTAGCGATAGATTCAAACCTATCAGCGGTTACTTTGACTGAATGATGACTCTCAAGGGTAATCAAGCCATTTTCAGTACTTTTATAATTAGTTGTTTCTTTAACTATATGACTGTTTGTTGCATGAGGACTTTCGGCTGTAGGCATGTTTTTTTCAGCACTGACGCAAGAGGAAGCTATTAAAGCAAAAGCGATAACAGGAATCATTTTAATCATAAGTTTACCTATTGGTTAGTGTTAATAATTAGCGAGATTGAATAATCATTGTACGTAAAAATTATTGTGTTTTTCATGCTTATGATACTTATTCTATAATGGCTCAATGAGCCGTGAGATATTGATTTTAATTGGCTTTAACTTAATTTTTTAAGCCCCTTTTTATTTAAAATAAATACCAATACCGCGCCTAAAATCACAGCGCTTGCCACTATAAACTGTACGGTTAACTGCTCGGATAAAAATAGCACGCCTGCAATAGCAGCTAATACAGGCACGCATAATTGTACCACTGCTGCTTGGGTGCTTTTTAACAGCGGCATTGCCATATACCAAATGCTGTAGCCAAGGCCGGATGCTATTGCTCCTGATGCACAAGCGAGTAGTATCCCTTCAATACTTATATTTTTTAGATCGCTCATGCCTACTAATAGCAATATAGGAATAGCGACTAGGCTTCTGATAAAGTTAAAGCCCGTGGCTCGAAGTGGCGATATACAGGATTTACCACGTATACTATATATTCCCCATGCCACACCGCTTATGGCCATAAGGGCCGCACCAAATAGGGAAGGCACAGCTGCTGACGGCAGCATTAAATAAATAAAGCCTGCTACCGCGACTATAAGAGCCGACCATTGCAAAGCACTCAATGGCTCTTTTTTATAAACACCCCAGCCAATCATAGTGAGTTGTACCGCTGAAAATAAAATAAGCGCACCCGTGCCAGTATCTAGCTCCATATACGCGATTGAAAAACAAAGGGCATAAATTAATAAGGTAATACTACTGCGCCAGCTGCCTTTATCTTTTAAAATGGCACTATCAAATGTACCCTTACGTTTTAGAGTATAGGTATAAACTGCCATGATAATACCAAGGCAGGCAGCAGCACTCGACAGGCGAACAACCGTAAAGTTCCAAGGATCTATATAACCTTCTGCTAAGGCCATTCTGCAGAAAAGCGAGTTTGCGGCAAAAGCTATTAAAGCAATAATCGTATATAAGGTAGCTTTCAAAAATAATTCCTAGTAAGCACTAGCAAGTGTAGGATAACTTAACAATAGCATAGTTAGATAAACAATCAATCTCTACTAAGCTCATTATTAATAATAAATAGCCTAAGTAAGATTTTAAATTAATTAAAATCATTTAACCAACCTACTACCTGAAAAACCCGCTGATCTCTATCGCCACCAATACATCGAAAAGGTTTATTATAACGAATCAGCTCGGCAGCAAAGCGGGCACTTATCTCTTCACGCCCATGCGGGCTATCACGTAAATCATCAGCGACCCATGGAATATCGACTTTAGTCAATAGAATCAAATCATAATGATGTGCCAATGCTGCTTTAGTAAGGGCATCAGGACAGTCACCATAATACCAATTGGCATAAACCATCAGCTCAAACGAGCTGGTATCACAAAACAGATATTGTCTATTTGCTATAGTATGCTGCGCAGTTTTAACTGCTGGGACTGTCTGCTCAGCTTGTAGTGCTAGTTTATTCTCTAGAGCAATCTGACCTTGAGCAATAGGCAACAAGTCGTCCCATGCGCAAGTCTTTTCCTCAACATTCCACTTTTTCTGCAAGTAGGTACGCATATATTCTGGTACCCAAGGGCTACCAAAATATGCGGCTAAGTCGCGACATAAAGTAGTCTTGCCAGTACTTTCTGCACCGAGGATAGCGACATTGATAACCGATTTAGGCGTATGCTGCGTTAAATTGAATACGGTAACGTCGTTGCCATTCATAATATGCCCAGATTGCAATGAAAGTAAACACTATGTACTGTAGTGCAGTGAAGGTGAAACCTTTATAAAAGTATAGCGGCACCGAGATGACATCGGCGACTATCCATAGTAACCAATGCTCAATTTTGCGACTGGCCATCAGCCACATGGCTATTAAGAATAATGCGGTCGTGAGCATATCGGTATAGTCGACCCAAGTAAATAAGTGTAGACCCAGTACCGCACCATCAAAGCTAAAGTTATTATTAATGACAGGTCGGAAATAATAGACCAGCGCCACGAAGGCGACGGTAACAATCGTTAGCACTGCCATTATAGGTATATCGCTTGCCTGAATATGCTCAATCTGGACATTATTTTGAGACTGCTGGTCTGCTTGCTTACTATCCTGATTCACTTTAGTTTTCTGACTTATATTTGCCTTACTTCTTGACCAATTTCTCCAACCATATAGACCCATAGCCGTATAATAAGCATTGATGAACATGTCGCCAAATAATTGCCACTTCCAAAGCAGATAAACAAAAATAGCGGTACTGACTATTCCGATAGGGAAGACCAGTATACTGGTTCTACGCGCTAGTAAGACACTGGCGACACCAAATATAACGCCAATAAGCTCTAGTACAATAAATAGTGTTGGATATTCAGCATATTGTCCAAATAACCAATCAAAAGTTCCTACCATGTGAGCTCCTAATTATTTTTTTTGTTAAAGTATAATGTCTTTGAGTGTACCTGGCTTTTGCCTTTAACTAGTGCGCATAAATTATATAGTAGCTAGAGATTGATAACATTAGCCTTTAGCCCTTATATGACTGAAATTGATTATTTGTAACAAAGTATTAGAAAAACAATAATATTCAGGCATAATAAAGCATCAGTTTTAAGTTTACAGTTATTCACCGAAATTAATTATTCACTATTTTCTCATACTCTATGCTTATCATTAAGCGCAACAGTAGTAGACAAGGAAGCTTATTATGACGACTTGTATCACCGGCACCGGTTTGTACATCCCCCCTTATAGCATCAGTAACGAAGAACTGGTAGAGTCATTTAACCAGTATGTTGATAATTATAATGAAAAGCATGCTGACGAAATAGCAAACGATACCATACCTGCGCTGCAACACTCGTCCGCTGAATTTATCGAAAAAGTATCTGGTATCAAGTCACGCTACGTGATGGAAAAAGACGGTATTTTAGATCCTGAAATTATGGCACCAGTCATTGCCTATCGTAACTTGGGTGAAGAGCTATCTGTGATGGCAGAAATGGGTGCAGCAGCACTTAGAGACGCGCTCAAAGATGCTGGTTTAGAGCCTAATGATTTAGATGGCATTATCCTTGCTTGCTCAAACTTCCAGCGTACTTATCCTGCCGTTGCTATCGAGATTCAGAATGAGATCGGTATGATTGGCGGCTTTGCGTATGATATGAACGTTGCTTGTAGTGCAGCGACCTTTGGTCTGTCACAAGCACATGGTTCTATCGTATCTGGACTTGCCAAACGCATTGCTGTGGTCAATGTTGAGATTACCTCTGCGCATCTTAACTGGCGCAACCGTGACAGTCACTTTATCTTTGGTGATGTAGCAACCGCCTGTATCGTAGAAGACTTAGATACACCTAAAGGCTATGAGATTCTAAACTCTAAGCTATTTACTGAGTTTTCAACCAATATCAAAAACGAATACGGTTTTATGGATCGCTCTGAGTTTTTAGCAGCGGGTACAGAGATGTATCCGGATCTTAAAGAGCCGGTAACTGATAAGCTGTTCTTACAAAATGGTCGTAAAGTATTCCGTGAGGTCTGCCCAAAAGTCTCTCAAATTATCACTGAGCATTTGCAAGAAAATAATCTGCAGGCAAGTGACGTTAAAATGATGTGGCTACACCAAGCAAATGCTAATATGATTGATTTAATCTTACGTACAGTAGTTGGCCGTGATGCAGATAAAGCCATTGCGCCAAGCGTTATTGCTGAATTTGCCAATACCAGCTCATCTAGCCCAATGGTAGTTTTCCATCGTTATAAAGATGCGCTACAGTCAGGCGATCTGGGTGTAATTTGCTCGTTTGGGGCCGGTTATTCTATTGGTTCAGTATTAGTACGTAAGGCCTAAAGTCTCGTATTTATAGCTGAGATAATTGTAACTTACTAATTTACGATTCTTATCGTCAATTTAAGTAAAATGGCTAAGAGCAATCTTGGCTATTTTTTTATGCTTAAATTTTGTTTATTGGGTAGGGTTAGTGATGTTTATTGATATAAGCGTGAAGTTTACGCAGTGGTTTTAATTTTGCTGCAAAAATTTGCTATAATTGCAGTCTTATTTCCCTTATTTAGATAAAGTCACGTTATGAAAGAATCCCTGCGCTTACGTTTAGACCAGATGGTAGACCGTTATGAAGAAGTGACCGCCTTATTGTCCGACCCTGGTGTCATTAACGATAATAATAAATTCCGTGAGCTGTCCGTTGAGCACAGCGATTTGATGGATATTACCACTTTATGGTTGAACTATGGTCAGGCAGAAAGGGATCAAGTTGATGCCGAAGCTATGCTCGTCGAAGCTTCAGATCCTGAAATGAAAGAGATGATGCAAGAGGAAATCGATAGTGCACGCGATACCATCGTTGAGATGGAAGAAGCGCTCAACGTCATGATGCTGCCGAAAGATCCGAATGATAAAGTGCCTGCATTTTTGGAAATTCGTGCAGGTACTGGCGGCGATGAAGCGGCGATTTTCTCTGGTGATTTGTTCAGAATGTACCAAAAGTATGCGCAAACCCAAGGCTGGACAGTGGAAGTATTGTCAGCTAACGAAGGGGAGCACGGCGGCTATAAAGAGATTATCACTCGTGTCTCGGGGAACAGTGTTTATGGTCGTTTAAAATTCGAGTCTGGGGTGCATCGTGTTCAGCGTGTGCCTGAGACCGAAAGCCAAGGCCGCGTACATACTTCCGCTTGTACCGTTGCGGTAATGCCTGAAGTTGAGATTGATGATACGGTGGATTTAAATCCAGCAGACATTCGCTTCGATACGTTTCGCTCAAGCGGCGCGGGTGGTCAGCACGTTAACACGACTGATTCAGCCGTACGTCTGACTCACATTCCGACCGGCACCGTGGTAGAGTGCCAGCAAGAACGCAGCCAACATAAAAACCGTGCGCAAGCGATGAAAATGCTTATCTCAAAAATTCAACAGGTTAAGGTTCAAGCTCAAGTCGATGCCGCGGATACGATACGTCGAGATTTGGTTGGGAGTGGCGACCGTAGTGAGCGTATTCGTACTTATAACTTCCCACAAGGGCGCATGACGGACCATCGCATTAACTTAACCTTATATAAGCTTGATGCCATTATGGAAGGCGATATGGATGAATTGCTTGATTCGCTACTACGTGAGCACCAAGCCGACTTGATGGCTAGTATCGGTGGCGGTGATTAGTAAATTGAAAGCCAGTACAATAACTAATGGCTACGAGACAGAAAACACCAGTAGTTCTGATAATAATAAATAACTTATTATCATTTTAAGTTTATTATTTTATTCCTTTAATTATTCAATAATTTTGAGAGTGTTATGTCAAAGCAAAACAACCAAGACCAAGTTGCAGCAGTAGAAGACCCAAATGAGCTTATCGCTCAACTACAAGCTAAGCTTGATGATATAAAGGCTTCTGGTCAACAGCCTTATCCCAATCAGTTTAAACGTACTGATTATGCTCAAGATTTACAAACGGCTTTTGAGGGTTTATCGAAGCAAGAGATTGATGAAAATCCTGTTAAGACCCAAGTTAACGTCGCTGGTCGAGTGATGCTTAACCGTGGCGCTTTCATTGTTATACAAGATATGACGGGTCGCATTCAATTATACGTCGCACGAAAAGAGCTGGATCCTGAAGTACTTGCCAGTATCAAGTCTCTAGATTTAGGCGATATCGTTGGGGTTTCAGGCTATATCAGTCGCTCAGGAAAAGGTGATTTATATGTGCATATCGAAGAGATTCAGCTATTAACTAAGTCACTACGCCCAATGCCGAACAAGTTTCATGGCTTAGCAGATGTTGAAGCCCGTTATCGCAATCGTCATCTAGATTTGATGACCAATGAATCGACTCGTGAAGCCTTTGTTATTCGCAGTCAAGTGGTCAGCGGTATTCGTCAATTTATGCTTAATGAGCGCTTCATGGAAGTTGAGACGCCAATGATGCATCCTATCCCAGGCGGCGCAGTAGCGCGTCCTTTTGAGACCCATCATAACGCCCTAGATATGCCGCTATATTTGCGTATCGCACCTGAGTTATATTTGAAGCGTCTAGTGATTGGCGGTTTTGAAAAAGTATTTGAGATTAATCGTAGCTTCCGTAATGAAGGGGTGTCAACCCGTCATAACCCTGAATTTACTATGATTGAATTCTATCAAGCGTATGCAGATTATCATGATTTGATGGACTTAACTGAGCGCTTATTTAATCAGCTGGCGACTGATATTCTAGGTAGCACTGAGCTGACTTATCAGGAAGAAATCATCAGCTTAAAAGCACCCTTTGCCCGTATTTCGATGTCTGATGCAATCGCACAACATGCGGAAGGTTTTGATATGGCGCATATTGATGATCGCGAATATTTAGCAGACTATGTATCGAATACGCTCAAGCAGCAAGTGAAAGATGTCTTTGGTGCTGGTAAATTAAAAACCATCGTATTTGAAGAAACTGCTGAGCATCAATTACGTCAGCCGACATTCATCACTGAATACCCAGCTGAGACCTCGCCGCTGGCACGTCGTAACGATGACAACCCTGAAATCACCGATCGCTTTGAGCTGTTCATCGGTGGTCGTGAGTTGGCCAATGGTTTTAGTGAGTTAAATGATCCTGCTGATCAAGCCGAGCGTTTCCGTGGGCAAGTCGCCGAAAAAGATGCGGGTGATGACGAAGCGATGCATTTTGATGAAGAGTATATCGAAGCCTTATCTTATGGCCTACCACCAACTGCAGGCGAGGGTATTGGTATCGACCGTTTGGTTATGTTATTTACTGACTCTGCCAGTATTCGTGATGTGATTTTATTCCCACATATGCGCCGTAAAGTAGATCAATAAGCCACTATTAATACTTGGTTGTTAGCGAGTATTTAGCGCCTACTAAGTCATTGTCAAACCAATAACAAGCCAGACGCATGTGCTGGCTTTTTGCTATAATAAGCACTCTAAAATAACACTTCAAAAATAGCTCTCGTATTTACTTATAAGTATTCTAGTAATCTAAGCCACTTGGCAAAATGGATGGATATGACGCAGCAATATCAAGTCTTAGCCCGTAAATACCGACCCAAAAACTTCCATGAGTTAATCGGGCAAAATCATGTCTCGCAAGCGTTAATCAATGCTATTGATTATAATCGTCTGCATCATGCTTATTTATTTACTGGTACACGTGGGGTCGGTAAGACTACTATTGCGCGTATCCTAGCAAAGTGTTTGAACTGCGATATGGGCGTGACCAGTACGCCGTGCGGAGTATGTGATAATTGCGTGGCGATTGACCAAGGGCGTTTTATTGATCTTATTGAGATTGATGCCGCTTCTCGTACTAAGGTTGAAGATACCCGCGAGCTGCTTGATAATGTCCCTTATGCACCAAGCCAAGGGCGTTATAAAGTTTACCTCATTGATGAGGTGCATATGCTGTCGACGCACAGTTTTAACGCGCTCCTCAAGACTTTAGAAGAGCCGCCTGAACATGTGAAGTTTTTACTAGCAACGACTGATCCCCAAAAGCTGCCGATTACCATTATCTCGCGCTGTTTACAGTTTGTGTTGCGTCCACTGCCACAAACTTTGCTTAGTGAGCATTTGGCTAATGTTTTAACTCAAGAGCATGTGAGCTATACTCAACCGGCTTTATGGCAGCTGGCAAGTGCCGCTAAAGGCTCAGTACGGGATGCGTTATCGTTGACTGATCAGGCCATTGCCTTTGGGCAAGGGGCGCTTGATGATGTGACGGTTAATGAGATGTTAGGCTTGATTGATGCGGCTGACTTAGTGCGCTTAATCACTGATATTTATAACCATGATAAATCAGCAGTTGCCGCGCATATTGAGCAGATGCGGGCGCAAATGGTTGATGCGTCCAGTATGTTTGATGGCCTCGCTGAGCTATTACATCAACTGGCCTTAACTCAATTGCTACCTGAAGTGGCGCTTAACGTGAATGAGGCGCAAGCGCAAACTATCAATACTTTAGCCCAGCATATTAGCCCTGATGTGTTGCAGCTGTATTATGAGATTGTGGTACAAGCACGCGAAAGTATTAAGCTTGCCAGTACGCCGATGCAAGCGCTGGAGATGTGCATATTACGCCTATTGGCTTTCCGTCCATTACCCCTTGATGAGATGTTAACCAGCACCTCAGTTACTGAGCCTGATAATGTTAATACTGCAAGTCCTGCAACGGCTATCAGACATACCGTAACAGCCGCGTATGATTCGCAAACTTACGACGTTACTAGACAAGATAGCAATACTGATAACGACCTTATTAACAATGATATTAGTACTGGTATTATTGAGGATAATTCTAATAATGTTTATCAAGATTATGAGCCTGCTACTTACAATACTAAGGTAGAGCCAGAACCAGTTGCAGAACCAATTGCAGAACCAATTGCAGAACCAATTGCAGAACCAATTGCAGAACCAATTGCAGAACCAATTGCA
>NZ_CAJHBT010000032.1 GCF_904846675.1 Psychrobacter urativorans | reverse complement strand
TGAGATAGGTGATGTCACTAACCCTGAGAAGCACTGCTTCGCAAGGTTAGGACTATTGGCATCAAATTTCTGATCGAGCAGGTTTGGATAGATAAGCTTGTTATGGTTTGAGTTAGTGGTGACTTTAAAGCGCTTGTGGCGACGGCATTTGATGCCGTGTTCTTCTTTAATGCGTCTGACCATGTATTTACTGATGGCATATCCTTGCTCTGCAAGGTGAGCATGCAATCGCTCACAGCCATAGCGCTGTTTGGTTTCAGTATGCGCCACTCTAACCAGCAGCTCACACTGGTTGCGGTGGATCTGCTGCTCACTAATATTACGACTCATCCAGTTGTAATAGCTTGATGGCTTAACATCTAATACGTGACACATGCAGGTGATACTAAATATTTTCTGGTTGTCCTTGATAAAGACGTACTTCATCAACTGTGTTTCGCGAAGTACGCCGTGGCCTTTTTTAGAATGTCTCGCTCCTCCTGAGCAACCTTGAGATCACGTTTAAGACGTTTATTCTCTTCTAGTATAGCCATGAGTTCAGGATCATATTGCTTAGTGCCGACAAGTGCGCCTTCATACGCTTTGTTCTGCCAATTGGATAGCGTTTGCATCGCTATTCCTAACTGCCGAGCAGTCGCACTCAAGTTACCGTTATTATCTGCTATCTTTTTGATAGCTTCTGCTTTGAATTCCGTACTGTAGCTCTGCATTTTCTTGGTCATGGTAAACTCCTGTTAATACACTTAGTTTACCAAGTTTGGTTCTACAGTTTTTTCACCATAGCTCACTTGTGTATAAATGCTTGTATAAGTAAGCTATCTTGTAAAATGTTTCACATGGAACTGTGTATAACTTTCTATAACTATGTTTCACATGGAACATATGAATGAATGATATTTTGTTTCACTATTGAATAATACTTTTTATATCAGCAGGTTAGCTGCATTTAAGTGAAGTAACTCCTACACAAGTTAAAAATTGAATAGATTGGGGATAACTCCACAATAACAAGGATTTTAGGGTGGAATAGGACAGATAGTACTTAGTTATCCACAGCTTATCCCGAGCTTATCCCGGTTATTCACTGTAGTAGATTGCTAGAATAACTAATAGTGATGATTGATAGATTTTGTTATTGCTATAGGCAGGTGATGCTATGCTAATAAGGTGCTGTCACAAACTATCCGTTATGAACACTACTTAGTTATCATTAAATAATAAAAAGAGGTTGATATGTTTACTGGAATTATTGAAAGTATGGGCAAAGTTAAAGCCATGCAGCCTGTCGGTGGTGATATTCGCTTGGTCATAGAATCAGATGATTTAGATTTTAGCGATGTGTCATTAGGCGACTCTATCGCCTCTAATGGTATTTGCTTAACCGTAGTCAATATGGGCAGTAATTATTACGCGGTTGATGTTTCACGTGAAACTATCGCTCGTACTGCTCTAGAAGACCTGAAAACAGGTCATATGGTCAATCTAGAAAAAGCCATGCTACCAACCACGCGCTTTGGTGGTCATATTGTCGCCGGACACGTAGATGGGGTAGGTATTGTGCGCAAACTACAACAAGACGCACGCTCTATTTATATCGAAATCGAGATTCCCCAAAATTTAGCGCACTATACCGCGACCAAAGGCTCGATTACCCTTGATGGGATTAGCCTGACCACCAATCTGGTACGTGACAATATCGTCTGTCTCAATATCATTCCACATACCGCACAAGTGACCAATATTGCCAAGCATTGGTTAGTAGGCGACAAGGTCAATGTTGAGGTTGATATTGTAGCACGCTACTTAGAGCGTCTGCTGAATAAGACCCAGACTGGCACAATGAATGCGGACGCTACAACTAATCCGCAGAGTCAGCTTACCGAGGCATTTTTAGCGGATAATGGCTTTATGAAGTAATTAACACTTAGGTTTTCTTTTAATGTTTAACAGCCACAAAATATTAGCGATTTATAAATCGTTGTAATACCGCTTGAAGCTTGCTTTGCCGCTGCTTATCAAGTTTATCCAATGCTTGTAGGCCAACTTCTGCTACTACGCTTGCATAACCCAGCTTGCTCAACATCTTGCAGGTTATTGTTTGCTTGGTAAGGTTACCTTCTACCACTAAAATGAGGGGTTTGGTAGCTGGGTTATCAGTGCTATGCTCGCTATTAACGCTGTGTTCGGTTTAGTTAATCCAATTTAAAAACGATACAGTAGCACGTTGTTATAAACGACTCTTTTTTATTTTAACCTGACTATAGCAACGTCTTTTTGGGTGAAGAACTTTTTATTCCTTGCCTTATTAACTCCAGACTTTTCATTATTTTTGTCATTATCGGCATTACTACTCATACTATTATCTAGACCACTAGCTTTAACATTATCAGCAGCGTACTCAGCTTTTAATATTTTGAGTGCTGGCTGGGTCAGTCGCATTAGCTCCGATAGTAAGCGTACGATATCTAAAGGTTTGGTTAAGAAACCATCGAATTTATCCCGCGCTCAGCTTTCATACTTAGCAAGATTTTTGGTAGCGTTACTGATTATATTAAGTCATAAAGGGCCGTATCCATGCCGTTAAGTTCTATAGCGTTTACATAATTTAAGTGGTCAGGGTAACGATTATTGGTAGCTTCAATAATATTAGCAATGTAGTATTCATAATCCAATAGTAAAATGGGTGTGTGACGCTGTGGGTAAGGTATTGGCGACTTGCTGACGTGCGGCTTTATCAAAGCTACTATAAATACTGGCATAAGCGCTGCAAGTAAATGGCGCTAAGGGTTTTATTGACAATAGCGATGAGGTGCACATGTTTTAGGCTGGCATGGAAATGATATATTGGCTGATAAAAAGATAAGCAAGCGTTTTAATGTCTGAAACTGTTGCATGAAAGCTTGATCCTATACCGGTACGACAATGCAGTGCTGAGGTAAAAAGTGCCAATTTCATCGATCTATAATAGAAGTATGTTATTAACTTTAACGCGGCTTGCTTTTGAGTAGATGCACACTAAGCTGGGGTGTAATTGATAATATTTCAGGTTTATCATAGCAAGTTTGCTAACTTCACCGTTGCCGTAATAATGAGAGTTATGTACTACATCGTAGATGTTGGACCAAACTGCCTGTATTTATCTATATAAAAACTCTAAATATACTAACGAAGTAGCTAATGTTTGAGTTTGCTAAATGTTCAACCTTTTTGATAAAGCCTCTTTACGAGCTATATTACAAGCATGGCACAATGCCATAAAGTCACCTATAATGTGACGATTAATAACATAATATGTAGTACGATGCCATGACCCCAATTGATTCTACCGCCGCTGTTTTAGACGACCCCTCTTCTAATGACGTTGTCACTGACGTCGCAACAATTAACAACAGGCTGGGCCCATTACGAGTGGTGTTTGCTGGCACGCCTGAATTTGCCGCGACGAGTCTCGAGGCTTTGATTAGGCAGCAAGACGCGCTTAATATAGAGATAGTGGCGGTATATAGCCAGCCGGATCGTAAAGCTGGACGCGGGCAAAAACTCTCAGCTTCTGCCGTCAAAGAAGTAGCATTAGCGCATGACATTCCAGTTGAGCAACCCGCGACCTTTAAAAAGTCAGTTACCGAAGGCATTGCCGCTAGAGAAATTTTACGAACGTATCACCCTGATGTCATGGTTGTCGCTGCCTATGGACTTATTTTACCCACAGGTGTCTTGACCATCCCAGTCTTTGGCTGCCTCAATATTCATGGCTCATTATTACCACGCTGGCGCGGTGCAGCGCCTATTCATCGGGCGCTATTGGCCGGGGATGCTGAGACTGGCATTACCATTATGCAGATGGATAAAGGTTTAGATACTGGTGATATGCTCTATAAAGTCAGCTGTGCTATTGAAGTAGGTGACAGCGCCGCTAGTCTCCATGATAAGCTGGCAGAATTGGGCGCAACCGCTATTAGCACCGTCCTCCAAGACTTGTCACACTATCAAGCACAGGCTACCGCGCAAGATGATAATGAGGCTAATTATGCCGAAAAACTCGTCAAAACCGAAGGCGGGATTGATTGGACGCAACCTGCTATTGTAATTGAAAGGCAGATTCGCGGTTTAACCCCTTGGCCGGGCGCTTATACCTTTTTAGATGGCCAGCGCGTCAAGGTATTAGCCAGCTTGCCTGTGAATGACACTCAGCAAACCGAAAGTCCTGCCGGTACCATTATCAGTGTTGGTCGCAAAGCTATTCTAGTTGCTTGCGGCGTTGATGGTAATAATGACCAACAAGCCAGTACTTTAGCGATAACCACCTTGCAGTTTGCCGGTAGCAAACCGGTTACCGCCGAGCAAATCTGTCATGGCAATCAGCTTAACGATGGCGACCAATTCACCAACAATTCAAATTAATGAGTTGCACGCACGACTCAAACCAATCAGTCAACGCAGACGCCATAATAGGCATAGGAAATTAAGTAATATGAGACAACCCGCAACCGCGTCCAACAGTCCTAGAAATAATAAGAACAAGCCATCAAGTAACCTGAAGATGGTTGGTAGCGTGCGGGTGCGCGTCATTCGTACCTTACTTGCAATTCAAAATGGTCAGTCATTGTCCAGCGTACTTGACCCTTTATTAAACAGTCTGCACGAGGGTGATAAAGGCTTTGCGCACGCGCTACTATTGACTACCTTGCGTCAATGGTATGCTCTTGAGCGCTTGCTTGATACCTTAGCGGATAATAATATCGATGAGATTGAAGTCCGTACTACCATTCAAGTGGGGTTAACCCAGTTATTATATTTGGAAGTGGCTGACCACGCCGCCATTCATGAAACAGTTGAAGCTGTCAAAGAGATTGATTTTGCACATGCCTCTGGTTTGGTTAATGCTATTCTGCGTAAAGTGGTTAAGAACACCAATAAGTTCCGTAAGAAATGCGATAAAAACCACAGCTTGCCGAATTGGCTGGCTTATCAGCTAAAGCAAGACTGGAGTGAAGAGTATCCCGCATTGACTCAAGGATTACGTCAGCCGGCACCAATGTTTTTACGCGTGAATACCACTATTAATACTGTGGATGCTTATCAGGATTCCTTAGTTGAGGCAGATGTTAGTGCTGAATTAGTTGAGCTAGTCAGTGAGTTACGATTGCCAACGGCAGCGAATACTGCAGCCACTATAACCACCCAATCGTTACGTTTAGAGCAAACGACTGCCGTTGCGGGTTTACCGTCATTTGCAGAGGGTGCTGCTAGTGTGCAGGATATGCACGCCCAGCTTGCTGCGCCGTTAATTAATCAAGCGCTTATTAATAAAGTAACTACTGATAAGAATAATTCCGATGCTAATAATACTGAACTGCATATTTTAGATGCTTGTGCCGCGCCTGGTGGCAAGCTTGCTCATTGGTTAGATCTGTTAAATGCAGACAACCAATCCTCATTGTTTCACGTGGAACAAAAAGACAGCATTGATGATAAAACTGATTCGGCGGGTAGTCGTGCGATTAAGCTAACGGCTATTGATAATGAAGCGCCACGTATTGGGCGTATTCATGAAAACTTAGAGCGTCTACATTTAGAGCACTCTGAGCAGATTAAGCTTAATATTGTCTGTGCCGATGCGACAAGATGGCAAGGTATCGATAAAAAAACCAATAAGAACGATCCTGTTTTTGACGCTATATTATTAGATTCACCCTGTACCGCCACTGGTGTAATCCGTCGCCATCCTGACATCAGTCTTTTACGCGCAGAAGAAGATGTGGATCAAACCGCCTCATTACAGGAAGAAATCCTAGACAATCTATGGCCACAAGTAAAAGTCGGCGGCTATTTGTTATATGTCACTTGCTCGATATTGAAGCAAGAGAATGTGCAGCAGATGCAAGCCTTTTTAAGCCATCATACGGATGCGGCGGCTATTGAATTTACTGAAGCCTGCAGCTGGGGTATTGCTCAAGAAGTCGGTCGTCAGTGCTTGCCAATAGATAGCGAAAGTGGTGACGGTTTTTACTATGCGTTATTGCATAAAACGCTTTAATCAGTCTATTTAAACGTAAAAATATTAAAATAAAATCATTGTAGGTAGAGAAGCGCTATGAAATATATCAGTACACGTGGTCAAACTGAGCCGATGGACTTTAGCGATGTATTGTTAATGGGGCTTGCGCCTGATGGTGGCTTGATGCTACCTGAGCATTATCCGCATGTTGATAGTGCCGTCCTTGATGAATGGCGTGCGCTTAGCTACCCAGAGTTAGCACTGGCAGTTATGCAGCGCTTTGCTACCGATATTCCTTATGCGGATCTGCAAGATATTATTGAGCGTACTTATACCGCTGAAGTTTTTGGCAGTGCAGATATTGTCCCCGTACGTAAGCTTGAAGATAATTTATACATTTTAGGCTTATCAAATGGACCGACTTTAGCCTTTAAAGATGTGGCCATGCAGTTTTTGGGCAATGCTTTTGAATATGTGCTTAAAAAGAAAGACGCACGCATTACTATTATCGGTGCAACCAGTGGTGATACCGGCAGTGCTGCTGAATATGCGTTGCGTGGTAAAGACAATATTGAAGTCTTTATGCTGTCACCGCACGGCAAAATGAGTGAGTTTCAGCGCGCGCAGATGTATAGTTTGACCGATAATAATATCCATAATATTGCTATCGACGGTATGTTTGATGACTGCCAAGATATTGTTAAAGCGTTGCAACAAGATGCTGAATTTAAAGCGGCTTATAATTTAGGTACGGTTAACTCGATTAATTGGGGACGGATACTGGCGCAGATTGTTTATTATTTTAAAGCCTATTTTGCCGTGACCAGTAGCAATGATGAACAGGTTAGCTTTAGCATCCCATCAGGTAACTTTGGTAATATTTGTGCCGGTCATATTGCTCGTGAGATGGGCTTACCTATTGGGCGATTAATAGTCGCGACTAATGAAAATGACGTGCTCAATGACTTCTTTAATAAAGGCGCCTATCAGCCGCGTCCAACTGCTAAAACCTATATTACCTCTAGTCCATCAATGGATATCTCTAAAGCCTCCAACTTTGAGCGCTTTGTATATATGCTGCTAGATAAAGACAGTGCACGTGTTCATGAGTTGTTTGAAGGCGTGAAGTCAGGGCAGGGTTTTGACTTATCAGATTTGATGGAAGCCGTTAATTCTCGCTATGGCTTTGCTGCCGGTAAATCGACTCATAACGACCGTCTGCAAACCATAAAAGCGTTATATGAGCAGTATGGCGAATTGGTCGATCCACATACCGCTGACGGTATTAAAGTCGCTAAAGAATTACAACAGGAAGGCGAAGTTATCATTTGCGCTGAAACGGCATTGCCGGTCAAATTTTCTGAAACTATCGTTGAAGCGATTGGCCAGATAGATATTGCGCGTCCAGCTCATACTGAAGGCTTAGAAGATTTGCCGCAGCATGTTATTGTTCTTGATAACCAAGCAGAATTGGTCGCTGAGCAAATCCGTCAACATGTTAAGGCCAATCCTGCTTAAAGAAAGTATATTGAATTAATGATAAGGTTTTTGTTTCACGTGGAACAAAAAATTCGATGTTATTAGCGCTTAACTCAACGCCATACCTCGATGGACACGATAATGAAAAGAAGTCTAAACGCCTTGGTAAAAATGCTGTTGATGACCGCCTTTAGTAGTGTAATACTAATGACCACGGCCCACGCTAATAATCCACCGCCAACCGTTAAAGCGGATGCGCCCAATCGCTATATTGTTAAAAAAGGTGATACCTTATGGGATATCTCAGGGCGTTATTTAGACAGCCCGTGGCGCTGGAAAGAGATTTGGGCGACTAATAAACAAATCAAAAATCCCAACCTTATTTATCCTAATGACATTCTGATCTTATGTGTGATTCAAGGGAAGACTCTCATTGGTGTTGATACCGGTGAGGGCTGCGCCGGGGTAGAAAAACAGCTGACCGGTAATGTAGTCGCCAGCACGGTTGCAGTGACCTCGACAGCAAATAGTATTCCAGCGATTCCGATGTCGGCGATTCAACATTGGCTCGATAAAACTAGCATCGTTAATCCAAAAGACTTTAATACCACTCCTTATATTTTAGCTTCCAAAAACCGTAACTTAATTACCGCTAGCGGTGATAAGATCTATGCCAAAGGAGTGCCGCTCATCGTCGGTCAGCGTTATGGCGTTTATCGCAAAGGTAAGCCATACGTTGAACCCAAAACCCAAAAGGTTATCGGGTTAGAGGTCACGCAAGTGGCAACTGCGCTAGCGACTGCCGTGGCGGCCAATGGCGTAACCAGCTTGCAGCTTACCGATAGCTATGGCAAAGAAGTCCGTGAAGGCGATCGGGTATTTGTGGAGTTAGCCAACGCTATTCCACCGGTGTTTTATCCAACGCCAGCGACCGTTAATCGTGGCGGTATGATTGTACGCGTGATGGATTCAATCAGCTCCGCGGCGCGTGGTAGTGTGGTCGCTATTAACTTGGGTAGCACTCACGGTGCCAAACCTGGTGATGTACTGACAGTTTACCAAAAGGGAGCGTTAATACGCGATACCATTGATAATGACACTCCTGTACGCCTACCAAGCGAACCTGCCGGTATGGTCATGATATTTAATACCTTTGATAATATCAGTTATGCCTATGTGCTCAGCTCAGAGTTGCCGCTTAACGTTGGCGCTCAGCTATTACCGCCGCCTTATTTATAAGCGTATATAAAACCCATTGAGGGTTAAAACACAGTGATGAGCCTAACATTATGACAGCAACCTTATCTACTTTATCAGATAATCAGCGCGCGATATTAGCGATATGGTATGAGGTGAATGCGTCATTATCCGCTTATCATAAGTTGGTAACTGCTTTTGGTAGCGCCCAGCAAGCGTGGACCGCTAAGGCGGGTGCATGGCAGCAGTTAAGTATTCATCATAGCCACCTCAAGCGCCATGAGGAACAACAGCAAACCCTCGATAGTATCAATAAAATTGAAGCGGCGCTAAATGCTAAAAAGTATCAATTACTATTTGCTGAGCAGGCGGAATTTCCCACTCAATTATTACAAATATTTGATCCACCGCCGCTATTATTCTGCCGGGGTAATGCCGAAAGGCTACAGCAAGCACAAATTGCTATCGTCGGTAGCCGTAAGCCCACCGTCCACGCTCAAAAAACTACCTTTGATATGGCGCAATACTTAGCGCAGGTAGGATATGTGATCACCAGTGGTCTAGCAATGGGTGTGGATAAATGTGCCCATTTTGGAGCCTTAGCCCAAGCTGACCCTGAGTATCAAGGGCGCACCATTGGGGTCATGGGCACCGGTATTGATGTCTGTTATCCCAATCATCATGATCATCTCTTTACCCAGATTGTTGAGCAAGGTGGTTGTCTTATTAGCGAGCTGCTACCGCACACCCAACCGCACAAGCATACCTTTCCGCGCCGAAATCGCTTGGTTGCGGGTCTCGGCTTAGCAACGATTGTCACTGAAGCTACCATCAAAAGCGGCTCCATGATTACCGCAAGGCTTACCTCCGAGCAGGGCAAGCAAGTCTTTGCTATTCCCAGCCATATTGATAATAGTAACGCTGAAGGTTGTCATCATCTAATACGTGAAGGCGCAACTTTAATTTATCACCCTCAGCACGTGCTTGATGATGTCAATATGCAACTTAATACCTATCCTACTCAGTCTGGAAGAAAGAAACCTCGGCAATCAGCCGACGGTTTATCTAAATCTAACGCTGCCTATCTTAACGAGGAACAGCAACCTAGTGTTGCTTCTAAAACCAAGGTTCCTGAGCATCTCATAGCCGTTTACGAGCAGCTTGATTGGCATGGACAAGATTTGGATGCCCTGCTCGTGTCCACAGAACTTACGCCACCGCAATTAATTGGGCAACTGATGGAGCTTGAGTTATTAGGCGCTATTAGCGTGCAAGGTGGACGTTATTTGCGGGTATAGGTTATTTCCATATTTAATCATTATAATTAGAATATGTGTGACTTAGTTCCTGATTTCTTGTTGTATCTTTTCTTTTACCACTCCTTTTTTAATTTTCAGCCTGCCATTTTATGAAATCATCTACCCCTTCAGTAACTCCTTTAACGACTACCTCTATCACTCAAGCTGCCCGATGGTTAAACAGCGGCCAGCTACTTGCTTATCCTACCGAAAGCGTTTGGGGTATTGGCTGTGATCCGTTTAATGAGACAGCAGTACAGCAGTTACTGTCTATTAAACAGCGGCCGATAGATAAAGGTATGATTGTCGTCACCGATAGCGCGGATCGTATTGCCCCATTATTAGATAAATTAAGCGCTGAGCAACGCCAAATCGTCCTCGATAGTTGGCAGCTATCGCCAAATTCTAATACACGGCAAGCGCGTACCTGGTTGCTGCCATTATGTACATCATTACCTGAACAGCTTGAGATGTCCATTCCGGCTTGGATTACTGGTGCGCATAATAGCGTGGCAGTACGAGTGATTGCCCATCCTTTGATTCAACAGTTGTGCGCGAAAGTTGTCTCAACGCTTAATCCATATGGTTTTGTCGTCTCAACCAGCTGCAATCCTTCAGGACAACCACCAGCCTTATCATTATTTCAAGCGCAGGCCTACTTTAAAAACGATGGGGCAACAGATAATTCTTCTGAGCATGTCACCTATCTACAAGGCGATACATTAGGTTATGAGCTACCCAGTCAAATCGGCGACGCGCTGACGGGGCAGATCGTTAGATGATTTTTAATATGGCGTTATTAGCTTAGACGCTAAACCTTATAATTTTTTAATCCCTACAATTGTCCTCTTGTTTTTATAAGGCATTTTTTGTCACACTGATCGTAACATTATAAAAATGTGAGGATCACAAGTGATGAACATTTTAATCAGTGGCGGATCAGGGTTTTTAGGTAGTGCTTTTAGTGACGAGCTTATCAAACGTTATCGAACCCAAGATCAAAAGCTACACATCACATGGCTGACGCGTAATAGTAGTCAGGCACACCCTGATGATATTAGGATGATGACTTATGATGCGCTAGAAAATACAGATAATACTTTCGATGTGATATTAAATTTAGCGGGTGCAGGCATTGCTGACTCACGCTGGAGTGATGAGCGTAAAGAGCAGCTGCTTGCCAGTCGAGTTAAACCAACAGAATCGTTATTAGCGTTTATTGAACGTAGTGGTGTTAAACCTAAGCTACTGGTTAGTGGTTCAGCCATTGGCTGGTACGGTACGCAAGGCGATAAACCGTTAGCTGAAGGTAGTGCCTTTGAGGCTGATTTCTCGCATCGGCTTTGTGATGAGTGGGAGCAGTTAGCGTTAAAGGCTACTGACTATGGCGTACCGGTTGCTATCGTGCGCACAGGTGTGGTTATTCATCCTGATGGTGGCATGCTTGGCAAGCTGTCATTACCCTTTAAGCTCGGATTGGGTGGACAATTGGGAGATGGCAAGCAAATTATGAGCTGGGTCAGCCGTGATGATTGGGTAGGGGCCGCGATATTAATTATTGAGCAGCACCTTGCTGGCAAAATCGACACTCGGCAGGATAGGGGCTTAACTAACAGCTCAACTACAGATGACAATACTTTAAAGACGGCGAGTAACACGCCAGCGCTGGTATATAACCTGACTGCACCCAATCCTGTGACCAATCATACCTTCACTAAAGAGGTCGGCGCTTGGCTACATCGTCCGACTTTTTTTACTTTACCCAGTCCTTTATTAAAATTAATGTTTGGTGAGATGTCGACATTGTTGATTGATGGACAAAAAGTGCTCCCGCAGGCGCTACTTGATGCAGGCTATGAATTTAAACAGCCGACTCTAAAGCAAGCATTAGAGGGTCAGAGAATAAAATAAACTTCACTCTATAAAGTTTTACATGAAACAAAATATAAGTAAGTCACAAAATTTTGAAGAATACATATTGACTCTAAGACATCGGCTGTATTGCATGGCAATAGCGTTGGAATTAGTCAGTCCAATCGCTGAGTGAAAGCTTGATATAGCACTTAAACTCTGTAAAAGATTAGGGTCTGTATAGAATTAGGGAATAGTTGAAAAAAATAAGCAACGCCTTAAACTCTTGTTTACCACAACAAAGA
>NZ_CAJHBT010000031.1 GCF_904846675.1 Psychrobacter urativorans | reverse complement strand
GTGGTTTGACTTTTATCGTCAGGCTGCTTGATTAAAATCTCCCAAGTTAATGTCTACGGGATTGACAGCATAGGTCAGGGTGTGTCATCAATTATATTTTGAGGCTTAAGGTTAGATAAATAGATATCAATTTTGAAAAATTTCACTGTAGATATAAATATAATGGTGACAAGTATGATTCTGTTTAGTGAAAATATACCCCTTTTCGAACCAAAAACTAGATTAAGTAACGACACACTCTAGTTAGGTAGCTTTATTATAGTTTTTGTATAATCACCATACCAATAGCGGTAATGATTGTAATAAGGACAGTCCACCAGAAACGGCTAAAGTCTTTTTTTTCTTTTACCTTCAGCTTTTTTTTATTTGATAGGTAAAAATTAATCTGTGCGTAGGGAGAGAAAAAGAACCCGAGAACACCGAGAAAAAAAGACTTTCTACCCATAATGATCATAGTGCGTATCCAGTACCAGACCAACATAGAGTAAAGGCATACTATTAGTATCGGTATAATCCCGTTCGTAATAATGTCCATCATACACTTCCAACTATTGGAAATTTAAGTGACATAGTATATAGGTTACTAGGAATGCCATCAATTAAGCCAAATAACGCAAAATACCAGATGGATAGCATTAAGAGAATGACTTGCTAACTTATCATAGCGGGTTGCAATAGCACGGTATTGCTTAATTTTTGCAAAGAAATTTTCAATTAAATCCCGTGCTTGGTATAGATGTTTATTAAGCTGTCTTGATGTTAGTCGATTAACTTTAGAAGGAAGGCATATCTGTCTTATAACGATTGAGAACAGCTTCTACAACTAACCGATTTTTTTTTGCAGTAACACCCACATCACTTTTTTGATCAGGTAAGATGTCTTTGATTCGCTCCCACTGATCATCGCGTAAGGCATGCCGTCTTGTCATGGTCGTTGGTCTCAGCTTTATAAGAATATAACAATTATGGCTTATTTTAAAATATGCTTTCTAATTGATGATACGCCCTAGTTTGTTTTAACAGCTTTTGAGGAAGGCTCAGCACTTACTATACTAAAATTGGCCACATAAAAAAGCCAGCATCGATGCTGGCTTTTTAGTAGTGATATGCTAAGGCTGTATAAAAACAAAGGTTAAATCAATAAACTATTTATACGTTAAAGCGGAAATGCATCACATCGCCATCTTGGACGATATAAGTTTTACCTTCTAGGCGTGATTTACCGGCAGTAGCTGCGCCTTTTTCACCATTATATTCAATGAAATCATCATAAGCGATAACTTCAGCACGAATAAAGCCGCGCTCAAAGTCAGTATGGATTACGCCAGCCGCTTCAGGAGCAGTGGCGCCAATTTTAACAGTCCAAGCGCGAACTTCTTTAACGCCAGCAGTAAAGTAAGTCTGCATATCAAGTAGATCATAACCGCCACGAATCACTTGATCAAGACCCGCTTCCTCCATACCCATGTCTTCTAGGAAGTCTTTTTTATCATCTTCATCGAGCTGAGCAATCTCAGATTCGATTTGATTGCATAGCGCAATGACAATAGACTCATCGCCAGTCGCATAGTTGCGTACCGCATCAAGATAAGGATTGTTTTCGAAACCATCTTCGCTAACGTTGGCGATATACATCGTTGGTTTCAGGGTAATTAAACCATAGCTTCGGATGAGTTTTTTCTCATCGCTATCTAGATTGGCCGCGCGTGCAGGTTGACCTTCAGCAAGTAATGGCTCGATTCTCTTGAACACATCAAGCATGGCTTGCGCGTCTTTATCGCCGCCTTTGGCTTTTTTGGTCAAGTTAAATACAGCGCGCTCAACGGCATCTAAATCGGCCAATGCCAGTTCGGTATTGATGGTTTCGATATCATCAATCGGGCTGATGCGACCATCGACATGCACCACATTATCATCATCGAAACAGCGTACCACGTGTGCAATCGCATCCGTCTCACGGATATTAGCCAAGAACTGGTTGCCCATGCCTTCACCTTTTGATGCACCGGCAACTAAGCCGGCGATATCAACGAATTCCATGGTGGTTGGCAATACACGTTCAGGTTTCACGATATCGGACAGTTTCTTTAAGCGTGGATCTGGTACTGGGACGATACCGGTATTGGGATCTTTGGTACAAAAAGGAAAGTTTTCAGCGGCGATTCCCGCTTTGGTTAAGGCATTAAATAGGGTAGATTTCCCCACGTTTGGTAGGCCGACGATGCCGCAGTTAAAACCCATAACAGTCTCTCAATAAAGTAATAAAATAAGGTGGTTTAACACTCAGTTAAATTGGAAATAAAAATTGGGCGTATTGTAGCAAAAATTACCGACTTGCGGTGGTGGTTCTGTCTGAGTTTTTAATGCTTACGCCGGTTTAGAGTTTTTAGGCGGATAGGGGATGACACCAAAGAGCACTGTAAATCAGAGCAGTTTAAATTGTGGCCTAACTAAAGACCATTTTTACTTACAGCTTTAAGTTAGCGTTATTTTTTGTCTCGACCACTCCAATCATGACGCCCATCTCTTTTTTATCATGCTTATCGATGGTTGGTGCGTACAACGCTGAAGCAATACCGCCATCTAAGAATAGCGCATTCGGGCACTGGAGCTTGTCTTTAAACAGCGATGCAAACTGATAAAAGGTGACGGGTTCATCACTATTCACAAATTGTATGCTGCCATCGCTGCAGACGCCTGCGCCATTGCGGAATTTAGCAGATGTACCATCTGCATTAAACTTTGGGTGGATTTCGTTATTAATCACCAGCATCGGTCCTGATTGGGTCGCAAACCAAGGATTGGCTGATCCTTCTTCAAGCTGCTGTTGTAGCGCGTGACTTTCAGTAATTTGTATATTACCGGCTTTATCCCACCACATCACACCATTGGGCAACAAATGAAAATTACCGCCACCTTCATTGAGGTTTAACGCGCGTATCTCTTTACCACCAATAACGGTATAACCAATCGGGGCGTAGCGTTCGTTATACATGCCAGCATTCATCGCAAAAGCTAGTGTCTGTGATGACGGTAAATTGGCTAGTAAATTATCAAAACTTAAGTAAGACTGGGCGCTGTCAGGCTGTTGCCAAAATAACTGTAAGGAATAACGCCTGTCTCCCGCATCAACAGCGCTTAGTGCTGCCGCATCGATACGACAAGCACTATAATTAAATGGCGAGCTTTGCGTTTGACACGACCACTTTGACACAGCCGTGTTATTAGTATCTTCTGCTTTAGGCTGGCAGGCACTGATGCTTAAAGTAAGCAATGCCATAGCAGGTACAGTAAAAATAGAGCGTGGCATCGATTACTTATCTTCTATAATAGTGAGATGTATAATAATTAGATGGTTCATGTACTGTTATTGCCGACTACTTTTAGCTTTCTGTGTGCGGTAGGTCGCGAAAGGTATGATTGACATTACCAATCAGCCTGCCACCGTGGATCTCATTTTCCGAAATATCGCCGCTCTCTACGGTTGGGGCGCTGGTCTCTTTGCCTTGGTCCCGCGAGTCTTTATTATACGCAATCAGCGCATCGTTATCTGCTAAGAAGGTATCAGGATCTGCCATTACCCACATCTGATTGAACACATCCGCGCGGGCATTCCGATCCAGTAGTGCGCCTTTGTCAGCGAAGTAAAAGAATTTTGATAATAGTTTAATTTGTCCATCGTCCAAGCGGCGTGCAATATGATAAGGCTGCAATTGACTTGGATGTTGTAGTCCAACAGCGCCTACGATATTAGCGAGAGACTTGATGGTGTTTTTATGAAAGCTTGCGACACGTTCCGCTTTACTTGGTACATCAAGCGCTTTTTGGCGATATGGGTCTTGAGTTGCAACCCCAGTAGGACACGTGTTGGTATGACAGGTGCGCGATTGAATACAGCCAACCGCAAACATAAAGCCACGAGCGGAGTTACACCAATCTGCGCCCAAGGCAATTAAGCGTGCAATATCAAAGCCAGATACGATCTTACCACTGACGCCAAGCTTGATTTTGTCACGAATACCAGCACCTACTAAGGTGTTGTGTACCAATAAAAATCCATCAACCATGGGCATGCCGACATTGTCCATAAACTCTACTGGAGCGGCACCTGTACCGCCTTCGGCACCGTCAATAACGATAAAATCAGGATAGTTATCAGCTTCAATCATGGCTTTAACAATGGCCATAAATTGCCAAGGCTGACCGACACATAACTTAAAGCCAACTGGCTTGCCTTCTGATAGCTCACGCAGCTGTTGCCAAAAGGCTACCAGCTCGCGCGGTGTACTAAAAGCAGTATGCGAGGAGGGTGATACGCAATCTTGGCCCAGTGGCACTTGACGAGTATCAGCGATTTCTTGCGTGATTTTTTCAGCGGGTAGCACGCCACCTTTACCAGGCTTAGCACCTTGTGAGAGTTTAATCTCGATCATTTTGACTTGGGGGTCAATAGCTTTTTCGGCAAAAGTCTGCGGATTAAAATCACCATTATCATCGCGGCAACCAAAGTAGCCCGTTCCCAGTTCCCAAATCAAATCACCACCGAACTTACGATGATAAGGACTAATCGCCCCTTCACCCGTATCGTGGGTAAAACCGCCCATCTTCGCGCCTTGGTTCAGTGCCATGATGGCATTAGCAGACAAGCTACCAAAACTCATCGCTGAGATATTAAACACCGACATATCATGCGGCTGCTGACAGCGCTCACCACCAACGCTAATGCGAAAGTCTTGGTTTTGGAGTGGCTGACTGATAGCCGACTGCAAAAACCACTCTTTACCATGGGCATATAAGTCATCAAGAGTACCAAAGGCATTGGTATCACTGATGTTTTTGGCACGTTGATATACTAATGCGCGCTGCTGGCGTGAAAAGGGCACTTGTTCTTTTTCATCTTCGAGCAAATACTGACGAATTTCAGGGCGAAAGTCCTCAAGCACATAGCGGATATGACCTGCAACAGGGTAGTTGCTTAATATGGCGTGCTTCGATTGAAACATGTCATAGATACCCAAGCCCACCCCGATGCCGCCGATGATAATGAGCCACCAGTTGACGAGTAGTAGCCCGGCTAAGAACAGCAAAATTACCACGCCAAAAGTACTATAGCGCAGTGCAGCCCCAACAAGATAGGGCAGGTTTAGAGTAGGCTTAGGATCTAAGTTGGTACGGGATTGGGGCATAGCAACGCTCAATAGTAAGACATTAAAAATAAAAATCGCGACGGTAAATTAAAAAACAACCATGTAACCATTGTTATCATTAAATATAAGTAAGCACTTAAATTTATCGCGTATATCATACACTTATGATATCACGGCTTGGCGGTAATTGAGTAACGGCTTGCTAACTGGCATCAGCTTTATTATCCAGTCACTCACACCACCACCTTATCGGCAGCTACTATTTTAAATATAATCCCAACAGGTAAAAATTGCTCAATCAGCAAGGCTAGTGACGGTAAATAGTCGGAAAATTGGGAGCTATAATGATTTTAAGCTGTAATATATAAATGAGAACCAATCAATAACTTATTATTAATAGGACTGTCATAGTAATTGATGCTGTCAATTTAAGATTTAGTCTGCTAATTGCTTGGCAAGTAATTCATCTATCTCAGCTTTAAGTTCTTTATCTTCAATTTTGTTCGCACTGATTCTTGCATTTTGTAGACTTGTGATAGCAGCGTCAGTTTGACCTAATTCAATTTGTATCACTGCCATAGAAAAGGCGATTGATGACATATGATCTTTCGAATTAACCGTAGTCGCCTTTTCTAGGGCTTTTTCATAGCGAACTAGCGCCTCATCTAAATCTCCTGTGAAATCAGCCAAAGTTTCCCATTGTTCTGGGTGGTCTTTATTGGTATTTTCGTTATCGATGCAAAGAGCTTGCAGCTCTGCATAAAACGCATCGAAAGCTTGTTGATTACCTATTCTATCAGCCTCCAGTAGCTCTTCAGCTAATTTATAGACCGACTTATATATTTTGGTGTTAATCATTACTCATTCCTTTTTTCTACTACTAATAAAATAACGATAAATTGAAACCGACTGTCAGTGTCTGGTAGTAAGGTCTAAGTAGTGCTTTGTGACGAGTTACGAGTACTGGGCATTAAGTGTAAAAAAGACGTCTGCCCGCAACGTATGTCGTCCACTACAGTATATTTTCAACCCCCTGCTGTGGAGACGCGGGGTCTGACACTCGCTCAGTTGGCTCCAAACTGGTATTCTACCAATTTATCTTTAAGTCAGTAGAGAAATGCTTATAATTTGGTTATTTAGTTAGATTATTCGACAAGTTCAATTTGCCAATTATTGGATTGAATGACAATATTAATTTGACGAAGTTTCATGGCAATATCATCCGCTTGTTTTTGTAAGCCCGCTACTGAAACCATCACATGCCATTTAATCTCTCGATGACTATAACGATCGGTTTCGCTCTGCGTCGCTTCAATGGCATCTATCAAAAGCTTATGACGCATCTCTAAGGTATCACGCTCAACCAACAGTGTAAGCATCGACTGACTTTTATCCGTCTTGGCAATCGCATTGGTACGATGAACACGTTCAATCAACGAATTCAATTCAGTAATGATTTGGCTGGCATCTATCATCAGCTCATTAGGGTCTTCGCTTGGTGTATCACCTTCTTGAACTTTGGCATTATTACGAATACGCCCCTTTAATTGAGCAAGCTTCTTTTGCATGTCGCTACGGATAAGTAGGGCTTCTGCTAGTTTCATTTTGATTTCCTCTTAGATACTAAAATTTCTTTGAATGTCAATTATTTTTACTTTCTGATGGTATCTACGTTTGCTTATCGATGTCGTCACGGTTATCGCTATTTTATTGTCAATAACTTCTATTGAACCCCGCGCCCAACTCTCTCAGCCAAAACTTGCAATTTAGGAACAATCATCGCCTCATATTCCTCAGCCTGCCAATTGGCGCGAGGGACACTGGCATTCAATGAATACGCATAATGTCCTGTGGTCACATCAAAGACACCTACTGCCACTGCCAAAATATCGATAGAAAAATCACCATCTGATAATGTATAGCCATGCGTTTCATAATACCGTGATGCCTGAGTTAACGCTATTTGCGCTTGTTGAAACTTATCTACCGGTAAATTCGCTTGCAAGTTAGAGTCAATTACTGCTTGCCGAGTAGGTGAGCTTACGGCATAAAATGCGCGTCCAATCGCAGTTTGTGCGATTGGCACTGCTGAGCCCACTTGTAGATTTACAGAGAGGCGGGCAGGACTACGGCAGCAGGCTAAATAACGCATTTCCCCTTCAATTTCTGTGGCTAAATTCACCGACACCTCATTTTCTGTGGCGAACTGCCTTAATAGCGGTTCAGCGAACGCTACCACATCATGACGACTCCATGCCTGCGCGCTCAGGCGTACTGCGCTACTGCCCAATTGATATTGACCATGTATAGTTGTTCGCAAAAACCCAAGGCTGATTAACGTATAAGTTAGGCGAGTCACTGTTGCTTTTGGCAACTGGGTAAGCTGGCACAATTGCTGATGGCTCAGCTGCTCATGATGCTCAAAGGCGGCAAGTAAGGTCAGACCACGAGCAAGCGCTGTGACAAATTGTCTGTCATCAGCCACTTTGCTTTGGGCAAGGGCAGCGTTCATTTGTTCTAATAAGGAGGCTGCTTGCGGTAATCTTTTTGTCATTTTATGGCCGTAATTTGGGGTAAAGGTTTACAGAGGTGAAAAATTCTGCTTAAATGGTTCATATTATGAAACTTAGTTTCGCATGGCGGAACTAATAAGTCAATCACTATTAGTAGGTCAGGAAGACGGACACCAAGGAGAACAACATGGCAACAGCTACTAACCCACGATCTAACAGCAGCCCACGTTTTGATTGGGAAGATCCATTTTTATTGCGTGATCAGTTGACTGACGAAGAGCGTATGGTGACGGATACGGCGCATCAGTTTTTTCAAAAAGAGCTGATGCCCGGAATCATTGAAGCCAACCGTAACGAGAATTTTGATCGCAATATTATGCGCCAGATGGGAGAGATGGGACTGCTTGGGGTGACTATCGATGGCTACGGCTGTGCTGGTTTGTCGAGTGTGGCTTATGGTTTGATTGCCAAAGAGGTTGAAGCGGTGGATTCAGGCTATCGCTCAGCGATGAGCGTGCAGTCAAGTCTGGTTATGCATCCTATCCATGAATATGGTACTGAAGAACAAAGAGAAAAATATTTGCCTAAGCTGGCAACTGGCGAATATGTAGGCTGTTTCGGTCTAACTGAACCAGATTCAGGCTCAGACCCCTCATCAATGTCAACGCGCGCGCGCAAAGTTGACGGCGGTTATGAGATTACTGGCAACAAAATGTGGATTACCAACAGTCCTATCGCTGATGTGTTTGTGGTCTGGGCAAAAGACGATGAAGATGTTATTCGCGGCTTTATACTAGACAAAGGTATGAAAGGCTTATCAGCGCCGAAGATTGAAGGTAAATTCTCATTACGCGCCTCGGTTACTGGCGAGATTGTCATGGACAAAGTATTCGTTCCTGAAGCCAATGCTTTCCCAGATATTCGCGGACTTAAAGGGCCGTTTGGCTGCTTAAATAAAGCGCGTTATGGTATTGCTTGGGGCACGATGGGCGCCGCTGAGTTCTGCTGGAAGGCTTCGCGTCAATATACCCTTGATCGGAAGCAGTTTGGCCGTCCCCTAGCAGCCACTCAGTTGGTACAGTTAAAACTTGCTAATATGCAAACTGAGATTGCACTAGGCTTGCAAGCTGCACTACGTGTGGGGCGTTTGATGGATGAGCATAACGCTGCGCCGGAGATGATTTCACTGATCAAACGTAATAACTGCGGTAAGGCGTTAGATATTGCTCGCGTCGCCCGTGATATGCATGGCGGTAATGGTATCTCTGATGAATATCACGTTATCCGTCACGTGATGAACCTTGAGGCAGTCAATACTTATGAAGGTACGCATGATATTCATGCCCTTATCTTAGGCCGTGCGCAGACTGGTATTCAGGCGTTTTATTAACTGGTTTTAATGCGGTTTTGGAACGATAAACGTACGCTACTATTTAGTGCTCACTGTAGCGCTTCACATTTAGTAGCGTGCGTTTTTTTATTGAGTATTCATTACCAAAAACTTTGATGATGAATAATAAGCTACTTACAGAAAAAAATAAAATCTGTTAAAAGATAAGGGATTATCATGACTACAAGTGTGACACCAAAATCAAAACAGGCTGTGGATCATGGCGCATTGCATGGCATCAAGGTACTGGACTTGTCTAGGGTGTTGGCAGGGCCATCTTGTACCCAGATTTTAGCTGACTTAGGCGCAGAAGTTATTAAGGTTGAGCGTCCGCGCATCGGTGATGAAACCCGCCACTGGTCACCGCCCGCTTTTAGTGATGACACTTCGGCATATTACTCGACTATTAACCGTAATAAAAAATCTTTGACTGTTGATATCACGACGCATGCAGGCCAAACCATCATCAAGCAGTTGGCTGCTGAGAGCGATATCGTAGTAGAGAACTTTAAGGTCGGTGGTCTCAAAAAATACGGCCTAGATTATGACAGCTTGAGACAAGACAATCCGCACTTGATTTATGCCTCACTGACCGGCTTTGGGCAGACAGGGCCAGATGCGAAGCGTCCGGGCTATGATTATATTATTCAAGGCTTGTCAGGATTAATGAGTATCACAGGTCCCAGCGATGGCGAACCGTATAAAATAGGCGTGGCAGTGGTCGATTTGTTCGCAGGCTTGCAACTGACCATTGGCATTCAAGCGGCATTATTAGCACGCGAACATAGCGGACGCGGACAACAGGTTGATGTGTCGCTATTAGATAGTGCGCTGGCGATGTTAGCTAACGTCGGTATGAACCACTTGGCCTCAAATGAGGTGCCTCCAAGACTGGGCAACCAGCACCCTAATATCGTCCCCTACCAAGTATTCGCAGGTGAGGGCGAGCAGCACTTTATCTTAGCTTGTGGCAATGATCAGCAATTTGCTAAGCTCTGTGAGGTATTAGCAGTTGAGTGGCATCAAGATAGGCGTTTTACCACTAACCCTGCTCGTGTCACAAACCGTAAGCTGTTATCGACATGGCTATCAGAGAAGTTTGCCCAGTAGCCCCGTGCACATTGGCTGGAGGCCTTACACCAAGCAGGCGTTCCGAGCGGAGCCATTCATAATATCGCTGAAGCTTTGGCCATGCCGCAAGCTCAGGCCCGTGATATGGTGATTGATTTTAGCGCGCAAGGAAGTCCAGTCAAAGCGCTGGGTAATCCTATTAAATTATCTGAGTCGTCAGTGACCTATCGCTCGCCGCCACCCAGTTTAAGTGAGCATACTGACAGTACGTTAGCAGCGCTTGGTTATGATAGCGCGATGATAGCTAAGCTTAAGGCCGATGGCATTGTTTAAAGCCTAAACGCTGCTCCATTTGCTCAGCCAGCTCGATAAGTACGCTGCTGACTTCCTCACGCTTCGATTCATATTCTGCTTGCAAAAAGCTGACTGCCATTCCAGCCACTGCGTTACCAGAAGCGTTACGAATATAAGTTCCTAGGCAGTACATGCCTTCACGCAGCTGACCGTCATCAAGCGAGATACGACTGCTATGAATAGCAGTAAGCTCAGTGGACAGGTCATCAAAGTTATTTACGCCATTAGGGGTAGTTGGCTCGGGAAAGACGCCCTCGTATAACGATTCGATAGCAGGCATGGATAACGTTGAAAGCATGGCTTTGCCAGTTGCTGAAAATACCGCAGGTACGCGGACACCAGCGCGGAAAGTAAAGCATAGCGGAGCTGGGGCTTCATGACAGGCTAAAAATACTACTTGGCCTAAATCTAATTTAGATAAAGTGACGGTATGTTGTAGCAGTACTGGATATTGGACAATGAGATCTTTAAATAATTGTATAACTCCTTGCTGCTGCGCGTATTTACCAGCCCAGTACATTAGATAAGAGCCCAAATGGAAACGGTTATCGGTATCTTTATAGACGACGTGCTTGCTCAAGAGACTTTGTAGAATATTATGAGTTGAGCTGCGAGGAAGGCCTAATTGCTTAGCAATATGCGCCGCTGTCAAAGGTTGTGAGCTATCAGTAATTAGATCTAGAATTTGAAAGGTTTTGTCTAATGCTGGTACGGCAGTTGTACTCATAAATTGCCTATAAAAGTGAAGTAAAATAAAAATAATTAAAATAATACTTAAAATAGGAATTAAAACGAGAATAAGGGTTGCAAAAAGTGCCCCATCATTCCTATAATGATGTCTCGTATATAGAATTAAAATTCAGTATATTGAACAATCAACAGGTTATCAATAATTATTATGAGATGACCATTTAATAAGCGTGACATTAGGCTAGGTTGTTCAGTAAGTAGAAGCTTACCTCTCCCTACCTATTGAATGGCTTTATCAGTAATTAAAAATAAGCAATAAGCTTAACGACAAGGAGCGTCACTATGACAAAGACTACGCTACAGCTAGCAAACCCAGATTTACTCAAACAACAGTGCTTCATTAAAGATGGCTGGCATGCTGCCAGTGATGCCGCCACTATCGATGTGAGCAATCCATTTAACGGCGAGGTTATTGGTACTGTCCCAAGCTTGACCAAGCAAGACGTCAATGACGCTGTCGCCTCTTCTCATAAGGCCCAAACAGCATGGGCGGCGAAAACGGCTCAAGAGCGCTCAATCATAATGCAAAAATGGGCAGACCTCATCGATGATAACAAAGAAGATTTAGCGATTATCATGACTGCTGAACAAGGCAAGCCTTTGGATGAGTCGCGCGGCGAGATTGGTTATGCCAACAGCTTTATCCGCTGGTTCGCTGAAGAAGGCAAACGCGTCTATGGTGATGTCATCCCTGCTACTCAGTCGCAGCTGCGTTATGTGATCTTAAAGCAGCCGGTTGGTGTTTGTGCGGCGATTACCCCTTGGAACTTTCCAGCGGCAATGATTACCCGCAAGGCGGCTCCTGCTTTAGCGGCTGGCTGTACTATAATTATCAAGCCAGCCACTGCCACGCCATTTTCCGCTTTAGCATTAGGCGTATTAGCAGAGCAAGCGGGTATTCCAGCGGGCGTCATTCAGGTGGTTACCGGTAAATCATCAGTCATTGGTGAAATTTTAACCGGCGATGCTCGTATCCAAAAACTATCGTTCACAGGCTCCACTGAAGTTGGCCGTACCTTAATGGCTCAGTGCGCACCTACTATCAAGAAACTATCCTTAGAGCTTGGCGGTAACGCGCCTTTTATCATCTTTGATGATGCCGATTTGGAAAAAGCTGCGGAAGGTCTGATTGCTTCCAAATATCGCAATGCCGGTCAAACCTGTGTTTGCGCCAACCGTGTCTACGTGCAAAATAGCGTTAAAGATGAGTTCTTAGATATTTTTATCAAGAAAGTTGCTGAACTTAAAGTTGGTAACGGTATGGATGAAGGGGTCGATGTTGGTCCTTTAATCAATAAAGACGGCTTAGAAAAAGTCCAAGCCTTACTAAAAGATGCCTTAGATAAAGGCGCAAAATTAATCACCGGTGGTAGTACCAATAATACCTCAGTGCTCGCTTATAACCCGACCGTCATTACCGATATCAGTGATGACATGGACATTGCTAGCGAAGAGATCTTTGGTCCCATTGCACCGATATTCACTTTTGATACCGAAGAAGAAGTGATCCGTGCTGCTAATGACACTATTTATGGCCTCGCTGCTTACTTTTATTGCAACGACTATACAAGATCATGGCGGGTTACCGAAGGCCTTGAATACGGTATGGTGGGGCATAATACCGGCATGATTTCTACTGAAGTGGCTCCATTTGGCGGCGTCAAGCAGTCAGGCTTTGGCCGTGAAGGTTCAAAGTATGGCATTGAAGAATATGTGGTCACCAAATACTGGTGCAGTGATATTAGCTAGTTTTAGCATTTAATATAGTAATTAATTTAAATGAGCTAAATGATATGTATTTTCTAGTATTTAGCTCATATGACATAAGCCGCTATTCACTCAATAGCTTTTATTAATAGTCCTTAGGCACTAATAACCCTCAGGTTAAATATAAAGATGACCTATGCTGTCAATCCCGTAGACATTAACTTGGGAGATTTTAATCAAGCAGCCTGACGATAAAAGTCAAACCAC
>NZ_CAJHBT010000030.1 GCF_904846675.1 Psychrobacter urativorans | reverse complement strand
CAGTTATGAAGCTGCTGTGATTCTAGCCTGTGTCTTTATTTGGCTGCCGCTGATTTGAATTCTATACAGACCCTAATCGAATTACAACAAATAGTATCGTAATAAAGGAAGGAGTTTTAGCTATCGCTAATAATGGTTACTAATATTGTAGAGCATCGGCACTGTTTTAAAATAGTGGTAGCATGATTTAAATGCTGCATCATCTAAGTATCACATCACTTAATCACCGCATAACTTAAGCATTGGTATAACGGCTCGCCTCTGGCATCCAGCGGTGAATAAGTTGGCTGACATCTGCCTTACGAGTAGCATCTTGGATTAAATGCTTGGCTAAACGTTGGGCAATGGTGAATAACTGCTCATCACGAATCAGGTCTGCTAGATAATAACCAACATTACCGGTCTGGCGTTTACCTAACAGCTCGCCTGGACCGCGCAGCTCTAAGTCTTTTTGAGCAATCACAAAACCATCGGTACTTTCTCGCAGCACCCTTAGACGTTCGGTACCCGTTTCAGATAAAGGCTTTTGATATAGTAATACGCAATAGCTTTTGGTCGAGCCGCGCCCTACCCGTCCGCGCAGTTGGTGTAATTGCGAGAGACCCAAACGCTCAGCATTTTCGATGACCATGAGTGAAGCATTTGGCACATCAACGCCCACTTCAATGACGGTAGTGGCAATCAATAAATCCAGCTTCCCTGCTTTGAACTCTTGCATTACCGCTTGCTTATCAGCAGATTTCATCTTGCCGTGTACCAGCCCGATACGAATATCTAAGCGCTCATTCAAGTCCTCATAGGTGGCTTCGGCAGCTTGGGCATCAAGCACGCTAGACTCTTCTACTAAGGAACACACCCAATAGGCTTGCCGTCCTGCCTCGCAATTAACAGCGATGCGCTCAATCACCTCATCACGGCGATTACGGTCAATGGTTACCGTAGTAATCGGTGTACGCCCCGGTGGCAGCTCATCAATGATGGAGGTATCCATATCACCGTAAACACTCATCGCTAGTGTGCGTGGAATGGGCGTAGCAGTCATAATCAACTGATGTGGGGTGCTATTAGCAACGCCTTTATTGGTCAAGGCCATACGCTGCTCAACCCCAAAGCGATGCTGCTCATCGATAATGACCAAGCCTAATTTGGCAAATTTTACTTGCTCTTGAAATAGGGCATGAGTACCGACCACGATTTGTACGTTATTTTCTGCAATATCCACTAACGCTTCGCGGCGCTGCTTAGCCGTTTGCTTACCTGCCAACCAGCCGACCCCAACCCCTAACGGCTCAAACCATTGCTTAAAATTGACTAAATGCTGCTCGGCTAAGATTTCAGTCGGGGCCATGACTGCTACTTGCCAGCCACTATCCAGCGCATAGCCTGCTGCTCCTGCTGCTACTAAGGTTTTACCTGCGCCCACATCACCTTGGACCAATCGTAGCATCGGAATGGACGTTGCCATATCAGCGGTGATATCGTGCATAACTCTTTTTTGCGCGGTCGTTAAACTAAAAGGTAAATTGGCAAATAGCTGCTCCGTAAGAGCACTTTGTGTGCCACATTTTGGCGCTTTATGCTTATGCAATTGTTGACGCCGGTATAATAAGCTGAGTTGATGCGCGGTCAGCTCCTCAATAATTAAGCGCTGACAGGCCGCATGGGTACGCGCAGTAAGCTGAGTCAATAAGGTATATTGCTGTCCTGAATCAGTATAAGTAGGCGGGGTATGTAATAGTACCAGCGCCTCAAAGATGGTTAGGCTATAAACATTGCTAGTATTATTGTTACCCTCTGAATTTGAATAATCATAACTAGATGGATTAGCTTTATTAACACTATTGCTAACACTGTTATTAATAATATTATCGGGCACACTACGTGCCAGCGTCGAAAATATATCTTCGGTTTCTCTATGTTCAGACTCTATGTTTTCAGCATTGAGAGCTTTTAACCCGTTGAAAGGCACTAATGGCAAATCAGCAACGGTTGCAAAATCAGCAGTAGTGAACAGGGTCATCGGTAGCCCTTGACTACGAACGGTCTGTAATGCCATCTTAATTAAAGTGCGGAGCTTATTCTGATGTAATCCTTTTACTGTCGGATAAATTGGTTGCAGGCCGGTATTAGTAATAGCCGTGCTATCGCTAATCACTTGATATTCAGGATGGTGTATCTGCTTGCCATAGCGGCTGACCTTAACTTCACCGAACAGCTGCAGCTGGGTACCAAGACTCATGGTCTGTGCCAGACCAGGGTAAACCTTAAAAAATCGCAGCCCTATCGTGCCAGTGTTATCATCTATCATCACCGTCATACCGCTACGATTGCTATCGACATGCACGATGCGCCCGCTAACCAACGCCGATTGCCCATGCGCGACCTCTGATATTGACACCAAGCGGCTACGGTCTTCATAATCGCGTGGTAGATGTAGCAATAAATCAAAAATACGCACAATGCCCAATTGCGCCAGCTGCTCGGCAACTTTTGGCCCGACACCGGCCAGCGCAATGACCGGCATATCAAGTGACGATTGCGCTGGCCCAACGTTTACATTTGCAGGGACATTGTTGGTTAAAGAGGCTGATAAGTGACTGGCAGATGTCGGCATTAAAAAGTCCTAACCCTGTATTTTTTGAGTGCGTATGCTGAAATCTTTACTTGTAAAACCTCTACTATAGCTAGATGCATATTCTATAAAATCATAATAATCAACGCGCTACCAAAATAACGCTTCACTGTCATTATAACTGACAAAGGTCTTGATTATGCTAAGCGATTTAGTAATGATGCGTCTACGTATTTAATCTTTGATAAGTAACTCGCAATAATTAATTAGCAATACACAATTAACGTTTAAAATATTTATTGTTTAGTTGATATTTAATTAACATCTGGAATGTTCAATCAACAGCTACAAGGCACCTTTATGTCCGCACGCGCTATTACACAGTTTATTAGCAGTCCTGTCCGCAAGCTGACGTATTTATCATTATTGTTCCGTGCAAGTTTAATTGGCGCATTAGGGGTGCTGACCAGTGCTTGTAATAGCATCACCCCGATAGTAACCAGCCCGCAAATAGCGCCTGAGCCCTATACGCCCAATGTGGCGTTAGTATTAGGCGGCGGCGGTGCTAAAGGCTTTGCCCATGTTGGGGTAATTAAAGCCTTAGAGGAAAACGGTATCACCCCAACCTTGGTGGTCGGCACTAGTGTTGGCAGCTTAGTGGGCAGTTTATATGCCAGCGGCTATACGGCGGCGCAATTAGAGCAAGTGGCATTGACCACCCCCGATAGCGCATTGACGGATTTCACTCTATCGAATCAAGGCTTTATTGAAGGTATTAAGCTTAAAAACTTTATTAATGCTAAAGTTGGTGGGCAACTAATAGAGGACTTTCCCATTAGTTTTGCCGCTATCGCTGCTGAAAAGGACAGTCTAAAGAAGGCAGTATTTACCACAGGAAACGCGGGGCTGGCAGTGCAAGCATCTTGTAGCGTGCCGAATATTTTTATCGCCCCACGCATTCCTGAAAAGGTAGGCAAAAAGTATATCGATGGCGGTGTGGTCAGCTTAGTACCTGTCGATAGCGCCCGTGATTTAGGCGCTGACATTATTATCGCTGTCGATGTCACCGATCCTAACTCTGGTTCTGATACTACTATCGCTAACCATAATAAGTTGCCTATCTCTAGATTGTATGACATTAACTCCTTCAGTAATTTTTGGGGTTTACTAGAACAAAGCTTAGCGGCAAACTTGAATAGTAATGTGGCTGTTAATTCAACCTCCAACCATGAACGCCAACGCGCTGATATTATTATTACGCCCAACGTTAGTCATATCAGCTCATTAGATACCAGTCAGCGCCGAGCTTTAATCTCTGCTGGCAGCCAAGCCACCAAACCGCAAATTACTGCTATCAAACAATTAATCAAAGATAAATCTAACAGTAAATATACTATGCTTTAGTAGCTGGTCATTTATAAAAACAGCACCACAATTATAAATTATGGTGCTTTTTACGATTAAGCTAAAATTTATGATTAAGATAAAGTGATTAATATAAATACAACGCTTTATTTAACGCGTGCACGATACTTAACCGTCGCAGTATCATTAAGGCCAACCGCTTCTAAATCCCAACGTACTGCTTTGTAGTACTGCAAAGGAATTTCTTGAATCCGACCATCAATATTACCGCGCAGTGGCATACGGGCAAAAGTATTGCCATCCGCACTACCAAATGGGAAGGCTGGAGCTACATCACCGAGCAGTTCAACTTGCTCGGGGATGCTCATCGTGACCGTCATTTTACGAACCCTATCGGGGTTAGTATTGGTAAAGAAACCTTGATACTCCAAAATATTACCGGATTGCAAACGCGTATTGGCGTTAACTGGAACCAATAGCTCTTGACCGTTGTCATCCACGCTGATAAGAGAGGCAGTAATTTTGCTACTCACAGCTTGCGCGCTTGAGCCGCTGTTATTATTCCCAGCTTGGTAAGCAACTGAACTATCGAGCGCAGGCTCTGGAGTGGGCAACATGGCGGAGGCTTGCGTGACTGCCATTGCGCCAACTAACGTGCCGGCAACGACGTGAAACAAGCGATGACCGGTCCATGCGGCAAACGGATTGGCAAAATGGTTGCTTTTTTTCATGATGAGTATTGTTCCTAGTTAATAGATCGGTAAAACAGAGCTGACAGAGAAAGGTAAGGTACGACCACTGAGCATTTTAAACACTTCATTAACAATCTTTTAATTTCAGATAGTTAAGTTTAGATCATTTATTTTAAATACGTACTGCTACAGGGTAAACGCCTATTACGGCGATTAAAGCATACAGAAGGCAATAACACTTAGCATAGCAAAAAGCTTTTATCGGAATACTTACCCCGTGTTGCGGTTATGTATACCATTAGACGACTGTGAATCCATATCACTATGACTGAAATAAAAAGATAGCTCATACCGACGTTTTTTGCTATGGTAAATATTTAGCATTCAACAAATTTTTCGCTTTTCTCCCCCTTTCTCTACTACTATTTACTGTTCCCACTATGACTAATAGCGCCATGCCACAGATTAATCCTGAATACGTCCATTGGTTCCGTAACTCTGCCCCTTACATTAATACTCATCGCGGCAAGACTTTCGTGATTATGTTTAGTGGCGAGGCGGTTAAACATCCGAATTTTACCACCCTTATCCATGATTTTGCCTTATTGCATAGCTTAGGTATTAATTTAGTATTGGTACACGGTGCACGCCCGCAAATTGAGAAAAACTTAAAAGAGGCAGGCATTACTTCACCGCTACACCAAGATGTTCGCGTCACGCCACGCGAGGCCATGCCGTCTATTCTACAGGCAGTCGGCGCCATTCGTTTACAAATCGAAGCCCAACTGTCCATGGGATTGGCCAATTCACCGATGTACGGCTCACGTATTGATGCGGTTTCGGGCAACTTTGTCACCGCCCGCCCGTACGGAATCCGTGATGGCGTCGATTACCAGATGACCGGTGAAGTACGTTCTATCGATGTTGACGCTATCAAGAATAACTTACTACACAACCATATCGTTATTTTAGGCTCAATGGGTTATTCAGCGACGGGTGAAGTGTTTAATTTATTGGCAGAAGACGTGGCTCTAAGTGCCGCCGTAGCGTTGGGTGCAGATAAGCTCATTTTATTAGGCGAAGAAGCTGGCATTAGTGACGATGAGCGCTTGCTGCGGGAGATGATTCCGAATGAGGTCGATCGTTTCTTACGCGGACGAGATTTAAATAGTGAAATTAATTACTTCTTACATTGCGCTAGTAGCGCCTGCCGTCAAGGTGTTCATCGCACCCATATTATCTCTTATGCCAAAGACGGTGCTTTGTTAGAAGAGCTTTTCACCCGTGATGGTTCCGGCACCTTAATTAGCCACGACCCATATGAAGAAATTCGCCGAGCAAATATTGATGATGTGGTCGGTCTGCTTGAATTGCTCACCCCACTTGAAGAGCAAGGTATCTTAGTTGCGCGTTCACGTGAGCGCTTAGAGCAAGAGATTGATAACTATAGCGTGATTGAGCGTGACGGTATGGTGTTAGGCTGCGCCGCGCTAACGCCATTAGATAGCACCTCAGCTGAAATCGCTTGCGTCGCTGTTCATCCTGACTATCGTAGCGGTAGCCGTGGTGCTGATTTGCTAGCCTTCTTAGAGCAGCAAGCGCGCAGTCATGGTCTCAATAAATTGTTTGTATTGACTACTCGCACGGCGCATTGGTTTGTTGAGCAAGGCTTTGCTGAAGTTGACGCCAGCGCCCTACCGGAAGCGCGCCAACAGCAGTATCATAACGGTCGTAATTCTAAAGTATTCCAAAAATTGCTATAAGACTCGTAATAATTTTTATGAGTAGGCACTTTTAGATGTTATTAAAAAAATCGGTTAAACATAAAATCATTTAGACATAAATAGTTGTTCAGACATAAAAAAGGCCCTCATATATGAGGGCCTTTTTAGTTTAATCTTCAACCCAGTTTTAATAAAAACGCCTTACTTATATAAAGGCGGATTTATAAGAGTATTTTACTTGGCTTTTACTTTTAGCAATTCAACCGTAAAGATTAAAGTACTGTTAGGCTCAATACCAGCGTTCCCCGCTTCGCCATAAGCGAGGTCTGATGGAATATAAAGCTCATATTTACCACCCTCTTTCATCAGCTGTAGACCTTCTGTCCATCCAGTGATAACTTGGTTAAGAGGGAATTCAATCGGCTCACCGCGCTCATACGAGCTATCAAATACAGTGCCGTCTAAAAGCTTGCCTTCATAATTAACTTCAACTATATCAGTCGCTTTTGGCATTTTGCCAGTACCCGCAGTAATTACTTTATACTGTAAACCAGAAGCAGTAGTTTTCACGCCTTCTTTTTTCGCATTTTCTGCTAGGAATGCTGCGCCTTTGGTTGTATTTTCTTCACCCTGCGCTTGCATGTCTTCAATCATCTTTTCTTCTTGCTCTTTTTGATACGCTATCAACACTTCTTCCATTTGCTCTTGGGTCAGTGCTGAATCTTTACCTTCGTAACCGTCGCGAAAGCCTTTCTCAAAAGTATCTAAATTCAAGTCTTGAACAGCATCTTTATTTCCTTCAGCCATCATAAAACCTAAACTATAGCCCACTTTTTCGGGTGCCGGGCTTTGCTCAGTAACCGCAACACTTTTAGCAGCTGTCTCCTGATTGCCATTGTTAGTGCTGCAACCTGTAGCCAATAACATGGCACTAGCTAGCGTACTGATGGTCAAGGTAGTAATTTTTTTCATAGAATACTCTCAGATTATCAATATATTGGTGAGATTTCACCTGTCTACTATAATAGCAAATCTTAGTTTTGGGGGCCACATTTGCAATGAAATTCTTAGGCTTATGTACAATCTCTGTTAATAATAGCCGCAGAAATAACAACTTATCACACAACTATAGTAAGAAGTTAAGCTTTCTGTCTTTAATCATTACATTATATCAGCTAAGCTAACTTAGTTAAGATGATGAGTAACCGAATGTATGGTTTTTTGTCATCGACTGTCAAATAATGGCAGCGGAGCAAGCCGTTTGTAATAGTTCATTTACTTAATGATTAATACTCTAAGTATCTATTGGGCAACACTCCAAGCAGCTAGTGAATGGCGAATAAATAGCCTTACTCTACCGTTGTACGCATAAAAATTTTAATTAAAAAAATACTAATACTACTATTTACGACTACCTATGGGTCAAGAAGTTGAGCGCACAACCTAAGACAGGTTGGGTGGCCATTACTGACTTATAACACTTAAAGGAGGACGGGATGAACCCATCGTTTACATCTTTCAACGGTTATCTTGGTGGACCTATTGGCTCCATTATTGGCGCTATTCTGATTTTCATCATCGGTTGGCTAGTCGCTCTCGGCATAGCCGCCCTCGTACGCAATGTATTGGCCAAGGTCAATGTCAACCAGCGCATGAACTCATCAACAGGTAAAACCTACGATATAGAAGGAATTATCTCCAAGATTGTGTTCTGGTTCATTTTCATAATTGCCATCTCAGGCGCACTGAGCCAATTGAACTTAAACTCTATTTCAGCACCGTTTGCAAATATGGTTAACCAAGTATTGGCATTTATCCCTAATCTTATCGGCGCTATCGCTGTTGGTATTATTGGTTGGGTCATTGCAACGGTTGTGCGTACCGCAATCAACACTGGACTCGCTAAAACCACAATGGACGAGCGTTTAAGCGCCCAAGCTGGTATTAAGCCGATGAGCAGCACTATCGCCGATATGGTTTATTGGTTCATCTTATTGGTTGTATTAACGATGATTCTAGGTCAATTAGAGCTTGATGGCTTATTTGCACCTTTGACTAACATGGTTGATAAAATCTTTGGCTTCATCCCGAATATTCTTATTGCTGGTGTGGTCTTTGTGGTGGGTTATATCATCGCCAAAGTCGTACGCGGCATTGTGACTAACTTAGTGTCTACCTTTAATGTGCAAGAGCTGGCTTCTAAAGCAGGCTTAAGCGAGAAGAATAGCTTACCAAATATCGCCGGTTCTTTGGCGTTCCTAGTAGTAATCATTCCAACGATTATCGCCGCTTTAAACGCGCTAAAAATCGAAGTGATTGCCCGTCCTGCTACTAACATGCTTAACAAAATCATGGAAGCATTGCCAAATATCTTTATGGCAGCAGCAATCTTGATTGTGACTTATTATGTAATACGCATGGTCGCTAACATCATTAAAGGCTTAATTGAAAATACTGAAATCAACCAATTGCCTGCTAAAGTCGGTCTACAAGAGACTATGGGCGACAAACAGATTTCTGACTTAGTTGGTTATGCGATTACTTTCTTTGCCATGTTGTTTGCATCGATTGCAGCCGCTGACTTACTTGGTTTTGAGCCTATCTCAGCCATCATCACTATGTTTATAGCCTTTGGTGCTAATATCATCCTTGGTGCGATCATTCTGTTTATCGGCTTTTGGCTTGCCAACATCATCGCTGGTGTCGTCGAGCGTTCTGAAAAAGGCTCACAATTTTTAGCTAATATCGTACGTGTATTGATCATGGGCTTGGTACTTGCCATGGGTCTAAAAGCAATGGGTATTGCGGACTCTATCGTTAACCTAGCATTTGGTCTAACTTTAGGTGCAGTTGCGGTAGCTTTTGCTCTATCTTTCGGGCTTGGTGGCCAAGAAGCGGCTGCTCGTTTCCTACGTAAGATGCAAAACAAGATGGACGAAGAACGTACCGGTCTAAAAGTAGACACGACGCGTCATACTAAAACAACATCTACTACTGATAAAGTAGCTGATGCGGTTCATGATGCGACGCCTAGTGCTGCAACAGCAGATGCTACTAATACGACCCATACGCCTACCAATAATGATCTGAGTACAGATACCGTTGATACCAGTAAACTAGGTACTGACTCTGTAGATATCATTCACGTAGATGTAGACGGTAATAATACAGATACTAGCTCAGACTTATCCTCTAACAGCAGTTTTGATAGTGACAATATCAATAATGATGATGATAGATAAGTTTTCATAACGGTATTAGTTCATTTACCACAAAAAAGACAGCCTCGGCTGTCTTTTTTTATGGCAACATTTTTAATATCCCATCACCCATGCAAGCTATGATTTGGGATTACGAGTAGGTATGGTGGTGTTTAGTTACATTCGTAGCAGCTGGATTTGATAGGTCTTTTAAGCTTTATCCATGAATATCAGCAAATAATACCGACCTAAGCTGACATAAGAATGCTTGCGTAGCACATATAAAATAGCTCTCAGACTAAGTCAAATATCGTCATAAAAAGACAATAAAACCAAGGGGCTTACATATCGCTTTAATAGTAGTGACTTGCTATGATAGTTACAAGCATATTGACCTCTTATGATAACAAGGATTGAAGATCATGAAACGCTTTAGAGAAAAAACGGTTATTGTCACGGGTGCAGGCTCAGGTATCGGCCGTGCAGCTGCCATTCGCTTCGCTCATGAAGGCGCCAATGTAGCGTTAGTTGGACGTACTGCCGAGACATTGGAGCAAACCGCAAAAGAGTTTCCACAAGATCGTACATGGATTCACACGGATAACTACTTAACGGTGACTTGCGATATTAGCGTACAAAGCCAAGTACAAGAGATGATAAAACGGGTAATAGAAAAATTTGAAACCATTGATGTATTGGTAAATAATGCAGGCAAAGCTACCCAAGGTAAAATTACTGAACTGTCAGGTGAAGATTGGAAGTCGGCAATTGATATCAATTTAAATGGCACTTTTTATGTCTGCCAGGCTGCCATTTCACACCTGATTGTATCGAAAGGTAATATTGTCAATGTCTCTTCACTATCAGGTATTGGAGGCGACTGGAATATGGCCGCCTATAGTGCTGCTAAGGCGGGCGTTAGCAATCTAACTCGTACTCTCGCTTTAGATCATGGACCCGATGGAGTGCGCGTCAATGCAGTTAATCCAAGCGTCACTAAAACCAATATGACCAGCGCAATCCAAGACAACGATGCAAAGACTGATAAATTCCTAGAACGATGCCCACTCGGACGTCTTGCCACACCTGACGAAGTTGCTGCGGCTATTACTTTTTTAGCAAGTGATGATGCCTCAATGATAACTGGTGTTAATCTGCCAATAGACGGCGGCGTTAGTGCCTCAAATGGACAACCACATTTTTAAAAACGTTAAACGCGAAGTTAAAGAACGATAGTATCTATCATCTGATAGATATAATAATAACTCTAAAAAGTCAGTTATTGAAGCCCGACTGATTAATATCCTGTAGCGGTTGTGATAAGCGCTCAGGATGACGCGGCACTATTCCACGATACTGAGTGTAAATCTGTAGCAAATCCGCTTCGATAGCTCCAGTTGGATACACCAGCTCTAAAAAACGCACCTCTTTGGTATTGTAATCTAACGCCACGGGTAAAATTGGCACATTAGCACCTAAGGCCAAATAGTAAAAACCCGTCTTCCAAGATTCGGTATATTTGCGTGTACCTTCTGGCGATAATCCTAAAAACAATGGCTCACCAGTTTTAAATTTATCAATACTGGCTTGTAGTACTGAACCTTGGTTACTGCGATCAATAGGAACTATCCCTATCCATTGTAGGAGCTGCGAGAGTATCGGTACCTTAAACAAGGTATGTTTACCCATAATGCTAATCTTTAAATCCAATGCCAAAAGACTAGGAATGGCATAAACACCATCGGCATTCGAGGTATGCGGTAATGCCAGTACGACGGCTTGAGGGATATTTGGAATCTCGCCTACCGTACACCAACCTACCGTCTTTAACAACCAAGACGCAACAATCGGTGCTACTTTGCCATCACGTTTGGGTATTAAGTTGCCCAAGTCTTTTTTACGTAGCTTGGGCCATACTTTAGAACGAGGAGTTTTAGAGGACTTAGCTTTAAAAAAAGTAGGTTTAGGACGATTAGCTTTAGAGCGAATAGCAGACTCAGATGTCATAACGGTACCATATGAAAAGGAATATGAATATCACAGCATCATAATTGCACCTCTAAACTGACTTTTACAAATTTTTATGCCGCCATAACTTGCTCATTTGTAAGTAAAATAGCTTATAGCGCAATGTCGGCTAGATTACCTTTATCTTCAAGCCAAGCTTTACGGTCAGAGGCACGTTTTTTTGCTAATAACATATCCATAATATTATTCGTTAACACCATATCGTCCATATCCAACTGCACCAAACGGCGGGTATCACGGTTCATTGTGGTCTCACGCAACTGTTCAGCACTCATCTCGCCCAGCCCTTTAAAGCGTGTTATTTGCGCTTTTTTATTACCGGGAACACTGGCTAATATATGCTCAAGCTCCGGCTCATCTAACGCATAATGTACGTCTTTACCAACATCCACTCGGTATAACGGCGGCATCGCTACAAATAGATGACCGGCCTCAACCAACGCCGGAAAGTGCCTGACGAATAAAGCACAAATTAGGGTCGCAATATGGAGACCATCGGAATCAGCATCGGCCAAAATACATATTTTATCGTAGCGCAATTCCGACAAATCAGTAGAAGCTGGATCAACACCGATAGCAATCGCGATATCATGTATCTCTTGGCTCGACAATACCGTGTCCGACGACACTTCCCACGTATTTAATATCTTACCGCGTAAAGGCAAGATTGCTTGATAATGTCGATCGCGAGCTTGCTTGGCACTGCCGCCAGCCGAATCTCCTTCCACTAAAAAAAGCTCCGCACCATCACGTAGGTCTCCACGGCAATCTGCCAGCTTACCTGGCAACGCTGGACCTTGAGTGATTTTTTTGCGCGCTACTTTTTTGGCAGATTTAAGACGACGTCCAGCTTTGTTAATGGCCAATTCTGCAATCTCAGTACCCAAGTCAGCATGTTTATTGAGCCACAAGTTAAAGGCATCTTTTGCTAAAGTTTGCACTGCACCTGCCGCTTCACGACTAGACAAACGCTCTTTGGTTTGACCCGAAAACTGCGGTTCAGAGAACTTCAACGACAAGATATAATTTACCCCATCCCACACATCTTCTGCGGTCAGCTTCACGCTACGCGGTAGTAAATTATGAATATCACAAAACTCACGTAACGCTTCCAAAATACCAGTACGTAAGCCATTTACATGTGTACCACCTTGGGCAGTAGGAATAAGATTCACATAGCTTTCTTGTACTGGGTTACCGCCTTCAGGCAACCATGACAGCGCGAGGGTAATTCCAGCGCGTGCACCCACTTTAGCATCATGATGATAATAAAATGGGGCTTGCGGTAAGGTCTCTAACCCATCTAACTGTTCAGTTAAATATTCAACCACCCCATCAGTGAACTGCCAAACTATCTTCTCATTATTAATATCATCGATAAACTCGATAGTAAGACCCGCTGCTAATACTGCCTTAGCCTTTAGGTTGTGTTTCAGCTGTTTAACATTAAATTTGGGGGTATCAAAGAAACTACCATCTGCCCAAAAGCGCACTTTGGTACCGCGTTTACGTTTGTTGGAGCTGACAGATTCAATTAATGAGGTAACTGGCGTTCCATTTTCGAGCGCCATATCAAACTGGGTTCCATCACGCCATACCGTGACCTCAACTCTCGTTGATAGTGCATTAACCACAGAGATACCAACCCCGTGCAAACCACCTGATACTTGATAATTAGAGGTCGAAAATTTACCACCGGCATGCAGACGAGTGAAAATCAACTCAATACCCGTTTGCTTGAATTCAGGATGAATGTCAGTTGGCATACCGCGGCCATCATCTTCTACTGATAGCGAACCGTCTTCATATAACTGAACTTTAATAGTTTTAGCATAGCCAGCTAACGCTTCATCGACAGCGTTATCGATGACCTCTTGCGCCAAATGATTGGGGCGGGTGGTATCAGTATACATACCTGGGCGGCGACGGACAGGTTCAAGCCCTTCCAAAACCTCTAAAGATTGCGCATTATATTGATTCACAAAAGCATCCTTCGATTTCTATAAACGATTAGGGTCTGTATAGAATTAGGGAATAGTTGAAAAAAATAAGCAACGCCTTAAACTCTTGTTTACCACAACAAAG
>NZ_CAJHBT010000029.1 GCF_904846675.1 Psychrobacter urativorans | reverse complement strand
ATTATAATATTATTAAGTATAATATTCATGTAGAAACGAGAAACCATTGAGGTAAGTCTTTTACTTTTGTAAAAACTTAAGTTAAATAGGTTAATATTCAAGCAATACTAGCGAAATAGTTCTATCTTAGTCGTAATGACAGCCCTTATTTGGCTGTTAAATACCAAAGAACGATTATAATTAATAAACAATGTCAAAGTAAGCAATATAACCTAGATGCCAGCTATATGAGGATATTATGAAGCCATTTTCTATGATGCTATCGGTGCTTGCCATCGGTATCACCTCCAGCGCCGCGATGGCTGACGGCGCAAGCCTCCCCAAAGTCAGCCCTGCCAATAGCGATCTGGTAAACCAAGGTGCGTATATCGCGCGTGCTGCTGACTGTATGTCATGCCATGGTGAGGATTATACCGGTAGCAACACACCGATTGCCACGCCGATGGGCGAAATTTACTCTCCTAATATTACCCCCTCTAAGCGTTACGGTATCGGTAATTACACTGAAAAAGATTTCAAAAACGCTTTGCAAAAAGGCCGTGCGCCTAATCGTATGCTTTATCCCGCCATGCCTTACCCGTCTTATAACGGTATGGCTGACGAGGACATCAGTGCCCTGTTTGCTTATATGCAGACCGTACCGGCAGTCAATGAAGCGTCAGAGAATAAAACCGATTTACCATTTCCGTTTAATATTCGTAGTTTGATGTTAGGTTGGAATGCTATTAATATTCCATCAACTGCTAAGCGTACTGGACTGAATGAAACGCAGCAGCGCGGCGAATATTTAGTCAATAACCTTGAGCATTGCGGTACCTGTCATACGCCGCGCAACAGCACCATGGGCTTTGATAAATCCATGTACTTATCTGGCGCGCCACTTGGTAGTTGGCATGCCCCAAATATTACCCCTGACAAAGACAGTGGTATCGGTAGCTGGAGTGAGCAAGACATTGTTACTTACTTGCGTACCGGTGAGCTCGATCAGCGTGCCTATGCTGGTGGGCCTATGGGAGAGGTAGTCGCACACAGTACACGCTATCTAAAAGATGAAGATTTAGGCGCGATAGCCTCTTATCTAAAAGCCGTGCCTGCTATTCAAACCGATGACAAAATCACACAGATTGATACTGCACGTCTACCAAGACCGATAAACGCCTCGATTACTCATGACCTTATCGCTCAAAAAGACTATCTGGCACGAGCAAAAACCAGTGCTAGCAACGACAGTAATTCGCCAAAAGCGCTTTATCTTGCAGCGTGTGGCAGCTGTCATGGGGTCAGTGGTTACGCACAGCCTGATGCCGGTTATGCGCCTATCGTTGGTTTGAGCAGCATTCGCCGTGATAAACCTAACGCACTAGTTAATGTCATCGCCCATGGTATTGACAGCGCTACCAACACCAGACCTAAAATGCCCGGCTTCTCAGAGGACTTAGACAGCGAGCAGATTGCTGGTATCGCCAATTACGTTCGCGTCAACTTCGGTGGTATAGAAAACAGTGACGTGAGTGCCGCTGACGTCGACCGTATCATGACAACGAAGCCCGATCAGCCTTTCTTGATTAAGAATGCAGGGCTATTAGCTTGGCTTGGCGTTATTGCAGTAGTATTACTGCTTGGTTTATTGGTGTGGTGGTTAATTCGTCGAATGGGCCGCGCTCATTGATAGCAGGCTCATTAAGCTAGGAGCGGGCAAGGCTGTATGCTTTGCTCGGAGAACCTAGACTTAACGATGACCCGTTACTAATAATTAAGACCGTTTAAAGATGATCTGATAGCAAGATTTAAAAGGACAAAACGATGACAGATATTCTTAAATCCCCGACCCGTCGGCAATTACTCAGCATGATTGGTAAAACCGCTGGGGCGACTGCAATGTATCAGGCAATGACCACATTAGGCTTTGCCTCTGAATCTACCTTTACAGAGGCGATGGATCTCAAAGGTGCGCCTCCTGGCGCCAGTATTATTGTTCTTGGCGCTGGTCTAGGCGGCCTCACGGCGGCTTATGAGCTGCGCAAAGCAGGCTATAACGTCAAGGTGCTCGAATACCAAAACCGTGGCGGTGGTCGCAGTTGGACGTTAAACGGTGGTGATGAATATACCGAGCTTGGTGGTGGTAAGGTCACTTGCGACTTTGAAGAAGGCAACTACCTTAATGGTGGACCATGGCGTCTGCCCAGCCATCATTATGCCGTATTGCACTATTGCAAAAAGTTTGGTGTCGAATTGCAGCCCTTTATTCAGACAAATGACCGTGCTTACTTGCACCGTGCTAATCATTTTGGTGGAGCACCACAGCGTTTAGGCGATGTCAAAAGTGATATACGCGGTCACGTCTCAGAGCTGTTATCAAAAGCGGTCAACGTCGGCAGCCTTGATCGTTCAGTGAATACGGAAGATAAAGAAAAGCTATTAGAAGGCCTGAAAGGCTGGGGTGTCCTCGATAGCGACTATCGCTATCGAGCAAGTGAGGCGACCGGCACACGCCGCGGCTATAGTGTCTATCCGGGTGGTGGACTGATGCCGAATTCTGAAGCATCTCAGCCGTTACCGATAGGTGAGTTATTAGATTCCGGTATGTGGTCAGATATCTATAACAACTACACGTTGTATGAGCATCATCCAACGATGTTCCAACCGGTTGGTGGTATGGGTAAGATTGGTGATGCCTTTACTCGCGAGTGCCGTGATATGATCGAATTTAATGCTAAAGTCACTAAGATTCATCAAGATGAAAGCGGCGTGACGGTCACTTATGTGGATAGCAACAATCCGGACGGCGAAACCAAAACCGTTCGTGCTGACTGGTGTGTGTGCAATATACCCCTATCGATATTGTCCCAACTAGATATCAATGTTTCAAAACCAATGAAGCAAGCGATAGCAGCAGTGCCTTATGATACTTCATTTAAAGTAGGCTTAGAGTTTAACCGCCGCTTCTGGGAAGAAGACGAGTGGATTTATGGCGGGGTAACCTATACCGATTTGCCGATTACCCAAATCTCTTACCCTTCGCAAAATATGTTCGGTAATGGTTCAGGGGTGCTACTTGGCGGATATGGTTTTGGCGCGACTTCTTATAAGTTTAATACCTTAACCCCGCAAGAGCGCATCGATGCCGCCTTAGCTTATGGTAAATATATCCATCCGCAATATCCAAAAGAGTTCCGCTCAGGGACTTCAGTAGTGTGGCATCGTATCCCATGGACACTAGGCTGCTATGGTACTTGGACTGAAGAAAGACGTGAACAGTTTTACGATACGCTATGTAGTATTGATAACCGTATCGTACTGGCAGGCGAGCACTGCTCAGACATTCCTGCATGGCAAGAAGGGGCTATTCTGTCTGGTATGGATACGGCTAAGCGTCTACATCAAAAAGCAAAAATGCTCGGTTAAACTTCATAAAAATAATATATTTAGAGGCTATCATGAAAATTATGAAACCCAAAGCGCTTGCTATGATATTGCTTAGCGCAAGTGCCGCCGCCGCATTATCAGGCTGTAGCCAACATGCGGGCGATGATGCAGAGACGATTGGCAGTAAGCAAGCCGCCGTGCAACCAACTGATAATCAGGCCAGCCGTAACAACGGCGCATGGGGCGGAGTCTATATGAGCCGCGATGAGCTCCGCGCGCCACCGACTAATGTCGTCGATGTCAGCTCATTGCCAGCCATGGCAGACGATCCAAATATGGTGAAGTGGCAAGAGAAATTTGAAGGTACAGAGGTAGAGACTAGGTATGAAGGTGCAAATGCACAGGCTAGGTCTGAAGGTACAAGTGAACAGGCTATGTTTGAAAATACAAACGGCTTTGTCACCACCGATGGTGAAAAGCTATACCACGACTCTTGTGCCGCCTGTCATATGCACAAAGGCGAAGGCGCGCAAGGGGCAGGTTATTATCCGCCGCTTGCTGATAACAGCAAGATGCAGTCTAAATATTATGTCATTAGCATCCTAATGAACGGCTTTCGTGGCATGCCAGCTTTTCATGGCATGATGAACGATGAACAGATGGCCGCCGTGACTCAGTATGTTCGTAGCGAGCTAAATGATTATAAAGATCCAGTGACTACGGCTAATGTAGCGCAGCTTCGCCATGCTAATCCACCGGCAGCGGCTGGAGACCCTACTGAGTAAAGTTATCTTATATAATAGTCAAAATATAAGTTACTGATTCAGTATTAAACAATAAAAAAGCGCTCGATAATATTATCGAGCGCTTTTTTATTGTTTGGTTTTCTCTGATAGCAAAAGAGTTTGCTTTATAAGCTTATTACTATTATTCAGGTCTTGCAGACCATACTGGCGAACGGATAATACCTTGACCAGATTTACCAAAAGACTGACCACCATTCAATGATTTAATCGTCAAGACGCCTTTGCCGCCTTGGATTGATGCATATACCACCCGTTTACCATTGGGTGAAAAACTTGGTGCTTCATCGATACCGGTATTGCCAAGATTGGCCGTTACCGCGCCGTTGCTATTCATAATAGCCGCTGATCGCCCACTCAAAAAGGCAATCTGCGTGCCATCGCTACTAAACTGTGGGCTGGTTGCATAGCCACTATTGGACACTTTAGTTGTCCGCCCTGAACCAAATTCATAACGATAGATTTGCGGTTTATTAAAGCCAGCTCTATCTGAGACGAATACAAACGATTTACCATCAGGAGCGTAGTTTGGCTGTACTTCACTGCTAGGCCAGTTGGTCAGTTTTCTTGGCGTGCCGCCGCTTGAACTGGTTTCATAAATATTAGCACTGCCCTCAAAACTACTAGAGAATAGAATTTTGCTACCGTCAGGGGAGAATGAAGGGCTTAGGTTGCTACCAGGGTAAGGCGTAATCACATGGGCAGCACCGCCGCTGACGTTTTGAACATAAATCACAGGATATGATTTTTCACGTTGTACCGCATAGGCGATACGGTTGGCATCCGGTGACCATGCTGGCGAGAAGATGGAGCCGGTGACTTCAGTGATAGTTTTGGCATTTTCACCATCGGCATCCATGATTTTTAAGCGTGACACTTTATTGTTGCCACGACCGGTCTCTTCAATATAGGCAATGCGCCCTGAAAAGTCGCCCGGCGTGCCAGTAATCAGCTCATAAACCTTATCGGCGATGACGTGACCAGCATAACGCATACTTTGCGCATCTTTATCTGAGGATAAGCTTTGCTTGCCTCCTAGCACTTGACCCGATTGCACATTGATGACTTCGTAATTAGTAACAATTTTGCCGCGATCGGTGCGTGTACTACCAACTACTAAATAGGGAATTCCCAACTGTTGCCAGACCGGTAAAGTTCCAGCCAGCTCGCTACTACTGCGCGGCTGCTGCGGTAAGTTTTTATTAGTCACTGTCAGCTCAGTTCTACTTAGGTCGTTTAGGATAATAGGTGACAGCACCGAGTCCCCAGCAAACGGCACAAAGGCGACTTGGTTCTGCTGCACAGGAATTTCATAATCTAATTGTAAAACTACTGGTGCAGCCAAGCTACTTTGGGCAACCAGCAAGCTTGAGGCGCTGGCAAGTAAGGTAATTAATAGCTTTTTATGAGTACGCATGACCAAATCAGGCTCCTAAAATCGAGTAATAAACGCTTTTGACACGTTTTAAGTTGGGCGTTACGTTAAGGTAATAAGGTACGCAGCGCAAGTTGCTTAAGGTAAAATTGGCTTTAATCTAGCCACTCAATCATAAGGTGGTTATCTATATGAATTAATTAGTAACGTGTTCTGATTAAGAGATACTTAATTTGCAATATCAGCTGCTACCACTAAACTGAATGGTAAAGGTTGGGTATTTTGGGTCATCCGCATCAATAGGCAGAGTGCCTATGTTCATTACCGCCTGTTTTGCTGCCTCATTGACGGCACTATCAGAGCCTGAGGCTGAGACATTGACCACATGACCACTGGTATTAACGGTAATGGTTAAAGTAGTGCGTTGAGTAGAGCCTTTAATGGCTATTGGTGGGTTATAATTACGTTTGATTAAATTGATAATCTCGTTATTACTGGTACCGCGACTGCCGCTTGAAGCGCTGCGTCCACTACCCTTTGATGGGTTAGAAGTTGTCGTATCACCAGATAAGGTCGATTGCCCATCTGACAAACTATAGTTCTTACCGCTACCGCCTGAGCTGCCAGAGGTGATTTCTATCTTAAGCTGGGTGCTGTTAGGCTTTTCAATTTTTGGTGGGTTATTCTTCTTGTCTTGAAACTCCTTGAGCCTTTCATTCTCTTCATTCAGACTGCTTTTTTTATTTTTCTCAACACGTTCAAACCGCTCTAACGCCAAGTTATCTTGCTGTTCTGCCCATTCTGCAAGGCCATTCTCATACTCTTGTGATTGCTCAGTGAGGCGCTCCTGCTGTTCTTGACTCATGAGTATCGGCGCATCAGTATGACCGTCAGCAGAGTTGTCCGATTGCTTAAATACAGGCACTCGTTGAGAGGTTGGTTGTGAGTTATTGGCACCAGCGATACTTGAATCATTTGAGTTAAAAGGCTCACTACTCACAGCACCACTCGGATTATTGTCCATTTGCGTGCCATCAGAGGCCGCTGCGCGATTGACCAATATTTGTCCTTGCATCTCCGCCAACTGTTCTGGTGATACCATAACCGTTTCAATGCTACCGCTAGTGTCTATTTTTATATATTGATAATTATAAATCAATATTCCAATAATGAGACCATGCGCCAGCAAGCTGAGTAGGGTGGGCAGCATGAGGCCGTCACCTTCAGGCTGAGTAGGAACATAGACGGCAGGAGCATTATTCATGGGCATGGTTCATCGGGTTATTTACTTGTTAAAACTAACTGTTTTAGAACAATCTGGTTTAAAAGAGTATCGGTACATTACTATTAATTTTTTTCCATAGACAACTATTATATAGTGAATTATTTATAACTGCGGCGTAGGCAAGGGCGCACCTGTTAATAACCCTATCTTTTTGATACCGGCTTGTTGTAAGTTTGCCATCAGGCCCATGATTGCCCCATATTGGTTATTTTGGTCAGCATTGATCATCACTTGTAGCGGTTGCAGCCCTTCAGCACTACCTTGCGTTTGTAGATTGGTTAAGGTGTTAATCAGCTCCGGCTCACTAATGGGCATGTCGATATTATTCTCATAACTGATAAATATCTCGCCACTACCCGTTAAAGAGACAATGACTGGTAGCTGATTTTGGCTTAAGGTATTGGTCTGCTCTCTAGGCAAATCCACATCGACGCCGGTGGTCATCATGGGAGTGGTCACCATAAAAATAACCAGTAGCACTAACATGACATCGATATAGGGCACGACGTTCATTTCAGAATTAAGGGCTATCTTCTTACGGGCGTAAGGGCTTGGTTTCATAGTCCTGTTACCTGAGTGGCTGCCACCTTATTGGCTTGCGCAATTTGGGTGGTTTGCGCGGGAGTCGTTGGATTATCCGTGCTGGTTTCACGTTGCAGCATACCGGTCATCTCATCACAAAACAGCGCCCGCGAGTCATATAGTCGGCCTGATTTTGAGGTGAAGTGGTTATATGCCAATACCGCAGGAATAGCGGCAAACAGCCCCATTGCGGTGGCAATAAGCGCCTCAGCGATACCAGGAGCGACTGAAGCAATGGTCGCCTGCTCAGTTTGTGATAGCCCTAAAAAGGCATTCATAATGCCCCATACTGTCCCAAACAGACCCACATAAGGGGCGACTGAACCTATACTGGCAAGGGTGGAGATACCAGATTCAAGTTGCTGCTGTTGGCGTCCTAGCCCAACTCGCAACTTGCGCTCAACGCCATCGATAATGTTGTCCTTGGGCTGACGCTTCTTATGCATTCTTAAATATTCTGAAAATCCTACATAAAATATCTGCTCAAGACCTTGGCGGTCGGGGGAGCCTTGAATGCCTTGATAGAGCTTGGCTAAATCTTCACCTGACCAAAACCACGTCTCAAACTGCTCATCGAAGTTTTTGGCCGTACCTAAACGTGAGCTGAGACGAAAAATAATCACCCAGCTCAATAGCGAAGCTAACAATAGCAGCGCCATTACAATCTGTACCAGCAGACTGGCTTGGGTAATAAGGTCGATAATATTTAATGATTCAGACATGTAACGGACTCACTGGCGATTAACAACAACCTGCTTAAACATATATATTTAAGCCAGATAAAACCTCAAAAATATAACGTATTGCTTCTTTTTTAAAGCGATTTAAGAGCGAAAATATAAAAATTCATCCAAAATATCGCACGATAATTGCTGCACACTTATATCAACCCGCTAGTGTACTGCTAAATGATAAAAAGGTCATTTACTAATGTGTTAAATGGCGAGAAATAATATTCTTTCTACATAGCATCTTGAGCAGACTATTATCCGGCCGATCGATTAAATTGTAGCTTTCTACTATAAGATATGCGTAGCGATTGAAATTGTAAGCTAAATTCTCTAAGATGTTAAGCTTTGTTACTACAGCTTTCTTATTATGACATCGTTATTTTTCGGTACTTGTAATCTTTTCATTAGCCAGTTGCAAGCGACATTCATGAAGGCAATTTGGAAGCGATACTTATGAACGCAATTGAACGCTATTTTGGGATCAACGGTGATAACACCACAGTCAAAACAGAAATTCTCGCCGGTGTAACTACCTTTTTGACGATGGCCTATATTATCTTTGTTAATCCCAACGTATTGGCAGAAGCGGGCATGGACAAAGGCGCGGTATTCGTCGCCACTTGCTTGGCCTCTGCTCTGGGCTGTTTTATAATGGGTCTCTATGCACGCTTGCCAGTAGCATTAGCACCAGGCATGGGACTCAGTGCTTTCTTTACTTATGGCGTGGTCATGGGTATGGGCTATGCGTGGGAAACAGCGTTAGGTGCCGTATTTTTATCAGGTTGTATCTTTGTTGTTTTAAGTCTATTTAAGATTCGCGAGTGGATTATCGATGCCATTCCACTCTGTCTTAAACAAGGGGTGGTCGCAGGTATCGGCGCGTTTTTGGCATTTATCGCGCTCCAAAGCTCAGGCATTATCGTCAATCATGACGCAACTTTGGTTGCTCTTGGCGATATGACAATGTTTTCACCAGTAATGGCCTCTTTAGGCTTTATTGTTATTATTGGCCTATCCTATAAAAAGATTCCTGGGGCGGTAACCATTAGTATCTTGCTCATCGCTTTGATTAGCCTACTGACGGGTCATACGCAGTTTACTGGTGTTATGTCCGCACCGCCGTCAATGGCGCCTACGCTTATGCAGCTTGATATTGCTGGCGCGTTTGACGTGACAATGATCAGCGTAATCTTTGCCTTCTTGTTTGTAGATTTATTCGATACCGCCGGTACCTTGATAGCAACCACGAGTCAGGCCAACCTGATTGACAAAGACGGTAAGATTCCTAACATGGGCAAGGCACTGCTAGCGGATTCAACAGCGACCGTTGCAGGCTCATTGTTAGGGACGTCATCGACGACCAGTTATATTGAAAGTGTAGCAGGGGTGGCCTCAGGTGGCCGCACAGGACTGATGGCAGTGACAGTCGGCATACTGTTTTTATTAAGTATTTTCTTTGCGCCATTAGCCGGTATGATTCCCGTTTATGCAACGGCTGGTGCCATCTTTTATGTGGCCGTATTGATGCTAGGTACTCTAAAGGATATCAATTGGGGAGATTTAACGGAGGCGGCGCCCGTTGCGGTTGTGCTGTTATTCACCCCGCTAACATATTCTGTCGCTGACGGTATTGCGCTTGGTTTTATTACCTTTACTGCGGTCAAATTAGCGGCCGGAAAATTTTCTGAAATTACCATTCCAGTTTGGGTACTGACGTTAATTCTACTGGCCAAAATTGCGTTTCTATAAGTTTTTAACACTCTATAGAATGTACTATTAACTTATAATTCCTCCTTGTCATCGAGTAATGAGAGGGGTTTTTTGCTTAATAGCTTCGGTTAGGATAAAAGGGCCTTTTTAGAATATTGCCCTTAATTTTCACTTAATAAATCACAAGATATTGCTGACTTCCCATTTTTCAATAAAAGGGCAGGCTGTAATTACCACCAGTTAGTTTGGTTATATGTTATCTATTTGTTTTTGAATGGTATGATTATGAGCGTAAACGACTGATAGCATTAGTTTGAAAGCTTTTTTCGTGATAACATCATGAAGTTAAGCGCATCACCTCAATCAACGCCGTAGAGGTTTTTCTTACAGTGAATTAGCGTCATACAAGATTATAATGTTATCTATCACCGCCTCGCCTATCATTGCTTTGCTCAGGTAGTTAAAAATTGTCAATCTCTCTCCTTTCACTACAAACAAGAAGAAGGCACTAATGCCGCTTAACGGTACGTTGTTGCCTTTACATTGTTGACGTAGTAGCCCGTTTAATACTCGAACGACCTACTTAACCAACCGTCTCCAGCTTATGCTGGATTTGCTCGTTATTTATCATGGTTTTTAAACGACAATTATGGAGTTGGTATGAACCCAATAGATCAGTTTACCCCGAAAGAGCCGATTTTGTTTAACCCCACTGATTTGCTAACGCCGGAATATATCACCCAGTCAGCAGATGAGCTATATGCTCGTATCTCGCCGTTATATAGCGTTGATGAAGACCGCTGGTTGTCCGACTTGCTACCCCTTGCCAAGCCTACTGACGAAGAGCGCGACGCTGCTGCTGAGCAGACCCGCAAGTTGGTAGAATATGTGCGCAATGATGGTAAAGCAGTCAAAATGGTGGACTCATTGCTGCTTGAATACAGCTTAGACACTCAAGAAGGTATCTTGCTGATGAGTCTGGCAGAAGCTTTGATTCGAGTGCCAGATAATTATACCGCTGATGCGCTAATCCGCGACAAAATGAGCGTGGCCGATTGGAAAAAGCATCTTAAAGATGACAATGGTTTCATAACTAATGCCTCGACATGGGGTTTGATGATGACTGGTCGGGTGGTCAGTATTGACAGTAGTACCACAGCGTCAGGATTTTTGGATCGGATGACCAAAAAAATGGGTGAACCAATGATTCGCGGGGCGATGCAAAAAGCCATGCGCGTGATGGGGCATCAATTTGTATTGGGCGAGACCATTGAAGATGCCAAACGTAACAGCCAAAGCTACCGTAATAAAGGCTATACCTACTCGTTTGATATGCTGGGTGAAGCGGCCATTACTCATGAAGATGCCGAAAAATACTTTAATGATTATTTGCATGCGATTAAGTCTACCGCTAGTTTCAAAGTGAAAGACGGTATGCCTAAGCCATCAGTATCTATCAAGCTGTCAGCACTTCATCCGCGCTATGAAGCCACTCAAGAGGCGCAAGTGATGGGGCTGCTGCGTCAGCGCTGCTTGCTACTCATTGAAGCGGCACGTGAAGTCAATGTTGATATTAGTATCGATGCTGAAGAAGCCGACCGTCTTGAGATTTCTTTAAAAATATTTGAATCGCTATATCGCGATCCCTTAACTGTTGGTTGGGATGGTCTCGGTCTAGTCGTTCAAGGTTATTCGAAACGAGCTATTGCCATTTTTGCATGGCTAGCACGTCTAGCGACAGAAGTCGGTGACCGCATTCCATTGCGTTTAGTGAAAGGCGCGTATTGGGATACTGAAATTAAGCTGGCTCAGCAAAAAGGTTTGTCAGGCTATCCGGTATGGACGCGTAAAGAAGGCACGGATACTGCTTATTTGGCTTGCGCCCGCTTCTTATTGTCGGAGCATTTGCGCGGACTAATTTGGCCCCAGTTTGCAACTCATAATGCTCATACACTAGCGTCAGTAATGACCATGAGCGCACATAGGGATTTTGAGTTTCAGCGTTTACATGGTATGGGCGATGCGCTTTATGACCATATTTTGCAGGCTTATAGCATTCCTGTACGCATTTATGCACCAGTTGGCGCGCATAAAGACTTGCTGCCGTATTTGGTACGCCGTCTACTTGAAAACGGGGCGAATAGCTCATTTGTCCATCAGTTATTAGATAAGTCTTATTCTATCGATAAGCTGGTCGTGCATCCGTATGACAAGCTGCTAGCTAATGAGAGCTTACATAACCCAGATATTCCATTACCACTTGATATATATGGCAAGCGCCGTGCCAGCTTTGGCACTAATATATTTGTTGAATCGCAGTGGTTACCATTTAAAGCAGCGATTGACAGTCATTTGCATAAAACATGGTCAGCGGCTCCTATCATTAATGGGAAAACTATTAGTGAGTTTGCTGTTGATGGGGTATCCAATAAGCTTGATAGCCATACGATACGTGCACCTTGGAATCACGAAGTCACCGCTGGTGAAGTACACTACGCCAATGCAACTATTGCTCAACAGGCTATTGATGCGGCAGTTGCTGGGCAAAATGCTTGGCAAGCGGTACCTGCGTCACAGCGTGCTACTATATTACGCAAAATTGCAGACTTATATGAAGAAAACTACGCTGAGCTGATGGCATTATGTCAAGTGGAAGCTGGCAAGACCATGCAAGACAGTATTGATGAAATCAAAGAAGCAGTGGATTTTTGCCGTTTTTATGCCGATGAAGCCGAGCGTTTAGATGATGTCGTTCACGAGATGACGGATTTAGCTGGCAAGCAGTTGCGTCAAGTCTATAAAGCGCGCGGCACGTTTGTATGTATCAGCCCGTGGAACTTTCCATTAGCCATTTATACGGGTCAAATAACTGCTGCACTGGCTGCTGGTAATACGGTTGTTGCAAAACCTGCGGAACAAACCAGTTTAATTGCGCATTTTGGCGCACAATTAATGTATAAAGCGGGCGTACCTGCCGAGGCCCTACAGTTTGTTACGGGTGCTGGCGAAGTGGGCGGGGCGTTGACAGCGTCAGATAATTTATCTGGTGTTATCTTTACCGGCTCAATCCAAACGGCTCAGCGTATCAACCAAAGTTTAAATGAACATGCACAAACCAGTAGCGAGCTGCCGGTGTTGATTGCTGAAACTGGTGGTCAGAACGCCATGATTGTCGATTCAACCGCCTTGCCTGAGCAAGTGATCAAAGATGCTGTGCTATCAGCGTTTGGTTCTGCAGGTCAGCGTTGTTCGGCGTGCCGTATCCTATGTGTACAAGAGGAAGTCGCTGATGAGTTAATTGAGCTACTGCAAGGCAATATGGCCGAGTTGGTCGTAGGCAATCCTGTTTATGCCGCCACAGATGTGGGCCCGGTGATTGATAGTGATGCCAAACACAGCCTTGATGCTCATATTGAACGGATGATAGCTGAGCCGACTGCAAATATTTTAGCGCAAGCGACAATGAGTGCAAGTTCAGTGGTCAGTCAAGAGCAATCTACCTTTGTGTTGCCAACCGCGATTGAGGTACAGAGTATTGACGTGATTGGTGGTGAGCATTTTGGTCCGATATTACACGTATTACGTTATCAAGCGCGCGATCTAGATAAGCTTATTGATGCGATTAATGCAACTGGCTTTGGCTTAACCTTAGGTATTCATAGCCGTATTGAAAATATCGCTGAGCATATCGAGCGCCGTGCTTGTGTCGGTAATACTTACGTGAACCGTAATCAAATCGGTGCGGTGGTTAACGTACAGCCCTTCGGTGGTTACGGTCTATCAGGTACTGGCCCCAAAGCTGGTGGCCCACATTATGTCGCACGTCTAATGCGTCTTAGCACTGAAAATGATGTTAAAACAAGTCATGCTAAAACAAGCAACGATGCATCTTTATCCACTCAAACTAATATCGCATAAGGAGTAGCAACATGGCGAATCAATTCAAAAGAGACCATGCCCAAGTTTGTGAAGCTTGGCGATTACTGGGTGCGGTTGAGCGTGCCATCTACCTAGAAGCAGCCATTCCAAAGCTAGGCTTGCTCACTGGGAATGCCAATAAAGCACGACACTTGTTTAACCATTTGCTAAGTTTTGCACCTAAGCTGGATGAAGTACAACGTATGAACGGCGCTACTGGTGAGTCTAACGACTTGTATGTCACTGCTCGCGGTAAAACCATGGTCATCGGCGGCGAATCTGCTAAAACTATGGCCGTACTTGGACAACTTATCGCCGCATTATTAACTGGTAATGAGGTGATATTGCATTGCCCAAGCCAAGCTGAGATGTGCATTGAAGCAGTAAAAGTGCTTTATGATACTGGCATCAGTGATGACGTGATTAGTATTGCTAATGACTCGCAAACTGTTACTTTGTTATATATTGACCGTCTCGCGCAAGTAGCCGTCGCTGGTAGTCATAGCGATGTACAAAAAATCAGCCAAGTGCTTGCCAATACTGATGGTATCTTAACCCAAGTGATTGCAGTGACGGATATGGATGGCTTGTCAGATATGCTAACGCCCGATTATCTGTATCGTTTTGTCACTGAGCGAGTAAGAACCATCAATACTACTGCTATTGGTGGTAATGCCAGCTTGCTAGAGCTTGGTTCAGAGTAACTGATTAATGGCTAAATAATATTTAGCAGCGTTATTTAATATTATTAAAATTAAGACCAGCATTGCAACTAAGACCAGCGTTTATTTATTGAGATTTTAAAATCCTTGATAAATAAACGCTGGTTTTTTTTTTTTCGGTTTTTTTGTTCATTATTATAGTCACTTTTCATACCCACTTTTGACAGCCATTCTTAACAGTCGTTTTGGATAGACACTATGGGACTCTCTTTGTAGGTCGTTAAGTGAACATAAACAGTAATAATATGTTAGAAACTGACTAAACCGTCAAATTGTTTGACATAAAGCTATTATGGATGCTATAGGTAGTGTACATACAAGGTTGTTTTTAATTAAAGCTAATCTGTTGTCATCAGACAATGCATATAACACATGGCTAATTAACTAGCTATTAGACATAGACTATAAACATGGATCGTTTATTGGCTTAAGGCCATATGAATCAAGGATGATTTACCGATGTCTAATTCTTTAGAATCACAAAATAATTCCGAATTGATGTATCAACTAAATGATAAGCCGAGCTTTTGGCCGGCTAGTTTTGCCGCTTTACAACATTTGCTGGCCAGTATCGTCGCTATTGTCACGCCCACCCTGATTGTCGCTGGAACTTTGGATCTAGGCGCTTATGTACCGTATCTTATTAGCTGTGCATTAATCGCATCTGGCATCGGCACCTACATTCAATGTAAAAAAATAGGACCGATAGGCGCTGGAATGTTATGTTTACAAGGGACTAGTTTTGCTTTTTTAACGGCTGTTATCTCTGCTGGACTTATTGTCAAAGGACGTGGTGGTTCGCCGGAAGATATTATGGCCACTATTTTTGGGGTCAGCTTTTGTGCCGCATTTGTTGAGGTTGTTCTTAGTCGCTTTGTTCACAAATTGAAAAAAATATTTACTCCCGTGGTTACTGGTACCATTATTATTCTAATTGGTATTCCGTTGATTGAAGTATCGATGACTGATATTGCTGGTGGTTTTGGTGCAGAGGACTTTGGTAGTCTACAAAACCTGCTCTTAGGTATGGTTGTAGTGGTGTCAGTGGTTGTATTTAACCGCTCAAAAAATCCTTTATTAAGGCTTTCTTCAATTGTAATTGCACTAATTTTGGGTATGATAGCCGCCTTTTTCATGGGCAGATTAGATTTTTCCTCATTAGGTAATGTCAGTTTTATTAGTATTCCAACTCCATTTAAATTTGGTTTTCAATTTGATATCGCGGCATTCATTCCTTTAGCCATTCTATATTGCGTCAGCGCCCTTGAAACGACAGGTGATCTGACGGCCAACTCTGTTATTTCTAGAGAGCCCATCAAAGGCCCTATCTACCTTAACCGAATTCAAGGCGGCGTATTGGCAGATGGTGTTAACTCTATGATTGCTGCGGCCTTGAATAGTATGCCAACGACCACCTTTAGTCAAAATAATGGGGTCATTGCATTAACCGGAGTAGCCAGCCGTCATGTTGGTATCTACATCGCAGCTATCTTGATTATTATTGGGCTATTTCCTGTGTTTGGCGCCATATTGCAGATCATGCCCCAGCCTGTACTTGGCGGGGCAACATTGGTTATGTTTGGTTTAGTGGCGGTGGCTGGTATTAAAATAATAGCCAGCGCCAAGCTGGATCGCCGCGATATGTTGATTATTGCCACTTCTGTGGGAATGGGTATTGGTGTTGCCATGGTACCTGAGGTGTTGTCACAACTGCCTGAATTAATGCGTAATGTGCTGATATCACCTGTGGCAATAGGCGCTATAACTGCCATAGCACTGAGTTTGTTTTTACCTGTTGAAGCACAAACCGCCGATGAACAGTAAATAAAAGGTTGTCGAAGTAGTTGCTATATAATATTAATTAAATATTTATTGGCTGACTAATGCGATTTACCAAGAGCCTGCGCTAAATATTCAAGCCTTCGAGTTTTATTGAGCGCAATACTTATTATTTTATTTTAGCCGAGTCTTGATATGATTAATTTTTATCTAAATGGGAAGTACCATGAGTTAACCCAACTCAATCCTAATACGACGGTGCTTGAGTATCTACGATTACACGCGCGTCAAACCGATACCAAAGAAGGCTGCGGCAGTGGTGATTGCGGCGCCTGTACCATTATGGCGCAACGATTGCCTGTTAACGCTACTAACAATTCTAATAACAGTACTAATAGCAACGCTCCTTTTTATACCCTGAACTCTTGTATTACTCTGTTGTCCCTGATGGATGGCCATCATCTTATGACGGCCTCTTATCTAGCGGATAACCCTGAGAATCATCCAGAGCGTGCGCTACTGCATCCTGCTCAGCAAGCATTGGTTGAATGTCATGGCTCGCAGTGCGGCTTTTGTACGCCCGGATTTGTGATGTCTCTTGCCTCTGTATATGAAAATAAGCGCATGGGGAAAGGGCAGGATGCGACTAGTGCTGAGTCAAGCGACAGTGGTCTAAGCTACGATGAGGTTGTCGCCTCAATATCAGGGAATCTATGTCGATGTACGGGCTATCGACCCATCATCGAGGCAGGTCTGGCGATGGAGAAAATTGGCCAGCAAAGAGACGTTGATGAGACCGTAGTGAAAGATTTAACCATAAGTCTAGCTACGGATGCGATGGCAAGTAAAGAGGAGTCAGCACCTGAAACTGAAACTATCGAACCTGCACTCACCGAGGGGTCGCGACAATTATATATTCCACAATCAATTGACGAACTTAATCAGCTGTTGGCAGTACACCCACAAGCGACAATCTGGGCAGGCGGTACGGATTTAGGATTGAGCGTTACGCAGAATTTAATTGATCATGAAGTGATTATCCAGTTATCTGCTATTGATGAGCTTAAATCTTGGTCACTCTCTAATGGAGATGAGTCCACTGACGATCTAGCCATGCAAGATTTGGTGCTTGGCGCTGGTATGAGTTATCAGAAAATGCTGCCGGTACTAGAGCAGTATTTTCCTGAATTTGCGCAACTGTTTGAGCGCATCGCATCCCCGCAGATTCGTAATATGGGTACCCTTGGCGGTAATGTGGCCAATGCCTCTCCAATCGGTGATTTGCCGCCGATTCTGCTAGCATTAGAGGCGCGCATTCATTTGCGTCATTGTAATACTCATGTTGATGGAAATGCTAACGGTCATGCTAATAGCAGTATTGACGGTAATAGTAATAAACAGCCGTGTACTGACGAAACAATACCGTTATCGGATTTCTTTTTAGATTATAAAAAGACCAAGCTACGAGCAGGCAGTTATGTAGTCGCTATTCATATTCCACTTATGCAAGAACATCAGCATTTATTTATTCATAAGATTAGTAAGCGTTACGAAGATGATATTTCAGCCTGCTTACTGGCGGCAAAAATTGATGTCTCAGCAGATGGTACAACAATTAACCAAGCAAAAATCGGTCTAGGCGGTATGGCAGCGATACCATTATTGGCCGCACATTGCCAGCAAGTACTCATCGAGCAACCCATTGAGGTTGCAAGTTTCTCGATGGCAGCACGTGCTTTACCTAATGACGTCTCGCCATTAACGGATGTTAGAGCCAGTCGCGAATATCGCATGAATGTGGTGCAGCGTTTATTAATTAAGTGCGGCAAGCAATTAGTAGAAAACGTACAAATTGAGAGCGCTTAAAGGTAGAAAAATTCAATAGCCAAAGTTGTTTTAAAGTAAAGTAATGATAGCTATGTTTTTGCAGTATTGTTTTCACAATATAACTTTTGCCAAAAACAAAAAAGAGCATTAATAAGAGAGAGCCATTATGAGCCATGAATCTTCGTTATTTGACAGCTATAGCATCCGCCGAGTGCGTCCGCCTAAAAATAAAATCGGTACTTCGGCCAAACATGACAGTGCGATTAGTCACGTCATGGGGACGGCAACTTATGTGGATGATATCTTAAAACCGCAAGAAACCTTGCATCTAGCAGTGGGTAAAAGCAATCATGCTCATGCTCGCGTATTGAGTATGGACTTAAGTGCTGTGAGAGCTGCCGATGGGGTGGTGGATGTTTTAAGTTTTAAAGATTTACCTGCCAAGACGGATATCGGGGCAGTATTTGACGGTGAGCCATTAATGGTGGATGAAATCACTGAATACGCAGGTCAGACGCTATTTGTGGTGGTAGCGACCACTCATCGTGCCGCAAAAAAATCCGTGCTCAAAGCCATTGTAGAATATGAGGTATTACCAGCAGTGCTTAGTGTTGATGAGGCGTTAGAGCAGGATTATTTTGTTCGTCCCACTCATACCATGCAGCGCGGCGATACCGAATCTGCGCTTAAGAATGCACCTATTCGCATCCAAGGGCACATTCACATGCTGGGCCAAGAGCACTTTTATCTTGAGGGCCAGGTATCGTACGTAGTGCCTAGTGATGATGGTGGACTTGAAGTGTACACCTCCTCCCAGCATCCGAGTGAAGTGCAGCAGCTGGTCGCTGAAGTGGTAGACTTACCCTTTCATGCAGTCAATACTGTAGTGCGCAGAATGGGCGGCGGTTTTGGTGGTAAAGAGACCCAAGCCGCAGCATGGGCCTGCCTGTGCGGTATCGTCGCCAAGCGCTATAATGTGCCAGTCAGTATGCGTCTAGATCGGCAAGACGACATGGTAGTGACCGGTAAGCGTCACGAATTTGCCAATCGTTATGATGTTGGTGTGGATGAGTCCGGCCAAGTACTTGGGGTCGATATGCAGTTAGCAGGATTGTGTGGTTATGCGCCAGACTTATCTGATGCGATTGTCGATAGAGCGATGTTTCACTGTGATAATGGCTATTATTATCCTGCCGCCCATGTTGCAGGACATCGTTGCAAGACGCACACGGTATCTAACACTGCTTTTCGAGGTTTTGGCGGGCCGCAAGGTCTTATCACTGCTGAATACATGATGGACGATATCGCTTATACCTTGGGAAAAGATCCTTTACAAGTTCGTCTAAACAATCTGTATAAAAATGGTCAAAGCACCCATTATGGGCAGCCAATTGAGCACTTTGATTTGGCAACTATTATTAATACACTGGCAGAAGACTGTGACTATGAGAATCGTCGCCAGCAAATTATAAAAGCCAACCAGAAAGCCGAAGCTGAGGGTAACGATAAGCGCCTTGGTATTGCCCTGACGCCTGTGAAGTTTGGTATCTCATTTACGGCGCAGACGCTGAATCAAGGGGGTGCTCTCGTACACATTTATACCGATGGTAGTATCCACCTCAATCATGGTGGTACGGAGATGGGGCAAGGGCTATACATCAAAATTGCCCAAATCGTTGCTAATGAGTTCGATGTTGATTTAGACACGGTTAAAGTATCGGCGACGCGTACGGATAAAGTACCCAATACCTCACCAACTGCCGCCTCATCGGGAACTGATATTAACGGTAAAGCGGCGCAAAATGCCTGTCTAACAATTAAGGGGCGCTTGGTTGAGTTTGCCGCTGAGCATTTTGATGTGGCGCAAGAAGATATAAAATTTGAGCGCAATCATGTCTATATTGGTGATAAGGAAGATTTCACTTTTGCTAAGATGATTCAGCTGGCGTATGAGCACCGTATCAGTCTGTCTTCTACGGGCTACTATAAAACTCCGAAGATATTCTATGACCGCTCAAAAGCATGGGGGCGGCCGTTCTTTTACTTTGCCTTAGGTGCATCGTGCTCTGAGGTTGAGATTGATACCTTAACGGGCGAATATAAGGTACTGCGCTGCGATATCCTACATGATGTAGGGCAATCGATTAACCCTGCGATTGATATCGGTCAGATTGAAGGTGGCTTCATTCAAGGCATGGGTTGGCTAACCGCTGAGGAGCTGACTTGGGATAAAAAAGGCCGTTTAGCGTCCAATAGTGCGGCCAATTATAAAATTCCTACCGCCCATGATTTGCCAAAGCAGTGGGAGGTTAAACTGTTTGATCGTAAAAATGAAGAACAGACCATTTATAACTCTAAAGCAGTTGGTGAGCCTCCATTGATGTTAGCAGCTAGCGTCTGGTGCGCTATTAATAATGCGGTAGCAAGCTTGGGTGATTACAAGAAAAACCCGGAGCTTACCATGCCTGCAACCCCAGAAGCGGTGTTAAAAGCAGTCATGCGCATGCAAGGCGCGCCGTGGGAAATTGATACTGGCATAAACGTTGAGGCGATTGATAGCTTAACGAAAAATGACGATAGCAATGGTGGCATTGACGACGATAAGGTCAAACCACAACAAGTGCCTCATGCTAACGATATCAGTCCGCCGGAGGTTGAAGGTAAGCAAGTTGACGACCAGCCTGAGGCAATAGAACATCCTAATGTGGCAGGGGCAAGAGGGCCTGCACACAGTGAATGATTCATCATTAGCTCCGACAATGCCACCAGTGCGCTGGTATAACGGTCTAGCCCAATATCAGCAGCAAGGGGTAGCGCACGTTTTGGCGACTGTGGTTGCCGTTAATGGGTCAGCACCTAGAGAGCTACAAGCTAAAATGGTCATTACCGCCGACAGTTGCTGCGACACCCTAGGTGGTGGCGGTCTTGAGCATGACGTTATGACCACCGCACGGCAATTGCTAAATGGTGAGATGGAAATAAAAGAATCTAAAAGAGAGAAAATCTCTAAAAAAACTATCAATATTGAAATGGAGTCGAAGCCAGCCAAAGCAGTACGCCGCGATACCGTCTATACCAAGCATTATCCATTGGGGGCAAAGCTGGCTCAGTGCTGCGGGGGTAGTGTCAGCGTCATGTTCGAGTGCTTCAATGTGACGCCACCAATATCGATATTGGTTTTTGGGGCAGGGCATGTGGCAGCGGCATTGATGACCATACTTGCTGAACTGCCTTGCCAAGTGGACTGGGTAGACAGTCGCTCTGAGATGTTTGAGCCTTATTTACTAAACAAATCGAAACAAATCGAACAATCTACTCTTTATCAACTACCTGCACATATCCGTCCACATATTAGTGATGAGCCTGTTGATTTTATTCGTCCGTTTATTGAACCGTTTACCAAACAAAGTGGTCAGCGTTTTATCCTTGTTATGACTCATGATCACAGCGTTGATTTTGAACTGGTGCGTGCGGCTTTGGATACTACTTTAGCGATTGATACTGGTGCGACTAATGAGAACACGGATAACGCCTCAATATATAATAATTCAATAATTTCGATACCCTATATCGGTTGTATTGGCTCGGCAACTAAAGCAAAACGTTTTAAAGGCCAGCTACTCCAGCGCGGTTATAGTGAGCAAATAGTCGATAGATTGACCATGCCAATCGGATTGCAGATTGGCGGTAAAGAGCCAATGGCTGTTGCCGTATCTATGGTTGCCCAAATTTTGCAGAATTATCATCAGCAATAATTTATCCAATTCTAAAAATTATTGACTTCTAAACCTGTTGTTAACTTTTAGCTACAATGCCCCGTATTATTCAATAAGATGAGAACTGCAAATGACCCTACATATTTATCAAGCCCAGTTGCTACACTATCTTACCGAAGACGACCTTGCTGAACGCTTATCAAAAACGACGATGGTTGATAAAAATATAACTTTACTCCCAGTCAATGCCGGCGTGAGCATTTATCCTGAGTATATTCCTGATGGTGCACTGGTTGTCGATGATGTGACTGGTCTTATTGTAGATTATGGTAGTAGTCAAGCCATGTTGGCAGATTACGGCAATGCTAATGATGGTCAAAAGCCGGTACAGATTCATGACTATCAGAATAAACTTATCATGCCAGGATTTATTGACACCCATGTGCACTATCCGCAGATAGATATGATTGCCGCATATGGTGAGCAGCTGCTTGATTGGCTCGATAATTATACTTTTGTCACCGAAGCCAACTTTGGTGATCCAAAGGTTGCGCATGATACTGCCAGGTTTTTTTTAAATCAGTTGCTCGCCAATGGCACAACGAGCGCCTTAGTGTTTTCTACCAGTCACCCCCAATCAGTCGAAGCCTTTTTTACCGAAAGTCAGCGCTTAAATACTCGTATGATTACCGGCAATGTCCTGATGGATCAAAACGCGCCTGCGCATCTGTGTGTTCCTGCTGAGCAGGGCATTCGAGACACCCAAGATATCATTGATAAATGGCATGAGCGCGGACGTCAGCATGTGGCCATTACGCCGCGATTCGCTATTACTTCAACCCCCGAGCAGTTGCGAATGGCGGGCGAGCTATATGCCAGTTACGACAGTGTGTATTTGCAAACGCATCTGGCAGAAAACCGTGATGAAGTTGCTTTTGTGCGTGAGCTTTATCCCAATCATAAAGGCTACCTAGATGTCTATGAAGATATGGGGCTGCTGGGTCGGCGTACGACCTTGGCGCACGGTATCTACCTTGAGGTTTCAGAGTATGAAAGGCTACGCGAGACCGGCACGCAAATAGCACATTGCCCAACGTCCAACCTGTTTTTAGGCAGTGGCCTGTTTGATTTACCTAAAACCTTAAGCTATACCGGCGTCAGTATTGCCACTGATGTGGGCGCGGGAACCAGTCTATCGATGCTGACCACTTTGTCAGAGGTCTATAAAGTCCAGCAATTACAAAACAATCCATTATCAGCTCATCAAGGACTCTATCAGATTACTCTAGGCAATGCCCAGTCACTATTATTGGATGATAAAATCGGTAACTTTATGCCTAAAAAGGAAGCGGATTTTGTGGTTATAGATATGGCAGCGACCGAGTTACTTGAGCGACGTATGGCGCAGACCAAGTCACTTGATGAGCGGCTATTTGTGCTGATGATGTTAGGTGATGATAGAGTCATTGAGCAGACAGTAGTTGCGGGTATGAGTCGCTATCGTAACTCCGTTCCGACTTAGATATATAAAGCTAACTTATTGAAGCATCAAGTAACTATTCGCTCATATGACTAACTTAAAAGTTCAAACCCACAACGATAACCGCTGCTGTTTTAAAATTTCGACGTGTCAAATGGTGTCAATACAGACACTGTCTGTTACCGCGCTTATGAAGAAGATTTGTCCGTCGTCCATAGAGTGTACACTTATTCGCTCCATATGATTTAAGCTCTGATAGAGTGTTTTGAGATCATACAAGGCAAATGTTGGTAAATTTAGTATATTAAAGTATTCTATCGTTAAGAGGTAGTAGCTAAGCTTACTTCAATAAATGGTCGTAAGGATTGGGCGTTTGCACTGAGAACAGGGCGGGTGCTGGTCAGCTAATTATCCTAACTATTCCTTACTTGAATCACCCCCAAATTAGCCCCATAATCTAATCACTCTTCATATAAAAATAGCCTAAGCAAATATGCCTAATACTTCAAAAGATACTCAAAAAAATACAGTAGATAAAAAAACTGAATCTGCCACTGATTTACCAGTACTTGCCAAAGATAAGTTTTATTTAAGCAAACTTGAACGTGAGTTAAAGCGTGGCTCTTCGTCGAAAAATTCGTCATCTAACAAAAAACCAGACGAGGATATCGAGAAGAAGCGCGCGCAGTTAGAGAAAATAAAAACTCGCTCACAGCAAGCGGTACAAGCACGGATGGATAATATTCCAGATGATTTAGCAGCCAAATTAAATCTTGATTTGCCTGTAAGCCAACGCGCAGAGGATTTAGTACAAGCGATTATTGATAATCAAGTGATTATCGTTGCAGGTGAAACTGGTTCTGGTAAGACTACCCAGCTGCCTAAGCTCGCGATGCTGGCCGGTCGTGGAATACGTGGACAGATAGGGCATACTCAACCGCGACGGTTAGCGGCGCGAAGTGTAGCCAACCGGATTGCCGAAGAGTTGGGCGAGCAATTGGGTAATACCGTTAGCTTCAAGATTCGCTTCAACGAGCAAGGTACTGCGCAATCAGTCATTAAACTGATGACCGACGGTATTCTACTTGCTGAATTGGGTCATGATCGCTTCTTGAGTAAATATGATACGATTATTATTGATGAGGCGCATGAGCGTAGTCTAAATATCGACTTTATCATGGGTTATCTCAAGCAATTACTACCTAAACGCCCTGATTTAAAAGTCATCATTACCTCAGCGACTCTAGATACTCAGCGTTTTAGCGATTATTTTAGCCGTTATGATGCCAAGCTTAAAAGGCAAATACCGGCACCTATTTTTAATGTAGAAGGGCGTAATTTTCCGGTTGAAGTCCGTTATCGTCCCTTAACAGACGAGCCAGTGGACAGCTCAGATGATGACAGTTACGATGACTTTGAGGAAAATCTGCCGCGTGCAGTGGTTGCCGCAGTAGAAGAGTGTTTTAGTGACGCGCAAAGTAAAGGCCATCCTGATCAGGCTGATATTTTGATATTCGCCGCCACTGAAGCTGAAATTCGTGAGACACAAGAAGTCCTTGAGCGTCATGGGCCCAAGCATACCGAAGTGCTGCCATTATTTGCGCGGCAGACTTATGAAGAGCAGCAACGTATCTTCCAGCCGTCAGGTCGTGGACGCCGTATTGTTATCGCGACCAACGTTGCTGAGACTGCTTTGACCGTACCCGGTATTCGTTATGTGATTGACTTGGGGTTTGCGCGGATTTCGCGTTATTCCTACCGCTCTCGCGTTCAGCGTTTACCGATTGAAGCCATTGCCCAAGCGGCAGCCAATCAGCGTAAAGGTCGTTGTGGTCGTATTGCGCCTGGCGTTTGTATTCGTCTGTATAGCGAAGAGGATTTTAGCGGTCGTCCTGAATTTACTGAGCCGGAGATTCTACGCACTAACTTGGCCTCAGTTATTTTACAAATGGCTAATCTGCGCTTGGGCAGCGTCGATGATTTTGATTTCATCGAACCGCCTGATAGCCGCTTAGTCACTGATGGACACAAACTGCTGGATGAATTGGGTGCGATTACCTCTAACACTTTCAAAGATACACAAGCAGCTAGTAATGTAAACAGTCAGTCAAACAACTCAAGAAATCATAAGCCAAAACGTCAAGGTTTAGATCATTTAAAACTAACGCGCATCGGGCAACAAATGGCACGTATGCCAATTGACCCAAGGCTGGCACGTATGTTGGTTGCAGGTTCCGACTTTGATTGTATTCGTGAAATGCTAATTGTCGTTGCCGCGCTTGCGGTGCAAGATCCGCGCGAACGTCCTGCCAATAAACGCCAGCAAGCGGATCAAAAGCATGCAGAATTCCGCCAAGATGATTCAGATTTCCTGTTTTATCTCACTCTTTGGAAAGCTCTGTTTGAAAAAGATGAAGATGGCAATAAGCTCTCCGGTAATCAGCGCAAGCAGTTTGCCAAAAAGAATTTTTTAAGCTTTCCACGCGTGCGCGAATGGCATCAAACCCATCGTCAATTGGTACAAATGGTCACTGAGCTTAAGTTGTCTGGCAGCAGTGAGACTAAAACTAGTGCTAAAAACGGTGCTAATAGTAGTGATGAAACTATTAATAGCGACCCAACCAGCGTCCATGATGAAGAGCTTAAAGCGGTTAAATATGCCAATTTACATCGCGCCTTATTAACGGGCCTGTTGTCTATCATCGCCCATAAAACTGAAAATCGCGGTGAGTATTTAGCGGCACGCCAACAAAAAGCCAAGATATTTCCAGCCAGCACCGTATTTAAGCAAATACCCCCGTGGGTTATGGCTTTTGAGATGGTGGAAACCTCACAAGTCTTTATGCGCACGGTTGCTAAGATTGAACCGGAATGGATTATCTCAGCGGCTGGTAACTTATTAAAGTATCACTACTTTGAGCCGCATTGGTCAAAGAAGACCGGACGGGTAAAAGCCTATGCACAGATTAGTCTGTTTGGGCTAATCATTATCGCCAAGCAGCTGACCAATTATGAACAAGTCAATTTGGTTGAAGCCCGCGAGATATTTATCCGTGATGGCCTCGTGACCGGTAACTTTGGTCGGCAAGCGCCCTTTTTACAGCATAATATGGATAAAGTTGCCCATGTAGAGCGCATCGAAGATAAGTTGCGCCGCCGTGATTTATTGGTTGATGAAGAGACGCTATATCAATTTTATGATCAGAAAATACCTGAACATATTGCCAGCCGTAAAACCTTTGAAGATTGGCGTGCGGAAGTTGAGAAGACTGATAATAAATATCTGTTCTTTACTGATGATGACATTCTTAATAACCAAGCACCAACGACGGGCGACTTCCCAGAAGTTTGGCAATTGGGCGATTTAAAATTGCCGCTGCGTTATATCTTTGACCCGTCAAGCGACGATGATGGGGTGACTATTCGTGTGCCGTTAGCCGCGCTACCACAATTGGATGCTATTGAGCTGTTATGGGGCGTGCCCGGTTGGCGCTTTGAGTTAGTGCTGCAACTGCTTAAATCATTGCCCAAAGATATCCGCCGACAGATTGTACCGATTCCTGATACGGCTGATAGCTTATTTGATGAGCTACAACCAGCACAATCGCAAGGTTTGCTCAAACAGCTATGCCAAGCCCTCAACCGTCGCGGCATTATGTCTATAACCCCAGATAACTTTAATCCATCTACCATTGACCGCTATCTACAACCGCAAATCTGTGTGGTTGATGATAAAAACCGCGTCATTGAAAAAGGTCGTGACCTACCAACGCTACAAATTCGCCATGCGAGCGAAACCAGCCAAGCAGTGACTGAGCAGCAAGGCGTTCATACCAGCTTTCCTGAGCACTTTAAATTTAGTAAAAACCATCATAGTGCTGGCGTAGTCATGAAGCAATTTGCTGCCTTGGTCGCTGATGAGGCTGGCGAGGCGGTTTCAGTTCATCAATATACTGATGTGAATGCGGCATTACAGGCACATCGAATTGGTGTGTTAACGCTCATGAAAGGGCAGCTTGGTGCTAAGAAAAAGCAACTGACCAGCCAAATTGATAAAATATTTAAATTGGCCTTTGCGCCACTTGGTGATATGGAAAAGCTAAAAACCATTGTCACTGATGCGGCGCTAGATGCTGCTTTGGAAGAGCACTATATATTATTTGACCACAGTGAAGACTTGCCTGAAAGCGCCGATGATATCGCTATTGGTTTAGCTGAGGAGCTACCGTTTACCCTTGAGGAGTATAAACAAACTGCAGAAGCGGTGGTTAGTAATTTCCTACTAACCGGACAGACAGTGATTAAGACACTCAAAAATGTCTATACTCGTTGGCAGCGTATTCGCCAAGGACTGTTGATGCTTGATCGTGAAATCTTTGGTGAGTCTATCGATGATATGGAAGATCAATTAGAAGATCTGTATCTTGCCAATTTTGTCTACCGCATGGATTATAGCCATTGGCAGCAATATCCGCGCTATTTAGAAGCGCTTGAGATTCGTATTGAGCGCCTTGAGCATAATATCGAAGCTGATCTCGATGGGGTTTATGCGCTGGATTTACATATGGAGCGGTTGTCTGGACGTGCCAATAGTGAAGCTCTTAGTGAGTATCGCTGGCTGGTTGAGGAATATCGTATTCAACTGTTTGCTCAACCGATGAAAACTCGTATGGCCGTATCGCCGAAGCGTTTAAGTAAAATGTGGGATAAGGTGAGTTAGGAGTTTTTTTCATATAGTAGCGTAGGTTTTGCTGTTGCAATACCTACGCTACTATAATATCAAGAACATTTTTTTAAGTTTCGATACTCTTTATTATCATCCCAATAATCTATATTAACGTTTACTCTATTATTACTTAAAAAATCGAATGTTATGTCATTAGTGCTAACCGTACCTTCATCAAGAGTAACGCCTTTAACCCTGATTTTATTAGGCATTTCTTCTACATCTAAAACCCCATAGCTATAGTAGCTATCTGGTGATATCTGTTCTTCTTTTATATATGCTGGCTCTGAGCAATCTCCCCATTTTCCCCAATACTTCTTGGGTATGGATGATGACTTTTTAGAATAGGCATATGAATCGTTAAAAACCCTTTCTGAGAATAAACAGCCATCTAAAGTTTTTAATTGAAATTCATTATTTGAAAATTTTACTTCTACTTGGCAATTACTTGTAGCCCCTAAAAGGCTGTCTTCATCATCATAAGGATTATGTGGGACGTTAAATATTACCTTCTGATTAGACTGGATTTTATTAGATTTACTAGTGGTTAAGTAACTCGTATTATCTCTATATGAGTCAACCATCATCAAAGAATACTGTTGTACGCCATCATATTCCCAGTTAGCCAAACTAATCCTTTTATTTTGAGAACCAATATAAGTACCTTCAGTCACAGGTGTTGCATAAGCAAATAAAGGAAGAATCGCAAAGCAGGCAATATATATTTTTTTCATTCAGACGGCCTATTAATAGCAAGTATAGATTGGAGGTTGAGGGTTATATATTTAAAAAATTGGCTGTATATTAGAACTTAGGTATGAGCAAAAATTTCTATTAGGGTCTGTATAGAATTCAAATCAGCGGCAGCCAAATAAAGACACAGGCTAGAATCACAGCAGCTTCATAACT
>NZ_CAJHBT010000028.1 GCF_904846675.1 Psychrobacter urativorans | reverse complement strand
ATTATGATAATCTTAATCAGTTAGGCCTAGCGGCCTAACTTAAACAAACAGTCTCCGATATAGTCGGGGTGGTTCACATCGCCACTACATACAAGATAATGAGTACATTCCTTTTGATCGCAGCACAGATGATAAGACGGCATATATCAATGCTGTCTTATCAAAAGAGATAGATTATGAGATTATCGATTGGGAAGAGTATGAAGAGCTTGGCTACGAGATATTACCAAACAAGTATTTCTATAAGTACCAAGAGCCTGAAAATAGTGATGCATTGATCGAACAGTTTTGGCAGTTAGAAGAAGAAGCAACCCAATTATTAGCTGAAATTAAAGCATTAGAGGGTGAGTGATATTATGAAAGCATACACCTATAAAGACAGTGGTATCGAATGGATAGGAAAAGTTCCGAGTCATTGGAAGGTTGATAGATTAAGAGATTTAAGTTCTATAAATACTGATGCTTTAAGTAGTCATACAGATAAAGACTTCAGCCTCAATTACCTAGACATAAGTAATGTTAATAGCCTAGGAGTAATAGATCGTAATAAAATTGAAAAAATTTCTTTCGAGCATGCACCAAGTAGAGCAAGAAGAAAAGTTGAAAAATTTGATACTGTTATATCTTCAGTAAGAACTAATCTACAAGCAGTGGCGTTCATTGACTTTGATATAGAAAACCTCATATGCTCAACAGGGTTTTTCGTTTGTCGCCCTAAATTTACCGAAATACTAGACGAAAAATATCTATATTATTTTTTATTAACAGATTATTCAAAAGACTACTTCTTTTCACATTCTGTGGGAGTTTCATACCCCGCAATTGATGATTATAAATTTAGTTCGGTTAATCTACCGTTACCACCTTTGTCGGAACAAGAGACTATAGTTGAATTCTTAGATAAGGCGATAGCTAGAATAGATCGCATTATAAGTATAAAAGAGGAACAGATTTACAGTTTAGGCAATTACTTTACTAAAGAGTTAACTAAGGTGATTACAAGAGGTATTGGAGAAAATGTACTACAAGATACTTCGTGTTTTTGGCTACCTAAGATAAAAAAAGGTTGGAAATTGTTACCGCTTAAAAGGCTTCTTAAAACAAAATTAAAATATGGAGCAAATGAGCCTGCGTTGGACGACAATCTCAATCATCCAAGATATATTCGTATTACGGACTTTGATGGTAACGGAAAGCTAAGAGGTAATACTTTTAGATCTTTGTCACCCGAAGTGGCAGCCCCTTATCTGCTGACAGAAGGTGATGTTCTGTTTGCCCGAAGTGGAGCAACGGTAGGGAAAACCTTTATTTTTAAGGATTATGATGGTCTGGCTTGTTTTGCGGGTTATTTAATAAAGGCTGAATGTGATAAGAATAAGCTACTACCCGACTTTTTATATTATTTTACTAAAAGCTTAAGTTATTCTGAATGGAAAGATCTCATTTTTACTCAGGCTACTATACAAAACATTGGCGCTGATAAATACCAATACTTAAACGTCCCAGTACCTAGTGTAGAAGAACAAAATAAAATAGTAGAATTTATCAAGATTCTTGAAGAAGCTACTAATAATGCTAAAAGCAACATTAACTCTCAAATCGAAACTCTACAAAGCTACCGAAAAAGCCTAATTCATGAGTGTGTTACTGGTAAAAAACAAGTTACGGATAGGATTGAGTAGGTAAATAAAAAGCATAACTGAAATAAGGAAGCCTCATGCCAAGCAATAAAGAAAGGCTATTTCAAGATCACATTTGCACATTTTTGCGAGATACGCATGGCTATGAGGCGATTAAAGAGCGCAAGCCAAACCCCTTTGTGGTTAAAAAGGATCGTAAACAGGATTGGCATATTATTGAGAGCGACATAATCGGCTTCATAAAGTTGACGCAAGCAGAGAGATACGCTGAACTCGAAGGTATTTTCCATAGCGATACCGACAGCCAAATTATCAAAGCGTTAAAAGATCAAGTCGCCAAAAAACCTATGTGGCATGTGATGCGTAATGGTTTAAACGTTAAAGGCGTGACCTTTGAGCTATATGCACAGAAACCTCGATCATCTACTAGTGACGCTCAGGAGGCGCACTATCGGCTCAACAAGTTTAGCTATTGCGATGAGCATTACTATAATCCAAATACGACAGAGCGCATTGATCTCGTTATTTGGCTAAACGGTTTACCTATTATCGTGATTGAGCTTAAACATGAGGATGAAGGACAGAATGTAGATGATGCGATAGAAAAGGACTTTCTAGATCGTGATTTGAACAATCCAATATATAAACTACCGTTCTTATACATTGCACTAAGTAACGTAGAAGCTAAGATTGCGACTAACCCTAGCAGTTATGATAACTTTCGTTGGTTCAATGCAGGTTTGCATAATGAGGCAGAAACAGAAGGTGAGTACCCTGTCGAGCATGTGTATAGTCATGCACTATCACCTGATAACATCGCTAAATACTTAGAGCATTACTTGCTATTAGTAGAAGCTAAAAATGAAGATGGTAAGCAGATTAGCACTAGCTATACTATCTTCCCACGCTATCATCAGCACCGTACCTGTCAAAACCTTGCAAAAGATGTCCTAAGTCTTAGTGAGCAACGACTTCATTTAGACCAACGACTCGGTAATAAATACCTTATCAATCATTCTGCTGGGTCAGGTAAAACTCTTACTATGGCGTGGATGGCAGATCAGCTAGATAGCTTATATACTTCTGACAACAAGAAAGTGTTTGATAATATTATCATTCTGACAGACCGTACCGCCTTGGATAAGAATATAACAGACGACTTGAAGCTATTTAGTCATTTAAGTAAAAAAATCAACTTTGCTAAAAAAGCTAAGCACCTTGCAGATTTTCTTGAAAAAGATAGAGATATTATCGTTTCTACTATCCATAAATTTAGCTACATTCAAGATAAACTACAAAGCGATGAATCTCTTAAAAATCGTAAGGTAGCATTCTTGATAGATGAAGCACATCGCTCTCAAGATGGTAAGTTATCGCTCACTATGCGTCAGTTCTTTAACGATGAGGATGTAACTGATGATCTCGATGAGGGCAAGGCTGAAGAAGAGGAAACTCAAGCAATAGATGAGCTACAAAAGCTCAATATTAGCAATCAAGTGTTTGTAGCTTTTACAGCGACCACTACTCCAAAAACAGTAGCTTTCTTTGGCGAGCCATTCGATGTCTATAGTGAACGAGAAGCCATAGCAGAAGGCTATATCTTGGACGTAGCAAGCAATATTATTGCCTACAAGACTATGTATAACCTACAAAGCAATAGCTCTGTACGAACGACAGAGGAATATCCTATCGCTGTACTTCAGAAGCTTATGCAAAACAAAGCTTTTGAAGATGATGAGATCATACAGTACAAGGCAGAAATAATTGTAAATCTATTTGAAAAGCAAACATTGCATTCAATTCACGGCAAAGGTAAAGCCATGGTTGTCGCTAGCTCACGCTTAGCGGGGCTAAAGTACTATCGCTACCTAAAGGCGGCTTTAAAAGAAAAAGGGCTAGATCATGGTGTGTTATATGCGTTTAGTGACTTCACACAACCAGAAACCAAAGAAAAGGTAGAGGAAGTAAAGCTAAATGAGTTAGGCAAGGCTATGATTGAAGATGAGTTTGAAAAACCTCATAATCGCATTTTAGTCGTTGCTAACAAATTTCAGACAGGCTTCGATCAACCCCTATTGTCGTCTATGTTTCTTGACAAGACAGTTAATGGGGTCAATGCTGTACAAACTGTATCGCGCTTAAATAGGAAACACGTAGATAAGGAGCAGAGCGATATTCTAGTTGTTGATTTTACCAATAATGCTGACAATATTTTTAAAGCATTTAATCAGCACCGACAGGGGTCGCCATATCAACAAACAGAGCCAACGAAAGAGGTGCTAGAAGAGCTATATAAAGAGATAATTAATCAAAATGTATTTACTGAAGATCAAATATGTGATTATGTTGAGGCTTATCAAAAAGCTGAAAGTAAAGCTTCTGAAAACCAGTCAAATTTAGACGCTATACTGAGTAACATTAATGTTGCGTATAAAAAGATAGTTGAGCAAAAATTACCTAAGCTAGATGAGAGAAGAGCGTATATCTCATTATTATCTCGGTATAAAAAGCAGTTCTACTTTATTGCTAAATTTTACAGCCTTGAAGAAAAGTTTAGAATACTTTGTTCGTTTATAGAAGCGGCTGAGCTAAGTTTGTTTAAGAACAACAGTGAATCTCAACTAAAGAAAGCGCTTGAAAATATAAAGTTAGTGCGAGGCGCAGTGCCTTATTTAGGTGAAAAAGTAAATGAGACAGCTAGTGTACAAACAACCCCAAAACCTCAGCCTAATCCTAAACCTAGAGGTGGTCAGAATGGTGGCATGAAGAAAGCGACCATCGATGATGCAATTGGTGATATAAAAGATAGATTTGATATATCCGATGAGGATGCCATTGTCATTCGAGAGGTTTTTGAGACGGTGATAGCAACGAGTAGTAACAAAGAAACTGTTATCAAGAATAAGGAAAATAAGCATTACATAGAGAAGAATGCTAGACCCAATATATACAAGGAAGTGTATGGTGTATATGAAAACAACTATGAAAACAAATTAAATGACGATATCTACATTGGAACGGGTGGAATAATGGATTTGATTAGCGTTGCAGTGATTGAGGATTTTATAAAGGCAGCTTAATGAATGTAAGTGTCTAACATTAGGTAATACGGACTAAGATCATTTTTTAAATGTATTATTAAAGAAACTATAGAGTATTTTTCATCTATCTAAAAAGTTGTATTTACAGTGATAATTCTAGCTAAAACGTGGTATTTAAAACAAATATTTTATAAAGTTGCATATATTGTGTATAAGTGTTTGTTATTGAATATAATCTAGGATAATGTATTTTATATTGTATACTTAACCGTTCTAATTTATACAAGAAAGGAAGTGTAAAGAAAAAGCTTTGAAGCCTTCAAAATCCAGCCGAGTGCTGGGTTTTTGCTTTAAAATAGTGGCGCACAAATATAATAGCTATTATAATAAAGTGCTTTATCAAAGTAATCATTACTGCAAACAATGTTTATAGTAAAAATATATCAGCAGGTTTTTCTATTTAAATAAATATAATATTCATTAGAGTACAATTAAAACTTGTCCGGTTTATAAAAATTTGTCTGGTTTACAAAGAGGATTAAAAAGTTTAGATATTTTGAAAGAATTACATCTAAGTCTAATTATTTATTTTGATAAAATTATGCTAATCTACTACTAATATTTTACAGTAGTTATTGGTTATCAGTGTCTATTGACTATTTATTAGAATGCTAATAGCTATTAAACTGCTGTCCATTATATTTAAATTTAATTAACACTGAGATTATTATGAATAACAGTAATACCATGAATTTAGACAACTTGAATGTAGATGAGCTGCGCGCTATTACTGAAAATGCTCAGCAATTGATTACCCAAAAGCAGCATCAAAACCTACATGATGCTTATATTCAATTTGAAAAAATTGCTAAAGACAGTGGTAGTACGATTGAGGAGATTTTAAAAGCGGGTGAAAGCTTAGAGAAAAAGCGCAATATTAAATATCGTAATACTGAAGACAGTAATGAGACTTGGACAGGCCGTGGTCGTAAGCCCACGTGGTTGGTCGATGCGCTCGCTGCTGGACGTGATATTGAAGACTTTGCAGTATAGTATAAGTACACGCTATATATTTAAGCGTATGCTTAAGTATATAGTTAAACACCGACTCACTCACAAGATTGAGTGAAAGGTTAAGTAGAAGTTTGAGAAAGTAAGAGCCAGTATCTTGTTAAAGGATACTGGCTTTTTTGCTGTCATCTTTAGGTGATTGTTTGTTATGATAATGACGTTTTTGTCTGTCATAAGAGTAATCCCCCTGTGTCTCAAGCGTCTGCTTCGTCTAATAAACGTCCTCGTAAGTTGTGGTGGTTGGTTGGATTGGTTTTATTTGTGTTATTTGCGTTCTTGCAGATGCCAGCAGCATGGGTAGTAGAGAAATACGCGCCAGACTCGCCTTATGTTCAGCATGTATCCGGTAACTTGTGGCAAGGTTCGGCAATTTGGCAGCTACCACTGTCAGCCACGCCGTTGACGGGGGCTGCAACATGGTCATGGCAGCCTTGGCAGTTATTGCTAGGAAAAATAGGGGTAGATGTAGAGATTAGTAGCGGACAGACACGTCTTGATGGGCGAGTGAAAATGGGTCGTGGGTCGTGGCAGATCAATAATATGAGTGGTAAAATTGCGCCGGAAACGCTGGCAAGTGTGGTCGATTGGCAACTCCCCAATACGCCTATTCAGGTCAATGCGATTTCAGTGCAGCGTCTAACAGGATCAGAGTCGTCAACCAAGGGTTTTAGTAAGGCAGATGGTCAGCTAACATGGGTTGGCGGTGAGGTGGGTTATCCTAGTGGCGGCAAGGTATTTTATCTCACCATGCCGCCGCTGCGGGCCCAATTGAGTGTTGAGCAAAAGAATAATAAAAATTTGTTGCATATTAACCTGCTAAATAATCAGGATAAGCGCTTGGGTGATTTATATCTTGATGGCGATAACATGCTAGATGTCAGCTTAACCCAGCGTTTGTTAGAGAGTATGCCAGAATATAAAGGTCAAGCGCCGCAAGATACGCCGGTGGTGAGTGTGCGTCAACCGTTATTGTCAGGGCTATCAGGGTCAGGGACGCAGTAGATGATAAAGATGATGACCCGTTTTAAGCCGATGATTGAGATCGTAAATCGGTTCTCAGGATGGCTGTTACTGGCAGCCATTGGCTGGCTATGTTGGACCGCAGCAAGGCTATTATGGCTATTGTTGGCCGCACCAGCGCCGCCTGCATTGTCCATTTTACCATTACAAAATGACGCAGCGTCCGCTGTAGATAACAGCAGTATCTTTGCGATATTCGCTGATCCTGTGCCCACTGCTGCGGCAGGACAACCGCCGCCGGATGTGGCGTTAAAAGGAGTGCTGCTCGCCATACCAAAAAGCTTGTCTTCTGCTTTATTGGACGTCAATGGCGAGGTCAAAAACTACCGTATTGGGGATAGCTTACAAGCCAGTGGCTATACCCTTATAGCGGTTGATTGGAATACCGTTATTATTGCTGACGCTGCTGACCAACAAACGATTATTCGCATGGCGGATTCGATGCCGCTAGACCAACGAGGACTGGCTGCCGATGCGGTGGGTAATCAGCGCTTACCGGATAATAATAAGCTGTCAGCTGCACCGTCAACTTTGGAAGGTACGCCAATGCTTGGGGATAGCGGTGCGGATGCTGCCGGAACGGACGCCAACAATTCAAATTCGGCTATTGATGAGGCGGTGACCGCCCTGCAAGAAAACCCAGCCAGTTATCTCAGCCGTATGGGCGTGATGGCCTCAGGCGAAGGTTATCAAGTGACGTCGGCTATGCCTGCGGGCGTGCGTAACCGGTTAGGGCTGGAGTCGGGTGATAAAGTGCTGTCCGTCAACGGCAAGTCGGTAGGCAATAGCCCATCGCAAGATGCAGGTTTATTACAACAAGTTCAGCAAGCCGGTGAAGCCCAAGTCGAAGTGCAGCGTGGCGATCAGATCATTACTATTCGTCAGCAATTTTAAAGATTCTTATTGATAATTAATAACGATTTCACTTATGTTATTCTTGGCACCCTTTCAGCTTATATTATTCTATATCTAACTTATACTATATATAATAAGTGATATCATAGTGGGTAATCATGACCATGGTAAGTTCGCATAAATTTTTACTAACTCCTTTGCATTATATCGTGCAGCGCTTGTTATATATGTGCCGTCCATTATGTCTGGCGTTGCCCCTATGGGCGGCGACTTGCGGGCTTGCCAGTGCCGAGAGCTGGAAGGTCAATCTGCAAGATGCGGATATCAAAGCTTTTATTAATGAAGTGGCGACCATTACCAATCAAAATTTCGTGCTTGACCCGCGTATCAATGGCAATGTGACTGTCATCTCTAATCGTGCCTTGTCACGTGATGAAATTTACGAGCTGTTTTTAAGCGTGATGCAGGTCAATGGTATTGCCGCAATTAAGTCTGGCAACACTACAAAACTTGTACCGGATAATGTTGCTAAACAATCTGGCATTGCGGTTGATTTGCGCGGTGAAACGGTTGGTGAAGCGCTGACCACACGAGTGATTTATTTAACCAACACCCAAGCGGCAGAAGTTTTAGGGGTTATTCGTCCCTTGATGCCGCAGTCAGCGCATGCCGCTGCCGTGACGGGTTTGAACGCTCTGGTGCTGTCTGATCGCGCCGACAGCCTCAATCAATTGACCGCCTTAATCCGTGACTTAGACAGTGACGTCAATGACAGCTTACGGGTTATACCGCTGCGTCATGTTGATGCTGAACGCATGATGGATTTAATCAGCGCCCTTGTCGTCAGTGCCAGTAGCACACAAGGTCAAGGCGGTGACCAGCTCAAAGTCATCGCTGACACTTCTAGCGATAGGCTGTTGGTAAAAGGCAGTCCTGAGATGATTGCGAAAGTACAAGACATGGTTAATCAGCTGGATACCACGCCCACGCGGCGGCTGAGCGGTCTGCGCGTGTTTCGATTGAAATACGCCAGTGCGAATCATATTGCACAGATGCTACGCGGACTGCTGGCCAATCAGTCTATAAATAGTGCGGGTGAAACCTCAACTTTAGAGTCAGCCTCTTTAACGGATACCAGTACTACTGGTGCGACTCTAAATACTGAGGCTGCAGATGTAATTAGTGGCAGTAACTCAGCACTTAACTCTGCCAGTTCGGGTGGCTCTGGGACAGGTATTGGCGGTCGGCCTTTTAGTATTATTGCTGATGAAACCCAAAATGCCGTCATCGTTAATGCTACGCCTGAGCTGATGTTTGAGATTGAAGATGCAGTCAATCAGCTTGATAACCGCCGTGCCCAAGTCTTGATTCAGGCAGCAATTGTTGAGGTGTCAGGAGACGATGCCACCCAGCTCGGGGTGCAATGGGCGCTGGGCAATGCCAATAGTGGTTATGGCGTGGTGAACTTTAACAATGTTGGCGCTAGTGCCGCGACTCTTGCCGCAGCGGCTTTATCCGGTGGCGCAGGTATTAGCGCCGCCGCTGGTTCTATTGCTGGGGCGTTAATTGGAATTGGCAGCAGTAGTAAAGACAGTAAAGGCAACACTCAGTTTTATGGGGCTATTTTGCAGGCGCTGGATTCATCTACCAGTGCCAATCTCTTATCCATGCCATCAATTTTGACCTTGGACAATGAAAAAGCAAGTATCTTAGTCGGTCAAAACGTGCCCTTTGTTACCGGCTCTTATACGACTAGCGGAAATTCCTCGACTAACCCTTTTCAGACCATTGACCGCCAAGATATCGGTATCAATCTCAACGTCATTCCGCACGTTGGTGACAACGGTACGGTGCGCTTAGAGGTCTCGCAAGAGGTTTCCTCCGTCGTACCGAGTAGTATTGGCAACGCCAGTGGTTTAATTACTAATAAGAGCCTGATTAATACCACCATTTTGGCTGATGACCAACAGACAATCGCGCTAGGGGGCTTGATGCGTGATAACAGCACGACCAGCCAACAAAAAGTCCCTGGTTTGGGTAACGTACCGCTCATTGGACGCTTATTTCGCTCCGACAATGACAACACCCAAAAGAGTAACCTAATCATATTTTTGCAACCGACTATTCTGCGTGATGGCGGTGCGGTGGCGAGTGTCACCGAGCGTAAGTTTAATCAAATGCGCGTGCTACAATTGGTTATTGATAAAAACGGCACGATTAAGCAGCTGCCACTAAGTGGTACCGAAGGCTGGGATGGGGCTATCAGTCAGGATTATGAGCTGATGCCGCTTAATCCACTGGTACCCAAACGTGACCAAACATCAAAACCTGCCGCTACTAGGAAGAGCATTACTAGAGTTGACAGCGGTAGTGCTGATATTAAAACCTATCCGCTCAGTCGCTAAAGGTTATTTTGGAAAAAATGTCAGAGATAATATTAAGAAGTTATTAGGTCATAATTCTTTTAAATCGTATAGTCCAACTATATAGAAGGTAATCTATGAGTAAACCTGTAGAGAAAAACATAAGCAGTAATAGTAATAATAGTAATAAAGAAAAGTGGCTGACACTAGGTTTGTTAGGTGCAGGATTATTATTAATTCCAAGACGGAGCAGCCGCCAAGATACTTCTTATTCTGCTCCCTCAGATACTGATAGCTCATTATCTGATCAACCAGTATCTGAGGATGTAGAAAATTTGCATACAGATATTAATAAATCTTAGATAGCTGCTAAATAGATAAATGCTAATAAGAAATAGGTAAATTATAAATAAGCACATTCTAATGAGTATATGTTATATAGGTACATACCAAAAATACGTATAAAACTGGTTTTAGCATAACTTATCAAATACAGTACTTATTGAGATACAAATTTACGCTACTATAGTAGACAACCTCCTATTGTAACGGACATTATGAACGCTAAAACTAATAAGTCGAAAGCGGGCAACTATATTTTAATATCAGCGCTGCTTTTGTTTATTAGTAGTGGTTTGGCAGGCTGTGATCATCAGCCCAAATCACTGTTTGAGCAGAAAGCTGAAGCTGAATCGGCTAATGAAATTGAGACTCGTGCGCATACGAGTGAACAGGTGGTCATCGTTGCGCCGGTAACGCCAGCGACTACTGACAATGCTGCTGTAACGCCCATACATATTATAAAAAAGCAGACTATCGCTCAGCAGCGAAATTGTGATCCAACTCAGAATGAGTGCCAGTATTTTGAGTTGAATGTTTTGGAGTTTAATCCTGAGCAGCCGTGGCTGAACAGCATCATGTGGCAGACCATTGCCCGGGTGTTAGCTCCAGAGACGTCCCTTGCCAGCCAAGACGACACCGCCAAAAAAACGGTCTTGATGCTGTTCGATCAAGTCGAATATTCCGAGCAGGTAGTGGATACCTTACCTATTTATCAGCATATTAATATCGAGCTGGTGCTAAATCCTACAATAAACAGCCTACAGGCAGATGAACGCACCAGAGCTAGAAAAAATGAGCGAGGCTATGCCGATACCGGCTATCTTGAGGTGCAATCGAGCCAACAACGCGGCGTTAAACGTCAGCCGCGTTTGAGCTATGTCATGCTGGATATGCAAAAAAAGCTACAGCTCACTATGAAAGATGTTTTGCTACCACAAGTCACGACCGATGAGCTGTCACTCTTATTTCAGACGGCTAAAAAAGACTATTTGTCTTCACATAGTGATGAGCTACAAAGTAGTGGGTCGCAAGATGTTAAGCTACAAGACACTGAGCCAAGAAGTGTTAAGGGCGGAGAATTATCATTATCGCAGCAATGGTATTTGGATGATCAAGGTCTGCACATGGTTTATCAGGTAGGCGAATTATTAGATATGAAAACTGAAAGTGTAGATTTAATGGTGCCTTATGAGTTACTGCAAGGTTTAATTAAGCCGCGATATATCGTGCAGACATTGGCAGAACGCGATAGAAAATAGATAAACCCTAATAACGTTTTGGCTATTAATGACCCTCATAAACCAACATAATGATTAATGATAATTAGAATAGAAATTATCTATTAATATGAAGATTGGCTCTTGTCATAAAAGCCAGCTATGAAACTAGAAACTATTGACCGTGGAGACCGTCCATGACTGCTATCGACTTATCACTGAGACCTAACTCTAAATTGCCTTTATTAACGAGTATCTACCCTTTGATTGATACTCATACTCATTTTGATGCACCTGTATTTGATGAGGATAGAGGTCTGCAAGCGCGGCAGGCTTACGAATATGGCGTCCGACATTTGGTGCTAGTCGGTTATTTAGCGCGGCACTTTGATAGACTCTATACGATCCAGCAAGCCTTTGCACAACCGTTGCAATCAACTATGATTAATAGCACGACGTCTATAACTGATGCTTCTGTGCATACAGACCTATACCCGCAAACCCATATTGCTTTGGGATTACATCCGTTTTATATTGAACAGCATACCGACACACACTTAGAACAGCTGGCACAGCTATTGGATGAGCAGCAGCCACTGGCTATCGGTGAGATTGGACTGGATGCTTTTACCAATATCATGAAACAACCTGAGATGCTTGCCAAGCAACAGCGTTTTTTTAATGCTCAATTGGATATGGCGGTGCGCCATCAATTGCCGGTCATGCTCCACATTCGTAAAGCCCATGCCGAGGCGTTAGCGTTATTAAAGGCACACACTTATAATGCCCACAAGCTGGGCGGTATTGCCCATAGTTTTAGTGGCGGCGAGCAAGAGGCCAAAGCTTTTGTTAAACTGGGTTTTAAGCTGGGCGTGACCGGACAAGTCACCAATCCCAATGCTAAGAAATTGCGCCGTGCCATTCAAGCGGCAGTAGAAATGTACGGTATCGAATGCTTAGTGATTGAAACGGACTGTCCTGATATGACGCCCATTATGTGTCAGACATCGGCGGGTAGTCAGTCAGCGCTTGGGCAAAGTATAGATAATGAATGGCAAGGGGCGGCAGGGCATAATCGTAATGTACCGGGCAATCTGCCGTGGGTGCTACATACTCTTGGTGAGCTACTACATGTTGCGCCTGCTGACCTTGCGCGGCAATTGTGGCAAAATAGTTGTGATGCTTTGCAAGTCACATGGGCCTATCCAGAACCAAGCGTTACTATTGAGTGATGTTTCTTATAGTTAGTTTTTATGGTTAATCATTTAAACTAGATTCGCTAAATTTATTTTCGTTCTCATAATATCTTCCTCTACTAGCTTTGCATTAACCTTCCTTATTATAAGAGCTTTTTATACCCTATGAGTTATCAACCGCCTACTGAATCTACTGTTACTTCTGATATTGCTGTAACTGCTATAAACGACACGCCTACGCAAAAATTACAAGTTTCTCATGTTTCAGAGCATTCAGCTGCCGATTTAATAGATAGCACTGTTGATGAGCATGCGGACACTGAGCAATATCAGCGCCGCTTTCAAGGCACGCAAACCCTCTACGGAACTGCTGCATTTAATGTTTTTGCCGCAGCTCATGTCTATGTGATTGGAGTCGGCGGGGTGGGCTCTTGGGTTGCTGAGGCGCTGGCACGAACGGCGGTGGGTACGATTACCTTAATAGATTTGGATGTGTTGGTGGCATCCAACGTCAATCGGCAACTGCCGGCCCTTGATAGCACTTTCGGCCAAAGTAAGATTGCGGCAATGGGTGCGCGTCTCTCTGAGATTAATCCACGCGTTACCTTACATTTAGTCGATGACTTTTTGACTTCGGAGAATGCCGCCACTTTACTACCGAGCCGTGAGACTGCTAAAGCCGCCGCTAGCGCAAACCGACCCATTATTATTCTAGATTGCGTGGACGATATGCAGGCAAAGCTTGCAATTGCGGTGCACTGCCGATTTAATAAACTAAAGCTCATTTGTGCCGGCGGTGCAGGGGGTAAGATTGACCCGCGCCAAATTACGGTCAGCGATTTAAAAGACAGCTATCAAGATCCTTTATTGGCACGTCTGCGTTATAAGCTGCGCTTTGAGAAGGGTGTTAACAAGGCTCTAAAAGAGAGGTTTAGAATTAAATGTGTATATTCAACCGAGCCGCCGCGGATGGATAAAAGTTGCCAAACTGGTGGTTTACACTGCGGCGGCTATGGTTCGGCGGTAGCAGTAACGTCAGTGGTTGCGATGATTATGGTCAGCGAGACGCTGAAAATGCTGGCGCAGCGCGCTACAATAGCGGTTCCTACCTCACATTGATTGATGGAGACACCCGTGTCTACTTATACGTATCCGCTGGCGAGTGATGACAAGTCTCGTATCGCTAAGCTACAAGAGTTCCAAGTACTCAATAACGATGATGAACCAGCATTTGCGCGTTTGACTGAACTGGTCAAATTATTCTTTAATGTGCCCATTGTCACCATCAGCTTTATGGATGAGAACACTCAATATCTAAAGTCGCCTCATGGACTTGGCAATTTGTGTAGCACCGAGCGTGAAGTGGCCATTTGTAACTATGCTGTGCTCTCTAATGAAGTGTTCGTGGTACCTGACCTGACAGCGGATGAGCGTTTTATTCATAATTCATTCGTCACAGAAGCGCCCTATCTGCGCTTTTATGCGGGCGCGCCGATTATTTTGCACGAGAAGAATAACCAAACTTACCGCTTAGGATCACTGTGTATAATCGACACGGTTCCTAATCATACTTTTGATGAGAAGCAGGCAAAGCTACTGGAGCAGTTTGCTATTATGACGGCGGATGCTTTGCAACTACGAAAAAGTCAGCGCTTGGCTAAGCATGACAACGAGATGAAGTCAGAGTTTTTGGCTAATATGAGTCATGAGATTCGAACACCGATGAATGGTATCATCGGTATGGTGGACATGCTGGATGATACGAAGCTTAACTGTGAACAGAGAGAATATGTAGAAAATATAAAAGTATCTACTGAACACTTGCTGGCGATTATCAATGGAATTTTAGATTTATCCAAAGTTGAGTCCGGCATGATGACCGTCGATAACGTACCGATGAATTTATCGGCATTGTGTAATGAGGTCATCAGCTTATTTGCGGTCAAAGCCCGTCAACGCGGCTTGACTTTGGATTATCACTATACCGAAGCGCTGTCGCCTTATGTTGAAGGCGATCCGGTACGCCTCAAACAAATTTTAGCCAACTTAGTCAATAATGCCATTAAGTTCACCCGTGAAGGCGGGCAAGTGAGTATCGATGTTAAGCATGCACCGCATTGTCATTGTGCACATTGTGAGGATGAAAAAGAGATTAACGATTCGGATAATTGTGGTGAGATGACCTTATGTATCAATGTGACCGATAGCGGAGTTGGGATTAAGCCTGAGTCATTAGATGCGATATTTGATGCTTATAATCAAGCGGACAAGTCGACCCATCGGCTTTATGGCGGAACTGGTCTGGGGCTATCGGTCTGTAAGTCGTTGGTTGAGCTTATGGGTGGGCACATTTGGGCAGAAAGTGTGGTTAATGAGGGGACGACTTTTCAGGTGTTGCTACCGCTCGCCTCCATTGATAAGGCGCAATATGAGGTTTGGCAGTACTCGGATCGGATAGAGCCTGCGTCCGCCTCACAGAATACCGGTCATGTTTTATTAGTCGAAGATGACACTGTCAATGCCATTATTGCGCAAAAGGCCCTACAGAGTAGCGGTCATACGGTCACTCATGTTACCGATGGTCAAAAAGCGATTGAGGTCTTTACGGCCAATCCTGAACGTTATGATGTCATCTTGATGGATCATCATATGCCTATAATGGATGGCATACAGGCAACTATTAAGCTGCATGAGATGTATGATGCCAGTATTTTGCCACCTATTATTGCTTTGACGGCCAATGCGATGGATGGTGAGCGCAAAAAGTACTTGAAAGCAGGGATGCAAGACTACTGTACCAAACCGTTCAAAAAAGAGCAGCTCAATGCACTGGTGCAATATTGGTTGATGTATAAGCAGTCAACTCAGGAATGACTCGAGATGGCGTCTTGATTAACCTCATTTTTTACAACCAGCATATGGTTGTTGTCGCATTAAGCTCTATGGTTGTTATGGTGGCATGTAAAAAGCTCAACCCTCATAGTGAGAGTTGAGCTTTTTTTACCTGTGTTTTTTGCGTTCCCTAATCAACAGGATATTTATGGCATCAGCCGACGCGCGTTTGGTAATCACTGGTACGCGTATCGACACGAACCACTTCACCTTGTTGCACAAATAACGGCACACGAACCACTGCGCCGGTCTCTAAGGTCGCAGGTTTGCCGCCACCACCTGACGTATCGCCGCGAAGACCAGGATCAGTTTCCGTGATTTTTAATTCAACAAAGTTAGGTGGGGTAATGGTTAAGGGTACACCATTGAATAAGGTAATTAAACAAAGGTCGTTACCGTTTTCTTTTAGCCATTTTACGGCATCGCCGACGGCAATTTTATCTGCTTGAAGTTGCTCAAAGCTTTCAGGGTGCATGAAGTGCCAAAACTCGCCATCGTTGTATAGATAGTTCATTTCAGTGTCTATCACGTCTGCGGCCTCTAAGCTCTCACCTGATTTAAAGGTTTGCTCAAGCATTCTACCACTGCGTAGATTGCGCATTTTGACGCGGTTGAATGCTTGCCCTTTTCCGGGTTTGACGAACTCGTTTTCGATGATGGAATAAGGGTTGCCATCGAGCATTACTTTTAGACCAGCTTTAAATTCGTTAGTAGAAACAGTTGCCACAAGAGACTCCTAGAGTTTGAGAGGGTATAAGGTAGTATGAAAATCATCAGCAGTGTACGGTTAAAACCTGACATTACGATAACAATGCTTAAAGCACATTAAAAATAAATAGGGGTCAAACAATAAGGTGTATCTGGTTTGCTCTAAAGAGACACACCGTAAACGCGCATTCTTTGATAGCACGATAGCTAACAGCGTATAATGTCGGTTTTTAGGCGCAGGTAGTAGGTTGTCATGATAAACCATTTAATCACACAAAAAAACTGGCAAACGCAATTATCCGAAGCCATCACCTCCATTGATGAATTGCTTGCGATATTAAATCTTGAAATCCTAAAGTCACAAATGTATCGGCCCGACCATTTTGAGCTGCGCGTACCCCGTGCGTTTGTGACCAAGATGACCGTTGGTGATGCCAATGACCCATTATTACAGCAAGTATTGCCCAATCAACTGGAGCAAATCAGCGTCACTGGCTATGTTACTGATCCCTTAGCAGAAAACACTCACAATCCCATTAAAGGATTGCTGCATAAATATGAGTCACGAGTGTTGTTGACGCTGACAGGAGCTTGCGCTATCCACTGTCGCTACTGCTTTCGCCAGCATTTTGACTACAGTGCTAATATGCCCACCTCCAGTGCAGAGGCTGACATCATCAACTATATCAGTGCCCATCCTGAGATTAATGAGATTATCTTGAGTGGCGGTGATCCCTTGAGCGTGACCAATCGGCGCTTGTTCGCGTGGCTTGATATATTAGAAGCTATTCCGCAATTGACTACCATTCGTCTGCATACCCGCCTACCAATCGTCATTCCAGCGCGATTAGATGATGCCTTGTTAGACAGACTGGCGCAAAGTCGCTGTCATATCGTGATGGTTGTTCACTGTAACCATGCTAACGAGATAGATGAGCTGACAGCTATAGCATTACAGCGTGCACGCGCAGCAGGCCTGACCTTACTCAACCAAACGGTATTATTAGCCGGTGTGAATGATAGCGTGGCGACACAAGTGGCGCTCAGTCGGCGCTTATTTAGCGCCGGCGTGTTGCCGTATTACCTACATGTACTGGATAAGGTCGCTGGCGCGGCGCACTTCGATTGTGATGAGCGGTCAGCTTGCGTCTTATATTGGGCGCTACTGGCCGCGCTGCCCGGTTATCTAGTACCCAAGCTGGTCAGAGAGTTGCCGGATAGACCATTTAAGGTACCAATTGACATTTACAAAGAGGCTTAAAGTAGTCAGTATAATAATTATCAGCGTGTTAATTCGGATCAAAATCAGTAAAAGGCATTTGTTGTTATTTTTTGGTAGTTATTAAACGTTTACTGAATATTTACTAGTAGTGGTTGTCTAGTTATCATTTATATATCAAGGGGATGAGCACATTGGTTAATGATGGGAGTATGTCGAAGCGGAAGGTCAAATTTTGGGTCATACGTCAACTTAATTATAATTATAAATGAACATAAAGTTAGTTAATTTCCTAGTATAAAATAGTTGACCCTTTATGATTGATAGTATTAATTAATGGTATCATTGATAACTTGTACTCTTTAAAACTGATACTACTCATAACGGATACTATGATTGAAACTTATATTATTCTGGGGCGAAAAGACAAAAAAGGCACGCTATGCGAAATAACGCTCTCTTAAATCTATTGGTTATAGACCAAGACCAGCTGTATGCTGAACGTCTTGTAAGTTTACTGTCCTCTTACTATGAGGATATTAATTTAGGCTTTTTAGATGATGAGGAGGAGCTATTAAAAGCTTTACGTCACCAATGGGATGTGTTGGTATTTGGACGCGCCTATGATTTGAGCTTTACTGATGTGGTGGGTATCGCTCAAGCACAAAGTATCGATTTGCCGATAATTGGGCTTATGAGTGATGAAATGGCTGTTACCGGTCGCAATGATGACGGGCTGCCGGCAGTTATTAATGGCAACATGGTCAAAGCGCTGCTGGCAGAAAAAGAGACGCAAGTGGTCATGGCGATATGTCTACAGCACGCCAACCTATGTAGTCGTCGGCAGCTAAAAGCCTTACGTCATGTATTGTCTGAGGCCGAACAGCGCGCTAATATCCTAATTAAAAACTCCAAAAGTGCCGTTGCTTATCTAGATCAAGGCATTCATATTTTTGCCAATGAGCCTTATTTAGCCTTATTTGGTTTTGACAGTTTTAATGACATTATCGGTGTGCCCGTCATTGACCTAATCGCAGGCGGTGATAACGTTAAAGGGTTTAAACAATTTTTACGACAGTTTGATAAAGGCAGTCGTGAGCAAGTCGAATTTAAATTTGAAAGCCGCCGCACCGATGACACTACCTTTGAGGCCAAGCTACAATTGGCTGTTGCTACTTTGGAAGGTGAGCCGGTCACCCAAATTATTATTCAACAAAATAATAATGACAGTGCTGAGGCAGCCAAACGCTTAGCGGCGGCGGAACGGCAAGACAGTTTGACGGGACTCAATAACCGCCGCGGATTTGAAGAGCACTTTGAAGCGTTGTACCAGCTAGTACTACAAGATAAAGTGAGCGCAGGTCTACTGTACATTCAGTTAGATAATATCGGCAAAATCAGTACTAACTTAGGCTTGCAAGGAGTCGATGCGACCATTAAGCAGGTCAGTTATACTTTAGATGAGATGGTTGTTGATGGCTATGTCAGCCGGTTTAGCGACACAGCCTTTACTATATTGGTAGAAAACTTGACCAATCAAGCACTAAAAGAGTTGGCTGAACGGATTCGAGTGACTATCAGGGATATGTATATTGAAGTGGACAAACGTACCACCAATACTACGGCTAGTATTGGCGTTGTCAAAATTGAGTCCAATGCCGCTGAGCCTAGTGTATTACTTGAGCGCGCTATTGACATCATTAACAATATTAGAATAGAGACTCAAAATCATGGTGATACTTATCATCTCTATGATTCTAGTGAACATGCCAAGAGTGATGATAATGCATTAGCAGAGTCGTTAGTTAATGCGATTGCTCATAATCATTTCGAGCTATTTTTTCAGCCGATTTACGATATTAATGCGGACCGCAGTGATTTCTTTGAAGTTTTTCTGCGCCTGCCGTTATCAGATAGCGAGAACACCGTTTTGACCCCTGATAAATTTATGGCAGTTGCCAAGGCTCATAAATTACGTGAAAAGATAGATCGCTGGGTATTGATAAATGCTTGTAAGCAGCTTAATGATGTGCGCAAAACTCATCCGCAAGCACGTATACTGGTACAACTGACTAGCGCTTCATTGATTGATAAAAAGCTGCCCAATGTCGCAAGCCAGCTGATTAATGCGGTGGGCGGTGTAGCGGGCGCGTTGACGCTGCAGTTCAATGAACAAGATGTGGTCAATCATCTAACCGTGGCCAAATCACAGTTTGCGGTGCTCAGTCGAGTCGGTTGTCAAGTGGGCATCCATCATTTTGGCACGTCCGCTAAGTCTATTGAAGTTGCCGATTTTGTACAGCCTAATGTGATTAGGCTCGCGCGTAACTATATCGAGGGTATCAATAATGCGGATAACTTAGAGACAGTTAAGTCTCTTATCACGCAGGCTAAGGCACTGAATATCGATGTGCTGATGCCGTATATCGAAGAGGCCGCTACCATGTCAGTATCTTGGAGTGTGGGCGCGCGTTATCTGCAAGGACACTATCTCGAAGAGCCAAGCAGAACCATGCAAATCACTAATGACAAGTGAGGCATACTCTGTGTGATATCGTCGCTAAACAAGGTAAATATTCTAAATAAGCCAAACAAACAACCATACAATCAGCTATATAAACAGCTCCTTTAAAAATAAGCCCAATAGTTATGCCTAATATCAACAAGTTTCAACGTAGCAGTGTTTTAGTCGCCCCGCTAATGGTCCTGTCACTGCTAGCGCTCACTGCTTGCGATCCTACGCCACCGGATTATCGCGATCCTGTGACTCTGCCATTATATACCGAAGGTGACGCTGATAATGGGGCTCTGATTTATGAAGATGCCTGTGGTCAATGTCATCAGCTCAATCCGGGAAGCAATAAAAAAGGCCCGCAGCTAATGAATGTATATGGCGCGCCAGCGGCGGATTTGGCCGATTACAATTATAGCGAAGGATTAACCGCGTCAGGCTGGGTGTGGGATGCTGAAACGTTAGACCCTTATATTGCCGATGCTGAAAAAGCGATGACAGATTCAAAAATGCTAGCCGATCCGATGCCAGATGCGGGTGAGCGTGCTGATGTTATTGCTTATTTATCCACTCTGCGCGCTGAAATCCCAGCTCTTGATGAAGATGGCTTTCCAATAAAAGACGATACTAATAAAGGCGCTAATAAAGATGGTACTAATACAAATACCGAGCGCACGCAGATGAGCAATGAGCCAGTCGAAGTGTCAACAGATCCGGCACAAAAGCCAGCGCCAAATTTTCAATAGACACACTTTTAAGTGTCTATATTTATTTAAGTGTCTACATTCATTTTAGGCTTAATAATTTACTTTTGATTCATTCTCAACTCGCTTATTTTTGCTACGTTTACTTTTAATCCACTTATAGTAATAAAAAATCGGTAGTTCATTATGCGCCAGTCTCGCCCCCAAGCTTTTGATAACGCCATTGATGCCTCTAAGTCAGCAACTAATCTATCTGTCACTGCAAAAGATAAGATTGATCCTATCACGGATGATTATGGCCATAATCAGCAGCAAGTTGCGCAGTTATTAGAGCAACTAAATCAGATTGTCCTAGACAAGTCGCAAGTAGTTAAGTTAGCACTTAGTTGTGTACTAGCTGGCGGCCATCTGCTACTACAAGACTTGCCCGGCATGGGGAAGACGACGTTAGCACAAGGATTGGCCCAACTGTTAGGGCTGAGCTTTAACCGAGTGCAATTTACCAATGATATGTTACCGGCTGATATTTTGGGCATGAGTATTTACAATCAAACCAATTCAAATTTTGAGTTTCGGCGCGGCCCTATTTTTACTCAGCTGTTATTAGCTGATGAAATTAACCGCTCCAGCCCCAAAACCCAAAGTGCGCTGCTTGAGGCAATGGAAGAGCGGCAAGTGTCCCAAGATAGGCAGACATACCGTTTACCGCAACCGTTCTTTGTGATAGCGACCCAAAATCCCATGCAGCAAGCGGGTGTCTATCCCTTGCCCGAGTCACAGTTAGATCGGTTCTTAATGTGTCTGTCGCTTGGCTATCCCTCACCGGCAGCAGAGCGGGCCTTGTTACAAGGGCAAGATCGTCGCGAGTTGCTGGCAACTTTAAATGCCATGTTCGATACTGATGCAGTGCTATTGGCGCAGCGAGGGGTACAGCAGGTTTACGTGGCGGAGGTGGTGCTCGATTATCTGCAACGCTTGGTTGCAAAAACACGGATAAGTCAAGAATATCATGGCCTATCCCCACGCGGAGTATTGTCACTACAACGTGCTGCACAAGCTCATGCTTATGTATCAGGACATGGGGAGGTGTCTCCTGAGGATATTCAATCGGTGTTTGCAGCAGTGACAGATCATAGGCTCGGGCAGCGATTTGTATCGCCTAATACAGTCAGTGGTCAAGCACCGCAAACGATCGCTCAGCGTATTATGGCTGAGGTTGCGGTCATTATTTAAGCCTACTCGTTTAAACCTATTTGTCTAATTTAATTTGTTCGATTTAAACTGCTCAATTTGATCTTATCTGGATGCCAAACATAACAACGATAGGGTGGTTATGACCGTATTACCGCATGCATTAACCCGACCTATGAAGGCTGCGCTGGCGCGTTGGTTTGCCAAGCGTGCGCCCAAAAGTGACAGCGCCACGCTTAACTTGCGCAATGTCTATATTTTTTTTAGCCGTGAAGGCATGCTCTTTGCTTTGCTACTGGTGATTACCTTTATCGCTGGTATTAACTATGGCAACAATCTAGTGCTGGGGCTGTGTTTTTATCTGGTCAGTGTCTGGTTAATTAGCTTCCATGTGACCTTTGCGCATATTTCAGGTCTGCAAGTACGTTTGCTAGAAGTGACGATGGCGGAGGCGGGCGAGCCGGTGTGGGTGACGCTGCAACTACGTAGCGATAGTCGGCACCCGAGACGGCAATTGGCATTTAGCTTTGAGCCGCGCATTGGACAAAATGCTGATAAACGTACCAATAATAGACAAGACGACAGTAAGCTTGGTAACGATGCCAAAACGCAAGTATTAATCCCGCGCCTGCAGGACGAGCAAATTATTCGTCTGGCTGTTCCTACCTATCATCGTGGTCAGCTTGAGCTGCCACGACTGCAAATCAAAACCGTCTATCCATTAGGTATCATGCGCGCTTGGTCTTATGTTTATTTTGCGCGCACCGCTTGGGTGACTCCCAAACCTGAGACCTTTGAATGGCAAGCGCAATATTTGGTAGCTAATAGTGATGATTTGCCAACGGGCGGACAATATACCCAAGGTCAAGATGACTTTGAGCGCCTTGATAACTACATCGAAGGCGAATCTCTGGCGCGAGTATCTTGGGCGCATGTGGCACGCGGGCAAGGGATGTTTACTAAACACTTTGCTGACCCTGTCGGTTATGAGCAGACTTTAGATTATGCTGATATGCCAGCCGCCCATCATGAACAAAAACTTTCACAACTGGCTTATGGGGCGCTTACTCTTGGTCAGCTGGGTGTACCTTTTCAGATGCAACTGCCGCATGAGGGTCTGACTACTGCAACAACCACTGCAACTATCGGTCAAGGTGATTTGTTTGCCCAAGCCTGCTTATTAAGGTTGGCAAAAATACCATGACCGATTCTAAATTACCCACGCATAACACTTTTGAGCAGTTGGCATTAGGTCAGCGCGTTAGCACTCAGAGTAGCGTAGCCACAAATGATAAATGGTATAACAAGCTATTGGCACTACCGGCTTATTATTGGGTGCTCATCACCCAAGTTATTATTATTTTGCCGCATGCTGCCCATTTACCGTTATGGTTAATGGGCTTTGCGCTAGTTAGTATTATTGCCCAACTGCCACGTATTAAGGTTAAGCAAGCGCGACATTTAAAGCGTCTGTATCAAGGCATGCAGATGTTGGGTTTCTTATTGGGTCTGGCAGGCTTATGGCTGACCTATAACCGCGCCTTTGGGCTGGATATGGGCGTGGCGTTCTTGGTATTGTGTTTAATTAGCAAGTTGTGGGAGCTTTATAAGCGCCGCGATGCCTATGTTGTATTGAACTTATCGCTATTTGTACTTGCCGCGTTATTTTTAATGGATCAAGGGTTGATCACTACTTTAGAGGTGGTGTTGGGTACTATTGTTATTTTATTGGCATTTATTGCGCTCAATGATGACAGTAATACTCGTGGTGATGGGCGCCTACGGACTTTAGGGGTGCTAGGGGTTTCTGCTTTACCGTTATTGGTGGTGCTGTTTTTATTCTTTCCGCGCCTGCCGCCTTTATGGTCAGTGCAATTGTCAGGACAGCAAGCAACGACAGGGGTGTCGGATAGTATGTCACCTGGGGACTTTGCCAATTTAGGTCAGTCGACGGCACTGGCTTTTAGAGTACAGTTCCAGGATAACCGACCGGCGCAAGATCAGCTCTATTGGCGCGGCTTGGTCTTTAGCGACTTTGATGGGATTACCTGGCGTCGCAATCGTGACCAACAGCAACCGTGGCAACCTTCTGAGCAACAACCCGTATGGTTTGAGCGGGCGCTAGCGACTGCTCCTACTAAAGTGCAACGTGCGCCGAGCAGTTATGAAGTCATCTTAGAGCCGACTCAGCAGCGCTGGTTGTTTGGTCTCGATTATCCTTTGGCACCACACCAAGATATCAGCCTCACCTCTGATTTCACCTTACTCAAAAACCAACCTGTCACTCAGCAGCTGCGTTATGACGTTTTACAATTTGCGCCCATGCGTATCGACCCTGAGCTGGATGAAGCCTCTCGGCGTCTTAATTTGACATTGCCCAGCAAAGGCAATCCTAAAGCACGGGCGCTGGCCGAGCAGCTATTTGCCCAAGCAGGCTCTGACCCTGTACGCTATATGCAGGCGATTGAGCGCTGGATTCATCAGACTGAATTTCGCTATACCCTGTCGCCACCAGAACTGAATAATAATCGTATTGATAGCTTCTTATTCGATACCAAAGCGGGGTTCTGTGAGCACTATTCCTCAAGTTTTACCTTTATGCTGCGTGCCGCTGGTATTCCAGCGCGAGTGGTTGCTGGCTATCAAGGTGGTGAGCTGAGCCGTGGTGGCAAAGTGTGGGAAGTGCGGCAAATGGATGCGCACGCTTGGACTGAAGTTTGGCTTGAGGGGCAAGGCTGGGTGCGTGTTGATCCTACCACTTTTGTCGCACCTGAACGTGTTGAACAAGGTATGGAAGCATTAACGCAGGCGCAAGGGGCATCGATGTTCGGTGATGGTGCCGGCGCGCAAATCAGCTATCAGCAGTATCAGATGCTACAAACATTGAGGCGCTTATCAGATCAAGCCAGCTATTATTGGCAAAAGGACATCGTGGGCTATGATCAGGAAAGCCAAGCAGGCTCGTTACTAAAGTGGTTCAACATCAGCTCTGTGATGCAAGAAATCGCTTGGATGGCAGGCATTGCTATTACGGTCATGACGCTGTTAGCACTAATGATTTGGCAACGTCGGCGTAAACGTTGGCATCCAGTCGACAGGCCTTTAGTTAAGCTCTCTAATCATTTTAGCAAATATGACAAAACGCTTGCTCGTTCTGAGAATGAAGGCCAGTTGGCTTGGCTTGAGCGGCTGGCAAGTCACTTTTCTAGGATTGATGATGGCGCAACTAAGAATGCTACGTCCAATAATAATACGCCTGAAAATAAAGAAGCGGCTCAGCACAGTATTGATAAGATTCAACAGGATTATCGACAGCTGCGCTATGGACGTTTAAGTGCTGTTGACATTAGTAATAGAGACTATCAGCAAGCATTAAAACAGCTTAAGCAAAGTGTAAGTGAATTATTGTGACTATCTGATAACTTCGATATTAATGGCTTTTGCCCAGCCTATATATTTATTATGACAGCGGCTACAGCGCTCATTAGGCGTTGAGAGTTGTTCGACATGGCCGCAATACATACAAGCATAATGATCGCCCGCATCTATCTGCTCAACTGCTTGATATTGCTTGGGAAAAAGAGGCAGACCGTAACTTACTTCTCCATGCGGAAATAATAATATACTGAAGGCACCCATAGTTTCTAGCAATCCGACCCGAACTTGACCTAAATGTTCAATGCCTTACTGGCGCATTTCAGCAAAAAACTCATCATGCGACATCTCTCCCTTTTTAATCTTCTCAAGTACCAATAGGCCGTCCTCTACAATATAGAGCAGTTTTCCTTCCAAAAATTTTTCAAAAGGCTGATATTTCATCATCAGCCAAGTGCACAGCCGGTATGGCGAAATGATGATACTCATAATCAGTAAGGCTTGAATAAGCGGCAAGTCCTCGGTGAACATCGGATCACCAGCAATAGAACCCAGTGACAAAATAATCATGCTAAACATGATGGTCACGCGTATGGCAATTTCGGCCGCGAACGACCACGTTGTGCCATGAATAAAGATACTTGCCCAATCCATGTATTTCTTTCCTTGTAAGCGTAGCGTAGGTTCTGCTATTGCAGAACCCACGCTATACAATATAAGAATAATCTCTGTCAAAGCCGTAGTCGAATTTTAAACAGCTGTTAAGCCATGTTCATAGTAGAACAATAGGCATCCAGCATCTGCTCACTATTCTGTGCTATCAATTAAAACACTTTATGACATTTTTATGACTCGCACGCTGCTAATAAGAAAGGCGCAGTTTGGCTTGTTTTTGAGCAGGCGACTTCTTCAGGCGACCCTTGAGCAACAATTTGTCCACCCTCGTCGCCAGCGCCCGGGCCAATATCAATGACCCAATCGCTATTACTGGCAACCTGCATATCGTGTTCGACCATAATGACGGTGTTACCGGCGTCAGCGAGTCCATTCAATTGCGACATCAACATCGATACGTCTGCGGGATGCAGACCAGTTGTTGGTTCATCAAGCACATAAAGGGTATCGCCGCGCTGCGTGCGTTGCAGTTCAGTGGCGAGTTTAATCCGCTGAGCTTCGCCGCCAGACAATTCGGTTGCTGGCTGACCAAGTCGTAAATAGCCGAGTCCGACTTCTAGCAAGGCGTTTAATGCCCGCAAAATGGCTGGTTCATCGCCAAAAAACTCATAGGCAGATTCCACTGTGAGAGCGAGCACTTCGGCGATGTTCTTATCTCGATAGGTGATTTCAAGCGTTTTATCATTGTAGCGCTGCCCATGACAGACTTGGCACGGTGAATAAACGCTGGGAAGAAAGAGCAGCTCGACCATCACAAAGCCAAGGCCTTCGCAATTTGGGCAGCGACCTTTTACCGTATTGAACGAAAAGCGACCCATATCGTAACGGCGCGCTTTTGCCTCTGGCGTTGACGCAAATAGCTTACGTACATGATCAAACAGTCCGGTGTAGGTGGCAAGGTTTGAGCGCGGACTACGACCAATCGCCTTTTGATCAACCGTCACCAGTCGTTTTACGTGATCCATGCCAGCAATAATTTGCCCGCCTGTTGGCGTCTCTAATTCTAGTTCGAGTAAATCAGCCTCGCCAGTCGGGGCTTCTATTATGGTTTTTTGTCCTAGGGCCTCATAAATAAGCTCGACCAAAGCCTGACTTACCAGACTCGACTTACCCGAACCCGATACCCCAGTAACGGTGGTCATAACGCCTAGCGGAAACTCAACATCCAACCTTTGTAAGTTGTTGCGCTCAACGCCTACTAGCTTAAGCCAAGCTTTTGGTTCCCTCGGTGTATGTTTCGCTGTTGCATCGACGGTAAACAGATAGCGGCTGGTGTGCGAATTAGTAACGTCGCGCAATCCCTCTACAGGACCACTGTAAATTACTTTGCCGCCATGGGTTCCTGCATCTGGGCCAACCTCTACGATCCAATCGGCATGCCTGATAACACTAATATCATGCTCAACCACAAATACCGAGTTGCCAGCGGTTATCAGTTCATCTAATGCGCTCAATAATGCTTGAGTGTCTGCTGGATGCAGACCTGCGGAAGGCTCATCGAGAACATAAACCACCCCGAACAGTTGCGAGCGAATTTGGGTGGCCAGTCGCAGGCGTTGCAGCTCGCCTGGAGACAAGGTGGGGGTAGTGCGTTCAAGCGACAGGTAACCCAAGCCCAGCATGGTTAATGCCTCAACTCGAGAAAAAATATCACGGGCAATACGCTGAGCGACAATTACTTTTTCTCGGTTTGATACATCATCGGCTGGTTTGGTATGGGCAGTATCATGCAGTTTGAGCGCCAGTTCGGTAAGGGTCAACTGCGACAACTCCCCAATATCAAGTCCTGCAAATTTGACCGATAGTGACTCTTGTTTTAGTTTTTTGCCGTGGCAAGTTGGACATACAGATATCTGCATAAACTGCGAGACACGCTTTTTAGTTAGCGGGCTTTGGGTCGTGGCAAAGGAGTGCAGAATAAAGTTTTTAGCGCTCACATAAGTACCCATATAACTGGGCTTCTCATCTTCTTCAATGGCCGCGCGTACTTGCTCGATATTATATTCTGAATAGACAGGCACCGTTGGGGTCTCGTCAGTGAACAGTATCCAATCGCGAGTCTCTTTCGGTAGCTTATTCCATGGCGTATCGATGTCGTAGCCGAGTGTTGTCAAAACGCGAGCTAGGTTTTTACCCTGAAAAGCTGGCGGCCATGCCGCAATAGCACGCTCTCGAATGGTTTTGCTATCATCAGGAACCAGTAGCTTCTCAGTCACTTCAAACACGCGGCCAATACCCGAGCAGGTCGGGCATGCGCCCTCGGGAGTGTTTGGCGAAAACGCGTCTGCATATAGCATTTCTTGACCGGCAGGATATTCTCCAGCCCGTGAGTAAAGCATTCGCAGCCCGTTTGAGATAGTAGTGACACTGCCAACCGATGAGCGCACAGAGGGCGTACCTCGTTGTTGTTGTAGTGCGACCGCAGGCGGCAGTCCCGTTATTGAATCAACATCGGGCTCGTCAACTTGGTCTATTAATCGACGCGCATAAGGTGACACGGTATCAAGGTAGCGACGTTGTGACTCGGCAAATAAGGTGCCAAAAGCAAGTGATGATTTCCCTGAGCCGGAGATACCAGTAAAAACCACCAGCGCATCACGAGGTAAATCGACATCAACGTTTTTTAAGTTGTGAACGCGCGCGCCTCTTACCTGAATACTGTGGTCAGTATCGCGGGGTTCAGTATTGCGGAGAACGTTTTTAGCTTTGCTTGTACTAGATATTGTATCGGTAGTTGAGTTATTAGTGGTGGCCATAAAAAGGCTACTCCTGTTGACTTATATTTTTTAGATGTGTTTAAGCTGTGGGCGTTAAAATATTTGACTGTTTCAGTCTGCTGTTAACACGTGCAGCCTATTATTATTGTTTTTTTGTTTTATCAGAGAGTCGAAGAGGTTCATTGTTCAACAGACATATTATTGGGAGATAAAAATCGGTTTCTCAGTGCTGATAAGTAATGATCAATATAGACCTCATCGAGTATAGGGGCTGTAGCGGATTTATAGGGGTTTGTCTATGTTAGGTAAATTTATCGCCTTTGTATAATTTGCAGGGGCAAACCTTGTCGTGACAATCAGCATGCATATCAGCGTGACGAGAAGCATCAACCAAGATGCCTGAAAACTACCTGTCCATTCACGCAACATCCCTGCGATGTAAGGAACGATCGCGCTAATAATAAAGCCAATGCCTTGCACAAATGCGGTCAGTGCCCCCGCCAACCTAGGCGCCGACAAGTGATCAAGCGCCACTGTCAGCGTCAGTGAAAAGCAGGCCCCGAGACCACAACCTATCATAGCGACCCAAAGGATTAGCAACGATTCAGGTATTAACATCAGTCCTGTAAAGCCGACTAACTGAATGCCCACTGCAAAAAATAACCAAGGTCGTCGATCTAGGCGAGTAGATGAGAGCACGGGGGCAGCCAGTGCGCCTATCACTTGAAAAATTGTCATGATACCGATCAGCTCTCCGCTATTCTGAGCACTCCAGCCTAAACTACGAGCATAAGTCGGCAGAAAAGCGATCATACAAGCGTAACCGGCATTCGCCATTCCAAAATAGATGGCCAGTAACCATGCACGGCGATTACTAAAAAAATTGACTGACACGCTGTTATGCTTGGTTTCCATCATCTCCGACGGTCTTAACCACCACAGTAAGAGTGCGATGACGGGCAGTATTAGCCATATACCAAGGCCTGCTTGCCAACTGCCATAATGCTGAGCAACCAACGGACTTAGCATGGCAGCGATACCGCCCCCAGCCATTAGTGAGGCTGAATAGATACCCATGGCAAGCGGGAC
>NZ_CAJHBT010000027.1 GCF_904846675.1 Psychrobacter urativorans | reverse complement strand
CTCGGGGGTGTATGTATTTTTACTCATTGTTCTATTCTCTCAGATTAATGAGTCTCCGACAAACCCGGGGCGGTTCAAAGCACCATGTGTCATGTTATACAGTAGATTCAATAAGACGAGACATCTTCTTCTGTTTCGCTACCATCTAATACTTCAGAATCACCAGTACGATTAATACCTACCTGATCATTTGACATATCTTCGCTTACTATTGTCCCATCTTCAGATACTGCACCCGTATTCTCAGGCATATCTTCACTCGGCATAATAGCACTTTCTTCACGGTTACTATTCATGGGCTCACTAGCGACAGCTGCCTGAGCTTCCGCTTCTTCTATAGTCGATTCGTCCTTCCTATCACAGGCGCTCAGTGTCAATGTTGCTGCTGCCAACGCCACAAACAGCCATTTTTTATGTGTAGTATATGAGGTCTTATTATCTGATGCTGATTGGGTAACGGTATCAGTGTTCATAGTATTGTTTATCGTATTCATGGTCGTCTGGACTCCCCATTTTCTAGTCAATATTAATAGCCTTCAAAGCTATATCGATAATTAAGGTGCTAATAAATAAAATTCAGTCAATATAATATTAATTACCGTTTAACTATACTGACAATCAAGTGTAGCTACCTTAGTAGTTACAGCACAGTTATGTTAAAAAATCGTAATTATCTACCGATAAAACGCTTCTTATAGCTAATTCAATATAAATCAGCTGGCTTGAAAACCCCAGTATTAACGAGTCTAGAAACAAGCGCCCTACTAAAATACCTGACAAAATCCTCTCCTATCGAAAGAGCCACATATCAAAGTAAGCTTATTAGCTTTAAGACGCAAAGCTATCTCATTATTTACATGGATGGGAGCAGCATCGGTACTACTTTTTATGAAAAGAAATAGCACAGGCAAAGTTTCTGCGCCAAGGCTCACTGAAGAATGATTTGAATAAACCATTTAACGTTATGAGATGTACTCATTTTATTCTGAACTGACTATATTATTGGTTAGGCTGTATGCACTGATTTTAAAATACTGGTTGGCTGTCGCTGTTATTAGTACTGATAAAGTCAAACATGGTTAGCCAAAAATAGTGGCATTAATTTCAAAACAAAAGCATTAATGTTAGAATGGTTTTAGACTATTTATACACCAGTTTATTTCAAATTTTTGGTCACTGTTGGCGGTGACCAGAGTAGAAAAAAAGGTCAGATATATGCTAATCACAGAGCTGGGATATTTTGCCTTGGTGGTAGCCTTTGTGCTCGCCATAATGCAAGTGCTGTTGCCTACTTTAGGTATTTTCCGTCACAATATTGGTCTGCAGCGTCTAGCACCTAGCCTAGCTTATGCACAGTTTGCCATGATGATGTTATCCTTTATAGGACTGATGGCAGGCTTTTACTACAATGATTTTAGTCTGGCGTATGTCACCCAGCACTCCAACACTTTGCTACCTTGGTACTACAGGGTATCAGCGACTTGGGGCGGTCATGAAGGCTCATTGCTATTGTGGATGACCATTTTGGCAACGTGGGCAGCTTTGGTGTCCTTCTTTAGTCGTGGCCTGCCATTATCAATGCGCGCACGGGTATTGGTCATCATGGCTGGCGTGCAGACGATGATGCTGGCGATGCTTATTTTTACCTCCTCGCCTTTTACTCGTACTTTACCGCACCTACTCGTCGATGGCGTAGACCTTAATCCTATCTTGCAAGACCCTGGGCTGATTATTCACCCGCCGATGTTGTATATGGGTTATGTCGGTATGGTCGTGCCCTTTGCCTTTTGTATGGCAGCACTTTGGGCCGGCAGATTGGATGCAGTATGGACACGCTGGTCACGTCCTTGGACCCAAGCAGCTTGGGGCTTTTTGACCATAGGTATCGCCTTGGGCTCTTGGTGGGCTTATTATGAGCTCGGTTGGGGTGGCTGGTGGTTCTGGGATCCAGTTGAGAACGCCTCATTAATGCCATGGTTAGCAGGTACCGCTTTATTGCATTCCTTGGCGGTCACCGAAAAGCGCGGCGTCTTTAAAGCATGGACGATTATGCTGGCCATCTTTACCTTTGCACTGAGCTTACTAGGTACTTTCCTTGTGCGCTCCGGCGTTATCACCTCTGTGCATTCATTTGCCGCTGACCCCACTCGTGGCCTCGTTATTTTAGTTATTCTAGCGATTGTTATCGGTGGCGGGTTATTCATGTTTGCGCTGCGCGGCTGGCAACTTACGGTTGAGAGTCAGTATCGCACTATTTCCCGCGAGTCCTTTTTAGTCATCAACAACGTCATTATTTTAGTAGCGACTTTGGTTGTCCTACTCGGTACCTTATATCCCATTATTGCAGATGCCTTTAGTTTGGGCGAAGTCTCGGTTGGGGCGCCTTATTTTAATGCGCTATTTGTACCGCTTACCTGGTTATTAATGCTAGCCATGGGTATGGGCACTAATATTCGTTGGAAAAAAGAAACCCGCCCTCTACTAGGTCCTGCGTTAGTTATTGCCGTAAGTAGTGCCGTTCTTGGAGCAATTATTAGCTATTTCGTTTATCCAGTAGCCATGTTTAATATTGCGGTTACTATCGCGCTGAGCCTCTGGATATTGGCGTGGATGTTTATTGATATTAAGGACAAGACGAAAAATGCTAAAAGTCGTTTGTCTGGTATTAGACGTCTAAAAAGCAGCTATTGGGGTATGCAAACCGCCCATTTAGGGGTGCTAATTGCCGCTATTGGTATTGCAGTCACCTCCAGTATGAGCATTGAGACTGACGTCGCTATGGGTATTGGCGATAGTGTCAATGTCCAAGGTTATGACTTTGAGATTGCAAGCTTTAAAGAATTGAAAGCCAGTAACTTTGATGCAACTGAGGCCGAAGTTTTGGTTAGTAAAGACGGAGAATTGGTTGCTACCTTGCGTCCGCAAAAGCGTACTTACGTGGTCAGTATGATGCCAATAACTGAAGCTGCCATTAACGGTAGGTTTACCCGAGATCTCTATGTCGCGCTAGGCGAGCCTATCGCTGAAGACAGTAATCAATGGGCCGTCCGCATTTATGTCAAACCACTGATTCGCTGGATTTGGCTAGGTTCTATTATCATGGCATTGGGGGTAGTACTCTCGATGTTCGACCGTCGTTATCGCTTAAAGCCTAAACAGCGTATGGACCGTGCTAAGGGGTCTGACAGTTCAAACGGTTCAGACAATTCGAGCGTAACAGAAGATGAGTTGGACTATGGTTTTCATCAAGATGGCACGCAAACCAGATTGCAAAACCAGCAGCAAGACGACAGTCCGCAAAATAGCCCAACAGCGACTCAACCAGCAACTAAGTCAGTAGCGGAGCATCAACATAATGGATAGCCAACAATTAAAACTGTGGTTCCTAATTCCACTTATTGTGTTCGTCGGTCTGATTATCATGCTGTTTTTTAGATTAGGCCAACCGACAGATATTGTGACCAATACTGCCCTTGAGCGTCCAGTGCCGACTTTTGAGCTACCATTACTGTCTGATACTAGCCGTATGGTTACCGATGCTCAGCTACCAAATGATCCTTATTTAATCAATATTTGGGGCTCTTGGTGTCCTACTTGTGTCTATGAGCATCCGTTCTTTTTAGAGCTAAAAGAGCGCGGTGTGCACACTGTCGGCGTAAATTATAAGGATGAGGTAGGTGATGCGCTAAATTACCTTAATGATTTGGGTGATCCCTACTTAATGTCTGTGCAAGATAAATCTGGTCAGTTCGCTTTAGATTTGGGGTTGACGGGTGCGCCCGAGACTTTCGTGGTCGATGCTAATGGCGTTATTCGTCAGCATATCGTCGGCGAGGTCAACGAGGACAATTGGCAGAGTAGGATTAATCCTTGTTTAGAAGTCTTACAACAGGAAGCTGCTGGCAACAAAAGTGCCGCTGCCAATATTGAGGAGATTTGTAAATGAGCTATCTCAAATCCTCACCATTAAGCTTTTCAATGCCAAGACTTTCAATACTGAGATTTTTACCACTATACAAGTCAGTACTGGCAGGCGTATTGGCGCTGTTGGTTTTAATGATAGGAGCTACGACGTTAAGTCATGCCGCCATTGAAGTTTATGACTTTAATTCACCACGGCAAGAGGCGCAGTATCGTGGCCTAATCGATGAGTTTCGCTGTCCAAAATGTCAAAACCAAAACCTAGCGAGTTCGGATGCGCCCATTGCTCAAGACTTAAAACAAAAGACTTATGATATGGTCAAAGATGGTCGCTCTGATGCTGAAATCCGTCAATATATGCAAGAGCGCTATGGTGATTTTATTAGTTATAATCCACCGGTACGGCCTTCTACTTGGGTACTTTGGTTCTTTCCACCACTACTTTTGATTATAGCTTTGGGCGGCTGGTTTTGGCGCAATCAAAGAAGTCGTAAGCATCCTGCTACGCCGAAATCAAGGCCTTCAACGCGCTCAGAAAAAGACAGTTCACTGAATGCGGGTGAGCAAGCGGCGTTAGACAGACTATTAGCAAGTCGAACAGGGACAGGTGCAACCACCAGTAAAGACGAGGTATCTGAAACCAAGTCTGTTAAACCTAAGTCAAAGAATAGTTCAACTAAGCCCAAGTCAGCTAAGAACCGTTCATCTAAGCCCAAAGCAAAAGGGCAAACACGCGATAAAGGAGATTCCTTATGAATGTGTTCTCTACTCTCGGCTTGTTTATTACCTTAAGCCTAATCATCGCTTTATTAGCGGCGTTAATAGTTCTCTTTCCGTGGCTGCGCTCAAAAAAGCAGCTGCCAGCTACCGACAATCGACTTATAGACCTTAATATCGATGTGTATCACTCGAGACTGCGCGAGCTTGACGCTGACAAGCAAGCAGGCGACCTCGATGACGTGCAGTATCGCGCCCAAAAAACAGAGCTTGAGCGTCAGCTATTAGATGCTGAGCAACAGGCAACCCCTATGCCGCCTGCTAGCTTAAAAAACCAGCTGATACTGCTAGTTTGCGTACCAGTAATATCAATAATGGCTTATGCGCTCATCAGTGATCGCACAAGCGTGTTTAGCTTATGGCAATCACAAGATACCGTTGGCCAAGTAGCCGATGACCTGCTCGCCGGCAAGATTGACGTGTTACCAGAATGGGCCTTTGAAGATGGCGCAGGCCTCTTTTCAGTGATTCAAACCAACGTCCACCGTAATTCCGACGACCCTATGCGCTGGATGATACTGTCTGAGATATTCTTGTCTTTTGAGGAACCAGAATCTGCTTTAGAGGCGCTATCTAGAGCTTATAGACTCTCTCCTGATGATGAAAATATTGCATCGGAATATGCACAGTTGAATTTCCTTGCCACTGGCGGTAGTTTAGATCCTGAAGGTCGTCGCGTTTTGGCAGATATTCTAAAAGCCAATCCCAATAATGAACCAGCACAGATGCTAATGGCACGAGGTGAGGCACAAGCTGGTAATTATGAAGAAGCGCAAGATTGGATTGCTAAGATACGCAGTAACATTAAGCAGCAGCCAGTGGATAAAGATAATGCACACGCGCTGACGGGCCTAGATGAGTTAGCGGCGGATATTGCGCGCCAACAAGCGCAAGCAGCTGAAGGTGTCGATATATCGGTCACCGTAAATCCAAGCGTGTTACCTTTAGTAACCGCTGACGATGTATTGTTCGTTGCCATCCGTGCAGCAGCAGGAGGTCCTCCTTATGCAGCAAAACGCATACCGATTAGTAATCTAAGACAAGGCAATATTAGTCTGAGCTTAAGTAATATAGATGCTATGATGGCCGACAAAACTTTGCAATCCGCTCGCGCATCAGGTGAGCAATTGGTCGTGACTGCAAGAATTAGTCATTCTGGTACTGCGCTTTCTGAGTCTGGAGATTTATCTTCTAACCCTATTGTGTTAAATAATGACCAGCAGCAAGTAAATATCGAAATCAATCAGCAAGTTCCTTAACTTTATAGTTGAAGATTTCGATATAAATATTTTAATAGCTAAAAAAGAAAACAAAAACGCTCCGATAATTTCGGAGCGTTTTTGTATCTAAAACAGCCGGTAGTAAACGGTCCGTAATGCGAAGCTCCAGTCTACTGAATAATACTAAGTTTGCTTGGATAATAGAACTACTCAAAGTAGAACTTTGCCCTGCAAGGTCATACATAATGTAGCGTATTCCTTACTAAATAGTAGGCATTTATGTTACCATTACAATTAATAAGGGATTAGATAGTTTTTATTTTTAGTTAATCTAAACTGAATAGTGACTGAGTTAAAATATACTACAAAATGAAAGTTATAAAAATAACTGATTACAAACTTTAAAGTGCAGATGATTGCTAATTTGGCATTATATTTTTTACAAAAATTATTTTGAAACCTACTGTTTTACTACTCGTTAGCTATCGTGAATATATTGAGAGGTGCCTTATGCAACATGAACAGCAACTACGACATGACCAACAGCCAGTCAAACATCAGTGGCTGAGTGCCTTGGTGATGGCTTTTATTGCCCTGCCATTTATAGCTCTGTTATTTCTCTGTGCTTATGGTTTTATCGTTTGGTTTGGTCAAATGTTGTTTTGGGGACCTCCGTCCTAATTGCTTACTGACCAGTCGCTTGCTAAGTAGCGGCCAGTCAATATCGTATATGCGACAAATATCTCGTACTTTCACGCAAAGTAATGGACAAACAACCGCCCAAATCGCCATGAAACCCACATGGTTAAGAAATACAGTAAGGAATCATCATGAACGCAATCAAACGCCTATTTAGCTGGCTGCGTCGTCTTCTTTTTAAACCTTCAACGAAAATCGGACTTGGTCTTCTTATCATCATTGGCTTTGCGGGTGGTGTATGGTTTTGGGCGGGGTTTAATGCCGGACTCACAGCAACCAATACTGAAGAGTTCTGTTTGTCTTGCCATACTATGGAAGATAACCTGTTGCCTGAGTTAAAGAAAACGGTGCATTTTAAAAACCGTAGTGGCGTGAGAGCAGTTTGTTCAGACTGTCACGTTCCACATAACTTTACTGCTAAAGTTGCTCGCAAAATGCAAGCCTCACGTGAGGTATTGTCAGAAATAATGGGTGATATTGAGACTCGAGATAAATTTAAAGATCACCGTATTGTGTTAGCCCAACGTGAGTGGGGCCGTTTTAAGGCCAATGATTCTAGAGAGTGCCGTTCTTGCCATGATTACGACAGCATGGACTTTGATAAAATGCGCGTAACATCACAGATGATTATGCGTAGTGCAGCTGAACGTGATGCTAGCTGCCTTGACTGTCATAAAGGGATTGCCCACGAGTTACCAAATACAGAAGGTATGCACAACCCAGCATTTGATTCATTGATGTCTGAAGCAAGAAGTACCAAAATCAAAGATGGTCAAACATATTACAATATCGTACCCCAAGATTTATATACCACAGAAGATCGAAAGACTAAAGCAGGTAGCATAGAAATTGCCTCGCCCGTTAAAGTATTGGCGCATAAAGACGGCGCAACACAAATTGAGCTCGATATGTGGCGCAAAAACAAAGGCTTTGGTCGGGTATGGTATGGTCACTTTGGCTTAAATATTCCTGATGCCATTATCGAAAAAGATTTAGCGGGCGATAAAAGCCTCGTGACAGCAGGTGAAACTAAAGAGGATCCGCTGACTGGTCTTGAATGGCAAAAAGTTAAGGCGCAGTTCTGGGTTGCTGATGGTGGTCTGATGGACAGCATCGAGCCAGCATGGGATATCGCTAGCCAGACCTATAGCGATAGCTGTAGTACTTGTCACCGTCAACCCGATCCAAGTGGACACGATTCTAACCAATGGCCAGGGCTGTTTAGTGGTATGGTCGGATTTACTAACTTAGACGACGACAGTGCAGGTATGGTTTTAAAATATCTACAATTGCACTCATCCGATTTTAGAAGTAACCCTGACGGTGGTGGTTCGCCTGAAAACGCTATTCAAACCGCTAGACCGTAACTGGAGAGACATATTATGAAGAATACTAATCGCAGAAACTTTCTCAAGTCACTAGCCGCTTTGACTGGTACCGCATTGTTACCCACGTCACTGCTTGCCGATAACGGTATCGTGACTACCTCTAAAGTTAAGAGACCTGACACCAGCGGCTGGAAAGTATCCGGCGCACATTGGGGTGCATTTCGTGCCAATGTTCAGGGTGACAAACTCGTTGAGGTGCAACCTTTTGAGTTTGATCAATACCCTACCGATATCCTGCAAGGTGTACCGGGCATTATTTATAGCCCATCACGGGTACGTTATCCCATGGTTCGCGTTGACTGGTATAAAAACCGTCATAAAAGTGACACCACTCAGCGCGGTGATAACCGTTTTGTACGTGTAGGCTGGGACCATGCGCTAGACATGGTCTATGAAGAGCTTGAGCGTATCCAAAATGACTACGGTCCTTGGGCATTGCACACAGCTAACGTTGGCTGGCGCTCCGTAGGACAAATCCATAGTTGTGGTAACCATATGTTACGCGCTGTTGCCATGCATGGTAACAGCGTAGGTACGGCTGGTGATTACTCAACGGGTGCAGGCCAAGTGATTCTACCTTATGTGCTGGGTTCTACTGAAGTCTACTCACAAGGTACATCGTGGCCAGTGATTTTGGAAAACTCAAAAGTCATTGTCTTTTGGGCGAATGACCCCTTCAAGAACTTGCAAGTCGGTTGGAACACAGAAACACATGAATCCTATGAATATCTAGAGCAGTTACGTGAAAAAGTCAAAAATAAAGAAATTGAGGTCATCTGTATTGACCCGGTCAAAAGCAAAACACAGAATTATCTAGAGTGCACCCATCAATATGTTAATCCGCATACCGATGTGGCATTTATGCTCGCTATTGCGCATACGCTCTATACCGAAAAGCTCTATGATACAAAATTTATTGACATTTATACGCTCGGCTTCGAAGAGTTTATCCCCTATGTGATGGGTAAAACTGAAGACATGGTCGAGAAAACACCAGAGTGGGCAGAGAAAATTTGTGGTATTAAGGCGGAACGCATCCGTCAGCTTACCCGTCTGATGGCCGAGAACCGCACTCAGCTTATTTTTGGCTGGGCGATTCAGCGTCAACAGCATGGTGAGCAGCCTTACTGGATGGGTGCGATTATTGCAGCCATGCTCGGTCAATTCGGTCAGCCAGGTGGTGGCATTAGCTATTCGCATCACTACAGCTCATCTGGTGTGCCGTCTTCTGGTGCCTCTATGCCGGGAGCGTTCCCTCTAAACCTCGATACGGGCCGTAAGCCTAAGCACGATAATGAGGACTTCAACGGCTATAGCTCTGTTATACCCGTTGCCCGAGCGATTGATTGCTTACTTGAACCCGGTAAAAAGATTAACTTTAATGGCCATGAAGTCACTCTGCCGCCTTATAAGATGGGTATCTTCTCAGGCTGTAACCAATGGCATCGTCATCAGCAGCGCAACCGCATGAAAGAAGCATATCGCAAAGTTGAGACGGTAGTTGCGGTTGATTATAACTGGACGGCAACCTGTCGCTTTGCTGATATCGTGCTACCAGCCTGTACGCCTTATGAGCGCAATGATATTGATGCTTACGGTACCTATAGCAACCGCGGCGTTATCGCCATGCAAAAACTGGTGGATCCACTCTATCATTCAAGATCAGACTTTGATATTTGGCATGGGCTTACCAAACGTATGAATCGTGAGATAGAATACAGCCGTAATATGAATGAGATGCAGTGGATTGAACAAATCTACGAAGAATGCCGTGCTGATAACTTGAAAAAAGAATTTTTTATGCCAGAGTTTGCTGAATTCTGGAAAAAAGGCTATGTTCTGTTCCCCGAAGGTGAGAACTGGGTACGTCACGCGGATTATCTTGAAGATCCAGAGGTCAACGCCCTTGGTACGCCATCAGGCTTTATTGAGATAAGCAGCCGTAAAATTGCCAGTTATGGCTATGATGACTGTAAGGGGCATCCTATTTGGATGGAGAAAATTGAGCGCTCACATGGCGGTCCTGGCTCCGATAAACATCCATTGTGGTTACAATCAGTTCACCCAGATACACGTCTTCACTCACAAACCTGTGAATCTGAAGAGCGCCGCGCAACTTATACGGTGCAAGATCGTGAACCCTGCTACATGGGTCCTGAGGATGCAAAAGCTCGTGGTATCAGTGATGGTGATATTGTACGAGTCTTCAATGACCGAGGCCAACTGCTTGCGGGTGCGGTTGTCTCCGATAACTTCCCGCCGGGTATTATTCGTATTCAAGAGGGCGCATGGTATGGTCCTACCGGTCCTGAGATTGGGGCGCTAGATACTTATGGTGATCCTAATACCTTAACCATTGATATTGGTACCTCAAGTCTTGCACAAGCACCTAGTGCCAATACCTGTATTGTTGAGATGGAGAAGTTTGTTGGTAAAGCCCCAGCAGTCACCGCTTTTGGTGGTCCAAAGTATGTGAATCCAGATGGTAGTTCTGCTACATCAGCTTAGTTGTGATAAAACAGCATAGCAACATTTGAATAAGCGATCTAAACGATGCCTTTGTAAATTGCGTGTATGATTTACAAAGGCATCAAGCCATATGGATTATCGCTTGCGAAAGCTGCATTCAATACAACCGTCATTTAATAAAACTGTCATTTAATAAAAAATAGTATATTGCTTACATTGGACATAACATGAATATAACCGAAGAATGGCAAGCCGCTAATACTGCACGTTCTGCCCTATATCGTTGGTTTGCTGATATTTTTGCTCGTGAGCTCACTTCAGATACATTAGATGGGTGGCAACACAATCAAGCTTACGATAGTATTCATGAGGCATTTACTAGCCTTGGGCTTGAGCAATATAGTGACCGTGTTAAAGTAGCCATCGATAATCTGAAAGAACTACCCAAAGATGATCGTGCTATTGAGCTGGCCGCTGACTTTGCTCAGCTTTTCTTGCTCAGTGGTGATGATAGCGCGCCGCCTTATGCCTCTTATTATTTAAGTAATAATAAACATCTCTACGGGAAACCGGCTGAACATATGCTGCGTTTTCTCGACAGTCAACAGCTCAGTTTACATCCTGAATTTCGTGAGCCTAACGATCACTTGAGTGTTTATTTTATCGTCATGAGCTTGTGGATTAATAATAGTATCGAGCAACAGCTCGAGATGGTAAGCACGGCACAAGAACAAATTGACTTTCTTGACAGCGCTTTACTTAACTGGCTACCGCAATTTACCACTCATTGTCAGAAAATTAGGGTGAAAACGGATCTTTACCCTGCTCTTACGGCTTTAGCAGAGCAATTTATCTTAGAAGATAGAGAAGCGCTGGCGACTATCGTGAACTAGCGCATCTGCAAGCAACAGTCGCTTTTTAAGCTTGGTATGAATTTATTATAGATGCCATCGGATATAAGTGAGTATAAATCTAATGATTACCGTTGAACAACTCCAGCAAGCCATAACCCAGCGGATAGACAGTTATAATCAAAATGATTCGCCATTGGCTGATAGGGCCACGCAAACGTGTGCGCTATTGGACAGTCGTAACCAAATATTGGCTGAATATATTATTTCACCATTTGCGGTGCCCAGACAGAATTTATCTGCGATGGATGGTTATGCTATTTCTAAGGGTAGCACACTCTCAAAAGCCAGTATTATCGAGATAGTTGGAGAGTCACAAGCAGGTAGTCCTTATGATGGCACTTTAAAAAAAGACCAAGGAATCCGTATCTTTACCGGCGCTGTCGTGCCCGATAGTTGCGATACGGTTATCATGCAAGAAAACACCAATTTTGCTGTTATAAAAGACAGTATTGATAAGACGCAACCTTACGAGATTATTTTATCTAAAGCGGCAGACGCAAATGCTAATATCCGCAAAGAAGGTGAAGAGATACAACAAAACGAGTTGGTCTTACAACAGGGTAAACGCCTAAATCCTGCTGATATCAGCTTACTTGCTAATTTAGGAATCAATAAAGTAAAGGTATTCAAGCCCCTTACGGTAGGTGTGTTAGCGACAGGGGATGAACTGGTCGCACTAGGTGATAAATTGGAGCATTTAGCACAGATATATAACTCTAATACCCCCACTCTAAAAATATTATTAGACTCGCTGCCTATCATTATTCGTGATTACGGCATTATTCCTGATGATTTAGATAAAACCACTAAGGTGGTTACTAAAGCCATGCAAAAGTGCGATGTTCTGATTTCTACCGCTGGCGTATCAGTGGGCGATTATGACTTTTTGACCACTGTCATTGAGCAACTGGGACAAATCAATCACTATAAAGTGGCAATGAAGCCTGGCAAACCTTTCGTCTTTGGTGAGTTGAATAAAGGTGTCGATAAGCCCGTATTATACTTTGGGTTACCGGGTAATCCTTTGTCAACTGTGGTTGGGTCATTACAATTTGTGATTCCGGCACTATGGCGTCTATCAGGCGTATACGTTGATGATTTACCTATGGCAATCACCGTGGATGCCACGCTTCAAGATGATATTAAAAAGTCAGTTGGCCGTAAAGACTTTCAACGCGGCGTGCTGTCTCAAAATGAGAGTGGTGACTTTCAAGTCACAGGCTTTGCAAAACAGCAATCACATCGTATCAAGCAACTCAGTAACGCCAACTGTTTAATTATTTTGGCGCCAGATGTTGGCAATGTATCAGCAGGTGAGAAGGTACAGGTTCAGCCATTCCCTTGGTCATAGTTAAGTGCTTATCACTAACGACTTATTACTAATGGTAATGGCTAATAGTAAGCAAATATCCGTAACAGGATTCGATATTTTTTGAAGATTACTGTAGTCTTTGATGGTTATCTTACGGTGAATATGTTTTATTTACCATATTATTATCTCCAAAGTTGTTATAATCAGAGACGACATTGATCTATTCTCAATTTTCATTCATAACCTGAGGCAACGCTTAAAGCACACAACATATTCCACATTAATGGTAATACACTATGACCTATCACGCTCCCACAATAGGGAATGCGCAATTGCATTCACCTGTCTCCACGCCTGTTATATTTGATGGTAACAGCACTTCTATCACAGATGCTTCTCTGCCTGATACTGACTATCTACCCTTAACTGACGGCTTTTCAAGACGCCTTACTTATCTGCGCCTGTCTATTACAGATTTCTGTAATTTTCGCTGTGAGTACTGCCTACCTAATGGTTATCAAGGCAAACGCCCTGATGACGAGTTGAGCGTGTCTGAGATTGCTACCTTGATACGCGGCTTTGCACAGGTTGGTACTGAAAAGGTACGAATAACGGGCGGTGAGCCTTCCATTCGCCGCGATGTCGTCGATATTATTGATACAATCAAAAGCACTGATGGTATTAAGACTGTGGCGATGACCAGTAATGGTTATAAGCTTGGCCGCCATCTTGCTAATTGGAATAGTGCTGGGCTTAATCAGATTAATATCAGTATGGATAGCTTTGATGCCGCTACCTTTCATAAGATGACTGGCTTTAATATGTTACCGCAGTTGATGACTGATATGGATCAGCTGTTAGAGACCACTGATATTAAGTTAAAAATAAACAGTGTTTTGATGGCAGAAACTGCCTTTCAAAATCTAGTCAGCGCTATGGAATACGTTAAACAGCGTCCAGTAACTTATCGTTTTATCGAATTCATGCAAACCAGTGACAATAGCGATTTGTTTTTTGCCCAGCATGCTCAGTCTGATCTGATAACGGACTATCTTATTGAACATGGTTGGCAAACCCACGAGCGTGGTAGTGCTGATGGCCCAGCGATTGAATACAGTCATCCAGATTATCTTGGCCGTATAGGTATGATTGCGCCCTATGCCGCCCATTTTTGTGACAACTGTAATCGTCTGCGTGTTAGTAGCTTGGGCAAGGTACATCTGTGTTTATTCGATGAAGGTAACTATGACATTCGTGAGCACCTACGTCAAAATGATGTCGATGGTCTCATTGCTACGCTACGAAGCTTTATGCCTATCAAGCCTGAACATCATCACTTGCACGATTCCAATAGTGGCATGATGAATAATTTATCAATGATTGGTGGCTAGTTGCATTGTCTATAAGACTAAACATTCATTTAGCTTTTGTAGACATTAGAGTTGTTTAATATATAAATTATGTCGAACAAGATTTTAAAGCATTTGTACCATCAATTAAGAATAACTATTAAGGAATACCCATGTCCAAACCTGCTGCAGAATTTACCCCGCTTAATATCGCCATTCTAACGGTTTCTGACTCTCGTACTATTGATGAGGATACCTCAGGGCAGTATCTAGTCGACCAGCTAACTGCTGCTGGTCATAACCTTGCTGATCGTAAGCTTATTACTGATGATATTTATAATATTCGCGCCGTTATCAGTGGCTGGATTGCCGACTCAAACGTCCATGCGGTTATTACAACCGGCGGTACTGGTTTTTTCATTCGTGACAGTATTCCAGAAGCGGTCAGTGTGTTATTTGACAAATCTATTGACGGTTTCGGTGAAATGTTTCGCCTAATTTCAAAAGACGATATCGGTATGTCTACCGTACAGTCGCGAGCGATTGCTGGTATGGCCAATGGTACCGGTGTATTTTGCCTACCAGGCTCAACGGGTGCTTGTCGTACGGGTTGGGAAGGTATATTAAAAGATCAGTTTGATAGCCGTACTCGTCCGTGCAATTTTGTCCCGCACTTTATGCGCGCGAATCCTAGTCATGATAGCCATGACCATGAATAATGTTTTGGCGAGTTTAGCCGGTGTCGTGATTTTGGCTGGCGGTAACTCCAGACGTATGGGCACGCCTAAAGCTAAGCTGACATTACCGACTAATGAAACCTTGCTAGATTATCATGTCCGGCAGGCTATCAAGTTAAACGTTCCTATTATGATTGCGGATAATGGGCGTAGCTTTACGGTCAATGCAGAATTATTATCAAGTAAACCAGAGTTGCCTATTTTTCATATTGCTGATTACCGTTCTGTGTCCATTATAGATAATAGTGAGACAGAAGGGCCGCTCGTCGCGATTGAGTCAGCGCTGCAAGCATTGGCCAGTTTAAACAGTATTGCTACGCAAAATAATGAGCACTCATCATGGTTGATGGTCATCAGCTGTGACAGCTTAATCACGGCTCATGATCTTTGGCAGGAATTAAACCTCTATATTGACGCAGCCATTAGTGATGATATAGCGACTACTCAACCTAGCGCTCCATCCACTATTAAAGCAACAAATAAGTCAGTGATTTGTCTAACAGATGATTCCCATTTATATCCGCTGTTAGGACTTTATAAGTTAGATATTGAGTCTGATTTGCGTGCTTATATTGATAATGGACAACGGCAGGTTATGAGGTTTATTGAACCTATGACTCAAGCGGTTCCCGTTATAAAAGAATGGTTGCCATTGACTAACCTCAATACACCCGAAGACTTTAAGCGTGCCTGTGCAGCTTTATATCATTTATAAAATAATGAGACTGTTAATAGAGTAATGAGATATGCTAATGAATGCCAATGTTGAACAGAACACTCACGCTAATTCAGGCCCCCCTGCTCTATCACATCTAGATAGTAATGGTGATATCAACATGGTCGATGTGAGTGGCAAGGCAGCCAGTACCAGAGAGGCTCATGCTAGCGGTCAAGTGCGTTTTCCTGACACTATCTATACGCAAATCAAAGCCGCTGACGGTATGACAAAGAAAGGGAGTATTACCCAGACCGCGCATATCGCTGGTATTATGGCAGCCAAGCGTACGCATGAGCTTATTCCACTTTGCCATCCACTGCCTCTAGATAAAATTGGTCTTACCTTTAGTTATGACGATAGCATTCATGCGATTACAGTAACGGCAACGGTAAAAGTGACCCATAAAACAGGCGTAGAAATGGAAGCCCTAACCGCTGTTAGCGTAGCCTGTTTGACGATATATGATATGACCAAAGCCTTGTCGCATGACATCATTATTGATGATATCCATCTCATTAATAAAACAGGTGGCAAATCAGATTATCAATACGGTTCGATTTAATCGTTGACTAGTTTCAATAATTAGAAATGACGGCCTAGCATTAGCATTAAGAAATAGCGAACAATGGAGAATTTTATGTACATTACAGACAGAGATACAGATACTGCTATTACAGATAGCACTATGAATATTAATGTTTTATATTTTGCTGGTTTGGCTGATGAAGCCAACTGTCACGAAGAAAAAGTTAGGGTTCAGCAGTCAACGTCGCTCACTGATTTGTATGAACAGTTGAGTCAAAAGCATCGTTTCAGCCGTCCCCAGTCCCAATTACGGGTCGCTGTAAATGATTACTTCGTTAAGTGGACTGAAGCGATTAACGATGGCGACAATGTTGTTTTCATCCTACCGGTAGCCGGTGGCTAATCATGCTTCTAAAGCATTAATTAATCAATATAAGAGCGATAAGTAGAGACTACCAATGACAGATAGTATTAATAAAGATGCTGATGTAGAAAATAATAAAAAAGATGTCCATAGCCAATCAATGCGCATTGACCGTAGTGTTGATGAGGCCTATGCGATAGCTCAGCGTGATGGTTTTGCTCTCTTAGATATTGCCATTGATGAAGACAGACTCAAAGCTATGCTGGATGATGACAGTTGCGGCGCTTTTGTCAGTTTTGAAGGGCGCGTACGTAATCATAATAATGCCAGTAGTGTTGATCGCCTGAGTTATTATGGCTATGAAGAATTAGCCATCAATCAAGGCCGTCAAATCATCGAAGAAGCGAAGCATAAATTTGAGATTACTCATGCCATTGCTATTCATCGTATAGGACCGTTAGAGATAGGCGAGATAGCCGTATGGATTGGGGTGGTTTCTGCACATCGTTATCCTTCTTTTGATGCTTGCCGCTGGATACTTGACACGGTTAAAGCGGATATTCCTGTTTGGAAGCAAGAATACTATGAGGATGACTCGTCTAAATGGTTGAGTAATAACGGCTGAGTAGCAGCGACTAGATAAGAATGGTTAAATAACAACGTTTAAATAATAGTGGTTAATAGTGATAGCCAAGTAATAAAATTATGGTGGCACAATAAACCTGGACAACCTATAAGAAATTACATCAACCAAAAAGTTGTCCCTAATATTTCCGACAAGCCCACCCTATTACTTAGTCGGGCAGCAAACATAAGACTATTAACGGCATATTAAACTATCTGGTTTCAACTAAACCACAACTTCACTTCATAATTTGTACTGCGTCCCGGAGACTGCGACTACAGCTTATCTTTCGACTTGAACGGTTCTGAGAACTGAAATATTAGAAAACTGATAACGGACAATATAATTGCTATTTCATAACGACTGTAAGCAACCGAGATGCCGATAGCAGCGTTATTCCATAAACCTGCTGCCGTCGTCGCAGTCTCTTGAACACCGTCCTCGCTTTTAAAATGCACCACCACCAATAAAACCCATGCCGGTAACGATGCCGTACATCACTCTCGATTCAGCAGATGACCCTTAATAGATGTCCATACCGACCAGCATGAACGCACATGATGCGATAGATAGTCACTAATCAAACAAATTCAGTGAGTAATTTAATAAATACCACTGCGGAATGATGGTGGTCTGCTACGGGTGAAACCATTTGATGTTATTGTCTAGATAACAACCTGCCCCATTATTTTTGTATCTAAATAAATTACCATTTAATCGATTCTAGTCAATTTCGCGAGTGTCCAAAAACATCTGTTTAATGGACACTCTCTTAAAATATAAATAAAGTCATTCACATTTTAAGTCTGCGCTTCATTAGTATACTTAATCAGTCCCGTTTACATCTGATTGCCTTCAAGCAGTCCGACATATCGTGATACGCTTTGCTTTATGGCTTTTTTTGCACCTGATAGAATGGTTTTGCCGTCAAAAGCGCCATAGATTCGATCAAAGTCCCATAGCGCCAAAACGTCGCCTATGCGCTGAACGGTAACCGCTGCTAATGGCAGCATATTGGGATAACTATGCATGAACGAGACGCGCGTATTGTCTGCGGCGACCTGAATGATGTCTCCTGTGAACAGAACCCCTTGACCATCGGCCCCCTGAGGCCAGTGTAGTACCGTGGCGCCAGGGAAATGCCCTCCGATTCGGATAAGTGAGAGTCCATCGCCCATCTCAAATTTCTCGCCTTCCCAGAAGATCAGCTTCTCATCAGGTCGCATCACCCACTCGCAATCGAGCTTATGAAGATACACAGGAGCATCGAATGCCTGCGCCCAATCTTGCATGGTTGTGTAGAAATGGGGATGCGAAATCGCGATCGCACTAATACCGCCAAGCGCATGAATAATTTCCTCAGTGACTGGATCAAGCAGAGAAACGCAGTCCCAAAGTATATTACCGTTCGATGTCCTAATCAGGAATGTCCGCTGACCTATGCCAAAATTGGGGTGGGTTTTAATTTCATACAAATTTGGTTCATGCAGTTTCCACATGTTCGAGTGGCAGGCGACGAGATTTTCAAGCGTGGTCCAAGTCTGGCCGTCGGCAGGTACATATTGACGATCATCTTCGCAGATTGGGCAATTTTTAGGAGCGCTCTTACTATTTGGGAATGATGTTCCACAGGCATTGCAGATATGAATAGGCATTATAAAGTCCTCGTGGTAAACGGTTGGAATAAATTAGGTAGAACGAAAGCCGCATCAATTTCGAGTAGTCGCTCATCGCCAGTCAATCGCTGAAATGAAGTGATAAATACCAGTTTTGTACTGTTTGGCGCTACCTCGATATACAGATATTCAAATTGGATGAATATTGAAAGTTATCAGGATGACTAAGGTTGAAACATATTTGTTTTAGGTTTCTTTTTTTATTAGGACTCTTCTGTTTGTAGTGTCGTCATCCTCATTCCACCCCATGTGACAAAGATGACACCGAGCGCGATCAGAGAAGCACCCAGAATGAGCCCGTCCGGCGGGTTTTCGCCTTGTAGAAAAACAGCGACAGGAACGCCGACAACTGCCCCAACCGCTCCCAGCAAACTCAATAAAACCGGACCACCCGTTTTTTGGAGCAAGAACAACAGTAGGAATTGAGCGGCAAAGATAAAAGCCTGTACGGTGATCAAACCAAATGGCAAAAAATCTCCTAATGGAACAGCAAGCGAGAAGTCCGGTAAAATGCTGACCATACCGAGTAGTATGGCAGCTGCGATCAACATGCCTGGAGCAAGCGCGCTGGGAGACGCATTGTCTGGCCAGCGTAATGTGCGATAGATATTGCCAATGGCAAGCAAGACGGGGCCACAAAGCGCTATTAGAATCCAGAATACGCTGGCATCTGCCGCAGAAAACTTGTGTGCTGCCAATACACCGGCACCGGCAAGTGCTGCAGCCACACCAAAAGCGCGAAGGCCATTGAATCGCTCTATCCGCAGCGCCAGTGCGCCAAGATAGGTGAGAAGCGGTGGCAAGGCGATAATCAAAGCGACGAAACCGGCGCCAACGTGTGGAATAGCTGAAAAGAAAATCAAATTGGAGCCTGCGACACTGACAAGCGCCGCGATTAAATAGTACTCGAAACTGCGCGCGCTCAGAGGCGGCAACTCATGCCGTAGGAGTGCGACGATCAAAAGAATGATGGCAGCCCCAGTGATTGACCAAAAGAGGAAGGCAAGCGGCGTTAAGTCGATTACGCCTGCGTATTTCGCCAGATTGGTAGATATACCTAATAGTAAGCCTCCAGCTAAAAGACAACTAAAAGGAATAAACCACGCATTCTTACGGCGAGATAGCTCCTGCTCCGTAAATTCACTCATAGCTTATCCTAATGGCCAAAAATACATTTTAATATCAAAGTATTATTTATATAAGGATATGTACTTAGCCACTATTTCCTTGTTAATACCGATAATTGTTAATACCGATGAATTTTGTTCAAAACAAAGAAGACCTTTGAACTCAAAATTACTCGATGGGAAAGATTGGACGAAGCAAACGGATCATATCTTTTCTTCTCAGTGTGACGCCGATTCTTTAGAATCAACACCGAGAAAATATGCCTAGATTGAATAGTTAGGACTCAGCTGGTTTATCAAATAATGTTTCAATCGGTTTAGTATGAATACTAGAGCTATTGAACATCGATTTATTACCGGTATCGCCTTCAGTCCAGAAGTTGATATTGAATTGGGCATCGTCACTTAATTCTACGCGGTGCCAATATTCAGGTGGGCTGACGGCAAATTGTCCTGCTGCAATGACTATAGTTTGCTCAGGTTCGGTGGCCGCTTCATCAGAAAACCCGTAGAAGGTGACAGTGCCTTGCATGACGCAAATTTGGCCGAACACGCCTTCTGCTGTGTTGTGATGTGTTAATAAGGCTTTAGGAACTTTATCCTTAGTGAAGAAATGAGTAGAACGTTTTATTTTCCAATGGCTCGGAATGATCAAATGGCTCATGGTAACTCCTTGGTTAATACGTTTCGTTGGTTATCATCTTATCTTAAACTGACCGCCAAACCATCGTTGACGTAGAATGGATTGATATCACTGGCTTTATTAAAAGGTATGGCATCGAGAATATCAACGCTTACTTATAGAAAAGAACGTTATGGATATTCTATACTTATAACTCAACAATATCACAAGCAAAATACGATTGTAGCTTTTTAAAATCTCGCTATAATTTATTGGATTTTTTATAAATTTGAGAGTGTCCAGAAAACACTTGTTTAATGGACACATGCTAGTAGAACGAATTACCCAGTTTATTCATGAAAATTAGTACAGCTGTCGCTAGTTCAAACCACCATATTTATACCAATCGCTATTAAGACTAATCCACCAGCTGCTTCAGCCCAACCGCCAAACCAGTTTCCAGACTTGCGTCCTATATAAGCGCCTAGTATGCTCAATACTCTTGCGACTAAGCCAATAATCAAACATGCCAAATAAGCATTAACTGATAATTGGTTTAACGTAAAACCTGCGGCTATGGAATCGATGCTGGTGGCCATGGCTAAAGAGAGCAATTTTCGCTGGCTGAAATTACTCGGAGTGTCATCGTCATCAATTGAACGAGATTCATAGAGCATCTTGAGTCCAAGAGCTACCAGTATTAAAACAGCAAGCCAAGTAGCCCCTTTAGCAAACCAGTCAGGCATGGTAGAGCCAAGTGCATAACCAATCAGCGGCATCAATCCTGAAGCAACCCCAAAATATACACCAATCAGTAAGGCCATCTTTAGGAACTGCGGCTTAGTATTGTTTCTATGCTGGGATCCAAGTCCAATTGTTGCTGCAAAGGCATCCGCAGCTAGCGCCAATGCTAATAAAGATATTTCTAACATAATAAGAAAGTGCTCGCTACAAAGAAGATTAATTGGACAGCTTCAACCACTTCGAATTTATTCAATATTTAATAGGTCGTGCGTTAGATAACCATTAACTAACTACCCTATTAAATTGACAATAAAATTACAGAATAGCTTACTAATCCTTGCCACAATGAATGATCTATCATAAATAAGGATTTATTATGAATATAACCTCTAAGAATAAATTGCAGTCATTGGTACCGTCTATACATTATAATTCTAGCTGTACTTGCTCAAAATGCGGCTGTAGCTGTCCCTCAACTTGTGATAAATGTGACATGTGTTCAAAATGCTGTCAGTGCGGCGAAAAGTAATGTAATTCACAGCGTATAATTTCCCACGCAATTAATAATATAAAAAAAGCCGCACCCTCAAGTAATACTTAAGGGTGCGGTTTTTTTAGATGTAAAAGTAATTAACTTATACGTTAAGCTTTAGGTTTTAAAGCACTTGGCTTATCCCTTGTTCGCAGCAATCCAGCTTTGCATCTGCTCAATCTCAGGCTGCTGTGCATCGATAATCTCTTGCGCCAGTTTGCGCATCTCAGGATCTTTACCATATTTGAGCTGTACCTCTGCCATATCGACTGCGCCAACATGATGCGGTAGCATACCGCGGGCAAATGCCATATCTGGTATTGGGTCTGCAATACCGAGCATCATGTCATCATGCATCGCATCCATACCATCGGCATAGGCCTGTTGCATCGCTTTGGTATCCGCTGTCGGAGTATCGACATCAGGATTATTTGCCAGCCATGTTTTCATCGTGGCAATCTCAGACTGCTGTGCATCGATGATCTCTTGTGCCAGTTTACGCATCTCTGCATCAGTACCGTATTTGAGCTCAATCTCTGACATATCTACCGCGCCGATATGATGACCGAGCATGCCTTGAGCGAATGCAGTATCGGGATCGTTATAATTCATACCAACCATCATCTCATCATGCATGGTAGTCATAGATTCGGTGTACTCTTTGAGCATATCGGTCGTTGGTGCTCCGTCTGCTGCCATAGCATCTGCACTCATGTCATGATCAGCATGCGGCTCTACTACCTGAGCTGAGGGCTCAGGCCCCTCGATTGGTGGCGGAATAGTGTCATCCGTCGGCTCTGGTTGACAAGCGCTTAGTGCCAGCGCCGCACTGATACTAACAGTAAGAAAAGCAAAACGTGATTTATGATTGACAATCATGGTATATCCTTAATTTAAATAGGTTAAATAATAAGCGGGTAACAGAGTTTAAAACAGTTTTGAATATTAGTAGTTATTTTAGCTCTTCAATGAGTGCTTGCATCTCACCGATTTCTTTCTTCTGAGTCTTAATAATACCATCCGCTAACTTTCGTACTCTTGGGTCTTCAATATCAGCACGGGTACTGGTCAAAATAGCAATCGAATGATGCGGTATCATCGCTTGCATCCAATCGACTTGATCAACAGTCGCTTGTGATCTGACACCCCACAGACCGACTGCAAATAGCACCACACTTAAACCGTAGACTAGCAAATTTACCTTGGTTTTTTTATACATGTTGCTCATAAAGGCCATCATAATTATGGCCATGACCGCGCCCATATATAGCGCCATATAAGCTCTGGTCTCACTAAAATAAACATGATCCCATTTATAGGTATTAAAATACATCATGATAAACATCGCGACAGTAGAGGTTAGAATCATCAGTGTAAATTTGAGATAAGGATTCATCTGATTTTTATTATTCATATGCTGTTGATTAGAGTTATTCATAATAATGCCTGTGTGAACCTAATAAGATAAACTTAATAATATGAGCTTGATAAAATTAAAACCAGAATTTAACACCTGCAGTCACACTACTAGAATTAACATTTTCGCCCAATTGGCGCTGCTGACCACGAGCACTACCCAAGGCGGTCTCGTAGCGGTAGCCAACATAAGGCGCTAGCTGACGGCTTAAAGTCTCATAAGTAAGCCGAACTTCGGTTTCTAATTCATTAAAACCTTTCGTAATGTTATTGTCAGTATCGTCCTTGCTAAACGCAGTCAGCTCTACTTCCGGTATCACTACCCAGTGCTGATCTAACCGCCATTGATACTCAGCCTCAAGATCAAGGCGAACTTGTCCATCAGTATATAAGTAGGCTCTAGCTTCTGTATCAATAAAATAAGGGGTAGTGCCTTCAATGCCAGTCATGATGGCGGGCTTATCATTTTTGGTATCATAAGCGACACCAGCTTGACCATTCCAATAAATACCTAGTGGCTGCCAATAAGAAAGGGATGTCAAACTGTCAATATCTTTATCATCCTTAGTCTGAATCTCACCTTCACTACGCAGCATAATGCGCTGACTGTCGGTACCGACCCAAGCTTCAGTTTCATAATTTATCTCATCATCATCAAACAAGTAGCCCAGTTTAGATACTGAAACGCCCCATGTCGGCAAACTCCCTTCCATGACCGGTTTACCATAGCGTCCATAACCAACCCCGTTTGAGTAATCAGGATTGCGGGCATCACTTGGCGGCTCGCCACCTTGCATACCTGACATATCCATATCCGACATGTCCATGTCTGACATATTCATACTACTATCATCCGTGCTATCGTCGTTCATGCCCGGCATAGTCATGCTGTCGTCTTTCATGCCTGACATATCCGGCATATCGCTTTTATTCATATTATTTGTAGCATTAGAATGGTCAGCAGCATTTGCTTGAGTTATGCTCATTACTAGCAGCACAGATACAGACAACAGCGTCATACTAATATTTACTTTATGTATTTTCATCTCATCTCTCACCTAGCAAAGACTTCTTTAAACAACGGCGACTTCTCTGAACATACCTGCATTCATGTGATACAGCAAATGACAGTGCCAAGCCCATCTGCCTTGCTCACCGGTGACATCGAAGCTAATCTTTTGCGCAGGCTGGACCATGATAGTATGCTTTCTAGCTTGAAATTCGCCAGTGGGCGACCGTAGGTCACTCCACATTCCATGTAAATGCATCGGGTGGTTCATCATCGTGTCATTCACTAAGGTAATGCGGACGCGCTCGTTAGGTTTAATATTAATCGGTTTGGCATCTCTAAAAGGTAGGCCATCAAAGCCCCAGATATAACGATCCATATTGCCCGTTAAATGTAGCTCAATTTCTCGGCTAGGCTTATGCTGTTGGGCAATCGCGCCGTCCTCGATAGTGTGCAGTTGGCTATAAGTGAGTACATCTCTATTTTTACTAACCTTGCGTAGGTTGACACCGACATCATCAAGATTTATGCGTGGATTATCGACGCGCATTGCGCTTTTATAATCATATTCGGTCTTGGCATGGGTGGCTTTATAACCCTCACTATCTATAGCGCCCATCATATCCGCCATCGTCATCCATTCAATCTCATCCATAGCAGGGGTAGCAGCGCGGGCATTTTCCTTAGTTGCTAAGGTCGCAGTGACGTATCCTGTCCGGTCTATATTCTGTGCGAATATAGTATGAGCATCTTGCGTTGGTGTGACAATAACGTCATAAATTTCGGCAACCCCAATACGGAAGTCGTCAATCGTCACCGGTTCAATATCGTTGCCATCAGCGGCTACCACGGTCATCTTTAAACCCGGAATCCGCACATCAAAGATAGTTTGTGATGAGCCATTGATAATACGTAATTTAACCGGCTTACCGGCAGTTACTAATTGCGCCCAATTGGCCGTTGTGGTCTTACCGTTGATAAGATAGGTAAAGGTATTTTTACCTGATAAGTCGCTAAAATCCGTGGGCATCATGCGCATCTGATTCCACATTTTGCGCTCATCAAAGGCGGTTTTTATATCGGTTTTGGCGATATCTGCCAGCAATCTTTTAAAGTCCGGTTGATGGTAGTTATCAAAGTCTGAGCGCTGCTTGAGCAGTTTAAGTAAATTATTAGGGTCGCGATTGGTCCAATCACTGAGGAAAATCACATGGTCTTCAGCGATAGGATGACGCTCGCGGCCTTTGGGCTCAATGATAATCGCCCCGCGCAGTCCGACTTGCTCTTGGAAGGCAGTATGTGAATGATACCAATAAGTACCTGATTGCTTCAGCGGAAATCGATAAGTAAAGGTACTGTTGGCAGGAATACCGTCAAAGCTAATATTAGGCACGCCATCCATCTCAAAGGGTACTAAGAACCCATGCCAATGTAAGGAGGTCGACTCATCCATCTGATTATGGACGCGTATTACGATGTTGTCGCCTTCTTGCATATGCAAGGTTGGTCCGGGTAATGAGTCGTTAATAAGCATTGCCATGCGCTGCTTGCCATCAACAATAACTGGCTGCTTAGTAATATATAAATCAAATTCCGGCCCAGTCAGAATAGGAACCTTATGTGTATTTTGGTCGCTATTAATAACGGCGCGCTGCTGACCCATGCTGTTTAGGTTACCAATTGCACTATTGGCAATAGTCGGAAGTATGGACGCGCCAAATAGTGCCGATGAGCCTGCCAAAAAACGCCGACGATTTAATTTATTTTGCTCATTCATAATTATGACCTAACTCAAGGGATGGGGCGTGTTTGATATCTAAACCGAGGCTAAAGCTACAGTTGCTGCTGAGGAGACTCAATATTGGCATAAACTTCGGTACTTCCGTCTTTATTCAGCTGCATAATTTGATACGGTGCAAATTTGTTTTGATATTCCATACCTGGGCTACCAACTGGCATGCCTGGTACGGCAAGTCCAAGCGCTTGCATCGGCGGGTTCTCTAAAAATTCAGCCATATATTTGGCGGGCACATGACCTTCAAATACATAGCCATCGGTGGTGACAGCGGTATGACAAGAGCGCATTTCATTGGGGACGCCATAGCGATCTTTGAGCAACGATAAGTTTTCAGGGTGCTGAGCTGTTGCACTTAATCCGTTACTTTGTGCGTGATCTATCCACTCTTCACAACAACCACAATTTACATCTTTATAAACGGTCGCTGAGACGTTCTTTAGTAATTCTGAGTTATTGTTTGAAACAGTCATGGCAGACGCAGGCATTGTATTTGGGGCGGCTGTTTTTGATGTGCTAGCCGCTGCCTGCTCGTTTTGTGGTGTGCTGGTATTATTATCAGCTTGACCACAAGCAAACAGTGATGATGCCACCATCAATAAAAGTATCTGACAAGATAACTTGCTATATTTGTAAGAAAACATGTTTTTATAGCTTCCCATAACATCATCCTTAAACGTCTATTATCGTAAGTAGGCCGTGTTCGATATTTATAAATAAACACTGTTGTAAATATGCACAGTTGATAGCCTCGTCCGCGTATAAGTATCTTTGCAAATCACTTATTCAAAACTTAATGGGTTTATTCTCTTTAAGTTTTGAGTAGTAATGTTTTTGTTAGCCTCTCACTATTGTTAGCATTTCATTATGGTTTAACAGAGGCTATGACTTAACAGGGCTAAATTCTTTAAGATTCACTTTTATTGGGGCCGCAGTGTTCTTGATACATTTGTTGCATTTTACTCATATTGGCCATCATAGCTTTTTTCATGGCAGGGTCATTCATATCCATCTGGCTCATTTGACCATGATCCATATTTTTCATCATTTGACCATGATCCATATTTTTCATCATTTGACCGTGATCCATATTTTTCATCATTTGACCATGATCCATGTTTTGCATCATCTTCATATGCTTGTCCATCTTTGCACAGTCCATTTGACCTTGTTGCATAGGCATCTTTGCATCATGTGCGGTAGAATCATGCGCCGTAGCACATGCTGAAACGGTTAAAGCGAGTGCAGTCGCTACAATTGATTTAGTTAACCACATAATTAATTCCTCTTGGTTTGATTAAGAGCTGTTGAAGCTCAATACTGTTAATTACTCGATATTATTAATTATAGCTCATTAGGGCTAGAAATCATTTAGACTAAAGGCTATTCAATAAGTTTACATTATATAATGTTGATTCTGACTGGCAAATGACATCAAAATGATAATTTTGTCATCTTCACAGCTTTAAGCCACGCAATCTCAGCGCGTTACCAATCACAGATACTGAAGACAGACTCATGGCAGCGGCCGCTATCATTGGACTGAGTAAAAGGCCGAAAACTGGATACAGGACGCCCGCAGCAAGTGGTATGCCAAGCGCGTTGTAGACGAACGCAAAGAACAGATTCTGTCTGATATTGCGCATCGTGGAATGGCTCAGTTTATGCGCTCTAACAATCCCCATCAGATCACCCTTCACTAGCGTAATACTTGCACTCTCCATAGCCACATCTGTGCCTGTGCCCATTGCGATGCCGACATTAGCCTGCGCAAGAGCGGGGGCATCGTTGATACCATCACCCGCCATGGATACAATCTTACCGCTATTTTGCAGCTCTTTGATGATGCGGTTTTTGTCCTCTGGAGAGACATCCGCATGCACTTCGTCAATATTAAGTTTACTAGCAACTGCTCTGGCCGTTATCTCGTTGTCACCTGTCAGCATGACTACGCGCAGTCCAGCCTTATGCAGCAGAGATATTGCCTCGCTTGTACTCGGCTTGATCGGGTCGGCGACTGATATTAGACCAGCAGCTTGCCCATCTACCGCGACAAACATCACGGTTTCACCGTCCTTCCTGCGTTTGTCGGCGCGGTCTGAAAGCGCACTGTCAAAACTATCAAGGCGCTCCATGAATTTTGAGTTGCCGACGGCTACCTGCTTGCCATTAACAAGCGCCTGCGCACCTTCACCAGTGGTCGAGCTGAAATCGCTGGCTTTTGCAATATCGAGAGATTTTGTCTTCGCAGCATTAACAATGGCTTCTGCCAGAGGATGTTCGCTAGCACTCTCTACCGCTGCAACAAGTATAAGGAGTTCATCCTCATCTAAACTTCCAAGCGCTTCGATAGCGGTGAGTTCTGGCTTTCCTGCGGTCAGCGTTCCCGTTTTGTCCACAACGATGGTGTCAACTTTTTCCATGGTCTCTAACGCTTCAGCGTTTTTGATAAGCACCCCATTCTGAGCACCTTTTCCGGTGCCAACCATGATCGACATCGGCGTGGCGAGCCCTAATGCACAGGGACAGGCTATGATTAATACAGCGATGGCATTGACCAATGCAAAAGCCATTGCAGGCGCAGGTCCGAACATAGCCCAGACGATAAAGGTCACGACGGAGCAGACAAGGACGATTGGCACGAACCAACTGGCTACCTTATCCACCAGTCGCTGTATTGGTGCACGGCTGCGCTGGGCTTCGGTAACCATCTTGACAATTTTGGATAATACCGTATCTTCACCGACATCGACCGCTTTAATCAATAGTGCCCCAGTACCGTTCACCGTGCCGCCGGTGACCGTATCTCCCTGCGCTTTCGAGACAGGGATTGGTTCGCCAGTCACCATAGATTCATCGATGCTACTACTTCCATCGAGTACAGTGCCGTCTACGGGAAGCTTTTCTCCTGGCTTCACTCGTAGTCTGTCACCACTGACAACTTCGTCAAGTGACACTTCTGTTTCGACATCGTTCTCATCCACACGCCTTGCCATTGGTGGTGTCAGTTCAAGCAGGGAACGGATCGCGCCGGAAGTCTGACTTCTGGCTTTGAGCTCTAGAACTTGACCCAATAGTACCAGTGTTGTGATAACCGCTGCTGCTTCATAGTAAACCCCGACCCGACCGGAGGCGTCCCTGAAGCTGTCTGGGAAAATGCCCGGAACAAAGGTTGCCGCCAGACTGAAACCAAAAGCAGCGCCTACGCCCACCGCAATAAGAGTGAACATGTTCAAGTTTCGGCTTTTTACTGACTGCCAGCCACGGACGAAGAAAGGCGCTGCCCCCCATAATACCACTGGTGTCGCAAGCGCCAGTTGAATCCACTGAGAGACCTGCCCAGAGATATCATATTGACCAATATTGTCTAGGTTTATCCCGACCATGTCACTCATTGCGTATAGAAATAGTGGTATGGTCAGCGCCGCGCAAATCCAGAACCGGCGAGTCATATCGTCGAGCTCTGAGGTGTCCTCTTCACCGGCAGTGACCGTTTCTGGTTCAAGCGCCATTCCGCATATCGGACAACCACTATTCTCCACGTCCCTGACCTCGGGATGCATTGGACAGGTATAGACCGTACCACTATAGCTGACCGGCACTTTGTCATACTTGCCACCTTTGACAGATTTTACCTCTGTACTCACCGCGCCGTGGCAGCTTGCGTGGTCATCTTTCCTCTCTGCAACAGTGTCTTCAGGTTTGAGAGACATTTTGCATATTGGACAGCCGCTATCTTCGACGTCTCTGACTTCAGGATGCATTGGGCAGGTGTAAACAGTACCGCTGTAGCCGGCTGGAACCTTATCGTATTTGCCGCCTTTGACGGGTTTTGTATCTGTACTCACCGCGCCGTGGCAGCTTGCGTGATCATCTTTCCTCTCTGCGACAGAGTCTTCAGGCTTGAGTGACATTCCGCATATCGGACAACCACTATTCTCCACGTCCCTGACCTCGGGATGCATTGGACAGGTATAGACCGTACCACTATAGCTGACCGGCACTTTGTCATACTTGCCACCTTTGACAGATTTTACCTCTGTATTCGCCGTGCTGTGGCAGCTTGCGTGGTCATCTTTCCTCTCTGCAACAGTGTCTTCAGGTTTGAGAGACATTCCGCATATCGGACAACCACTGTCCTCGACGTCTCTGACTTCAGGATGCATTGGGCAGGTGTAAACAGTACCGCTGTAGCCGGCTGGAACCTTATCGTATTTGCCGCCTTTGACCGGTTTTGTATCTGTACTCACCGCGCCGTGGCAGCTTGCGTGATTATCGTTACTGTCCATTTCTCGTTCTTCATGCTTATCGTGTTTCATAAAATCACTCCTTGAAGACGGTGAGTAGAGGTTTCGACTCTGCGCAATTGGTACTTGAACACCGATTTTCTACTGCCAAATTCAGATGTTTATCATTAAGCTTACTCTGGTTTACGCAGATACTTGAGCAGTGCCATAACGGTTAATACCAGTATGGCAAAAAACAGTATGACAAACAGCAGCCAGATCATCATCATTCCCCAGCCCATACCACCCATCATTGATCCATTCATCATTGATCCATTCATCATTCCATGCATTATAACGTTCAACATAATACTTCTCCTTAACTCAAAACCTTAGTATTAATAGTAGTATACGAGCGTATCACTTTCAATGACTTTCTAGTTACTAGTTACTTGAGGTAAACCTGTCTAACTATAGCAATCACTAGGGCAATGACGACTGCCATGCCCATCACAAATGGATCTAAATTCAGCTGAATCTAGACAAAGACGCTGAACAGCTGCATTATGTATGACCTAAGCGACTAAGCCAGAAAGCTTTGCGCAATGACCATGAAAAAATCCATCAGCAGGATATTAAACCCTGTGAGTAAACGATCTCCGTATGCCTTGTGCAAGTACACCACCCTACCACCAGCTGACGGGTAGGTATTGAAGGTTTTGATATAAGCATAAACAGTGATCGCGTTTTTATTTTTGACTGCCAGAGATGATTTGAGTGAACGCTTAGCGCTCATCGCTTTACCTATCATTACACTGGATGGTAAATCTCTACCCTTCCAACCTTTCTAAGTGCCTCTCTAAGCATCTGTAAAACCTTATAAGCTTTTTTAAAAAGGCTATAATGTTAAAAAAGGTATAATATGGCAAAAGTCGGCGTTCCGCGTCGGCCTTTTTGGCTACCAAGGACATCTTTTTATTCATGAGAACTGAACGCATTTCCTCTAATACACGCCAATCACTGCTGACGATATTTTGGCCTATGATAGTGATTGCCGGATTGGCACTGACGCT
>NZ_CAJHBT010000026.1 GCF_904846675.1 Psychrobacter urativorans | reverse complement strand
CTTTGTTGTGGTAAACAAGAGTTTAAGGCGTTGCTTATTTTTTTCAACTATTCCCTAATTCTATACAGACCCTAATGAAAATCTGAATTCAATCCAAGCACAGTTGTTCTTGGAAGCGAAGGTATCTATCAAGAGTGTGTTTAATATTCGACCATCGCTCTGACAGAAACAATCTGCGAATATCATATACGCCTTAACCTTTATTTATTATCAGTACTTTATGGAACAATAACTATGAGCGAGTCTGAGCAAATAACCTTAACGACCCCTGCCCTCAGTATTACGAACTTTGACTTGCCCTCATTACATTTATTACATGCTGAGAGTATAGCTACCTTAAAAGATGCCGAGATTCACTTAAGTGAATTCAATGATGATAAAGAGCAAGCACCGTTATTATTAGACTCAATTGGCGTCTTAACACAACTGTCCGGTATCTTTGATTTTATTTCACTTGCTGGTGGACAAGCCTTGAGTCTCGCTATCACGCGCGGTTTGCGACAGCTTCATGACAATGGCGATAATACCAATACTATGCTCATTATGGATCTGTCAGAAGCGATTATGACCCTCGACCGCTATGTTGAGTTCGTTCTACTGACTGAAACGGTCGAGCCGACGTTACTACTGCCAATTATGAATAAACTGCGTAAGACTGGATCTCAAGAGGCCATTAACGCTGATTATTTTGCTAATTTCGGTAGTAGTAGTGTGATTATTGCCAACCCTGAACAGAACTTTCAGCCATTAAACGAGCTGAACCTCGATAGTGAACTACTGACCAATGCCTATCGTAGTGGTTTTTCGATAGCGCTAACTAATCATGACGGTATAATCAGCGCTGAGGATAAGCAAAAATTGGCCGCTATGAGTGCCGCTTGTACTCTAATCGCGGCGCATAGCAATCGTTTATTTTGGCAAGCGGCGTCGGCAGCAGTGACAGATATTGAGTCAATCTTACCGTTGAATCTGAGCCAAAAACATGCGCTCATTTACTTAGAGCAGCAGTTTCATAGCTACTTACCAGTGATGGATGCCAGATTTGCTGAATTGGTCAGTTTTGCCTGCCAGCGTGAGAATCAGCAGGCGCAACAGCTACGCGCACAATATGCTATTAATCAGTTAGAGACACCGCAGCGTGAACAAATGAAGCGATTTTTACTCGGTCCTAATCGTCAAGTGACCGATACTGTAAATGATTTAATCCAAGCCCAAATCAATACTATTAAAGAAAAAGTCGATAGTTATGTACGCGGTGGTTCGTTGAATCCTGCCGCACTACAAGCCACGCAAATAGCGGATGAGCTGACCGAGCTTGCCTCAACGTTACGCTTACTGGGGTTAAATGAGGCGGCAACTGCGCTACATACAGCTGGAGCTGCCGTGGCAAAATGGCAAACCCCTACTCCAAGTGACTTTGACCATTTGCTACTAGCACTGATGAGTGCAGAAAATGCGTGCATTACTATGGCGAAAATGCATAAACCGGGCGCTATAAAATTGCCGCTGAATAATAAAAACATCTCCTTACATCAGCTCGATACCGCTTATGATATTTTGGTTCAAGAGAGTCGTACCACTATTGCCAATGTGGAGCAGGCGTTAAATGATTACTTAGCCGATGTCAATCGTGATTCCCTTAATATTCAGAACATTCCTGCGATGATACGTCAAGTTTCTGGTGCAGTCCGTTTCTTACAGCTGCCCATATCAGCCAGTATGCTGAACCAACTGGCCAATTTTTTAGAGCAGCGCCTTACCGTAGATTGCCCTATCGATGATAAAACCCTCGCTCATATTGCTGATGTTATAATATCAGTGGACTATCGTTTGGATGGCTTTGAGCATAATCGCCCAGTAAGTAAGCACTCACTCGATATTGCCCAGAAAAGTCTAAGCCGGTTGTTAGCGGCTTAACGTTCAACCGTAACGGTCATCGAATTACTAATAAATAGTTGTTAAACTGGTAATCGTTACCTCAATAGCTGCTAAATAAATCATCATTAACTCTGATATAATTAAACTTATAAACAGTAAGCACACACGCTGCTGCCTGCTTTGGATTGTGTTATGACCACCGCTTTTGTACTTGATAATGAAACTGTATTATGCCGCCATACGCCTGATGGTTGGTGGCCAATACAAGTTACCCTGCCGCATATGACCGTAGATGACCCTACGAACATTGCTGATACAGGCATTGATACCACGCTTACTTATAACGCTTATCAGCTTGGCTGCGTCCAGCTGGCTGAAAGCTTAGCATCAAGTTACTGGTCAGACGAAGACTTAGGCTCTGCTGACTTAGGATCTGCTAAAGATACGTTAGAAAACACGCTAAAAAACGAGACTGCGCCCGCCACTATGGCGATTACTCATAATTATGCCAACGATAGTAATATTGCCATACCAGGAACGACTGTAGCTGCAGCAGATGGCTTAGTAACCAATAACGTGCTTAGTGCAGACGCCATCACCTTTATTAGTTATCGGCAGTTAATAACCCACTTGCCTGTTGCTTTAGCGGCGCAGTTAAGCCAGGCCATTCAACTGCTACGCTGGCAAGCCGATACCCAGTTTTGTAGTCGCTGTAGTGCGCCCGTCACTAGTGCTCAATTTAATGAGCGCTCGATGGTCTGCGCGGTATGTCGCTTGCGTCAATATCCACGGGTGCAGCCGTGTGTCATCACTGCCATTACTCGGCCCAATCCGCTAACTGGTGAGATGCAGATTTTACTGGCGCATCATCATCGTTATGGCACGCAAACGCCGCCGCTACAATATGGGCTCATTGCAGGCTTTGTAGAAGTCGGTGAAAGCTTAGAGCATGCGGTGGTAAGAGAAGTGGCGGAAGAGGTTAATATTAGCTTGACCGATATTCGCTATGTGAGTAGCCAGCCGTGGCCGTTTCCCTCTAACTTAATGCTGGGCTTTCGGGCAACTTATGCGGGCGGTGATATTGTAGTACAAGAAGATGAGCTGTCGCACGCCGACTTTTTCGATATCTCAAACTTGCCAAAGATACCTTTTAAAGGCAGCATTGCTTATGACTTAATCGCCCAGATTGTTCATGAGCAAGGAATGAGTCTTTAGTTTTTACTATCTTTATTTATAGCTTTTAGCCTTTATTGAGTTTAGTTTTATTTATTATCACTTTTTTATACCAACCTATTATGACTGATGTTAAGGCCCGTAATTAGATGCCCAGTACTACACATAGCCGCTTAGCAAGTCTACCGATATTGTTTGATACCTTGGCGCTCGACACTTTACCTACTGACGTCCAACAGCAAATTGCGCATATCGATACTTGCCTGCCGCAAACTCAATGCGGTCTCTGTGACCATCCAGATGGTTGCCTACCCTACGCCGCTGCTATCGTTATGAATGGTGAGCCACACAATAAATGTGTTCCTGGTGGTCAACCAGTTACGGATGCCATTGCTCAGATTATCGATCCTAATGTCAACGCAATTGATAATAAAAACCGCTCCGTTGCTGCTCCTCTTATCGCTAAACCTTCAAAATGGGCAATAGACAACACATCACAGCGTCCTCAAGAAGTCCGTGCCGTTATCCGTGAGGATGATTGCATCGGCTGTACTAAGTGTATTCCTGCCTGTCCGGTCGATGCAATTGTCGGTACCGGCAAACACATGCATACTATTTTTACCGATTTATGTACTGGCTGTGAGCTATGCATAGCACCCTGTCCAGTTGATTGTATAGACTTGGTCACTATTGAGCGTGAGCTAACAATAACTGAACGTGAACAAGAACAAGACGATCTGCGTCAGCGTTATCATACTCATTTAGAGCGGGTCACTGAGCAGCTTGCAGACAGCAGCAATGCCAAGCCAGTAGTTAGTATGGTCGAGGCCAAACTAAATAATGCCGCGAGCCAAACGCTTGATATTAGTGAACAACAAGCAAAAGACACTATCGCCGCCGCGAAACTGCGTAGTAAAATTAAAAAGTTAGAGAAACAGCTGAGCGTCCGTGAAAATGCTGGAAAACAAGCTGAACTTGAGACACTACAAGCAGAACTTGCGCAAATATAAAATTGAACCAGTTTGGAAAAGATACAGTGCTACTGGGATAATTTTTTGCAGCATCTGTCACGCCTGCGAACAGCAAGCCAGAAAAATTTATCCCAGTAGCACGTTTTTATAAACGAATCTCCTTTATTTTGAACGGACTATAATCTTTTAAAACTTGCTTACTTAAAACGAAAACTACTTAAAAAAACCCTTAAAATAATAGCTAACAACGATAGCCAAAACACCATGAGTAAAACTGTCAAACATAAAACGGCGAATACCCCGCCATCAAGACGCCTACCCAATCGTGATGTACGCCCATTTTTTGAAAAACTGGCAGCAACGATTGATGAGCCAGTGACTGAACTGCACTATAAAAGTAACTTTGAGTTGCTCATCGCGGTCATACTCTCGGCGCAAGCGACCGATATCAGTGTCAATATTGCCACTCAGCAGCTGTATCCAGTCGCCAATATTCCTGAAACAATTTGGGCGTTGGGTGAAGACGGACTAAAACCCTATATTAAAAATATCGGCTTATATAATGCCAAAGCTAAAAACATCATCAAAACTTGCCGCGACTTAATGGATAAGTTTGACAGTACTGTCCCTGATAATCGTCAAGACTTAGAGTCGCTAGCAGGCGTTGGCCGTAAGACGGCCAATGTGGTATTAAATACGGCTTTTGGGCAACCCACTATGGCAGTTGATACTCATATTTTTCGAGTGGGCAATCGTACAGGACTGGCAACCGGTAAAAACGTACTCATCGTTGAACAAAAACTGGTTGAACGTATTCCAGATGACTTTATGCAAGATGCTCATCATTATCTCATCTTACATGGGCGCTATACGTGTCAAGCACGCACACCAAAATGCGGTGCGTGCCCCGTGTATGCAGAATGTATGTTTAAGGATAAAGCGGCGTTTGTAGACTTGTGATTGTGCTAGTAGCTATAGCAATGTTTTAACATAAACAACGCATGGCTGAGTATTACTTATAATATAACGAGCGCAGCTCACTAGAGTTTTATCACATTTCAAGGTAGAATAAACCTATTTTTATGCTGAGACGCCGCATCAATCACCGCAATATTAATAAGGCGACAACCGCTTAAGTAGCGGTAGCTGAGCGTTAATGTTATCTTGATTATCCTGCGTTAAAACTGACGAAACTTAGCAAGCTATTTTTTATTATTATCTATTTCTCAGTAAGTTATTAAACAAATTAAGCACCACCAATTAACTGCCGAGCAAATGATTGCACGGCCAATATTAATTAAAGCTGCGCTCAGCCGTTATGCTTTTTCCTATTTTTATTGATTCAATTAAGCGATCCCATTATGCGTGAATACAACTTATTTACCTCAGAATCTGTAAGCGAAGGCCATCCCGATAAAATGGCTGACCAAATCTCAGATGCCATACTTGATGCAATCTTACGTGAAGACCTCCACGCCCGCGTAGCCTGTGAAACGCTAGTCAAAACCGGCGCGGTGGTATTGGCAGGTGAAGTAACAACCACCGCCAATACCGATGTTGAGCGTATCGTGCGTGATACCGTTAACGGCATTGGTTATCATCATTCAGACCTTGGATTTGATGGCGAGACTTGTGCCGTCATCAACATGCTTGGCAAGCAGTCACCTGAGATTGCCCAAGGTGTTGACCGCGCCAATCCTGAAGAGCAAGGCGCTGGCGACCAAGGCTTGATGTTTGGCTATGCCAGTAATGAAACTGAAGTACTCATGCCAGCACCGATTGAATATGCCCACCGTCTGATGGAGCGCCAATCACAACTGCGCCGGGCCGGTGAGCTACCGTGGTTACGCCCTGATGCCAAAGCGCAAGTGACCCTCAAATACGATGGCAACCGCCCAACGGCTATTGATGCAGTGGTGTTATCCACTCAGCATGACCCCAGCATCTCGCAAGCCGACTTGCAAGAAGCGGTGATGGAATCTATCATCAAGCATGTCTTACCAGCTGACCTATTACACGCCGGCACACGCTATCATATCAACCCAACCGGCAAGTTTGTCATCGGCGGCCCTGTTGGAGACGCTGGGCTTACCGGACGTAAAATTATCGTCGATACTTATGGTGGTATGGCACGTCATGGCGGCGGCGCGTTCAGCGGTAAAGATCCTTCTAAGGTTGACCGTAGCGCGTCCTACGCTGTACGTTATGTCGCCAAAAACTTGGTCGCAGCAGGCATTGCTGATCGCTGTGAAGTACAAGTCAGCTATGCCATTGGCGTGGCAGAACCAACGTCTATCTCGGTCAATACCTTTGGCACCAGCAAAATCAGTCATGAAGAAATCATCCGTCTGATTCGCAAGCATTTTGACCTGCGCCCTTATGGCATTACACGCATGCTTAATCTATTGCAGCCGATGTATCAGCAAACGGCTTCTTTCGGACATTTTGGTCGCCCAGGCTCTGAGACTGCCTTTACTTGGGAAAAGACAGACAAAGCTGAAATCTTAAAAGCTGATGCTGGCTTATAACTGGTATTGCAAGTTAATTAGTCACTGTTAATATTAATACCACCAGCAGTATATGAAAGCCGGACTTCATGACAGCATTATGCTTGAATAGAAGTCCGGCTTTTGATTTTTGCTGACCTTTTTAGGTTACACTTTTAATATTATCTTTTATATCGTTAAGCGTTACTATCACTTCAATATATTTTTTTAGTGCCTATAGTTTCATCGAATAAAATTACAAGCTCATATTCATACAATTTTATCTTCACACCCACCCTTAATAGGAAAAGCTTATGTCTCAAGACAACACTCAAAACAGTACTCAAGACAGCAACACGAACCTTAACGACATTACGGATGCTAATGCTGAAACAAGCGTTGAGATTACCCCAGAAATGCAAGGGTTCTATCAACGCGCTGATGCCATTATTGGAGTCGCCAATAGTCAATTGGGCAATGAAGCACATTCAGGACAAGTAGGTGCATCATTACTGTATGCCGCAGCACGTTATAGCGCTTCAGTTGCTTCAATTGGCTTTGTGAAAGGTGACGACTTCGCTAAGGAAAAAGATGATATCGTTGAGTTTTATGTCAAGCAATACCATCAAATGCTCAGCGACAACTTAACTGATTATGCACAAAACTTTGATCAATATGTGCAGCTGAATAACGATGACAAACCCTCTGCATAATTACTATTAGTTATTTAGATAAGCTTTTTTAAAAGCGCATTTATCCTCTTAAAGTATAAAACCCCAGTCTATTCATAGACTAGGGTTTTTTATTGTACGTGAAAGGCGCTTATCTTACAGTTATAGCCTTTCATAATTCTGGCAATGCGCTATGATTAGGACTTACATGTGATTTTAACAGGACGTTATGGTTTTGATAAATAAGGAAATCTTATGTTTACTAATAACTATTCAACCTTATGGCGGTCATGCTTATCATTACTGGGGTTATCAGTGACACTAGCCTTGACCGGCTGTAATAATATGCCGAGTATCAGCGCGCCTGACACCCCTCCTATTCATACTCAAACTACTAATAACCAAGCCTCTAGCGATAAAAAACTTACTAAGTGCCCGCCTTTTAACCCTGAACAAACCATGTGCACTGCCCAATATGATCCAGTCTGCGTCAAAGTAAAGAATCACACGGGAGTTAGCTACCGTACGGCAGGTAATGCTTGCTCAGCGTGTGGTACCACATCAGCAATAAGCTATGTTAAAGGGCAATGCTCATAACTATTAATAGCCGCTTATAGCACTTCTATATCAGACGGCTGGCGTCTTAATCAAATTCGCACAACGATGAATAAATGAGATATCCAGCCCCATAAAAAAACCCCAGCCTAATTATAGACTGGGGTTTTTTTATGATTAACAATTGCTTAGCAAAGGATAAGCTTAGTCGCTAGGCTTTTGTATCTTTGGTGGGCCTGTCAACAGGTGTTCATCACGGAACTCATTGGCTGAGTTATGCTCTGCTGATTCCTCAGTGATAAACCATTGCTGGTTACGATACAAAATCAACCTATCGCGACTTAAGCCGCGCAGTAACGCATACATCATCACCACGACCACAATAGCGAACGGGAAGCCTGAGACAATAGCTGCCGCTTGCAGTGCACCTAAGCCACCTGCTGCTAACAATATGGCAGCGATAACCCCTTCGGTACCAGCCCAAAATAAACGCTGAAGCTTGGGTGGATTCGCATCACCACCTGAGGTCAACATATCGATGACAAAGCTAGCGGAGTCCGATGAAGTCACAAACCAAAGCACAATCATCACGATAATCAACAAGGTCATAGGCTTCGCTAAAGGATAAGATTCCATTAACTTAAAGATCGCGCTACCATAATCAGCCTGCACAGCTTCAATAAGACCAGGACTGACCATACTAGGATCCGCAGCCGCCAACAGCTCCATATGTACCGCCGAGCCGCCAAAAGCTGTGAACCATAAAAACAGAATGGTAATAGGGATTAATAATACCCCTAATGTAAACTCGCGAATGGTACGACCACGAGAGATACGGGCAATAAACACACCAACGAATGGCGACCAGCTGATCCACCAAGCCCAATAGAAAATCGTCCATGACGACTGCCAATTGGCTTCACCATTATAAGATTCAGTCCAAAGACCTAATGGCACAATCTCATGTAGATAATTACCGATGTTTTCTACAAAACTGTTAAAGATAAACTGCGTAGGTCCTAAAATAATCACAAAGCTTAACAGGACAACGGTGAGAAGAATATTGATATCACTTAAGCGCTTGATACCTTTATCAAGTCCCAACGTCAACGATAGTCCCGCTAAAGCGGTAATGATGGCTATCAAAATAATTTGGACAGTAATGGTATTAGGGATATCAAATAAGCTCTCAAGGCCAGAGTTAATCTGCAATACCCCAAGACCCAAGGTAGTCACAACCCCAAACATAGTGCCAAATACAGCCAGTGTATCGACCGTATGACCCCATTTACCATAGATTCTTTTACCAATCAACGGATACAGCGTCGAGCGAATAGCCAATGGCAGACCACGACGATAGTGAAAATAGGCTAATGCCAAGGCCACCATGCCATAGAGTCCCCACACATGCAGACCATAATGTAAGAATGAGATATTCATCGCTTGCTTAGCAGCGGCAATGGTTTCAGGCTCACCAAGTGGCGGCGCCATAAAGTGTTGCAGCGGCTCAGCAGTACCCCAATAGAGCAGGCCAATACCGATACCGGCTGAGAACAGCATGCCAATCCAAGAAAACAGGTTGTATTCTGGCTTCTCTGTCTGGTGCCCAAGTCGAATATCACCGTATCGACTGAATATTAAGTAGATACTCACGACCAAAGTTAAATTGACCACCAAAATAAAGAACCAGCCAAAGCGCATAGAAATGAATGCTTTTGCTTGCCCAAATACTTCACTCGCCAATTCATTAAAGAAGGCACCAAAGATAATAAACGCGACAATCAAAGTTATCGAGGATAAAAATACAGGTTTACATACCCGTGGAAAAGGGCCTAATCGGCCAACTTTTACATGATCCATGTAGTCGTCTCAGTTTTTAAAGTTGGATACCTTAACAAGATATGTAGCAACTATCAAATGTGATTAGATACCTACCAGTGTTGTCATCTATTTAAAAAATCAAAAAACCCTAAAGCAGCGTGCTACCTTAGGTTTTAATATTGCAGTGACTTTAGATGTTATATTTTGGTAAAGAACACCTTAACAAGCATAATATAAACTAAGTCTACTTGATTAATAGCTAACTTTAGTCACCATCTGCAATTTTAGGGGGACCTTTTAACAAGCGCTCATCGGTAAACTCATTAGCCGAGTTATGATCCGCTGATTCTTCAGTGATAAAGTGCTGCTGCCCTCGATAAAGTATCAGTCGATCGCGACTTAAGCCTCGCAATAGCGCATACATCATCACAAATACTACCAAAGCAAACGGTAATCCCGCCACAATTGCGGCTGCTTGTAAGGCGCTTAATCCGCCTGCTGCTAATAATATAGCAGCAATCAATCCTTGCATGATCGCCCAAAATAAACGTTGAATCTTTGGTGGATTGGTATCGCCACCTGCGGTCAACATATCAATGACAAAGCTTGCTGAATCCGATGAGGTAACAAACCAAAGTATAATCATAATTACGATTAACAAGGTAATTGGCTTAGTGAATGGATAGTATTCAACCAGTTTAAAAATGGCGCTACCAGTATCGGCTTGCACCGCTTCAATCAAGCCTGGACTAGCCAGTGCTGGGTCAAGAGCAGCTAATAGCTCCATATGAATAGCGGCGCCGCCGAAGGTTGTGAACCAGAAAAACAAAATCATCATTGGAATCAACAGCACACCCAATACAAACTCACGGATGGTACGACCACGGCTAATACGCGCAATAAATACCCCGACGAATGGTGCCCAGCTTACCCACCATGCCCAATAAAATAACGTCCAAGCGCCTTGCCAATCGGTATTACTATAAGCTTCGCCCCATGTTGATAACGGTACCAAGGCTATTAGATAATTACCTATATTCTCAATAAAACTATCAAAAATAAATAAGGTTGGCCCTAAAATAACCATAAAGGCTAATAGGGCACCAGTAAAGCCCATATTGATCTCACTTAAGCGCTTGATGCCTTTGTCAAGACCCAACATCAAAGACCCACAAGCTAGTGCAGTTACAAAAGCAATAATGATAAACTGCACCGTTAAAGTGTTTGGAATGCCAAATAATCCTTCAAGGCCCGAATTAATTTGCATTACCCCAAGGCCAAGAGAGGTCACTACCCCAAACATCGTACCAAATACGGCTAAGATATCGACGGTATGTCCCCAACGACCATAAATCTTTTGACCCAATATTGGATATAGCGTCGAGCGAATCGATAACGGCAGTCCACGGCGAAAGTGAAAGTAAGCCAATGCCAATGCCACTATAGTATAAATTGCCCAGGCATGTAGTCCCCAATGTAAAAATGAGATACTCATCGCTTGCTTGGCGGCTTCTACAGTTTCAGCTTCACCCAATGGCGGTGCCATAAAGTGGTATAAGGGCTCAGCCGTTCCCCAATACACGAGCCCAATACCAATACCAGCCGAAAACAACATCCCAATCCATGAAAATAGGTTATATTGTGGTCGTTCTGTTTGGTCCCCTAAGCGAATGTCACCGTAACGGCTCGCGGCCAGATAAATACAAAAGACTAGCGCCACGTTCATTAAAACAATAAACATCCAGCCAAATTTATCAGTGATAAAGCTTTGTAAAAAGGTAAACACTGCACCGGCAGTTTCAGTAAAAAAAGCACCAAAAATAATAAATCCAACGATAAGTAACGCGGAAGTAATAAAAACAGGCTTATTCACCCGTGGAAACGGACCTAACCTGCCAACTTTCACATGATCCATGTTCTAATCTCAAATTTTAAGGAATGTCACTGTAACAAAACGACTGACAATTATCAATTTATTACAAAATAAATCTTGATAAAAGCAACCTTATAATTTCAATAGTGTTAGTACTGAATTTATAACATTATTTATCAGACTGTATAGTACAAAAGACTTAACAAGGAAAATATATCATTTAGATGTTCTCATTTTTATTACTCATTAATTAGAATAATATTTCAAATAAAAATAATAGTGCTTAAAAAATCCCGCACTTGCTAAGGCAAATGCGGGATGAGTATTACTATCAAAACTGTTATTAAAAGTTGGCTATCAACAATGGACTCTTAACTCATTCTAAGCTTATCAAATGTCAGTTTATCATCAATACCAACATCGACTTTGATGATGTCGCCGGCTACGAAGTCACCGGCCAGTAATTTTAATGATAAAGGATTTTCAATCTCTTGCTGAATAGCACGTTTTAGTGGGCGCGCACCATAGACGGGATCATAACCCACTTCTACTAGCTGATTCATCGCCGCATCGGACAGTGTAATATCAAGCTCACGCTCTTGTAGACGAGTCTGTAAACGCTCCATTTGAATATCAGCAATACCCGCCATTTGCTCTTGACCAAGCGCATGGAATACCACAATCTCATCAATACGGTTCACAAACTCCGGACGGAAATGCTCGCCGACTGAATCCATGACTTCGGCTTTGATATCATCGTAGCTTTCGCCAACCATTTCTTGGATTTTATGTGAGCCTAAGTTACTGGTCATGATAATAACGGTGTTTTTAAAGTCAATCACTCGACCTTGTGAGTCCGTTAAGCGTCCATCGTCCAGCACTTGTAATAAAATATTAAAGACATCTGGATGGGCCTTTTCGACTTCATCGAATAACACCACGCTATAAGGCTTGCGGCGTACGGCTTCGGTCAATGACCCGCCTTCTTCGTAGCCGACGTAACCGGGAGGCGCGCCCACCAAACGACTGACACTATGCTTTTCCATGTACTCACTCATGTCAATACGCACCAGCGCATCTTCAGAGTCGAACAGAAAGTTAGCTAACGATTTAGTCAGCTCGGTTTTACCAACCCCTGTAGGCCCAAGGAATAAAAACGACCCTGAAGGACGGTTGGGATCTGACAAGCCAGCCCGACTACGACGCACAGCATTGGCAACCGCTTCTACCGCTTCATCTTGACCAATAACCCGCTCATGCAGTTGGTCTTCCATTGCTAGCAGCTTATCGCGCTCGCCTTGCATCATTTTGTTAACCGGAATACCAGTGGCTGCACTGACGACTTCGGCAATCTCATTGTCTGTCACTTTGTTACGCAGCAATTTAATACCAGGTACGTCATTTTGCTCTTTTTGTTCCGCTAAATCTGACTCGTTGATACGACGTTCAAGCTGCGGAATAGTCTCGTATTGGAGTTTTGACATCGCTTCATAGTCGCCTTCGCGGCTGACTTTATCATAAGCAATACGCGCTTTATCTAGCTCGTCTTTCAGCTGTTGACTGCCTTTAACTAATGCCTTTTCAGCTTGCCAAATCTCGTTAAGATCCGCGTATTCTTTTTCTAGCTCATCGACTTGCTCATTTAGAGCTTTCAGCTCCGCTTGTGCACCGGCATCTTCTTCATTTTTGAGCACTTCACGCTGCATTTTCAACTGAATAAGACGGCTATCTAGCTTACCTAAAGATTCAGGCTTACTGTCCATCTCCATCCGCAAACGACTGGCCGCTTCGTCAATTAAATCAATCGCTTTATCAGGAAGCTTGCGGTCAGTAATATAACGATGACTCATGCGTGCTGCCGCAATAATGGCGCTATCTTGAATATCGACCCCATGATGCAGCTCATAACGCTCTTTGAGTCCACGCAAAATCGCAATGGTATCTTCAACCGTTGGTTCATCGACCAGCACTTTTTGAAAGCGACGCTCAAGAGCCGCATCTTTTTCAATGTATTGACGATATTCGTCTAAAGTAGTCGCGCCAACACAATGCAATTCACCGCGAGCAAGCGCAGGTTTAAGCATATTACCAGCATCCATCGCGCCGTCTGCTTTACCAGCACCAACTAAAGTATGCAGCTCATCAATGAATAAAATGACATTACCTTCTTGCTTCGATAAGTCGCTGAGTACACTTTTAAGGCGTTCTTCGAACTCTCCTCGGAACTTTGCGCCGGCAATTAGTGAGCCTAAATCTAAAGACAGCACTTCTTTACGACGCAGACCTTCTGGTACATCGCCATTGATAATTTTTTGTGCCAAACCTTCGACAATCGCGGTTTTACCAACACCCGGTTCACCGATAAGTACTGGGTTATTCTTGGTACGACGTGACAGCACCTGAATGGTTCGGCGAATCTCTTCATCGCGGCCAATCACCGGATCAAGCTTGCCCATCTCCGCCTGTTCAGTCAGATTAATGGTATATTTATTGAGCGCATCGCGCTGATCTTCAGCATTTTGATTATTAACAGTTTCATCGCCGCGTAGCTGCTCGATGACAGCTTTGAGCTTAGCCGCAGTCACACCAGCACTTTCAAATATTTTTTTGGTCTCTCCCTGCTCCGCTAAGGCCAACATGACCCATTCAGTCGCAATAAAATCATCGCCCTCTTTTTGCGCTTGGCGGTCAGCAAGATTGAGTATTTTTACCGAACTTGGGTTTAAATTAACGTCTCCCGTTGGCTCGCTAATAGTCGCTTGGTTGTCTAAAGCTTTAGCAACGCCATTTTTTAGCGCTGGAATAGAAGCGCCCGCTTGCTGACAGATAGACAAATTCGATTCATCTTGCAGTAACACGCCCAATAAATGTACGGGGTCGATACCCGTATGATCGCGGCCTAATGCTAGACTTTGTGCTTCTTGAATAGCAGATTGCAGTTTTTGGGTAAATTTCTCAAATCTCATAGCGGTATCCTTTTATAATTAGTATTAATAAGTATCTAGGTAGCTCTTTTATTAAATAGCGCTTACCGTTAGCTGTTATCTATATATGGTATGTCGAGTAGTATTTCAACTCGTTTTCTTCGGATTGCTCATAGTGTCAATAATAAATATTTACTTATCAATATAATTAGAAAATATAACTGAACTATTCATTAATGAGCAATCACCCTACCAATAGAAATGATATTAATCATAAGGTATCAACAAGTGTTTTAGAGGAACATTTCAAGAGAAATTACGCAAAGAATAGAGCAAGATATATGAGCTATTTAGTCATAATCTGTCAAAGCATTATGCAGAACTATGTAAGAATTTAATGAATAAATCCAGTTAGTGACAGAATAAATCGTAGCCGGCCTTTTTTGTATAATGGCAGTTATTTTTATATCATTGAGATTAGATAACTAAAATACTAAAAAGACTCTATGACGGTGCAAATTGCACAGTAACAGAGTCTACGTTGGTACTTATTTATCTAGATTTTCTTAGACCATACGAATAGCACCATCCAACCGAATCACTTCGCCATTCAAGTAGCTGTTATCGATGATATGCATGACTAATTTGGCGAATTCATTCGGCGCACCCAAACGTTTAGGATAAGGTATACCAGCCTCTAACTGCTCACGCGCCTTTTCGGGAATACTATTCATCATAGGGGTAGCAAATACCCCAGGGGCAATAGCCATAACGCGAATACCATGACGTGCCAGCTCGCGCGCTAATGGTAATGTCAACCCTACCACACCGGCTTTAGAAGACGCATAACTGGCTTGACCTACTTGACCATCAAAGGCGGCAACAGAGGCAGTATTAATAATAATACCTTGATCGGCATTTTTTTTCGCATCGCCACTATCTTTTGCCGCCGCAACTCGGCGCGCGATACTAGCAGCGACTAAGCGGGCTACGTTAAAGGAGCCGACAAGGTTAATGTTTACACCGCGACTAAATGCATCAAGGTCGGCTGGGTTATTCTCACGATCTAACAGCTTTTGTACGACAGCGATACCAGCGCAGTTAATCGACCCTTGCAAGCCATCAAATGCTTGCTCAGCCAATTTAACAGCAGCTTGTACCTCATCACCACTGGTAACATCACATCGAATGAAGCGTACGTTATTTCCTAGCTCGTCTACCAACGCTTGCCCAGCTGATTCGTTTAAATCAGCGATGACCACATTACCGCCTTGAGCAGTGATACCGCGAACGACCGCTTCGCCTAATCCTGACGCGCCACCAGTCACCAAAAAGCTGTTTTCTTGAATTTGCATAACTTACCCTTAACTATTTATTGTCTAATATTTTAGTTGGCCGTCTATTTTTTAAATTTCTCTATTACAACGTACTGACTGTAAAATATATTTAACTGGCAGACAGACTGCGCAATAAAAAGCGCTGAATTTTGCCACTAGGAGTCTTAGGTAACGCATCAATAAACTCGACCTCACGTGGATAGGCATGAGTAGATAAACGTTCGCGTACTAAATCTTTGATTTGTTGAGCAATCTCATCACTGCCCTCAACGCCGTCTTTGAGCACCACATAAGATTTAATCGTATTCCCACGCACTTCGTCTGGTACGCCTATGGCTGCAGACTCAGCAACGGCGTTATGTTCTAATACGGTATTTTCGACATCGGTTGGACCGACACGGTAGCCGGCAGTCATAATAATGTCATCATCGCGCCCTGAGAACCAGTAGCTGCCATCGTGATGGCGCTCTACAATGTCTCCAGTCAGGTAGTAATCACCGACGAAAGCTTGTTTTTCATTCCAGCTATAGCCACGGAAATAAAAGGCTGGCGACTGACTGACTACGACAGCAAGCTGCCCTTGCTCGCCATCAGGTAATATTTGCATATCATCATCTAATATTACTAGTGTATGCCCTGGCAGCGCCATGCCCATAGAGCCTACTGGTCGCTCATGCTCTAGCGCATGGTGCTCACAACAGATCATGCCAGTCTCAGTCTGTCCATAATGATCAAAGATCTTACAGCCTAAATGACTCTCTACCCAGCCGACAACTCCAGTATTAAGGGTCTCACCTGCTGAGTTGGCACAGCGCAACGACAGTTTGTTGCTACTGTTATTAGAAGCGTCTTTAGAGAGATCTTCGAATACTCCGCTGGATTTCATCATCCGAAATGCGGTTGGTGAAGAGGCCAGATTGGTAATATTGTGACGAACCATAAAATCGCGGGTATTATTGGCATCAAAACCGGCCTCATTAAAACAAGTGGTCCTACCAAGTAATAATGGCCCGGTAATAGCGTAATACAAACCATACGCCCAGCCGGGATCAGCCATATTCCAATAGTTATCAGATTCGCGCAGATCAATAGCATAGCGCATGTATAAATAGAATGCGGGTAATGCCGCTAAAGGCACACTTACGCCTTTGGACTTGCCGACTGTTCCTGAGGTAAACATCTGCAAAAATGGCGCATCAGTGTCTAGCCTAATCGGTTCTATCGTTTGTGGCTGCTTAGCAAGCATCTGAGCATAATTATCATCACCCCAAGCCTGACTGCCGTTTTGACTTCCCACAATAACCATAGTCGTTTGCTGCGCTAAATCTTTAAACTTGTCGCGATTCTCATGATTGGTGAATACGACTTTAGTCTCAGCTTTATCCATACGGTATTTGATAGAATCATAACCAAAAGCGGTAAATAAAGGCTGATATATCGCGCCCAGTCGCCATGTGGCCAACACAACTACCAAGAGCTCAGGCGTTCGGGGCAGCATGGTCGCAACCCGATCTCCCGCCTGCACGCCATAAGACTGTAATAAATTGGCCACTTGCGCGCTGGCATTATCCAACTCGCCAAAGCTCATACGGGTGATGTTGCCAGCGGTATCTTCATGTACTAAGGCGATATCATCCGCGCGTCCATCACGGACATGACGACCACAACAAGCCACATAAGCATTGAGACGGTCGTCTGGGTGGTCGCCAAAGATTTCTTTCAATAAAGAGGCCATATCGAAGTTATTATAATAATCGGCATAGCTTATTGGCGTTTTTGAGGTGTGGGTAGTCGATAAGGTTGAAGATGTCATGAGCTAATCCTTTAGCAATAGAGGTCAAACTGATAAAATAAAGCAGTCATAAAAACAGGTTATATCATATAACTCGTTTTAGCATATTATATTTAAACTTATCTATTAATAGCGTACTTTCATATTTACTTCAATACATAACGTATCATTTTTAAGGTTAGCACTGCAATAGTCGACCAGCTTTAACTTACTATTACAACGCGCTTAAAAATCCAAGTAGCGCTTTCTCTTCACAACTTTGATATTTTTTAGTGCGACCGCGACGTGCTTGTTTATAAGACTCAAAGAACTGTCCGGCTAAAAACTTCTCAATAATAACTGGGTTAATATAAGAAGCGCGACACACGGTAGGCGTATTACCCAGCTCGTCAGCGACATTTTTGACCATTTCTGTTACCAATGCTTGGCGCTCGCGACTGTCCGGCGCACTTGCCAAAACCTCCTCTCCTGCGGGCGTTTGTAGCTCATCATACAAATAGCCGGCTGCAAGCACACTTGCCATCCAGGTACGAAAGTCTTTAGCACTATATAGTTTCGCATTACCGCTGCCATCATTAATGCCATCGCTACTATTACTGTTTTTACTGCTATCCACGCAACTATTAGCCCGTATATAGTCATTGATATCCGCACTATCCACGACTTGCTTATTACCTTTTTCATCTAAGTATTTGAAGATCTGATAGCCGGGTAGCTCTGAGCAAGCTTGCACAATGTCAATTAAGCGCTCATCTTGCAATTCGATATGATGAGATTTAGCGCTTTTACCGACAAAGTCAAAAGCTAGGCCATTATCGATTTCACTGACATGCTTACTGCGTAGGGTGCTCAGCCCATAGCTTTTATTCAGCTTGGCATAACGACTATTACCTACACGGATTAGAGTCGTCTCTAATAATTTGACTACAGCAGCAAGCACATTAGCGCGTGACAATGGCTTAGCACCCAAATCCTGCTCAACCTGCGCCCGCAATGTCGGTAGCGCTTGTGCAAATCCTATCATGGCATCAAACTTAGCTTGGTCACGCACATCGTCCCACAGCGGATGATACAAGTACTGCTTTCGTGCCTTGTCGTCACGACCTGTTGCTTGCAAATGGCCGTTATCATCACGGCAAATCCAGACCTCTGACCACATCGGCGGAATAACGAGCGCATCAAAACGCTGACGCAGCACTTTATCCTTAACGGTCTTACCGACGACGTCGCGATAAGTAAAGCCGCGGCCCCAACGTATACGCGTATAACCAGGTTCATCGTCGCTCACGTAGCGTAGATTGGCACGCTGAGCTAAATGCTCATAATCATGACGCATATCTCCGCTAGTAGAGCCAGAAGCATTTGATTGGGAAGGTGATCGGATATTCTTTTGTTTGGCCATAAAATGGTGTGCCTTTACCTAATAGCTGCCTTGAAGACTGCGTCTCCTGTCTTATCATAAATACAAACCACTATTTTTGCTGTTCGTTTGGCGCAGATAATGTGTAATGCTGTGTAAAAACGCGCTACGTTAATAAAAACATCACCATAAAAAAACGCCAAGCATTAAATACTTGGCGTTTTTCATCATTTAACTTTAATTTTAAGAAAACACTACTTACCGTGAATGTTACTGCCCGTAAACACACAGATAAGCACTTTCCACCTCAACTTTAACATTGAATTTTTTCTGAGCTTCAATGGTGAATTGTTGACTGGCATTAAAGGTTTGCCATTCGTCACTTTCTGGTAATTTGACGGTTAATGCCCCACTAACGACGGTCATAGTCTCAAACTCACTGGTACCAAATTCGTATTCGCCAATTGACATTACACCAACGGTTGCAGGCTTAGTCGAAGTTTGAAAGGCAATAGAGGTAACTTTATCATCAAAATACTGATTTACGCTTGGCATAACTTTCCCTTAAATTATTTTTAATTGATTTTAAAAGATATATTTCAATACTTATAGACCGGCCTTAAGACTGGCTTCAATAAACTGGTCAAGGTCGCCATCAAGCACCGCGCCCGTATTAAAGGTTTCAACACCGGTACGCAAATCTTTAATGCGTGAGTCATCAAGTACGTATGAACGAATCTGACTGCCCCAACCGACGTCGGACTTGTTATCCTCGACTGCTTGCTGCTTCTCCATGCGTTTTTGCATCTCAAGCTCATACAGCTTTGCACGCAGCATTTTCATAGCTGTCGCTTTGTTGCCGTGCTGGCTACGCTCGTTTTGACAGGTCACTACGACACCAGTAGGCTCATGGGTAATACGAACGGCTGAGTCGGTAGTATTGACATGCTGACCACCTGCGCCAGATGAGCGGTAAGTATCGATCCGTAAATCAGCCGGATTGATATCAATGTCAATATCGTCGTCAATCTCGGCCGAGATAAATACGCCAGCGAATGAGGTATGACGGCCATTATTACTGTCAAATGGCGACTTACGCACTAAGCGATGCACGCCAGTCTCGGTACGTAGCCAACCAAAGGCATAATCGCCTTTAATGGCAATGGTCGCGGACTTAATACCCGCAACCCCGCCTGATGAAACCTCAATCACTTCAACCTTAAAGTTGTGCGCTTCCGCCCAGCGCGTATACATACGCAGTAGCATCTCCGCCCAATCTTGGGCTTCGGTGCCACCACTGCCCGACTGAATATCCAAGTAGCAATTGTTCGGGTCCATCTCACCACTGAACATTCGGCGGAACTCTAAATCCGCCACCCGCTTCTCAGCATTATCCAGCTCAACTTGTACGTCCGCCAGTAGTGATTCATCATCCTCTTCTACTGCTAAATCCAGCATCGCAGACGCATCTTCTAAGATGGTCTCAAGAGAGACGACCACATCAATAACACTATCAAGATGGCTTTTTTCCTTATTAATTTTGGTCGCGCGCTCAGGATCATTCCATAGTTCGGGGTTCTCTAACTCTAAGTTGACTTCTTCTAGGCGTTCTTGCTTGCCATCAAAGTCAAAGATACCTCCGCAAGTCCTGTCCACGCTCGGCGAGGTCTTTTATTTTTTCTTGATACGGATTGATTTCCATAAATATTCCTGTATTAACAATTAAAAGATTTAGCATTTACTGCTTAGTTTATATGGTGATATTTTAAACCAAGTTAAAGCTAAGTGTGTCACTAAAAATTATACTGCCCAAACTAAACTTGGCAAACTATATCGACCAATCTTCTACTGCCCAGCGATGCGCTAACGCATGAGCATGTAAGGCATCATCGGGCGACACACAAACGGCCACATCTGCCCACTCAAGCAACGGAATATCATTTTTAGAATCCGAATAAGCATAGGTTTTCTCAAAGCTAATGCCCCCTACTTGCTGTTTATCAATCCATTTATCCAAATGATAAATCTTACCTTCTTTAAAGTTAGGCTTATCGGTTAATTTACCGGTATAGCGCTCGTCTTTAATCTCCAGCGGCGTCGCCAACACATTGGCTTCCTCAACCCCAAAACGTTCAGCGATGGCAGATACGACAAAGTCATTCGTCGCAGAGATTATCACCACATCGTGACCTAATTCTAAATGCTCACGCAGCACTGATAAAGCTTTTGGACGTATATGGGGATCAATCTCAGATTTAATATAATCTTCGCGCAACTCGTGTAGACGCGTTAGTGGCAAAGTCGTCAAAAACTGTGCAACAAACTCATTATACTCCGTCGCATCCAGCGTACCTTCAATATAATCTTGATAAAACTTCTGATTAGCCGTTCGGTACTGGGCTTCATCGACCAGCCCTTTATTGACAATATATTCGCCCCATAAATAATCACTATCGACATCAAGTAAGGTATGGTCTAAATCAAATAGTGCTAAGGTGCGAGGCGACTTTTCTGTATTAACAGAAGACGTATTAGAATTAATATTTGAATTGAGTACAGGCGTGCTCATATTAAAAATCTCATTAATAATGAATAAGAAGATAATGCATAAGGACTGATAATGCCAAAGACTAAACTATTCTGGTTGCTCAACTTCTAGCATGCCAGTTTTAAATTTCTGACAACGCGCTGCATAATGAAGCGCAGACTCTTTAATCATCGCCGCTTGCTCATCGGTTAAAGTTTTGATTACTTTAGCTGGCGCACCAACTACCAATGAATTATCTGGTATAACTTTGCCTTCGGTAACCAACGCCTTTGCACCAATAATACAGTTCTTACCAATTTTGACATTATTAAGCACTACCGCGCCAATACCAATTAAGCTGTTATCACCAACTTCGCAGCCGTGTAGCATCGCCAAATGACCAATAGTAACGTAATCACCAATCTTGACCTCGATACCTTCATCAGTATGAATAACGCTGTTTTCTTGTACGTTGCTATAATCACCGATATAAATGCGCTCATTGTCACCGCGAATCACTGCGCCAAACCAAACACTGGCTTGATGCCCTAAATAGACATCACCAATTACTCTTGCAGAATCGGCAACCCAGCCATTAAAAGGTACAGCAAACTCGGGTACTTTGTCTAAATATTGATAAATCATGGTCTGTCCTTAGTAGTTGTTGATAAATATTTCTTGATAGGTAGTATTTATTAGTGAGTAGCTTTTAGTAGTAGCTCGTGATAAATAGCTATTAATGATTAGGAGTAATTTTTAATAAAAGATAATCCATTATAAAAAACAATATAGACTTTATAGTACAATCGCCCAAATATAACCATTTTAAGGAATAAAACAATGAACGGCAAAGGATATGCATCTTTACTCTTATTGTCGAGTAGCTTGATGGTAGTTAATCCTACTTATGCCTCTAATAGCACCGGTATTGAAAAAGCGGGAGATATTATTGCGATAGCCATACCCACTATTGCTTACGGTAGCACATATTATATGAATGATAAATCTGGACGGCAGCAATTTTATCAAGCGTTCGGTACTAATCTCGCGGTGACCTATGCGCTAAAAGCAACTATTGATAAGGAGAGGCCAAATGGTAGCGACAATAAATCATTTCCATCAAGCCATACCTCAGTCGCCTTTCAAGGGGCCAGCTTTATCCATAAACGTTATGGCTTAAAATATAGTATTCCCGCTTATATCGGGGCAGGTCTTGTGGCCTACAGTCGCTTAGAGACCGACGAGCATGATGCGGTTGATGTATTGGCAGGGGCAGCACTGGGTATTGCCAGTAGTATGTATCTCACCAAAAGCTATAATGACCAACTGTATATCGCACCTTCATTAGCACCAGATTATTACGGTTTATCAGTGCATTATCAATTTAAATAGCTTCAAGACGGTTAAGCTAACCCTAGCCTACAATTTAAAATAGCTGTTTAATTTAAATTACTCCTTAACAACCTACTTAACAAATTGCCACTATCCCCCAGAATCGGCTGGCTATTTGTGCGCTTATTGTATATAATGCGCAAAATCTGTGCCTAAGCGAGCGGACATGATGCGATTTACTCATTCACTATCTAGTGGGTTTTGTAGTTCTCATTGATGATGTCTTCTCGCTTTTTTGTGGGAAATTTTTGTGTTTAGCCCTTTTTTATTCTTATCTAGCAGCAGTTATAAGGATATAAATAGCAACTATAGATAAATATTTATACCGACAAAACATTGTGGCACTCACTAATAACAGCGGAGGCAACCCTTGAATTCATCGGCAGAAATACAAGCAATTTTGGCACTAGCAGACGGTACGATTTTTCGCGGTGTGAGTATCGGTAGCCTTGGTCATCGTGTCGGTGAGGTGGTATTTAATACAGCCATGACAGGGTATCAAGAAATCCTTACTGACCCCAGCTACGCTCGTCAGTTGGTTACGCTAACCTATCCGCACATCGGCAATACCGGTACTAATTCTGAAGATGCTGAATCGGGCAATAACCATCAAATATGGGCAGAAGGCCTAATCATTCGTGACTCAACGATGGTCACTTCAAGCTTCCGTAACTCTGAGTCATTGACCGACTACTTAAAGCGTAACGATACAGTCGCTATCGCTGAAATTGATACCCGCCAGCTTACTCGTTTATTACGTGACAAAGGCGCACAGAATGGCTGTATCATGACTGCCTCCAACGGTGAGACTATCAGCACTGATGATGAGCAACAAGCGATTAAACTAGCACAAGAATTCGCTGGTATTGCCGGTATGGACTTAGCTAAAGAATGCTGTAACCCTGATGGCTTTGAATGGACAGAGGGTACGTGGGAGTTGTCAGATACTCTACTTAATCGTGACATAGCTGGTAGCCATGATAGCGGTACGGGTGGCTTCTTTAAGGAATTGAACACTCATATTGACGCAAAATATAACGTTGTCGCTTACGACTTCGGTAGCAAAACCAATATCCTACGCATGCTCGTTGACCGTGGTTGCCATGTGACTGTAGTCCCTGCACAAACGCCTATTGGAGATGTGCTTGCGATGAACCCAGACGGTATTTTCTTGTCCAATGGCCCTGGTGACCCAGCAGCTTGTGGTTATGCTATTGATAGCGTCCGTCATATTATTGAAGAAACCGACATTCCAACCTTTGGCATTTGCTTAGGTCATCAGCTGATTGGTCTTGCCAGCGGCGCGAGTACTATTAAAATGAAGACCGGGCATCATGGTGCCAACCATCCAGTACAAGATTTAGCAACCAGCACCGTCATGATTACCAGTCAGAATCACGGCTTTGCGGTTGACGAAGACACGTTACCTAATAATGTAAAAGCCACCCATCGCTCATTATTTGATGGTTCTAACCAAGGTATCGAGCTAACCAATAAGCCAGTATTTAGCTTCCAGGGTCATCCAGAAGCCAGCCCAGGGCCGCACGATTGTGCGCCATTGTTTGATAAGTTTGCAATGTTGATGGATAAGGCGAAACGATAAAGATGACCATTCCACATAAGGCGAAACGATAAAGATGACCATTCCACATTTTGATGACTTAAGAAAACCCATATTAATGCTTTCAAGTGACGGCGAAGTATGGAAAAAATCAAAATTTACCGAACCTTTGATAAAGCATTTTAATCTTACTGATGAAGAAGCGTCAAAGGAATATGAATCAGGTAATGGACTTATTTTTGTTGATAGAATTTCTTGGGCATTGAGTTATTTTGCCCTTACAGGAATATTAGATAGACCTAAAAGAGGTTACTACGTCCTCAGCTCTTTAGGAAAATCTTTTTTAGATAAAACTAATGAAGAAATCAACGTTTTCGTTAAGCAACAAATGGCAGAAAGACAAGCAGAAAAGTTAAGCAACACTGAATTAGGTCAAAATGTTCAAAAAAACAATATTAATCAGAGTATCAACACACCGCAAGAACAACTTTATGCGTCTTACGAAACCATTCGTCAAGAAACCTATGAAGAGATACTAGATACCATTTTAACCAAAACACCTATGGCTTTTGAGCGTCTGGTTGTTGAGTTATTGCAAAAAATGGGTTATGGCGGTGCCGTTGAAAAGGCAGGACGAGTAACGCAGTATGCTAAAGACGGTGGTATTGATGGTGAAATCTATGAAGACGTATTGGGCTTAGGGCGAATACATATTCAGGCAAAACGCTATCAAAAAAGCAATACTATTGGTCGTCCTGATATTCAAAGTTTTGCTGGTGCTTTATTGGGCGATAATGCAAACAAAGGTGTCTTTATTACCACCTCAAAATTTTCCGCTGATGCCATCGCTTACGCCCAAAATCTATCAAATGCAAGAATTGTTTTAATAGATGGTCAAAAACTGGCTGAATATATTTACAAGTACGGATTGGGTGTACAGGTTGAACAAACCATTAGCATAAAGAAGCTTGATACCGATTATTGGGATAATATTCCTGATGACATCAGTTCAACTATGACCAACCTTCCTATATAGCTTTGTATTAAATTCATAACATATAAATTTAAAAGGTCTTAATTATGCCAAAACGTACCGACATAAAAAGCATTCTTATCATTGGCGCAGGCCCTATCGTCATCGGTCAAGCGTGCGAGTTTGACTATTCAGGCGCACAGGCGTGTAAAGCGCTGAAAGAAGAAGGCTACCGTGTCATCTTGGTCAACTCCAACCCTGCTACCATCATGACTGACCCAGCGATGGCCGACGCCACTTATATCGAACCGATTACATGGCAGACGGTTGAGCAAATCATCGCTAAAGAACGTCCTGATGCCATCTTGCCAACCATGGGCGGACAAACCGCACTGAACTGTGCCTTAGAGTTGGATAAGCACGGCGTCTTGACTAAGTACAATTGCGAATTAATTGGCGCAACCAAAGATTCGATTGAGATGGCAGAAGACCGCAATTTATTTGATAAAGCAATGAAGCGTATTGGCCTTGAATGTCCACGTGCCGAAACTGCTGAAACCATGGAAGAGGCCTTTATCACCCAAGAGAAAATGGGCTATCCGTGTATCATTCGTCCATCGTTCACCATGGGTGGCTCAGGTGGCGGTATCGCGTACAACCGTGATGAGTTTATTGAGATTTGCGAGCGCGGCTTTGACTTATCGCCTAACCATCAGCTGCTCATCGATGAGTCATTGATTGGTTGGAAAGAATACGAGATGGAAGTGGTTCGTGACAAAAACGACAACTGTATCATCATCTGCGCCATTGAAAACTTTGACCCCATGGGCGTGCATACGGGTGACTCAATTACTGTCGCGCCAGCACAAACTCTGACCGATAAAGAATACCAAGTCATGCGTAATGCCTCATTGGCTGTACTACGCGAGATTGGGGTTGAAACGGGCGGCTCCAACGTCCAGTTCGGTATCGATCCTGAAACTGGTCGTATGGTCGTCATCGAGATGAACCCACGCGTATCGCGCTCATCAGCATTAGCCTCAAAAGCAACTGGTTTCCCGATTGCAAAAATCGCTGCCAAACTGGCCGTCGGTTATACGCTAGATGAATTACAAAATGATATCACGGGTGGTAAAACACCCGCCAGCTTTGAGCCTGCGCTGGATTATGTCGTTACTAAGATTCCTCGCTTTAACTTTGAAAAATTCCCACAAGCGGATAACGTCTTATCGACGCAGATGAAGTCCGTTGGTGAAGTCATGGCGATCGGCCGTAACTTCCAAGAGTCGATGCAAAAAGCCTTACGTGGTATGGAAACCGGCGCGGATGGTTTTGATGAGCAAATTGACTTATCACAAGTGCCTGCTGATAAAGCACGCAGTGAGATTACCAATCGTCTGACCATCCCAACGCCTGAGCGTATCTACTATGTGGCGGATGCTTTTCGCATTGGTATGACGGTCGATGAAGTGTTTAACTTTACCAAAATTGACCCTTGGTTCTTGGTACAAATCGAAGATATCGTTAAAACTGAAGCGACTGTCAAGGCGCTAGGCTTTGGTGGTTTAACTGAGAAGAACTTACGTAGCTTTAAGCGTAAAGGTTTATCAGATTTACGCTTGGCTAAACTACTTGGCATCTCACAAAAGCAATTGCGCACTAAGCGTTGGGATTTGGGCATTCATCCTGTCTATAAGCGCGTCGATACTTGCGCGGCAGAATTTGAAACCAGTACCGCTTATATGTATTCCACTTATGACAATGAGTGTGAAGCCAATCCAACCGATAACAAAAAAATCATGGTTATCGGTAGCGGTCCTAACCGTATCGGCCAAGGTATCGAGTTCGACTATTGCTGTGTGCATGCTGCACTCGCTATGCGCGAAGACGGTTACGAGACCATTATGGTCAACTGTAACCCTGAAACCGTTTCAACCGATTATGACATCTCAGATCGTCTATACTTTGAGCCAATTACCTTAGAAGACGTGTTAGAAATCGTACGTATTGAGCAGCCTGACGGCGTTATCGTGCAGTTCGGTGGACAAACTCCATTGAAACTTGCCCGCGCCCTTGAAGCCGCTGGCGTCAGAATCATCGGTACTAGCCCTGATGCGATTGACCGCGCTGAAGACCGTGAACGCTTCCAGCATATGATTCAGCAGTTAAATCTTATCCAACCGACTAACGCCTTAGCGACTAGCTTAGAAGATGGTTTGGTTAAAGCCAATGACGTTGGTTATCCATTGGTTGTACGCCCTTCATACGTTCTCGGTGGTCGCGCGATGGAAATCGTCTATAACGAAGATGAGTTAAGACATTATTTGCGTACCGCAGTACAAGCGTCGAATGAAGCACCGGTATTGCTTGACCGCTTCTTAGATGATGCCATTGAGGTCGATGTTGATTGTATCTGCGATGGCACGGATGTGGTGATTGGCGGTATCATGCAACATATCGAACAAGCCGGTGTCCACTCTGGTGACTCAGCCTGTTCACTACCGCCATATTCATTATCAGAAGAATTATGTGATGTGATGCGCGCACAAACCGTCGCTATGGCAAAAGAGCTTGGTGTTATTGGCCTAATGAACGTCCAGTTTGCGGTAAAAGGCGAAACGGTTTATATTTTAGAGGTGAACCCACGTGCCGCGCGTACCGTGCCTTTCGTTTCTAAATGTATCGGTACTTCATTAGCAAAAGTTGCTGCCCGCTGTATGGCAGGTACTTCGCTAAAAGATCAGGGATTTACTACAGAAATCGTCCCTGCATTTTTTGCGGTAAAAGAAGCGGTATTCCCGTTTGCTAAATTCCCTGGTGTCGATCCTATTTTGAGCCCTGAGATGAAATCAACGGGTGAAGTCATGGGCGTGGGTAAAACCTTTGGCGAAGCTTTTTATAAAGCCGTTATTGGCAGTAATGAGCGCTTGCCAGGCTTACCGACTGAAGGCGAAACCAAAACCGTCTTTATCTCAGTTCGTGATAGCGATAAAGAACAAGTCATTCCTATCGCTCGTCAGTTAATCGACTTTGGCTTTAATATTGTCGCGACCACTGGCACGCAAAAGGTGTTAGCGGAAAACGGTATTGAGTGCAAGCAAATCAATAAAGTTACCGAAGGCCGTCCACATATCGTTGATGCCCTAAAAAATGGTAAAATAGACCTTATCATTAACACCACCGAAGGTAAGCAGGCACAGGAGGATTCGTTCTCTATTCGCCGTAGTGCACTGCAAGGTAAAGTATTCTATGTCACTACCTTAGGTGCTGCTGACGCGGTCTGTAAATCTTATGCCATCGACCTACCATTCGATGTGTACAAACTACAAGATTTGCATGAGCAAGCAAAGGCGCTTGACGCCGCTGAATAAATTCAGTAAATTAAGCATAACAGTAACGACTTAAAATATAGAATACTAAAAAGCATAGTGGCAGTTTAGCCACTATGCTTTTTAGTATTCTATATTTCTAGAACCTTATGATTTTTAGTGCTTTATAATTTCATAACCTGAGCTTAACGCCACCCTTTTTATATTTCAACCCCGTTATAATAACGCCAACACCATCTCATTATGAGGTGGTGTGATGTTATTGGTTTAAGGAAAAAAACATGCAACGTTATCCCATGACTCCGCAAGGACATGCGGCTTTAGAAGCCGAGCTAAAACAACTAAAAACTATCGACCGTCCACGTATCACAGCCTCTATCGCTGAAGCACGTGAACATGGCGACTTAAAAGAAAATGCTGAATATCATGCCGCCCGTGAGCAGCAAGGTTTTTGTGAAGCGCGCATCCGTGACATCGAAGCCAAACTTGGCGGCGCTCAAGTGATAGATATCACTACTTTACCGAAAGAAGGTCGGATAGTATTTGGCGTGACCGTAGTCATTGAAAACATGGATACCGAAGAAGAGAAACGCTATCAAATCGTGGGTGACGATGAAGCTGACTTTAAAGGTGGCAAAATCTCTGTTAACTCACCTATCGCTCGTGGTCTGATTGGTAAATATAAAGGGGATGAAGCCCGTATTGAAACCCCAAGAGGCGTGGTCGAGTACGAAATTATGGAAGTAATTTACGGATGATATCACGGTATATCATATGTTCTAATAACGGACTGTATTGATAGAAATAGATACTCAAAACTCTATAAGCGACACAATATATCTTTAATACTTATTTCTTTTGCGCACAATCATTTTGTGTAAATAGTTGTTTGGTATAGAGTATTCAGCATCTTGTAAATAATAATGACAATAGCTGCATGGTTGGCTGTCATCAGTATCTATGCCTCCGCGATTTGCCATGTCACATAGTGGGGGTTTTGCTTATTTAGGCATTACTCGAAGTTAATTGCTATTACTTCTTACTGCTTTAAAGGAATCTATTACGACCTTGAAACTTAATATACCAACCGCGCTTGTCACTGTGAAAAAACTTCCATTGCGACGGTTGTTGCTTATGACCTCGTCGAACCGGAGTCGTCATTTTTGGACTTAGATGGCGACCCAAAGCTCGCTTGAACATTTGCAAAGACGTCGTTAGTTTTATTTATTATCCCTCTTTATTTATGGTATCTAATTAATCTTCAAGGTTGAGTTTTGACCGCTTTTAACTGACAATAGCAGCTTGATATTATTAAACGGTGGCCCCCACTATTATGATAGTTATGCGCTTATTGTCCTCCTTAAAACATGATGAATCCGAACGTGGTATCTTTCATTTGGGGCGCGCGTTGGTTAAAAATGGCCATACCTCTATTATTGTCTCCAGCGCCGATGATGATAACGAGCTGGTCAAACGTCTAGAGCGTGACGGCAATCTATATCATCAGCTATACATGAATAAAAAGTCTTGGCTATCGCTGTTACAGATTGCACCATTACGGCATCTTATTGAACAATATGATCCCGACATCATTCATCTCCATTCTCGAACGCCGGCATGGATATTGCATCTGGCGCTACGCCGTGCTCGGGTCAAACGCCCACCGAAATTGGTCTCGACCATGTACGGCTTTTATCCCATTAATAAGTACTCGCAAGCGCTACTCGATGTCGATACCATTATTACTGTATCTGATAGTGTCACCAACTATCTAAAAAAAGGGCTGCGCCGTGAGGCTATTAGTCCTAAGATCATCAAGCGTATCTACCGTGGTATTGATACCCGACGTTATCCATACCGACATAACCCATCGGTATACTGGTTGCGGCGTACCTTTGCTGAATATCCTGAGCTAGAGCATAAGAAATGGCTGGTGTTTCCAACAATTATCGGTAATGAATACGGACAAGAATGGCTGATTGATATATTGGGCAATCTGCAAGAGCAATTCCCTAATATTCATGCCATTATTATGGATGAAGACCATAAAGACGGCGATGTGGCGCACGAGGACTTTCGTCAGCGTAGCACTGCTCTTGGTCTGAATGAACACATCACTTATGTCGGTAGCAAGCGTGATGACATGCGCGAGTGGCTATCCGCGGCGAATATCGTTATGGCACTTGCTAATCAGCCAGAATCTATTGGCATTAATGCCCTGCAAGCTATTCATTTGGGCACGCCAGTGATCGGCTGGGATCAAGCCGCCTTTAGTGAAATTTTGCAGCCGCTATATCCTCAAGGACTGGTCAAAAAATATAATGCCCATGCGTTATGTAAGGCTGTGAGAAACCAGCTGGAAAGCGTCACGCGTCCCAATATGACCGATCAATTTACGATGCGAGAAATGATTAAAGAGACCCTTGCCGTCTATCAAAACTTATATGAGATAGCATCAGATGAGGAACAAGTAAAAAAAGCGGCACGTATACTTAAAAAACCGCTTAAACCAATGCTTAACTATGCCGTAGATCCTGCGCTTAAACTGTCTACAGATTCTGCGACTAAACTACCTGCTGCTAAGGTGGCTAAAGGTAAAAATGCCCCTGTATCAACTATAAAAGAAAAGCCTACCAAAAAAGCGATACATAAAGACTGACAATAGAGTCAATTAATACGCTATTAAAAGACTTATTCTATAAATTTATGAATAAAAAAGCCTAACGTTTTAATGTTAGGCTTTTTTATTGAACCTATCTTTTTCTATCCCATCCTAAAATATTTTTACTTTTTAGGCGGATTGTCTTTTAACCACAGCTGATTAACGATTTTTAACTCACGTAATTCTTCTGCCATAATCGAGTCACTTATACCAGGATATTTAATAATTGCATAACCATATAGCGCAAGACCAAGTGCTGACCAGCCAAAGAATATCCACCACTCAATAGCAGCAAGTGCAGACGGCATACCTGGCATATACAATGCGAGCAAACCGAAGCCCAAAGCGATTGTTACCATGCCCACAAGCTTACCTGCTGGTACTTTAAACGGACGTACCATATCAGGTTCACGGTAGCGTAGTACTAAGAAAGAGATAGCGACACAAGTATAAGCGATAACAATACCAAAACCGCCCGCGTCAACAATCCAGACCAGCATTTTACGACCGAATAATGGTGCTAGGGTCGCAAGGCCACCGATAAGCAAAATGGCATTCTTTGGAGTATTATATTTGGGTGCAGTTTACCCAAAAACGCTGGCAGCATGTGTGCTCTTGACATGGCATACAATAGACGACTACCCCCAATCAAGAACGCATTCCAGCTAGATAGAATACCCAGTACGCCACCAATTACTAATAAGATACCTGCCCACTTACCTTGCCACGCATTGGTCATCGCATCAGCGGTTGCTAAGGTTGAGCCTTGTGCTTCTATCAACGGCAACGTACGACCCACACTCCATGCCACACCGACATACCACATCACTGCAATAATAATGGAGATAATCAAGAACTTACCAATATTAGGACGGGTAAGATCAATCTCTTCTGCTGCTTGCGGAATAACGTCAAAGCCAACAGACATAAACGGTACCATGACGATAACCGTCATCATGCCACCGATACCACCGATAAACGCTGGCGCTTGTACCGCAGTTGAAGTAGCAGGGTTATATAGTACCGCACCAATAAATAGCAAAGTACCGACGAACAAAATACCCAGTACTGCTGTTTTTTGGAACCAAGCGCTGACTTCCATACCTCGAATATTCAGCCAAGTCACAATCACTGAGCCGAGCATACCCACCCCGACCCAAGTGGCATAAACATCCCAACCGGCGATAGTCCATAAATAATCTTGGTTATAGTTGGGAATGAAGTATTCGACTACCGTGGGTAGTGCCACGGCTTCGAAAGCCACTACTGAGAAGTAACCGAATAGAATACTCCACGAGCAAATAAAGGAGACAGTAACCCCCAGAGCACGATAGGTATAAGTGTGCTCACCGCCAGTGACCGGCATCGATGAGGCCAACTCAGCATAGTTAACCCCAATCATAATGACTGCTAAACCACCGATCATGAACGCTAACATCGAGCCCCATGTCCCTGCCGCGATAATCCAATCGCCCGCTAAGACTACCCAGCCCCAACCGACCATAGCGCCAAAATCTAGGGCAATGATGTCAAACATACCTAACGATTTTTTTAATCCAGACATAACTCACTCCTTGTCCGTGTGTCATCCTTGATGATTCAGCCCGCGTTTAATGACTGAGCTCAATCTCTATTCATGTGAGCGATGTCCATTATAGTTATCATTTTATAAAAAAATTAATAATAAGGATTCACTTAATCTAAATTACCTCCTCACTTCTTAATCATTATTATTAATTTTTTAAGATCCTTCTACAAATATGAATGCTAGAAACAACAACGGCGTCTTGTCGTGCAAGGCACCGTTATTAGATATTAACCTAGAGCATGATGCTCAAGAATGGCCTTGCATTTACATGAGCTATGCTGAAGAAACCGTAGAGATAAACTTGGTAAACTAACGACTCGACAAGGAGTTTACCATGACCAAGAA
>NZ_CAJHBT010000025.1 GCF_904846675.1 Psychrobacter urativorans | reverse complement strand
TGGTGGGTGATGACGGGTTCGAACCGCCGACATTCTGCGTGTAAGGCAGACGCTCTACCAACTGAGCTAATCACCCTCAAGGAATCCTTTAAATAGGATTTCTTAGAAGTTCAATTCTCTAAAGGTGTCACGTTCTAGAATTATAAAACTTCCAACAGCTTAAAGCTCATTAAAGCCCTCTGCTGTGGGTGTGTATTATATAGATTTACATTGGTCTGTCAAATAGTATTTTACACATTTTTTAAATTAGTCGTGATTAGGCAGTAAAAGCACAAGGTAAGAATGAATGCTGGCTACACAGTTACCTATTGTGTGATAGCCAAAAGCCACTATACTATTAGCGTTTTAACTATTAGCTAGCATTTTGGTAATTGTAATCATAATTAGTTGTATTCGGTTATATGAGTCGTATTGGTTTATGGAGGTTAATATAGACGGTTTAGCTACTGAGCAGCAACTTGCATCGTGGTCATGGACCGATATTGCAGGGTTTGGGTGGATATTACATATTATCCTCATGATAGTGATGACTTTGCGTATTGTCTCCGTACAGCGCAACATTGGCGTGGCGATTGCATGGATAGCAGTATTGTATACGCTGCCTGTGGTGGGGCTGGTTGCTTATATTTTAGTTGGTGAGCCGATGATTGGCCGCCGCTACCGCCAGCGCATGGATCAGGCGCGGCTGCTGATGAATGAGATGGCGGAGCGTGAAAGTTTGGTTTTCGATAAGGGCCAAGAGCTGCTCCCTGAGAATTACCGAGGTGTTAGTCGAATTGGTACTCGCTGGACGGGGTTCGGTGTATTTTCAGATCATGACATGCAGCTATTGACTCATCCCAATGCTATTTTCGAGCGTTTGATTGATGATATAGAAGGCGCTCAACATACTATTCTAATGGAGTTTTATATTATTTACCCCAAAGGGCAGGTGCTAGATGTGGTGCAAGCCTTAATGGCAGCTGCTCAGCGCGGGGTAGAGTGCCACATTCTCATAGATAGTGTGGGGAGTTTTAGCTTTTTTAATAGTAATGAGCATCACGAATTAGAGCGTGCTGGCGTTTCTGTACATCAATCGTTGCCAGTAGGATTGTTTAAAACCTTACTTAAGCGTTCTGATCTGCGAAATCATCGTAAGATTGTCGTTATTGATGAATATATTGGTTATATCGGTAGTTTTAACTTAGTCGATCCGAAATTTTTTAAACAAGATAAAGATGTTGGTCAATGGATTGATGTGGCGATACGTAGTGTCAGTCAGCAGTCAATCAGTATCGCGACTGCGATGGCTAAGGTGGTGGTCACCGATATTGGTGCTGAAAATAGGGATAATCTAGATGCGTTGCATCAACGCGTGAATAGTTATACACGTAAGTTGTATGTGCAGCATCCAACCATCAATGATATGAACAGTCGGATAAAGGTGCTAAAAGAAGCCGTCGATTATATTGAGCAGCCGAGCACGGGTGCGACATCGATTGTGATTCCGCAGATGCCTGTAGTAAAGGGTGTAGTGGCACAGCTGATTCCCTCAGCGCCGCAAGTGACCGCTCATGTAATTTATAATACTTTGGTGACCATTATCCACCGCGCCAATAAGCGTATTCAAATTACCACCCCGTATTTTGTTCCCGATGAAGCGCTGTCAGGGGCGCTGGTAACGGCAGCTAAGCGTGGGGTGGATGTGACCCTTATTATTCCTGAAAAGGTCGATTCATTTCTAGTACAGCACGCCTCGCAAGCGTATTATCAAGAATTGTTAGAAGCGGGGGTGACCATTGCGTTATTTAAAGGCGGACTACTACATGCCAAAACGGTAATTATCGACGATGATTACTGTTTGTTTGGTACGGTCAATATTGATATGCGCAGTTTTTATTTAAATATGGAAGTCAGTTTGGCAATTTATACGCCGGAGATGGTCGCGCAAGTCGCTGACTGTCAGGAATCCTATTTGCAAAGCTGCCGTTTTATGGGCTTAGAGGAGTGGGAGCAGCGCCGTGATTATGAGCGCTTGTTCGATAATGTCGTGCGATTGTTTAGTCCTTTATTGTAGCGATTTAGATTTTAGTTTAGGATAACTGCCAACTAATCGCTGCTCACTTATTTTATAAAAGGATGGGCTTGCCTTATGCCTGCTATGTCTACAACGTCCTTACCTAAAACGCCGCTCGATTATGTCGCAGAAGGCTATTGGCAAGATTTCTTAGCCAATCGTCCTATCGCTGGTGACATTGCTTATGAAGCGGCGCTGCGTGATTGTCAATTAGATGAATCGATGTTGAGCTTACAACGGCTTGATACGCTGTTATTACAAATACGCCGTGATATGATTAAGTCTAATATCTGGGATGAAAAAGCGCTACTGGCTGATGAGCGTTATCGTAATTTTCTGATATTTTTAGCATTTTATACGGGACGGGTGCTGGCAAGACAATGGCAAAATATGCCGCATTGGTATGGTCAATTTGAATTGCGCACCCGTTATCCTAAGTTGCCACTGATAACCGATGATTTTTATCAGCATATGGCGGTATTGTATAAAGAAGCTTCTATGCAAGGTAATGATACAAAAGCTGCTATCAATGACGAGGCAGTTGCGCCGGTGTTTTTTGCTTTAGAGCCGATAGGAATGCGCTTATTTGGACATATTGATCGGCAGTTTCAAGCAGTACAAGGCGGACTAGTTGCCAGCGGTCTATATCAAGCAGTTCATGCATTATTACCTAATGCTACGGCTGCTGCAATTAATACAGTGTCTGTTATGCCAAATACTGTTGTCAACGCGGATATTACGGCAACTTCAATAAGTAAAAACCCCATAAAGAAAAACTCCCATGCAGGCCAAGCTATTGTTAATACATCAGAAAATGTGTCTGTTGTGCCATCAAAACCAGTACCAACAATATCGCCAACCCCAACGCCCGAAATTTTTACTCAACTCCTTACTGAATTGGATGAGATTGAAGTGGTACAAACAGCGGGCAATAGCGATTATCAACAAGCACGCAAAATCCTCGACCAGTTTGAGCGTCATATAGTCAAGCAGCATAAACCACGCGCCCAAGTGATATTTTCAGAGAAGCACCAAGCGTCACGTAAGCAAACCCTTGTCCTACTAAAAAAATCTGCAACGGCTGGCAATACTGCGGCGATGCTCCGATTGGCTATGTATGAGCTATTAGGTGAAGGCCTGTTAATAGACAATCCAGAGAATGAAGCTGCCGCTAAAGAGAACGGTGTTAACTGGGTTAAACAGGCCGCTAGCACTAAGGATAGCCGCGCCCAGCGTTTGCTAAGTCGAATGTATTATCAAGGAATAGGCGTGCCACAAGATATTAATAATGGCAAACATTGGCTTGAACAAGCGGCTGAAAACGGTCATCTCGAGGCGGCGGGTCTTGTGGCACAATGGCAGCAGGCGCAAATATTGATTACGACGCGAAAGCAAGAAGAACATAGCTTTAAGCGTTATCAGCTTTTGATTGGGGTAGTGGTAGTAGGCGCTTTGTTATTAATTATCTTTGTGTAATGGTCTTATCTTTTAGTCTATCCATTATCAATATAAGCTTTCTCCTGCCATCTTCTTACCTACCACCGCAAAAATTAGCGTCTGAATCTGAGCCGTTGAAATTTGTAAATTAGCTGAATAATCATACTATGGAAATCATCTCTACACAAATAACCAAGCGCCCTGTCATTAGCCCACCTTGGTATTATCGACTGGTTATTAGCCTATTAAAGCCCTTGTATCGTCTGCAAGTATGGCAACGCTCGCATAAGCGTGATAACTATCAGCAAGAGGTGGCGCAGCGTTTTGGTAAGCACTATCCACCACGTCCAGTTACTCAAGCTACAACTAATCATAAAATAATTTGGTGTCATGCAGTCTCGTTGGGCGAGACCAATACGGTTGCGCCCTTGTTAGATAAATTGCTCCAGCAGGGCTATCAGATTTGGCTGACCAATACCACTCAGACTGGTTTTGCACGTGGTGCCAGCCATTTTGCAGAGGATATTGCCCAAGGACGCATGAGTCACAGTTATGTGCCGGTAGACACTCCGGCGGTTATTAAGACGTTTTTAGCGCATGTACAACCGGTTGCCGCTTTATTTGTCGAAACTGAGTTGTGGGCAAATATTTTAACGGTCCTCTCACAGCAGAGTATTCCCAGTATATTAGTCAATGGACGCCTATCAGCAGCGTCTTTTGGCCGTTACCAAAAAATTAGCGCGGTCAGCCAAAGCATGATGCAAAACCTAACGCTAATCATTGCCCAAGACGAGGAGTCGGCTCAGCGCTTTCAACAATTGGGTGGTCATAGTTCGCAAGTTCGGGTAGCGGGTTCGCTTAAATGGGTGATTAATTCTCCTAAGATAACTCATAGTAATAATGAGGCTTTCAATCAAAATATAGACCAAGTGATAGCAGAAAAAAATTCCATTGCTCTTGAGCAGAAATCTGCTAATAAAAAACCTGCAGATATTGATTTACACCATTTAAAGCGCCCCATCTGGATAGCCGCAAGTACCCATAGTGGTGAGGAAGATATCATGCTGTCATTACAGCAGCAAGTTTCAGCCATACCTGAACTTAGTGAGACCCTGTTAATTATTGTGCCAAGACACCCTGAACGCTTTGATGAAGTCGCGGCCCTTATCCAGAAGTCAGGATTGAGCATGGCGCGGCGTAGTATTAATGAGACCGTCTCAGCGCAGACGCAAGTTTATCTCGCTGATAGTATGGGTGAGCTAATGACTTGGTTTGCGCTGGCTGATGTGGCGCTAGTCGGCGGCTCCTTGGTTGATATTGGCGGCCATAATCCTGTTGAGCCGGCAAGTGTGGCAACGCCCGTATTGATGGGTCGCTATACGCAATCGTGTCAAACCGTAGTGGATAAGCTTGCTGGCGTCGGCGCGTTGTATCAGCCTCATAATGATTTTTATCGTCCCATAACTGTTAATGGACAGTTTGCAAAAGAGGATGAATCCGAGCGTATTCAACAAATTTCTGACGCTGATGCCGATATTGAAGATAGTGCACTTATTTATGAACAACTGCAATTTTGGCTGAGTCATTTATATATTGCTAAGCAGGCAGGACAGGCAGGCGTAGAGTTAGCAGAGCAACAGCAAGCGGTACTTACGCGCCAGTTGCTGATGATTGAAGATGTCATTGAGCAGTTTGTAATTGCTGACGAATAAATACTACTAACAACCTTTACTAATAACCGTCCTTCATCCTAAGTAAGCACCTGCCCTTATGAATTGTATTTTATTGCCTGCTACCAATTTTTCATTGCCCTTTGCCTATATTAACGCACCTGCCCAAATTGAGCATATTAATAACGTATTAGGTGCAAAGGTTGGCGATACTCTGAAAATAGGTCAGCTTGGCGGCAATCTTGGTACTGCAGTTATTAATGAAATTGTCTTTGATAATATTCAGCTGCATGATGTGCAGTTAGATAATCTGCCGCCTGCTAAACTTGATGTGACGGTGATTTTGGCATTACCGCGTCCCAAAGTATTACGGCGCTTGATTATGGATATGACCGCGCTTGGTGTGCGTGATATTGTCCTGATTAATAGCTATCGCACCCAAAAAAGTTATTGGCAAAGTCCATTATTAGCAAGGCTTGATGAGTTCGTATTGGAAGGTCTACAACAAGGCGTTGATACGATTGCGCCGCACATTCGCTTACAAAAACGCTTTAAGCCTTTTGTGGAAGATGAGCTGGCAAGTTTGATTACTCATCATGCCATCGTCGCGCACCCTTATAGTGAGCTGTCGTTATTGTCATATTTGCAGCAGCTCGCCTTATCTCAAAATGAAGATTATCCTATCAAAACCAACTTAGTTAAAAACACAGTATTACCAAGCGTGGTTTGTATTGGTGCTGAAGGGGGTTGGGTTGATTACGAGATTGAGCTATTTGCCGCGCAAGGATGTCGGGCGGTCAATATCGGCACGCGAGTATTACGTACGGAGGCTGCAGTGAATGTGATTCTCGGACATTGGTTGCTACACAGTTCGGTCTAGGAGTGTAATTACACTCCTAGATAAATGTATTGATAACTAATCTCATTTATATTAGTATGTTACTTTTGGTTTTTATCATTTTATGATTAACATCTCTTAAGTTTTTCTTATCCATTAGCAGTTGATTAACTAATTTTACCTCATCTACTTATTGCACTATCTATGGAGAAAATCATGTCGTTGAATGCGGCTACAGCATTGCCATCTTTTACTCGCCCTGTGAAGGCCACCTTATCTATTGCTGTATTTAGCTTGATGTTAGGTTTGGTTGGTTGTAATAAAGCGGAAACGCCCGAGCAAGGTGCTGATGCCGCTGCGCCAGTAGAAACTACCGCACCAGTAGCTGGACAAGATGCCGCTACCGATGGCGTTGCAACGACTAACAGTGACCAAGTGGTTACCATTTATTCTTCACGTAATGAGCAGTTAATTAAGCCTTTGTTAGATAAATATACCGAAGAGACTGGCGTAAAGATTGAGCTGGTCACGGATAAAACGGGTCCACTAATGGCGCGTCTAGATGCTGAAGGTAAGAACACTCCAGCAGATATACTATTAACGGTTGATGCCGGTAACTTATGGCAAGCGGCGCAGCAAGGCTTATTGCAACCAGTCTCTTCTACTATTTTAGAGAGCAATGTCCCTGCTAAATATCGCGATCCAAAAGGTCTATGGACCGGTTTGTCATTACGCGCACGTACCATTTTTTATGACCCAAGCAAAGTTGATGCCGCTCAGTTATCTACTTATGCTGATTTGGCCGATCCAGAATGGAAAGGCAAGCTATGCTTACGTACCTCGAAAAAGGTTTATAATCAGTCGCTAGTTGCTAGCATGATGGAGCATTTGGGCACAGAGAAAACCGAACAAGTCATTCGTGGTTGGGTTGATAACTTAGCAACCGACGTATTCAGTGATGACGTTAGCATGTTAGAGGCGATTGCTGCTGGTCAGTGTGAAGTCGGTATTGCTAACAGCTATTATTATGGTCGTCTGCTTGATGAGAAACCTAATTTCCCAGTAAAAATATTTTGGGCCAACCAAGATACTACCGGTACGCACGTAAACATTTCTGGTGCTGGGGTGATCGCAAACTCAGACAATCCAGATGGCGCGCTTAAAGTGATGGAATGGCTGTCTTCTGATAAAGCACAAGGTCTCTATGCTAGTGCTGATAAAGAGTTTCCTGTAAAAGAAGGTGTCGATGAGTCAGAGCTACTCAGATCATGGGGTCCGTTCAAGCAGGATGATATTAATGTACAAAAATTTGGCGAGTTACAGACCCAAGCAATCCAAATGATGGATAAAGCAGGGTATAAATAAGCGCATAAGCGTACATAGCTATTACAACCTAGACTTTATAATTTAGCCTTTATGCGTCTGACATGGTAATAATTTTATGATGACAATAGTTTTATGATGGTAATGATTCTATGATGACAACACCAAAATTGCCCGTTCGTCAAGACGATACTGTCAATAACAACCAGGCTGTCAGCCAAGATCATACAGTCGGCAAGCGTATTACCTCGAAATCAGTCTTAGGACTGATTTCGTTGTTTATGCTCGTACCGATTTTAATCGTGCTGTTATCGTGGACGCAACCGGTAGCCGATATTTGGACGCACATGCGTGAGTATGTGCTGCCGCAAGTGCTCAAAAATACGGCAATACTATTACTGATGGTCACGACAATCTCCGGTAGTATTGGTACGGCATTAGCATGGGTCACGAGCATGTACCGCTTCCCCGGACAGCGGTTTTTTTCGTGGGCGTTAATGTTACCGCTGGCGATACCGGCTTATGTGCTAGCCTTTGTCACCATAGGAATCGTTGATTTTAGCGGGCCGCTACAGACCGGTTTGCGAGATATGGGTATCAGTACGGCGATACCCTCAGTGCGCAATATATGGGGCGCAGGTTTAGTGTTATCGCTGGCATTTTATCCTTACGTTTATCTGCTGGCACGCCAAGCTTTTTTATCGCAAGGTCGCCGTGCCATTGAAGCGGGTCAAATGCTGGGGCTTAGCCGTAGTCGAGTATTCTTTCGTCTGGCTTTACCGCAAGCGTTGCCTTGGATTGTTGGTGGGCTGTTGCTGGCTACAATGGAAACTCTCGCTGATTTTGGGGCGGTATCAGTATTTAATGTCGATACTTTTACTACGGCGATTTATAAAGCGTGGTTTGGATTCTTTAGTTTGACCACTGCCGCTCAATTGGCTGCCTTGCTCATTGGGGTGGTATTTATCGTGGTATTGTTTGAGCAGTATTGGCAAGCCAAGCGCGGTAATGCGATCAGCCAAGGTAGCAACCGTCGCTTTGAGGCCAGTAAGCCGGCTAAATGGGCGATGTCATTGCTATGTACAGTGGTGTTTCTAATTGCCTTTCTGATACCATTTTTACAGCTGGTCTATTGGACAGCGATGAATTTTCGTCAAGATTTTGATGCGCGTTATATTGGTTTTGTCACTAATAGTTTATTGATAGCGACTATGACCACGCTATTCATTGCGGTTCTGGCTATTATTATTGCGTGGGTTAAGCGCCAATATCCGGATAAATCTACCAAATTAATGACTACGTTAGCCAATTTAGGCTATGTGGTACCGGGAACGGTATTAGCCGTCGGGGTATTTATTCCGATTGCTTGGCTAGACAATCAACTCATTTCTTTTGGCGTCACTTCGCATCAGGTTCTTTCAGGTAGTGTTATTGTGATGCTGCTGGCTTTATCCACCCGCTTTATGACCGTGAGTTTTCAGCCAGTAGACCGTCAGCTCCAACGCTTGACGGTTAACCAAGAAGCGGCGGCTAAATTGCTTAGTGACAGCCCATTGCAACGCTGGCGACAAGTGGTGTTACCGGTGCTCAGTCCCGGGGTGCTGACTGCATTGTTGATGGGCTTTGTTGAAGTGATGAAAGAGATGCCCATCACCTTAATGACACGGCGGCAAGGCTGGGATACGCTAGCAGTTCGAGTATTTGAGATGACCAGTGAAGGTATGTGGGGAAGGGCCGCATTGCCAAGCTTACTCATTGTGATGGTTGGCTTGATTCCAGTATGGATATTGCTGCGTCAAAGTGATAGAACAGGTTAATCCTATCGGCTATTGTCTACAGCACAGCTTATAATAATTCTGGCTCAGTTGGCTTGTTGTTATTATTATTATTGTTAGTTATTATTATTTTACTCATTAATCGCTTATTGGTACCGTCTATGTATACTGACCTCATGAACGACTCGACAGACCAGCCAGACCCAAAGTTTGCCAACAAAAAGGCGCGACTTGATTATGAACGTCAATCGCCAGCAGCTATAACTAAAGCGCCGCCAGCTCAGAAGAATGAGATTTCTAATCCAGACAATAATCATCAATTAAATACTAAGAGAAATAGCGTCACTGATGAGCCTTATTTTAGTGTACAAGATTTGGTAGTTGGTTATGATAAGACGACGGTAGTAAATGGGCTATCGTTAACCTTACAACAAGGCGAGATTGGTTGCTTTTTGGGTTATAGCGGCTGCGGAAAAACCACAGCACTTCGAGCTATTGCAGGGTTAGAACCCACGCGGGTTGGCATTATCAGCTTAAATGAGCAGCGCTTAACAGAACAGTCTAAAGGCACCTCATTTACCGTTGCGCCTGCCAAGCGTGGCATGGGTATGGTCTTTCAAGATTATGCGTTATTTGGACATTTAAGCGTCGCCAAAAATATTGGCTTTGGCCTGAATAAATGGTCAGCGGCGGATAGAAAGGTACGCGTCGCTGAGATGTTAGAGCTGGTTGAGCTGAGTGAACACGCTGATAAGCGCCCGACTGAATTGTCCGGCGGCCAACAGCAGCGCGTTGCTTTAGCACGAGCCTTAGCACCAAAACCTAAACTATTATTACTTGATGAGCCATTTTCTAACCTAGATGTAGTGCTGCGCGAGTCGCTGGCAATGAGTGTGCGCGATATTCTTAAGCGTACCAATACCACTGCGATTTTGGTCACTCATGATCAAAACGAAGCTTTTGCCTTAGCGGATAAAGTTGGGGTGATGAATGAGGGTAGATTGGTTCAATGGGCAACGCCAACTGAGTTATATCATGAGCCGGTCAGCCCTTTTGTCGCTGAGTTCGTTGGTGAAGGGGCGATGATAGATGGTATTATTAAAGAGGGTCATGTTGAGACCGCGCTTGGTGATATTTACCGGCGTATGGACTGCTATGATGAGGCCGGGCAGCCGCAGTATTGCGACTATGATTATCCTAATGGCACGCTGATTAAGGTGTTAGTCCGCCCTGATGATATCCTTCATGATGATGACAGTACGCAGACTGCACTAGTAGTAGGACGGGTCTTTCGCGGGGCAAACTATTTATATCGTTTGCAATTAGAGGATGGACAGACTGTATTGGCTTTGGTGTCCAGCCATCATAACCATGAAATTGGTTCGCATATCGGTATTTTACCGATGCTTAAGCACGTAGTAGTCTTCGACGAGAAGAATGTCAATGCTACTACGTGGTCAGAATACGATATGTAATAAGCCGTTGCTAAAGCGCTTATTGCAATCAAGGCAATTAAACATGGCGAGCCGCTAATATATGCAAATAGCGCCCCAATCTTTTATAAGGCTCTTTTCGTGAATAACGCAGCTCCATCCGAATCACCGCTTTGGGGTCGTTATGACCGCCGCGTTTTAACGGCGCATAATCGTGAAAGACGCGTAGACCGCTTTCTAATACAATATGATAATGATGCTGTTGTAACCACGACTCGACCTCTTGCTTGGCTACTGGATGATTCGGGGTCAAGCTTTTTTTATTGTCGGCTTTATAGTCCGTATTATCGAGTAGGTTAAAATTCCCCATAATAAGGTTGCGATAATCAAAACTTGCTGGGTTATAAAAACACAATGACAGCGCGCCTTTCTCAGTAAGCTGACTGTCAAAAAAGTCCATGATGGCTGCCGGTTCAGCTAGCCATTCAAGTAGGGCATGACACAATACCAAATCAAACTTGTCCGCTTTATTATCAACAACCAGCTTTTCTTCGAGCTGTTGATAAGGACAGACGTACCATTTTATCTCACCGAAATTCGCCGTACCGAAAGTCACTGTATTTAAAACATCGTTATCAGCGGTTGCCTTTTGTTTTTCAAAACTGGCTTTGGCTTTATCTAGCATATTAGCTGAGATATCGTTGACTACGACGCTATGACCTTGTACAGCAAGATCAATCGCTATTTGTGCCAGACCTGCACCCACATCTAAAATACGTAGCGGACGTCCAAGCGTTTTAGTCATCTGTTCGGTATACTCAAAAATATCACGGCGTAATACTGCCAGCCGAATATCACCTTTTAAGCCGCCATAGACCTTTTTTTCAAAGTGATCGGCAATCGCATCAAAGCTGCGGTCGGTGCGTGTCTCATTAGTTTTTGTTAAGTCTGGCATGTCCATATCGTTGTCATTATCGTTTGAGTGGTTATAGGTTTGATTGGGTATCACTTACTCATTTATCGACGGCGATTGATAACCCATTTAAATATCAGTTTAGATAAGGTAATGATCACAAATACCACTACTATAAACACCCAAATACCAGTCCCTTGCAAATTGGCTTGATAAGCAGAGGCGAGATAAGCTGATAATCCCATCGCAATCAGTAAAGACCCCCAGCGGATAAAAGGCAGCGCCTGGTTATTATGATTGGGAAAGCTGACAGCATAGTCGCTAGAAAAGCTGTATAACACCATTGCCAAAATCCAGACGATAGCTAAAACGATATCCATAAAAATAAATACCTATATATTAATAGATGGCTGAAGATTTAATATTAAAAAAATGAACCACTATAACTGATACTTGCATTCGGATGACGTTTGGTTACACATTCTTTGATATCTTTTAATAACATACTACGGTATAACCAGTAAGTTACAAGACACAAACCTTACTTTCATTGAATATTAAGCATGCTAAAGCCACTCTTTTATTACTGCTAAGGATAGTATTTATGACCACATCTAAGACGAATATTAAGTTCGCCAAGCAAACTAACCACTCTTCTGCCATTAGCCCAACTGTTGATTCAACTATTAATATTACTAGTAGGCCAACAATAACCCGCTGTTTACTATCCGTTGCGATAGCAAGTAGTCTGCTGCTTGTCGGTTGTGATGACGATGATGACTCTAGCGTGACTTATTCGGCCACATCTCAGTCTGTTGAAACCTTCAGTAACAGCCAAATAGATGCTGAATTATCAGAAGCAGAAACCGCTGGTCTCGGTAATACCTCGACCCCCGCTGCCAAATGCGGTGTCACGGTAGAAAAAGTCAGCTATCCAACCAAAGGTTCAGCAGGTGAGCAGACCAATGCGACTGCTGCGCTGATGCTGCCAAGCGGAGATGCTGCCGAGTGTCAAGGGGATCGCCCAGTCTTGCTATATGCTCATGGCACCACTACCGAGAAGACCTATGATTTTGCCCAAGTAGGTAACAATCAGAATCCGGCAGGCGCAAACGCAACCTTAATAGCGGCGAACTTTGCAGCGCAAGGTTATATCGTCGTCGCACCTAACTATGCAGGCTATGATAACTCTGATCTCGACTACCATCCGTATCTTGACGCCAATCAGCAGTCGTTTGATATGGTTACTGCCTTAGATAGCGCTCGCTCCATTATTAAACAGCAACAAAGTGCTAATAATAGTAAATACATTAATGTTAATGATTCTGGTAAATTATTTATTGCAGGCTATTCGCAAGGTGGGCATGTGGTTATGGCAACAGCACGTCTTTTAGAGCAGCAAAACAAGCCGGTAACTGCCATTGCACCCTCATCAGGGCCTTATGCTTTAGCAGCATTTGGGGATGCTATCTTTACGGGTAATGTAAATATCGGAGCGACAGCATTTGCACCGTTACTGGCTACTGGTTTGCAAAAGGCTTATGGCAATATCTATCAAAATCCAATGGAGATTTTTACCCCGCAATATGCAGATACTAAGCTGCCAAACGTATTAAGTTTTGAGGCACTGATAAATAATAAGAAGCTACCTGCAAACGCTTTATTTCAAACGCCACCTACTAATAACCCTGTAATTGATCAACTGCCAGAAAGTGAATTGCCTTTTGCTTCTGCCGGATTTGATAGTGTCAACTATCTTATTAATACTGAGTTTCGTGCTAAGTATGTTGCCGATGCTGTACAAAATCCTGATGGTCTAGTTCCAACCCTTGTTACTGGTATGCCAGCGGTCAACCCACAAAACAACCTTCGAAAAGCGCTAAAAGCCAATGATTTGCGCGGTTATGTGCCCACTATGCCAACGCTTATTTGTGGTGGTAACCAAGACCCGACGGTATTTTATGATTTGAATACTGGTTCAATGACAGCATTATTGCAAGGAGCAAGTGAGCAAAATCCAGCTGCTAAGCTTAACGTCACGGTATTGGATGTTGATGTGACCAATAAAGCCAAACGCCAAGATAAACTTGACCTAACTATCATTGGACAGGCATCTATGAACTCATGGAATGTTCAAACGGTCGCTAACAGTGTCCAAGCTAATTTTGCTGACAGAGTTGAACAAGTCATCTCTAATGCAGTACAGCAAGGCAATTCACCTGACGTCGCTTTTTTAAGCAGCTATCATGGCGGTCTAGTAAACACTGCTTGTAACCAAGCGACGCGTGAGTTCTTTAATCAAGAGTTTGCTCAACTGTAAGATGGGCGGGGTAGCGAACTGCTTGAAATAGGGCAAGTTTGTCTGCAAAAATGGTAAAATTAGTCAGTCTAAAAAGATATGTTGCTAGGACAAACTTAACATCCACTAATTTTGTAGAAAACCTACTACGAGTGACCTGATTTGCTTAAGCTTAATGACGCGCAAATGCCCCTAAATAGGCAAATTTGTGCTAAAATAGCTTCTTTTATTCAACATTAAAACTATCGCTATTTCCCTATCATTTTGCACGCTTTGTAGCGCTTTTTTATGGATTGTATTTGGGCAGTAGCTGCGCGTTTGTGCAGTTATGTTTAACTATACTATTGGCTGTAATTGTAAGCCTTCTATACAAACTACAAAACAGAACTGCAAGATAGCGAAAGGGATGCGAATGAAGGAATGTATATGAGCGAATCGGTCAGTCCTATTGGCATCGTCGATGAATTAAAGCAATCCTATTTGGATTATGCGATGAGCGTGATTGTCTCGCGCGCGCTACCTGATGTGCGTGATGGATTCAAGCCAGTACACCGCCGTGTGATGTTTGCAATGCACGTATTGTCTAATGATTATAATAAAGCTTATAAGAAATCAGCACGTGTAGTTGGGGACGTCATCGGTAAATACCACCCGCATGGTGACAGTGCAGTATACGATGCGATTGTACGCATGGCGCAGGATTTTAGCTTGCGTTATCCGATGGTCGATGGTCAGGGTAACTTTGGCTCGATTGATGATGATCCACCGGCAGCGATGCGTTATACCGAAGTACGTATGACCAAGCTGACCCATCAAATGCTTGCTGACTTGGATAAAGCCACCGTCGATTGGGAAGACAACTACGATGGCTCTGAGCGCATGCCAAGTGTGATGCCAGCACGTGTTCCTAACTTATTGGTCAATGGCGCGACAGGTATTGCCGTCGGTATGGCGACCAATATGGCACCGCATAACCTCACCGAAGTGATTAATGCCTGTTTGGCATATGCCAGCAATCCGCAAATCTCTGGTGAGGAGCTGATGAATCACATCTCAGGTCCTGATTTTCCTACAGGCGGTATTATTTATGGTCGTGCCGGCATTCAAGATGCCTATCGTACTGGTAAAGGCCGTCTACATATCCGTGGTCGTTATCATATCGAGTCGATGGCTGACACTGGCGTGAACCGCGACCGTGAGCGCATTGTATTCACTGAAGTGCCTTATCAAGCCAATAAAGCCAAGCTGATTGAACGTATTGCTGAGCTAGTTCGGGACAAGAAAATCGAAGGTATTAGCGAGATTCGTGATGAGTCTGATAAAGACGGTATGCGTATTGCTATTGACTTACGTCGCGGTGAAACTGCTGAAGTTATTGTAAATAACTTGTTTCTTCAGACCCCGCTTGAGTCCAGTTTTAGTATCAACATGGTGGCACTGGATGATGGTCAGCCGAAACTATTAACCTTGCGCCAGCTAATTGCTGCCTTTGTTCGTCACCGTCAAGAAGTCGTGACGCGTCGTACGATTTATGAGCTCAATAAAGCCCGTGTTCGGGGTCATTTGCTCGAAGGTTTGACCGTTGCATTGGCTAATATTGATGAGATTATTGCGACTATTAAAATTTCTGCTAGTCGCGCTATGGCCCGTGAAAACTTGCTAAATAATACGTGGGGCTCAGGTAGCGTGCAAGCGATGCTCACTGCTGCAGGTAGCCAATCAGTACGTCCTGAATTTATTGAGGGTGAAGATCCAAAAGCACCGTTTGGCTTAATCGAAGGTGCTGAAAGTTATCGCTTGTCATTAGATCAAGTCAATGCCATCTTAGAGATGCAATTGCATCGCTTAACCGGACTTGAGCAAGACAAGCTGACAGAAGAATATCAAGATTTATTACGTGAAATCGCTGGTTTAGAATCAATTCTTGGTGATTTTGATAAGCTTATGACTATTATCTCTGATGAGATGATTGAGATTCGTGAGAACTTCGGTGATGAGCGCCGTACTGATATTATTGACTCACGTACTGACTTTAGTCGTGAAGACCTTATTCCTGAACAAACGATCGTGATGACGGTATCGCGTACCGGTTATGCGAAAACCCAGCCAATCGATGATTATGTTGCCCAAAAGCGTGGCGGTAAAGGCAAGTCTGCAACCGCTATGAAAGAAGATGATGTGATTGACCATTTGGTCGTGACATCAACCCATGCAACCGTACTGTGTTTCACTGATAGTGGCCGTGTCTTTAGTTTACGTGGCTTTGAAGTTCCGATTGCCAGTCGCGGTGCGCGAGGTCGTCCACTAGTCAATCTCATTGGACTTAATAACGATGAGACCGTAACGACTATTTTACCGATTCCGCAAACGACTGATGAAGTGACCGGACGTTTTGTATTTTTCGCCACTGCTAACGGTACCGTAAAACGGGTTGAGCTTGAGCAGTTTGCCAGTATTCGCTCTAACGGTCTGATTGCTGTTGGTTTAGAAGAGGGCGATAAGTTAGTCAGCGCACGTATTACTGATGGCACACAAGATGTGATGCTGTTTGCCTCTAGTGGTAAAGCCATCCGCTTTGATGAAAACGATGCTCGCTCGATGGGTCGTACGGCAAAAGGCGTTCGCGGTATGCGCCTTGCTGACGATGAGTTTATCAAGTCGTTGGTCGTCATCGAAGATGATGTTCGAGAAATTCTGATTGCCTGTGAAAATGGCTTTGGTAAACGTACCTTTATCGAAGAATTCAATAAGCAAGGTCGTGGCGGTGGCGGTGTGATTGCTATCAAAACCAGTGCCCGTAATGGTGCACTCGTTCGCGCTACTAAGGTCGAGCCTGAAGATGATATTATCTTAATCTCAGACAAAGGTACATTGGTACGTACACCAGTTGAACACGTCGCTAGTGCGGGTCGTAATACTCAAGGTGTTACCTTAATTCGTCTGTCAAAAGATGAAAAACTCGTCGCTATGGCACGGGTTGAGCATGAAGAAGACAACAGTGAGTTAGTTGATGCTTTAAGAGAAGATGGTGTATTTGCAGTAGAGGGTCAAGAGCAAGTAGGCATAAATGCGGCGACCGATAGCACCGGTACAGCTGATATTACTAAAACTATTGATATTGCCAATGACTATAGTTTAGAAGATGGCACGTTAGACAATAATATGTTAGACGACGATACGGAATAAGTATCTAGATGAACTGCCTAGTAGAGTGGATAAATAGCTATATTTCTTGTCCATTCTGCTTTTGGCATCGTATCGTGATATATTCTAATAGGATAAACTAATATAATTTGTCCTAATGTTACATCATTATTGCCCTATTGTTATAAGAAGAAAAGCCTCCGACGTTAGCGTTTGAGGCTTTTGTTTTTTTTCTAATTAATGGTAGCGGATATCCGTTATTTTAAAAGCTTCATCTCAAAAGGCTGTTGTTATGTTGACTACCAATCAAACCTTTCAAGGATCCCTAGCATCGCTATCATCGAGTATTTTATTCTCGTTAATGTTTTTGTTTGGGCTATTTATGCAACCATTATCGGGTACGCAGGTAGCCTCATGGCGCATACTGATGATGTTATTGAGTCTGGTATTATTGGTCAGTTTTACTAAGCAGTGGCAGCATGTTTTTGATTATTTAAAAACTTTAAAGACTCCAAAAGAATGGCTATTATTTATATTACCCACCCCCATTTTAGGAGGGCAGATTTGGTTATTTATGTGGGGGCCGGTTAATGGTTTTGGTCTTGATGTCACTTTGGGTTATTTTTTATTGCCATTAGTGATGATCTTGATTGGACGATTTTTTTATCATGAGAGTATGGGTTTATTACAATGGTTGGCAGCATTATTTGCCGCGCTGGGTATTGGCTATGATATATTTCAATACGGGACGGTATCATGGGTGACTTTGTTTGCATGTTTGGGCTATCCGCCTTATTACTTGTTACGGCGCAAGCTTGCCGTACCGCCGATTACGGGCTTACTGTCTGATTTGACTTTACTGACGCCGGTAGTGTTAATCATGCTTTATAGTAATGACGGCTTTAGTATGGCAGCAGAATTTAGTAAGTTCTGGTATTTGTTGCCGCTGTTAGGGGTTTTTAGTGCGCTTGCGATGTCGCTATCGATGGTTGCTAGTAGCAAATTGCCCGTCTCCTTATTTGGTGCTTTAAGTTACCTTGAGCCTATGCTTTTGTTCGTATTATCCATTACCGTTTTGAATCAAAGTCTGGATGAGGGCGGCTCCTTGTTTATGTATGGCATGATCACTCTGGCATTACTATTCATGATTATGGAAAGTACAATGGGCTATGTTACTCGTAAGCGTGACAATCGTCTGCAAGGTTATGATAATCTACAAATTGACAGCTTTCCACCGCGTCGTCGTCCGAAAAAACATCGTATTAAAGGGGTGTTAGTGGCTCATAGATTCCGTAAAATCAAACGTTATCAGCAGAAAATTGATAAGATGATGCGCAAAATTGACCAATTGCACTCAAAATAATAGGCTTTTGCAAGAGTATGCTAAACCTCACTACATTTAATTTAAAAAGCTTAAAATGACTTAACCGGTCTAAATAGATTAGCTGTCGAGCAGAATCTTAGGATCGTTTAGTCTAATTCTGACTTGTTTAATATTGACCAGACAGACATTGTTTTTCGTAACGGTTGCGGTTACCTGTAGTGTCAAAGGTAAGTTAAGTACGCTATTATCAATAATAACAGGTTAGAACTTTACGCTATTTATCGCAATAATAGATTGCATAACTGTATTGTATAACCATAAATTTATAATTATAAGGATAGTCCATGTTACATCTTCATCATTTAGAAAATTCGCGCTCATTTCGTATTTTGTGGTTATTAGAAGAGCTTAAGGTTGACTATAAACTGACTTGCTATGACCGTACTAAAGCTTATCTAGCGCCTGATAGTTTAAAAAAAGTTCACCCGCTCGGTCACGCGCCCATATTAGAAGTGGATAATCGGGCGTTAGTCGAGTCCGGCTTTATTATCGAATATCTGCTCAAACACTACGATAAAGGGCAGATGTTTAAGCCTGCAGATGATAATGAAGCGGCGTGGGAAGCATATACTTTTTGGATGCACTTTGCCGAAGCTTCAGCAATGCCGCCATTAGTGATGCGTTTGGTATTTACTAAAGTGGTTGAAAAGTCACCGATGCTGATTAAACCTATTAGTAAAGGTATCCAAAAGCAGGTCGAAAACAGCATCATTGAGGATAGTATTACCAGTATATTGGCTATGATGGAGCAACAGCTACAAGACAATCATTGGTTTGCAGGGGCAGCCTTTAGTGCCGCTGACATTCAAATGTACTTTGTGGTAGTCGCTGCCAAAGCTCGTGCAGGATTGGATAGCGCCAAATATACTAATATATTAAATTGGCTCAAACGCTGTCAGGAGAGGGATGCCTTTAAACGTGCCGAAGATAAAGGTGGCCGTATTCAGTTCTAAGTGTTGTTTTTAGTATTTCTTACATATTGTTTTTGCTTATTAATAGAGAAAATCTCGATAAGGTAACATGATGACAGAGCGCAATAAACGAGACGGTCTTAATAAAAGCACCCTTGAAAAAGATGGCCTTGATAACAACACCCTTGATAAAAATCGACGGCATTCCGCAGAGCCTGAGGTTAATCCTCAGCAAGTTTCTATCAAGGCGTGGTCTCAGAAGATACTGGTTGCTTTATTATGTTTGGCTAGTTTTTATGGTGGCTGGAAGTCGCATGAGTCGAGCATGGTCAATCAGTGTTTTGCTAGCGGTGGACAAATAGTCGAGGGCGGCAAGACTATCTTGTGCGAAATATCGTAAAACAGAAATATCTTAAAACATAAGCTATGAGCCATAAATCATGATTAAGATGAATAGTAAACCATGCTACAACTGACATTTTTAGGTACTTCAGCCGGTGTCCCAACCAAGCAGCGTAATGTGACGGCGCTGGCTATTGAATGCCTAAACCCTTATCCGGTAGGGCCTAAGAAGAAAAATGACCATTATAATGACCAATATAATAAGAAGTCGCGGCCTTGGTTATTAGTTGATTGTGGGGAGGGGACGCAGCACCAGTTGTTACACACCAAGTTATCGCTGCATCAACTGACCGCTATTTGTATTACCCATGTACATGGCGACCATTGCTACGGTCTGCCTGGCTTGCTAGCTAGTGCTGCCATGTCAGGGCGTACTGCGTCGCTAACTCTTATCGCACCTCAAGCAATCGCTAAACTACTTGATACCTTTACTTTGACTACCGAATTATATCTTCCTTTTACCATTAACTTCATGCCGATTGAAGAAGTATTGTCTCAGCAAAACGGTACAATTAGTTTGCATTTAGGCGACCAACTAAATAACCAGCACCAGCTTGATGTTGATATCACTCCATTATCGCATCGCGTACCTTCTCATGCTTTTGGCATTACTCAAACCATCAGCCGTCGTATCCTGAATAAGGCTAAGCTCATGGCGGCAGGTATTCCGGCAAGTGCGCTATGGGGCAAATTACAACAAGGCGAAGATGTCTGTACGGAAAGCGGTCAGAAATTGCTTTCGGCAGATTACGTTGATAATGATAAGCGACGTACACGAGTGGTTGTCGCTGGAGATAATGACACACCTGCTTGTCTAACCTCTGCGTTAAATGATGCTGATTTATTGGTACACGAAGCCACTTATACCTCTGAGGTGTTGTCTAAAATTAAAGCTAAAAATCTAGACTTTGATCCGATGCATAGTAGCGCACAATTAGTCGGCAAGTTCGCTCAAAACATTGGCATTAACAATTTAATTCTGACTCACTTTAGCGCCCGTTATCAAAGCTTTGATAACTCAAACAGTCGTACAGTAAATATGGGGCATATACGCTTGGACGCTGAAAGTACCTATCAAGGTAACTTATGGCTAGCAGCAGATTTTGCTCAGTATTTGGTTAATGGCGCAGCAGAAGTAGTCGATGGAGAAATAGCGAGCCCCGTACAGTATTTAGGTTCTGCACGCGGTAATTAAAAATTAAATAGAATAATTTTGATAGACACCACTAGACTACTTTTTTGTATTTTTCAATACTCTAAGAGTCACTATCTGCATTTGCCAGTTGTTCTTTACCACTCCAATAACGGCTAAACTGATAGGCTACTCGCCCTGAGCGCCCACCACGTTCTGATGCCCAGCGTAGTGCATCTGCTCTAATGTTTTTAGCCAGTTCCTTATTTTTATTATTACTATTAACTTCATCATTAACGTTAGCATCACTATCACTATCACTATTTATATTGTTGTCTGTCATTTCCGCTGCTTGTAAGCTTAGATAATGCTCGACGATTTGCAAATAAGTCTGCTGATTCATGGGGTGAAATGATAGCCATAAGCCAAAGCGGTCGGATAATGAGACGGACTCATCAATAGTCTCATAAGGGTTGACCTCATCAGTCTGGCCATCATAAATATTGACGTTATCTTTCATCAGCTGTGGCATTAGGTGCCGACGATTACTGGTCGCATAGACCAATAGCTTGTCTTGCTCAGAATCTAGCGATCCATCCAGCACACTTTTTAGGGTACGATAGCTCTCATCTTGACTATTAAATGCCAAGTCGTCGCAATAGACCACATAGCGGCAATGACAATCGCTAGGCAGCTTATTAATAGCTGCGCGAATCTTATCTAATACCAATAGATCGTTACGAGCTATCTCAATAATACGCAGCCCCTCGTTATGATAGGCTTGCAGTAAAGCCCGAATCAATGATGATTTACCTGCACCACGTGTACCAGTCATGAGCACATGATTGGCAGGATACCCTTTTAGGAATTGGCGCGTATTTTGTATTAGCTTAGATTTTTGGGTATCAATACCATGCAAGTCATCTAAGCTTAAGAATAAGTTGACCGCTAACGGCTCTAGATGTCCGCTATGTCCACCAACCCAGCGATAGGCCAGTTGAGTTGGGTCAATCTCAATGGTTGGCGTTACTTGCTGCTGTAAATACTGGTTCAGTAAATCTAGCAAAGGGGCTGGCAGTGCGTAAGGGGGTGATGGTTCAGATGAGTATAACTTAGATGAAGAGGACATAATTACTCTATCGTTAATAAAAAATTGGTGTTGCGTTTAAAATCAGTATTATATTTAATAGTGCGGTAGCAGCTTTATAAAGGGTCGACTGTACCATGAAAAATAGTGCCAGTAATCCGTCTATAACACAAGCTTTACGTACTCGAGCCATACAGTTATTGCCTATCTTGACGGCTGAGCTTATGGATTTAGGTTATCATAAAATCTCTCATCAGCGTATCAGCCAGCAAGATCAGTATACCAAGACCGTGATCTATCAAGGAGCTATTTACCAGGGATTGACACGCGCTTGGCATAAGCAGTTTGGTCGCGTGATGATTAAATGGGAATTAAGTCCTTATAATGATGATGCTAATCATGATATCGCTAATTATAATGCACCCAATCACAGTATATCTGACCTTAGCCATGAAATAGCTGTCCTGCAAACCTTGCATAAGTCACTACAAACGCAAGCTCAAAATAACGTCACAATCAAATTGTCTATCGCGCCGCCCATATGGGCTTATAAAAGCTTGAGCGTAAATATAATAAATCAAAATCATTGGCTCACGATGCTAGTTATGCCTTATTATCCGCATGGTAGTTTGGCGTATCGGCTTAAAGATAAAGAATATCCATTATTAACAGGTAAGCAAAAACGGCAACTTATAATACAAGCCGCGCACCTTATAACCAATCTACATTATAGCGGTTGGCTACATAACGATATCAAGCCTAGTAATATTTTGCTAAACGGCTCTTTTTTACTAAATAATTCTTTATCAAATAATACTGATTATGGCAGCATAATACCTAAATTATTGCTCACCGATTTTGCTTTAGCCAATCGCTTTGGTGAAGGCTTCGATAAAAGCGTTAATAAAGACTCTAATCAAGAGTGCACAATAAATGCTGCTGGCACGGCGGCTTATCTCGCCCCCGAACGCTGGCAAGGGCAGAGTGCAACACAGCAAAGTGATATCTATGCGTTTGGGATAACGATGTATGAAGTCTTAGCAGGCCGGCGACCGTTCAAGGTTGTGCCGAAAAGTAGTGAGCCGTCAAAAGCATGGGCTATCGAGCATTGTCAAACGCCAATTCCAGTACTACCGGAACAGTACCTTTATTATCAGCTTATTGTTAATAAGGCATTGGCGAAGCGGGTTGAGCGGCGTTATAAAAGTATGGAGGAAGTGTTGAGTGATTTGGAAGAATTTTAGATAAAGCATATTACTGGTAGTCTTGATAGAGTGCCTCAACAGGTTTGTCATTAACAATGCTTTGACACTGGCTAAACTGCGCATTAAATGTATTTCTCATCTCATTTATCTGGCCAATATCCATTGGGTCCGCATCAGAATAATAAGTTTTAGAGGCAGCAGCATAAAGACCTAACGTATCTAGCGCCTCATCGCAAATTTCAAAAGGTGCAATAGTTGGCATGCGACTAACATTCACATTATCCATAATTCTATAGGTATTGTTTACAGTACTTCCTAAGAGGTTAATATCTTTAGTATCAATCGCTTTTTCCAGACCAGTTTTTAAAACGGTTAACTTCTCTAGCAGTATCTCTGCGTCATGGTGAAAGCCCTTAAAACTTTCTAAACTTATCATAAGCTTAGTGTCTGAATTAATATCAACATTAACTGTATCGGTATTTGTTGAGGTATCAGGTTTAAACAAGCTTCGAAGCCCCACAAGGCCACCTGCTAACAGTACCAAGAAACCTACTGACATCCAAAATCCTTTATTCATTGTTTTAACCTAGACACTTTATACCTTTAATAGATAGTTGTTAGTATGGCACAATTTATTATTACTAATTTATCTGCTTAAGTATTCTTCTGTTTGAATGCTCTGTGTTATTGATTAATACTCAAACCCTAAACACAAAAAAACCTGCTTAATAGCAGGTTTAATTTGATATATGTTTGAGACAACCGTTTTATAAATTAATATCTATAAAACTATAAGTCACTATCGAAAAATGGTGGGGCTGGAGAGACTCGAACTCTCACACCTTTCGGCGCCAGAACCTAAATCTGGTGCGTCTACCAATTCCGCCACAGCCCCATTCTCGTTACTCTATCATCGTTAACATCTAAAATCAAATGTCATCCAAATAGATAACTGATTCGGTAGTGAGTCTCAGTGGTTGGCATTATATAGATTTTGGAGAGTTTGGCAAGCCCTTTTTTGATTAACCTTAATTATTTTCTATTTTGTTATAAATAATAATATAAGTTCCTGATATTATTAACTTTTTATTTTATCAGTTTATAGGATTATTTATGCAATATTCTGTGGCTTATAGGCTAAGGTTACTCTGTAACCTTGATATAATATCTAACCACAACTCAACACTATAGCGCGGCAAAACTGGCGATTAATATAAAAAAAACGTACAATGCGCTCAGCCATTTTATCTCTAGCAAGGTCAGCCATGCCCAAAATTTCTACCCAGTCTCCTGATGCAATGCATACAGTCGAACGCTCAACTTCAGATGCTCTGAATGCAGATAACCTAAATACTGCCGCGCAACCGCTACAAAATACGGCGACCGTGTTTAATCCTGCACAAGCTCAAACACAGAGCGAGCCTTATCATCATAAAGCCAATCACAATCAAAACCGCAGTATTGCTCAAAGTAGCGATGCAACCAGCGGCGGGATTGGTGCAACGGCATCTAGCCCTGCAACAGCTACGCCTAAGATAGGTTTTGTGTCTTTAGGGTGTCCTAAAGCACTAGTTGATAGTGAGCGTATTATTACTGAGCTTAGCCGTGATGGTTATCAAGTTGCTAGTGATTATGAAGGCGCAGATTTAGTCGTCGTCAATACCTGCGGCTTTATTGAGTCAGCGGTACAAGAGTCGCTGGACGCCATCGGTGAGGCCATTAGTAAAAATGGTAAAGTGATCGTCACTGGTTGTCTGGGTAAAGAGGCGGATAAAATTCGCACAATGCATCCTGCTGTATTAGCAGTGACCGGCGCGCACGCTTATGATGAAGTCATTAGAGCAGTCGCGCTGCACGTGCCAAAGCCTGACCGCAGTACCGATAAAGATTATAATCCTAAAATAGATTTGATTAATGAGGCGGGGATTAAATTAACGCCCAGCCATTATGCTTATTTAAAGATTTCAGAAGGCTGTAATCATCACTGCACGTTTTGTATTATTCCAAGTATGCGCGGGAAATTGGTCTCACGCCCGATTGATAGCGTAATGAATGAGGCGATGGCGCTTAAAAACGCTGGGGTCAAAGAGCTGTTAATCATCTCACAAGATACCTCTGCCTATGGGCTGGATTTAAAATATAAGACCAGCTTTTGGAATGGCATGCCGCTAAAGTCTAAGTTTTATGACTTATGCCAAGCATTAAACGATTTAGGCATTTGGGTACGTCTACATTATGTTTATCCGTATCCGCACGTCGATAAAGTCGTTGAGTTAATGGGTGAAAAGAAACTACTTCCTTATTTAGATATTCCTTTTCAGCATGCCAGTCATAGCGTCTTAAAGGCTATGAAACGTCCGGCCCATAGCGAAAACACCTTAGCGCGTATTCATGCTTGGCGTGCTATTTGCCCTGATATCGTTATTCGCTCAACCTTTGTAGTTGGCTTCCCAGGGGAAACAGAAGAGGACTTTCAATGTTTACTCGATTGGTTAGTCGAGGCCCGTCTCGATCGGGTGGGTGCGTTTACTTATTCAGACGTCGAAGGCGCAGTTGCCAATGACTTGCCCAATCCAGTGCCTGAAGCTATTAAACAAGAACGCTATGAGCGCTTTATGGCGTTACAACAAGAGATCTCTGCGCAAAAGCTGCAAGAAAAAATCGGTAAAACCTTAACCGTATTAGTTGATGAGATTGATTTTGAAGAGAATGTTGCTATCTGCCGTAGTTATGCTGATGCGCCAGAAATTGATGGTCATGTCTATGTCGATGACATTACGTCCGCGGTAAAAGTCGGGCAGTTCTTGACGGTTACCATTGATGACGCCAGCGAATATGATTTATTTGCCAGTTATGATGGTTAAAGTTGGCTAACTACAGTTAATATTTAAAAAAGCCAATCGACTATTAAATGTAGGCGTGAAAATTGCCCAACGGCGAGCAGTTTTTGCTACAATTAGCGCAATTTAGCACGCTTGTGCTATTTTGGCGCACATGTCTTATTCTGTATTCTAGTGTCATTGTTATGTTAACGATATTTTTGATTATAATTTAACGATAAAAAGGTGCTTTCATGTCTGACAAAAACCCCCGCTACTCTCGTATTTTGCTTAAACTCTCTGGCGAAGCCTTAGCAGGCGGCAAAGACATGGGTATTGATAGCGACGTGCTTGATAAGATAAGCCTGTCCATCGCGCATTTGCGTGGTCTTGGGGTGCAAGTCGGTATCGTCGTTGGTGGTGGTAACTTATATCGCGGCGCGCAGCTGCAAAAAGAAGGCTTGGTTGGCCGAGTAACTGGCGATCAAATGGGTATGTTAGCCACCGTTATGAATGGTTTGGCGATGCGTGATGCCCTTGAGCGTCGCAATATTAAAACGCGCTTGATGTCAGCCTTACCTATTGGTGAAGTTACTGAAAGCTACAGTAGCCGTAACGCTATTCGTTATCTTAAAAATGGCGAAGTATGCATTTTTGTTGCTGGTACCGGTAACCCGTTCTTTACGACTGATACCGCTGCTTGTCTGCGCGGCATTGAGATTGAAGCGGGTTTGATTCTTAAAGCCACCAAAGTGGATGGCGTCTATGATAAAGACCCAAGCTTGCATGCCGATGCGGTCAAATATGATGGTCTAACCTTTGATGAAGTATTAGAACAAAAACTCGGTGTCATGGATTTGACTGCTATTGCCCTATGCCGCGAGCATAATGTACCTCTGCAAGTTTTTGATATGACCAAGCCCAATGCCTTATTAAATGTCGTTATGGGCGAGAATGAAGGCACGCGCGTTTTTCACTAAAGTGATAGGGCAGTGCTATAGCTATAGCTATTAGCAGTAACGCAGCACCTGAAAGTTGCGTCAGCATTTAAACAACGAACAGCCATACATATTATCGGTATCGATAAATAAGGACACGTAATGATTAAAGAGATTAAGCAAGACGGCGAATCGCGTATGCAAAAGACGTTAGAGGCGCTCGAAGGCACCTTTAGTAAAGTTCGTACGGGACGCGCACATCCAGGTATGTTGTCAGGCGTAATGGTTAGCTACTATGGCTCAGCCACCCCTTTAAACCAAGTTGCTAGTGTTAACGTCGAAGACTCGCGCACGCTATTGGTACAGCCTTTTGACCGTACCATGGTGCAAGCGATAGACAAAGCCATTCGCGAAGCCGATTTGGGTCTTAATCCAATGACTGCTGACGTTATTCGGGTACCAATGCCATCTTTGACGGAAGAAACTCGCCGCGACATGCAAAAGCTGGCGCGCGGAGAAGCTGAGAACAGCCGTGTCTCTATCCGTAATATCCGCCGTGATATGCTGGGTGATATTAAAGATTTGGCCAAAGAAAAAGAAATATCAGAAGATGACGAGCGCCGCGCTAGTGATGATATTCAAAAAATTACGGATAAATTTATCGAAACTATCGATAGCCGTTTAAGCAGAAAAGAAACTGATTTGATGGAAGTTTAGCGTGATAAAAACAAGGTGCTAGAAGCCAATTTCATAGCCTTTAGCAAGCCATGTTGATTTTCTTATTTGTGTAAACAGACGGCCAATAGTTTGATACTGTTGGCTGTTTATTTCTATTTTAAATCAATAAATAAATATGACTAACTTCTATTATTTGCAAATTGTGTTTAATGACAAACCTTATTTATGATAATCCTGTGAAATAGCAGCGCGTTACTTTTTAAATCTCATCACCTGCGTTATTATAAAGAGGTCACTATTTCAAATGGTTGTTATAAATTGATTATAAATAAGTGTGCTAAACCAGCACTATCAATAAATTAACCCTGATAAATTTACCTCAATAATAAGCAGTAACGTCCATGTCTACTTCCGCTCCTTCGGCCCCTGTCCTTATCCCTCGCCATATCGCCATCATTATGGATGGTAACAATCGCTATGGTAAAGCCAACTCCTTAGGCCACGGCGAAGGTCATGTCGCTGGCAAAAATGCACTAGATCCTATCGTTGAGTATTGTATCGATGCTGGGATTGAAGTATTGACGGTCTTTGCTTTTTCGAGTGAGAACTGGCAACGTCCGCCGAATGAAGTGGCACTCTTGATGCATTTATTAGCGCTGGCTATTCATGAGCAAGTGCCGCGTATGCAAAAAAATCACATTCAGCTGCGCTTTATTGGGGATCGCAGTCAGCTCAGTGATGATTTGCAAGACTTAATGGCAGACGCTGAAGCCAAAACTGCTCATTTTAATGCCATGACCCTAGTGATTGCTATCAGTTATGGTGGACAATGGGATATTGCTCATGCTGCAAAACAACTGGCACAGCAGGTACAAGACGGACAGTTACGCGCCGACGATATTAATAAAGATATGCTTGGCCAGCACGTGCAACTTGCCGATACGCCCGCAGTAGATATGTTAATACGGACGGGCGGCGAATATCGTCTTTCTAACTTTTTATTATGGCAATCAGCCTATGCAGAGCTGTTTTTTACCCAAACGCTATGGCCAAATTTTGCTGCGGCAGAGTTGGCATCAATGGTCGCAGAATTTGCTAAGCGCCAGCGCCGTTTTGGTAAAACCAGCGAGCAAGTAGAGCCGCCGCCATCGCAGTCATTAACAGATATAAATTAATTGTTATAATACAATATTAATCAGATATGTCTCATTATTATAAGGCCTAATTGGTATGTGGCAACGGATTAAAACGGCAATTGTTCTCATTATTATCGTTGGTATTGCGCTGTTTGCGAGCCAAACGCCTATTCTTTTTGCGCCGTTATTGATGGTTGGCGTAACGATTGCCGCCCACGAATGGACGAAGCTGATGCCAAAATGGCGGCAGCCAGTGGTTTTTGTGCTGCTGGTGTTGGTAGTGACATTAATAGCACTCATGTTCCCAATAACTTGGGTGTTATGGTGGGCGGCGTCATTAATAATATGGCTGATGGCACTATCTTGGGTCGGTAAGTTCCCAACTCATACCAAATGGTATGGTAAACAGCTGGCACTGATGGGGGGCGTGATATTAACTGCCTCGATTACGGCTATGTTCTACCTGTGGCAACAGTCAGCGTGGTGGCTGCTATATGTATTCTTGATGGTCTGGTGTGCCGACAGCGGTGCTTACTTCGTTGGGCGTAAGCTGGGACGGCGTAAAATGGCACCGAATGTTTCTCCCAATAAGAGTATGGAAGGGCTTGCTGGCGGGCTGGTGACGGGTTTGCTCGTGGTTATCGCTATTAGTGTCTTTAAGTTGCAACTGACAGGTATTGCTCTGATTTCATTTATAGCCTTGTCAGCGCTAACTATCTTGGCCTCAGTTTTAGGTGATTTATTTGAGTCAATGCTCAAGCGCCGAGCCGGTGTCAAAGATTCTGGTACTATTCTGCCAGGACATGGTGGCATACTTGATCGTATCGATTCGCTATTATCTGCGACCCCGATATTCGCGCTTGGTTTTTGGGGCTTGCAGCAACTCGGCTTATTGGTGGTTTAAAAGATATGTTCAGCAATGTTGTCGAGCTGGTTTATTATGCCGAGCTAAGTACTGGGCTTTTTATTTTTGTTGAGTTGTATTTATAACGGTTTATAATAAGTCTTTTTTGTATTTTTTATTTCTGGCTATCCATACTTTTCAGTTGTTTGACTCTCTTTATTTACTATAACGATATCATAGGCATCCATAATTATGACGCAACGCATCGCCGTACTCGGCGCAACGGGCTCTATTGGCGATAGCACTTTAACAATTTTAGCGGGCTATCCGCATGATTATGAGGTCTATGCCTTATCAGGATATCAGCGTTTAGATAAGTTATTGGCACTGTGTCAGCAGTTTATGCCGAAGCGTGTTTGCGTACCGACGGTCGTCGTTGATGAGTTCGCTCAGCGCTTGCATACAGCGGGTTTGAATGTTGATGTGGTTGGCGGTGATGCTGGATTGATTGATATTGCCACCGACAGCCAAGTTGATACGGTGGTTGCCGCTATTGTCGGAGCAGCAGGGTTGCCATCTACTTTAGCGGCAGCGCGTGCGGGTAAACGTATTTTATTGGCCAATAAAGAAGCGCTGGTCATGGCTGGACAAATGATGATTGAGGCAGTAAAGATTCATCATGCTACTTTGTTACCAATTGACTCTGAGCACAATGCGATTTTTCAATGTTTGCCGCCTGTTATTCAACAAGACAATACCCAAATTCATGAGCGTAGCCACGGGGTACGTAATCTGTGGTTAACCGCCTCCGGTGGGCCATTTTTGCAGCAGTCATTTAGTCAGATGCAGCAAGCAAGCGTAGCAGAAGCGGTCAAGCATCCAAATTGGTCGATGGGACAAAAAATATCAGTCGATTCAGCAACCATGATGAATAAGGGGCTAGAGCTGATAGAAGCGTGCCATTTATTCGACTTGTCAGAAGATAATATAAATGTGGTGATTCATCCACAAAGTATCATTCACTCAATGGTAGAATATAGCGACGGTAGCTTTTTGGCGCAGCTGGGCAGCCCAGACATGAAAACCCCCATTGCCCATGCGCTCAGCTATCCTGCGCGTATCAATAGTGGCTCGCAGCCCTTAGATTTGTATGCGCTCAGTGGTCTTGAGTTTATTAAACCTGACTTACAAAAATTTGCTTGTTTGCGTCTGGCGCGCCAAGCCATGCAAGCAGGGACACAAGCGACTATTGTGCTCAATGCAGCCAATGAGGTCGCTGTGGCGGCATTTTTAGCGGGGCAAGTACGCCTGACAGATATTGCTGATATTAATGAGCAAGCATTGGCTGAAGTTCAGGTGTCGACATTAGGCACGGATGCAGATATCGATGATATTCTAGCGATTGATGCGATGGCGCGGCGCTATACCGATGCCATTATTGCAAAGATCGCATAGCTGAAATCAATTTAAATTGGCGACAGTGATTAAACAAACCTATATAAATGTAGGCGACTTAACCTATAGCAACCTAAGCGAGAAAAGATAATGACGTTCTTATTAACGCTATTGGCGGCAATTTTTGTATTGGGGCCCCTGATTGCGCTGCACGAATGGGGTCACTTTATCGTGGCGCGGCTGTGCGGTGTTAAGGTGCTGACTTATTCTATTGGCTTCGGTCCTAAACTTGCCGGTTGGACCAGTAAGAAGAGCGGTATTGACTATCGCATCTCAGCGTTGCCACTTGGCGGTTATGTTAAAATGCTTGATGAGCGCGAAGGCGAAGTGGCTGAGCATGAACAACATTTGGCCTTTAATCGTCAGCATCCACTGAAGAAGATTGCTATTGTGGCTGCTGGTCCGATTATGAACTTTATTATTGCCATTGCGCTGTTTTGGGTGTTGTTTATGACCCCATCAGAGCAGTTAGCAACCAATATTGGTCAAGTATTACCGGATAGTCCAGCAGCGATGGCGCAGTTGCCAGCCGGTGACAAAATTGTAGCTATTGATGGACATGAAGTGCAAACATGGGAGGCGATTAATTATCGTCTTGCAGGACGTATGGGTGAGACTGACAATGTCAGCGTTACTCTTCAGTCGCAAGCTAGCCCACAACCCCAAGCCACTTCGCCATCTGCTACAGGCTTGCAAACTTATCAAGCACCCGTGACGCGCTTTATGCAAGGTGATGCTCAAGGTAAAGACGCGTTAACTAGCTTTGGGATGCTGCCTTGGCAACCAGAAATTGCACCTATCATTGGTGATTTATCAGCTGATGGGGCGGCTCTTCGCCAAGGTTTAGAAGTCGGTGATCGTATCACCGCGATTAACGATACACCAGTAGTAGATTGGCTAAGCGCCACCCGAATTATCCGTGATAGTCCTGAAGTATTGCTAAACTTTACGGTGCTACGAGCGGATAAACCGGTGCAGCTGCAAATTATGCCACAAGGTAAAAAAGATACTTTGGGTAACGATTATGGCCAAATTGGTGCTATGGTTGCTCAATCTGAGATTGTCATTCCTAATGCTTATAAAACCACGGTAGTATATGGCGCAGGTGAGGCACTGGTTAAATCGTTTGAAAAAACCGAGCAGCTGGCAGTGATGACAGTCAGCTCAATGGGAAAAATGCTGTCTGGAGCAATTGGACTTGAAAATCTATCTGGGCCTATTACTATTGCCAAAGTCGCCAAGCAAAGCTTTGATATTAGCTGGGAGATGGTGCTGTCGACCGCCGCTTTAATCAGTTTGAGTCTAGCGGTACTGAATTTGTTACCTATTCCAGTATTGGACGGTGGTCACATTGTTTATTATCTTATCGAGCTGATTCGGGGTAAACCATTATCAGAAGGCGTACAAATGATAGGTCTGAATATCGGTTTACTCTTGCTGGCAGGTTTCATGGTGTTAGCGATTGGTAATGATATCAGTCGGCTATTTTGATTGTACGGTAACCGTCTAACAGAGTAAGATGCGATATACTAACGTCTGCATGGGAATAGCATCCTGATTATGCCAATGACATGCTGACGGGCTATAGCACTGCTACTATACTAATGGTAATTTTTAGTTTATTTTATGATACGTTTTATATAAAGTGTTCGGAGTCACCAATGTTTGAGTTAAAAACTCCGAATTGATTGGGCTAGACAACACGCGCTTTTTACCTTAACTTAAGCAAGTTTTTTATTGACGGATAGTGTTTATGCGTACGCCTTTATTTATGAGCGCGGCTGGGTTGCCGTTAGTGGTAGCGATGATGAGTATGTCGGCACAAGCGGCAGACTTTGTGGTAACAGACATCGACTTTTCAGGGCTACAGCGCCTAACTGCCGATAGTCTCTATCCGGTGTTACCTGTTTCGGTGGGTGATACGGTCACGGACGCAAGCCTTGCAGCCAGCATCAAAGCCCTATATGCCACCGATAATTTCGCCAATATTCAAAGCCGCGTTGAAGGTGGCCAGCTGCGTTTTGATGTTATTGAACGCCCTGTTATCGCCGAAGTAAACTTTGACGGTAATAAGCTGATACCTAAAGAGGGACTGGAGCAAGGACTAAAAAACGCAGGTTTATCTGTAGGCGCTGTGCTTAAACAGTCGACGCTGCAAGGCGTGGCCAATGAGCTACAGCAGCAATATATCAGCCAAGGTTATTATAATAGTAATATCGAAGTCGACCAAACGCTGCTTGATGGTAACCGCGTTAAATTAGACGTGCGCTTTATCGAAGGCAAGCCTGCTAAAGTAGTCGATATTAATATTATTGGCAATAAGCATTTCAGTGATTCTGATATTAAAGATGTCTTTGCGGTAAAAGAATCATCGTGGACGCGTTTACTGTCTAAGTCTGATCGCTATGCTAAAGAAAAGCTGGCGGCCAGTTTAGAGAACCTAAAAGCGCTTTATCAAAATGATGGCTACGTGCGTTTTAACGTCGATAATGCAGTGCTTAATATCAGTGAAGATAAACGCAGTGTGTTTATTGAAATTAGCTTAAGTGAAGGGGAGCAATATCAATTCGGTGATATCAACTTCTTAGGTCAGCCTAAGTTTGATAATGATCAGCTGAAGGAACTAGTCACTTTTGCACCCAATGAGCAATACTCTCAAGCCAAGCTTGATGCAACCACCGCGGCACTAAAAAGCCGTTATGGTAACGAAGGCTATTATTTGGCCCAAGTTCGTCCGGTTCCTCGCATTGATGAAGATACCAAAATCGTTGATATCGATTATTATATCGATCCTGCCCGTCCTATTTATGTGCGCCGTATTAATTTTAACGGTAACTTGCGTACCCAAGATGAAGTACTACGCCGTGAGATGCGTCAATTAGAAGGCGCGCTTGCTTCTAATGAAAAAATCCAGCTGTCGCGCACGCGTTTGATGCGTACAGGCTTTTTTAAAGGCGTTAACGTTGAAGTTAAACCCGTGCCCAATCAGCCAGACCAAGTCGATGTCTACTATACTGTTGAAGAGCAGCCCTCAGGTAGCTCGACTATTGCCGCGGGTTACTCACAAAGTGGCGGTGTGACTTTCCAAGTAGATTTGACTCAGAACAACTTTATGGGCACCGGTAACCGAGTTAAAGCGGGATTATCACGCTCAGAGACTCGCGACTCTTATAGCTTAGGTTATACCGATCCTTACTTCACTGAAAATGGGGTCTCACAAGGCATCAGTGCTTATTATCGTGAGACCAAGTACGATGATAGGAACGTTAGTAACTATGTTACCGACTCTTATGGTGGGACGCTAAACTATAGCTATCCAGTCGATGAAACCAAGCGCGTTAGCGCCGGTTTAAATGTCGATAATACCTCAGTTCGTGGTGGTAGCCGTCTCGGAGTTTCAAACGTTCAGCAGCTGATTGATGATGGCGGTTCGTTTGAAAGCTATAAAAATGATGAGGGTGAACTTACTGGGCGTGCTGGTTTCAAGAATGACTATAGTACCTACAATCTCTTACTGGGCTGGGATTACAGTACTCTAGACCGTCCCGTATTCCCGACTAAAGGTATGAGCCATACTGTTGATGCTACTATTGGGCTTGGTGATGCCAGTTATCAAAAAATGATATATCGTGGTAACGTGTATTATCCATTCTATAAAGACTGGGTAGCACGTGGTTATACTAAGCTTGGTTATGGTAACGACTTACCATTCTATGAGAACTTCTATGCCGGTGGTTATGGTTCCGTACGTGGTTATGAAGCATCAACCCTTGGACCTAGATCTAAAAGCTACTATGATGCCGTCGATGACAGTTTTGACCGTCTGCAAGATGAAGAGGTCGGTGGTAACGCCTTAGTCAGCTTTGGTACCGAACTAATTTTGCCAATGCCATTTAAAGGTGATTGGGCAGAACAAGTGCGTCCGGTAATATTCGCTGAAGGCGGCCAAGTATTCGATACCACTGATAAAGAAGACCGTAAATTCTTTGATCCAGTGGGCAATAAACAAACCGATATACCGCTTCTGACCCAAGATAATAAATTCCGTTTCAGTGCGGGCGCCGGTATTACTTGGTATACCCCTATTGGACCGATTTCGTTAAGTTATGCCGTACCCATTGGTGATAAAGAAGGCGATGAGACTGAGAAAGTACAATTCCAGATTGGTAGCACGTTCTAAGTTGATATATTCAAACTTAGTCCGTTCTAGCTTGGTTTGCTTTAAATAGCTTCAGTGTCTTAAATTGAGCGCAATACAATGAGGTTTTAATTGGTCGTCAAGCTAAGGTTTTAGCTCGGCGCTCGTCTAATTTTATAAAGCGTACTAACTTGAATTATGATAACGATTGAACAACTTATTACCAAAATTGAGCAATGCCAGCCAGTATTGAATAAATCTGAGCTCAGTACTGAACAGTTGCATACCCGCCTAAATGGTGTTGGCAGTTTGACTGATGCCGATGGTGCACAACTGAGTTTTTTGGCCGACCCGCGCTATATATCTAGCCTAGCTAATAGCCAGGCAGGGGCAATGCTGGTTACTGAGCCCTACCGTGATCAGGTTCCGGTAACGTCCATAGCGCTGGTAGTGGCAACACCCTATTTGGCTTATGCCAGCGGCAGTCAACTGTTTGTGCTTAATAGCGCTAACACTGGCATTCATCCGACAGCCGTCGTCGCTGATAGCGCGGTTATCAGTGACGAGGTCAGCATTGGTCCTTATTGCGTGATTGGTGAGCAGGTTCATATTGGTGAGCGTAGCTGTATTGATTCGCATGCCGTCGTTGAGGCGCACTCCCAGATTGGTACTGATGCAGTTATTAAGTCGCACGTAGTGATTGGCCATGACTGTAGGATTGGCAATCACGTGCGGTTGCATACTGGAGTGAGTATTGGTGCTGAAGGTTTTGGTTTTGCGCCGACAGGTGACCCAAGTTCCAGTGGGTGGGTACGTATTGCCCAGCTTGGTCGTGTCATTATCGGCAATCATGTGCGTATTGGCAGTCACACCTGCGTTGACCGCGGCGCGATTGATGATACCGTCATTGGCAATCATGTTATTATTGACAACCTTGTGCAAATAGCACATAACGTACGCATCGGTCACGGTACCGCTATTGCTGCTAAAACAGGTATTGCAGGCAGCACGACTATTGGTAAACGCTGTATTATTGGCGGCGCAGTCGGTATTAATGGCCATATTGAGATTGCGGATGATGTCATTTTATCAGGCATGACAATGGTGACCAAATCCATTAAAACAGCGGGCTCATATTCCTCAGGGACAGCAGCAATGCCAACCGCCAAATGGCGACGTGCTGCTGTACGCTTCCGTCAGCTTGGTAATGAATAGCTTTTTAGAGTTTTAATAATAACTACAATTTATATCAAATAAATACATATTATTTCTTACATCGTATTATTAATAGCCCGCAACAACAGCAAGGAAGCCCCGTTATGAGCGCCACTGATATTGACACCCTAATTGATGACGATATTAAAGCATTATCTGAGCAAGGGCTAACCTTGCCATTGACTTATCACACGCTCAAACATTATCTGCCGCATCGTTATCCATTCATGCTGGTCGATAAAATTACGGCATGTAAGCCGGGTGAGTGCATCACGGGCATCAAAAATGTCACTATTAACGAAGAGTTTTTTAATGGTCATTTCCCTGATGAGCCGATTATGCCAGGAGTGTTGATGGTAGAAGCCATGGCGCAAGTTTCAGGGGTACTGGGCTTCATCAGCGCAGGCTTGACCGCTGAAGATGGCTATCTATATTTGTTTGCAGGGGTCGATAAAGTGCGTTTTAAACGTCGTGTAATTCCGGGGGATCAGCTGATTATTCGTGCTAAAACGGTTGTGCAAAAGCGTGGTATTTATAAGTTTGACTGTACGGTACATGTGGAAGATGAGCTGGCAGCAAGTGCTCAAGTGATGATTGCCCGCCAAGAACAGTGACAAGCGGCTAATTGTTGTGATGAAGCTACTTGCTTAACCAAATGTAATTTTCACTACTTACCTGCATTAAATGATACAAAGGCCTGCATTATGAGTCAGATTCACCCTACAGCGCTCATCTCACCGTCTGCTATGATCGATGACACCGCAGTCATCGGTCCGTATTGTATCGTTGGTGACGAGGTAACGATTGGCGCGCATACTACTTTGTATCGGCATGTGGTAGTCACAAAACTCACTAAAATCGGTAAGCACAATCAATTTTATCAGTTCGCCAGCATCGGTGAAGATCCGCAAGATTTAAAGTATGCCGGTGAGCGCACGTGGCTAGAGATTGGCGATCACAATACTATTCGTGAAGCTTGTAGCCTGCATCGAGGTACCGCGCAAGATGAAGGTATAACCAAGATTGGCAGTCACAATCTATTGATGGTTAATACCCATATCGCCCATGACTGTTCGATTGGAGATCATAATGTAATCGCTAATAATGCGGGTATCGCAGGGCATGTCACTATCGGTAATCATACCATTATCGGCGGTAACTCAGGTGTTCACCAGTTTTGCCGGGTTGATGATTATAGTTTGGTGGGAGGTGCCAGTTTAATCTTAAAAGACGTGGCCGCTTTTACTATGGTATCTGGTAATCCTGCTCATGCACATGGTCTTAATATTGAAGGAATGCGCCGTAAAGATTGGTCACCGCAGACTATCGATGTCTTGCGCCAAGCTTACATGGCTATTTTTAGATCTGGATTAACCACTGCGCAAGCGCTTGCCATATTACGAGAAGAATTGCTGCCTAAAGAACCTAAAATTGAGCTACTTATCAACTCTTTGCAGCACAGTGAACGTGGTGTTGTCCGCTAGGATTCGCTATAAGGTCTTTTATCGCGCCCTTAATCTCTTATCCTCTACTGAATTAAGCTCCTATACTTATTGAGATTTTTTTAGCCATAACTATTAGTTATGGCCTTTCGTGTTTATCATCACTTGACTTTTCCAGTGGCTTAGCAGAAACTGAGCTTTTACAACATTGTAAATAATCCTTTCTTAATGTTGCTGAGCGCGTCACATTGATGTGTTAGTTAGACAGTCGAATGACTATTTATGGCTACTAACGATGATTAAGATTAATCATAAGCAATATTGAGCGGGTCATGAGGACGGCATAATGGCTATCAACAAACAAGAACACGCGCAGTGGAGTTCAAGCTTTGGCTTTGTCCTTGCAGCAGTAGGCTCAGCAGTAGGTTTAGGAAATATTTGGAAATTTCCCTATATGGTAGGTGAGAGTGGGGGTTCCGCTTTTGTTATTGCCTATTTATTTTGTATCGCACTAGTCGGTTTTCCAATATTGGTTGCCGAATGGTTAATCGGTCGTCGAGGGCAAAAAAATCCTGTTAATACCTTTACTGATGTTGCAGCAAGCGAAGGTAAATCTCGTAGTTGGGGTATTGTTGGTGCAACTGGTATTTTAGGTGGTTTCTTAATTCTATCGTTCTATAGTGTCATCGGTGGTTGGGCGCTTAACTATATCACCAAAGTAAGTACCGGTAGCTTTAGCGGTCAAGACGGCGATGCTGTTGGCGCAACCTTTGATGCCATGCTGGCTTCGGCCAGTACACTGACCATTTGGCATACGGTGTTTATGGTGATTACTGCCCTGATTGTCGGTATTGGCGTGACCCGTGGTATCGAAACCACTGCCAAGATTCTGATGCCATTATTAGGTATTATTTTATTCGTCATCGTTGGTTATAACGCCATGAATGCCGGTTTTGGTGAAGCAGTTAACTATCTATTTGTCCCTGATTTGAGCAAGCTGACTGGCGATATCATGTTAGCGGCATTAGGTCATGCCTTCTTCACGCTGTCTATTGGTATGGGTATCATGGTCGCTTATGGTTCCTACTTAGGCCGTGAAGTAAATTTGCTAAAAACCGCACGTATGGTAATCATTTTGGATACTGTCATTGCTTTAGCTGCCGGTTTGGCGATTTTCCCGATTATCTTTAACAATGGTCTTGACCCTGCTTCAGGTCCTGGTCTTATATTTGTGAGCTTGCCTATCGCCTTTGGTAGTATGACTGGCGGCATTATCATTGGTACGTTATTCTTCTTGTTAATTACCTTTGCGGCAGTAACGTCTTCAATCTCATTATTAGAACCATCAGTTGAGTTTTTAGAAGAGCGCACCTCAATGAGCCGTACGATGTCAACTATCGTTGCTAGTACTGTGATTTGGCTATTGGGTATTGCGGCACTATTATCGTTCAACCTATGGGCGGATTTTACCATCATGGGTAACGGTATCTTTGATGTGTTAGATAAGCTAACCAGTAAGTTCTTATTGCCATTGACGGGTCTAGCAGCGATTGTATTCTTCGCTTGGAGAATGGATCAACGTAGTATCCAACAAGAGCTTAATCTGTCTGGTACAGCTTGGACACTCTGGCAAATTATTGCTAAATTTGTCGCACCAATCGCGGTGATTGTGGTCTTTATTACTACCCTTATGAGCTAAGTATTCATTAGTACGATCAAGATAGTATAATCAAAAAAAGTGCTAATAAAAGAGACAGTTAATAGAAAAGGCCTAAGATTATCTTAGGCCTTTTTTATATTTTGAAGGGTGTAAAAACTGCGGTTAAATGAGTAATAATTAGCGTAAGTTTAGCTCAGGGACCGTTTGTCCGCGTATGCTATAAAACTCATTCACAAACGCATCAAAGCTATCTTGCTCAATGGCTTCCCTGATACCAATCATCAAGCGTTGGTAATAACGCAGGTTATGGATAGTTGCTAGCTGTGCACCCAGCATCTCTTTACATTTGTTAAGATGATAGAGGTAGGCACGGCTAAAATTCTGACAAGTGTAGCAATCGCATTCAGGGTCCAACGGTCCCTCATCATTACGATATTGGCTATTGCGAATACGTACGATGCCAATGTTATCCAAATTACCAGTAACAAAGTAATGACCATTACGGGCGTTACGAGTCGGCATCACACAGTCAAACATATCTACCCCACGCCGCACAGCTTCAACGATATCTTCAGGTTTGCCAACACCCATCAGATAGCGCGGTTTATCCGCTGGCATGGCGTCTGGAATATAGTCTAAGACATCCATCATCTCATCTTTAGGTTCGCCGACTGACAGTCCACCGATTGCGTAGCCATCAAAGCCAATCTCTAACAGACCTTCCAATGACTGCCGACGCAAGTCTTCATACATGCTGCCTTGGATAATACCAAATAAGGCATTGGTGCTGCCTAGATTTTGATGCTCATCAAGGCAACGCTGACCCCAGCGGAGTGATAACTCTAAAGACTTTTTGGCTTCATCATGAGTGGCAGGATAGGGCGTACACTCATCGAATTGCATAACGATGTCAGAGTTTAGACTGTACTGAATCTGCATCGATTTTTCTGGTGATAAAAATACTTTAGCGCCATCAATGGGTGATTTAAAGTTTACACCTTCTTCAGTAATTTTACGCATAGCGCCTAAGCTGAATACCTGAAAGCCACCGGAATCGGTCAGGATTGGCTTATCCCAATGCATAAATTGATGCAAGCCGCCAAACTTGTCGATGACATCGGTACCAGGGCGCAACCATAGATGGAAAGTATTGCCTAATATAATATCAGCGCCAATGGCTTCAATATCGCGTGGCAGCATACCTTTAACCGTGCCGTAAGTACCAACTGGCATAAAAGCGGGGGTTTGGACGTCACCATGATTAAGATGAACGGTGCCGCGACGTGCGCGAGTATCGCCGCTGGCCGTTTTATGTAAGGTAAATTGCATATAATAGTCGCTATCTAAGCTATGAAAATAGCACTAATTATAGCATTGCTGGTTATTTTTTGGGTGTAGATATTAAGATAGGCGTTAAGAGGAACAAAGTTAATTTTAATCTTCTGTCTTCTGTTTATTATATAAATAATTTATATGTGTGGTCATATAGCGCTTCACATGGCTTTGCAGAGAACGTTGTATATATAAGTAGATAGCAGGCAGTGCAGTATACCTAACAGCAATAGACACAGCCGTTAGCTGATTGTTAAAGTATAGGTATGAGTAGATTAAAAAATGAGTGCTTTTTTCTCTCACCTTTGAGCCGTACGTATTATAAAAAACAATACTATTGAACTGCGGAGACAAGTTATAAAAGCTTAATTTCTCTATTGCTTGTCACTTCACTACTTATACGAGGAGTTGCTATGGCCACTGAAGAACCTAATTATACTATTTTGAATCAGACCGAAGACTTTGAGTTACGTCGCTATGATGCCCAGCTCGTCGCACAGACTTGGGTGACAGGCGATCAAGATGCTGCCAGTCGCCAAGGATTTAAAATATTGGCAGACTATATTTTTGGTAATAATACTGCGCTAAGTGGGGACAGTAGTAAAATCAGCATGACGGCTCCAGTAATGATGCAGCCGCAAACTGTTAATGAAAACAACAACCCTGACAGTAATGGCACTGATAGCAATGACACCGATAACGCTGAGCAGTCAAAAAAGATTGCTATGACCGCACCTGTGATGATACAACAATTACAAGAAGCACAGCAGGATAATGGCAAGTGGCGGGTACAGTTTATTATGCCCAGTCATTACACTATGCAAACCTTGCCCAAACCTAATAACTCGGACATTACGATTACTGAGCTACCCGTTAAGACTTATGGGGTCATTCAATTCTCAGGACTTGCTGGTAATAATAGAGTAGTAGACAAGACAGAGACCTTGCGGACTTGGATGCAAAGTCAAAAATTAACTATAACCGGTACCTCCGAGCTGGCGCGTTATAATCCGCCGTGGATATTACCATTTATGCGCCGTAATGAGGTTATGATTCCTTACCAGCAGAAATAACTGTTTACTTGTATCAAGCTGGTTCTTTTAATAAACAGACTCTATTAAATGACGGTAGTAAAATCGACCCAAAAAAAGACAGCCTAGGCTGTCTTTTTTATTTTATTATCATTGCTTATGAAGCAACTGCTAATAGGCTTCTATTAAAAAGCTGCTTATTATTTTTGCTCACGAATGATGTTTAGCATCCGGCGTAACGGCTCGGCTGCGCCCCATAACAGTTGGTCACCAACGGTAAAGGCACCTAAATATTCAGGTCCCATATTGAGCTTACGTAAACGACCAATTGCCACAGTTAATGTACCAGTGACGGCCACTGGCGTTAAACGGTTCATAGTTCCTTCTTTATCGTCTTCGACTACATCTAACCACTGATTGCCGCTGTTTTTTAGCGCCGCTTCGATTTCCTCTAGCGGAATATCTTTTTTCAGCTTAATTGTTAAGCCTTGTGCGTGACAGCGCATCGCACCAACACGGACACACATACCGTCAATAGCGATGTTATCGACTTCTGAATTACCAAGAATTTTATTGGTTTCAACACCGCCTTTCCATTCTTCCCGTGACTGTTTGTTTTCCAGTTGCGAGTCGATATATGGAATTAAGCTACCGGCTAATGGCACACCAAAGTACTGCTTAGGGAAGTCAGCTGAGCGCTGAGTTTCAGCAATCTTTTTATCAATCTCAAGTATCGCGCTCGCAGGGTCTGCCAGCTCATCTTTGACCGCATCACGTAGTACACCCATGCCATTAATTAGCTCGCGCATGTTATTCGCACCTGAGCCACTAGCCGCTTGATAAGTCATGGCGCTGACCCATTCGATCCAGCCTTTATTAAACAGCTCACCGATTGCCATTAGCATAAGTGACACGGTACAGTTACCACCGATAAAGTCTTTTTTGCCATCAGCTAAAGCCCTGTCGATGACTTTGCGGTTGACTGGGTCAAGCACAATGATGCTCTCATCTTCCATGCGTAGGGTACTGGCAGCATCAATCCAATAACCATTCCAGCCGCTATCGCGCAAGGGCTGATGTACTTTTTCTGTATAGTCGCCACCTTGGCAGGTGATAATCGCGTCACAAGCAGCTAATGTCTCGATATCATGAGCATCTTTCAATTGGCTTGTAGCGACACCATCAAAGCTTGGGGCGTCACCGCCGGCATTACTGGTCGAAAAAAACACTGGCGTGATACCAGCAAAGTCATTTTCTTCACGCATCCGTTGAACCAGCACTGAGCCAACCATGCCGCGCCAACCTACCAAGCCTACTGTTAAATTACTCATGCAACTCAATCCTCTTTACAATTATTTATGACAATGTCAACCGTTAACAATGCCGTGAAAGCCTATAAAAAGCAAGGTTTTTTGCATAATATTGCTGATTTTCTAATCAATAGTGGCTAGGGCGTGTCATCAATTAGCGCTTCTTTTGTAGAGTAAGTTATACTTATTCTAAATTGGAAACCCGATATCAGACATCATGACAAGACGGCATGCCCTACGCGATGACCAATGGGAACGAATTAAAGACATTCTGCCTGGTAAATCAAGTGACGTCGGAG
>NZ_CAJHBT010000024.1 GCF_904846675.1 Psychrobacter urativorans | reverse complement strand
CTCCGACGTCACTTGATTTACCAGGCAGAATGTCTTTAATTCGTTCCCATTGGTCATCGCGTAGGGCATGCCGTCTTATCATGGTCGCTAGTCTCATGTTCCTAAACATAAATAAGTATAACTTATTCTAAAATATACTTTCTAATTGATGACACGCCCTAGAACTGTTTTACAAAAGCAACGCCGTAAACCCAAGGGCTGATATCGATTTCACCAATATCGTTACCATCTAAGGTAGCATCTGTTTTGATGTCCATATAGCGGGCGTCGATACGGAAAGATTCAGTTGGTGCAAATGGAATATCAAGACCGATGTGGCCAGCTACGCCAACGCTATCATCAAGATCTAAATCACCCCCAGTAGCAACTCTTTCTTTAAAGAAAGTCGTATAGTTCACACCAACACCAACAAATGGCTTCACATTCATAGGCATGTTATAGCCATCAAAGTGATATTGTAGTGAAAGAGTAGGTGGCAAATGCTGGGTTTTTCCACTAACTTTAACACCATCTGCATTAGTTAATGTAAAGTCATGATGAAATGGAATCGCAGCTAGTAATTCGATACCTACGTTATTAGCGATAAAATATTCACCACTGACTGTTGGACGTACATCGCCGTCAACATCAACAGAGAATTTATCACCGCCTACAGTTACATTACCATTATCACTTTTAGGGTCAACATAGTGAGCACCGGCAGCTACTGACCAAGTACCAGCAGGCACAGCAATAGCAGTAGTCATAGTAAGTGCAGCGGCAGTAGCTAAAACTAGGGATTGTAGTTTCATCATTTGGTTCCTTAACGTAATCAATGATTATCAGTAGTACAGATGAGGGATGACATCCGTTACTGATTGGCAAAGTTATAGCCATAAAATGACAGCTAATCTCTTGGAAAGATTATAATACATATTCCTTACAAACAGTAGTGAATTAGATAGGAAAGTGAAACTTATTTATAAAAAATTTACAGGCCTCGTGATTAATGCTTATCAATATTCCAATTAAAAGTCTAACGATAAGAGACAGTATTTATAACAAAGGTGGTGATAATATATGACGGGCTATTGTAGTAATTCACCACTACGCTGTTACCACGCACGCTCAATGGCAGTATTAAATTGTGCAGACAATATCTGTCTGCAGTGCGGAATGTCATTGGTGCCTTCTAACAGTCTAAGCAGTAGCTTGCTGATAGAACAGCGAATCTTGCAGTTAGGTTTGGGCCTTACGTTATTGTTATTGCTGGTATTGGTCTACATTCACTACGCAAATTTTGTATAATTGCCGCTATTATCAATTTTGACACCTTCATCTTCATTATCGCTATAGCATATTGGTTAATTCAAAGCTCTAAAACTTAGAGTTATGAATTAACCAATATGCTATCGGTGTTATACCCTTAAGGGACGGCATGCTATTCCAGTCTATACGGCGCTTTCGTCATTTTGTCTATAATATTTTGCAAAATGACGATCATGACACTCTGTTCAGTCGTTACGTTGATTATTTCTTAATTTTTTTGATTATGACCAATGTGGCAGCAGTCATCTTTGAGTCTGTCGATCAGTGGTATTACCCTTACCAAAGCTACTTTACCCATTTTGAAAACTTTTCTATCGTGGTGTTCTCTATTGAGTATTTGCTGCGCTTATGGAGTGTGGCTGAAGCTAAACCTGATAACACGACATGGCGTCAGCGTTGGCAGTGGCTTAAGAGTCCGTCGGCGTTGATTGATATAATTGCTATTGCCCCAGCCTTTTTGAACTTCTTTGTCAGTATTGATTTACGTTTCTTACGGATTTTACGTCTATTTAGAATTCTAAAACTGACCCGTTATTTTGCCTCGATGCGCATTTTATTGGTGGTGATTAGCAAAGAAAAAGGCTCGTTTCAGGCGGTTATTTTTATTTTAATTATTATGATTGTAACGGCATCTAGTGGTATTTATCTGGTAGAGAACCATGCGCAGCCGGAGGAGTTTGAATCGATACCGAAAGCCATGTGGTGGGCGGTGGTCACGCTTACAACCGTTGGTTATGGAGATGTAACGCCTATTACTAGTGCGGGTAAGATATTGGGTGCGGTCATTACCATCTTGGGTGTGGGTTTGGCAGCACTGCCTGCTGGTATTTTAGCCACGGGACTGGCCAATGAGCTTGCGCAACGTCGTGATGAGTTGGAGCAGCAATTCCGTGAGTACTTGGTCGATGGTGACTTTGATTTGGTACAGAACCAAAGCATGATAGATAAGATTCGTCGTGAGCTGGGACTGGATAAAGAGCAGGCGCAAGATATCGTGCTACAAGTATTACGTGAGCAAGAGCTTGATCGTCGCGAAAAAGAAGTGCGTAAAAAGAATTTTTGTCCGCATTGTGGAGAGGCGCTAGAGTAAATTCCTAAAAAATAAAGCTCTAGAAATGATGCCTAGGGTGATAACTGGTAATAGAATAAAGAAAGGGAAAATAAGCCGATGATTGGCTTATTTTCCCTTTCTTTATTTAATAAATGATTAACGTCTTATTATCCGCGCGCTGTTTGCGGTGTTGGCAGAGCGCGAGCAAGCTCATGAGCAACTTGCTGTGCCGCTTTTTGCAGGTCAGTGGCTGATAATGGTAAGTTTTGTAGCGTTAAGTGCCAATCATCAACTTCGCGGCGTAAGCTGGCTATCCAAATCGAGTTACAGTCGTTAGGTAGGTGTTTTAAAGTGACTTCAAAAGCGCGGTTGCCCTCATCATCACTAAGGTGTATTTCACCCTTGTCGACGGCAGTGAATGGTTGCCCAAAGTATGAGCTGGCAATGAGACCGATGTGGTTAATGTGTGCTGGGACTTTATCCAAATACAGGCGGATTTGTTCTTGGTCTAGCGGTGCATGATACATCGCTTGCTCGCCTCGGTCTCTACCGTCTAGGCTATCACCTTGGTGGCGCACCGATTCCGTCTTATCGCGCAATTGCTTAAACCATACCAAATCGCTTATGGTGCAATCGTCATCATATAGCACGCACGCTAGGTCAAGATCAATCGCGCCCTGATTTTCTTTAAAGCGCTTCAGCATACCTTTAGGTTTGGTGGGGGTAAAATCATAATTTAAGGCAAAAAATAAAGTGTCAGCCGTTAAGCCAAGAGCCGTTAAGCTGTCTGAAACTAGCGATGATGAAGGAGTGGTTGACATAATATTCCTTGTTTATGATTATGTTGTTTTTTTAATGGATCATTATTTTTTATTTCTATTCTTGTTGGAAAGCGTTATCCAATACCGCTTGATACAATAACGGCGGCTTAGCATCTAATAACCCTTTGCCAAAACCGCGCAGCCACCACACCAATTGTGAATTCAGGTTCACACTGGCTTTAATAATAAGGGTATCATCGCTGTTGATAGTGACCGTTTGGTCGTCGCTCAGTTTACTTTCTGTGAGGCTTCTGCCTGCTACTTTGGTAAAGTGTAGTTCGATAACCGTATTTTTACCGTGGTCGGGTAATTGGCTGAGCAGTGGATGGGTAAAGCCCATGCTACCGCCATCCAAATAGCTGTCAAGTTGGAAGTTAGCGGGCGTTTGCGCGACGCTATCTAATAATTCAACGCTAGTAAAACGATGCAAGGCAAAGGTACGAATAATAGCCTCTGGATCATCGGTGCGAGTCGCCAATAAATAAATGACGACGCCGCGCTGAATGATAGCAATGGGGTTTAGAATATATTTGCTGGCTTCTGTTTTATTGCTGCGGGTATAGCAAGCGTTAATTTGTAGCTGATAAAATAGGGCATGATAAATATTGTCTTTACTGTTCAAATCAATATGCGGGGCGATTAAGGGCTGAGTTGCCGGTTCTATACGCACTCTATCAATCCATGAATGTGTAACTTTACTGTCTTTAAGCTGCCGCCGCGCCAAATCAAACCAGGGAAATAACTCATCCAGTATAGCAGGGGGCAGCAATTGAGTCAGGTTGGCTTCGACCATATTAAAAGCAACCGCTTGCGACAAATTCATATGTGGCAAGCTTTGTAGTGGCGCATCATCACACCAGCGCCAACCTTGCGGATTGGCATTATTTTTTTCGATAGGAAAGCGTTTTGCCAGAGCATTTAAGTCTCTTTGAACCGTGCGCAAACTAATATCAAAGCCGGCTAATATAAGCTGCTCATAAACATGAGTCGTGCCGACCCAGCGATTACGCTGTAGCTGTGATAATACTTGCCATTGCCGGGCGGTAGTTGCTGCGCCATGACGGCTGGCCACAGTGTCGCTCTCAGTATCGGCAATGCCTTTATCCGCAATATTAGTATCAATAATAGTAGAGGCGTTAGCTTGTTGTTCAGTTGATTTTTGCACAGTCATTAAGAGATAACCTATATAAATGAATCTTAAGTTATAGCACTATCAAAAATAATTTAAATTACCTTTTTACTTCATTGCTTTCTATACTATCATTTTCTAAGTTATCGTCTTTTGTAATATTATTTACAAGCACCGGTTCTTTCTTCTTTTTATCGTCTTTTTTCTGGCGCTTAGCTTTACGTTTCTTTTTGGCTTTTTTCTTGGCCTTTTTATCTTCAGCATTTTCTGCTGCATCTTGGTTTTCATCCCATAGCATCAGACGCTGCAATACTTTGCCAAATAAAGTCTCTTTACGATAACAGCCTTTTTTGTTCATGGTATCAATAGGCAATCCTGTCATGAGCGTTAACGCTTCACTGAGGGTGTGCACGCCGTAAATGTGAAATTTCCCGGCTTCGACGGCATCGATAATGTCGTCACGTAGCATTAAATGCTTCACATTGGCCATGGGAATGACCACGCCTTGTTGTCCGGTTAATTCTTGCTCACGGCAGGCATCAAAAAAGCCTGCAATCTTGGCGTTGATACCACCGACCGCTTGCACCTCACCCAGCTGATTCATAGAGCCGGTAATAGCAAAAGCTTGGTTGATCGGGGCGTTGGCTAGGGCTGATAGCAATGCGCAGGCTTCGCTCACAGTAGCACTATCGCCATCGATATGAGCGTAGCTTTGTTCAAAGGCCAATGAGGCGCTAAAATTAAGTGCATGATGCTGGCTGAATAAAGCGCGTAGATAGCTGGTCATAATCAGCATACCTTTGGCATGTAAACTGCCGCCCAAATCGACATCACGTTCAATGTCAAGAATCTCACCGGTACCGACATTGGGCTGAATCACTGCTGTTAGGCGCGCTGGCATGCCAAACTCACTATCGGCATAGCTAACTACCGTTAAAGCATTAATTTGTCCGACCGCGTGACCGTGAGTATTGATGAGCTGTTGACCATTTTTGAGCTCTTGCCAATAGAGGTCGCGCAGATATCCTGAGCGCTCATCCATATCATTAATCGCTTGAGTGACGTGACTAGCATTAACGATACTCTGTCCATCTAGGCGCGCGTGGCGATTAGACTCATGCAAAAGTTTGATTAAGAGATCGCTATGTAGACTTAGTCGATCTTGGTCTTCCGCTTGCAAACTCAAATGTTCAAGCAGAGCCGCTTGGGCATTACTATCAAAAGGATAGAGCTTGGCATAATCGATAATATCAGCCATTTTAGTGACCAGTGCTAATTCGTGTTCGCTTGTACGAGTGACATCATCATGGAAGTCAGCGCGTACTTTAAAGACTGCATCGAACTCCGGCTCTAGCTCTAATAATTCGTAATATAAATCCGGTTCCCCTAACAAAATGACTTTGATATCTAGGTCAATCGGGGCGGGCGCTAAGGATAAGCTGCCGGTTAAAGTCAGCATTTGCTCAAGGCTCGACAGCTTGATTTTGCGTGATTGCAGGGCCCGTTTTAGTCCTTGCCATGCATATGGATATTCAAGCACGTGGCTGGCTTCTAACAACAGGTAGCCGCCATTGGCACGGTGTAATGCGCCGGCACGTATCATACTAACATCGGTGGTCACGGTGCCGAGTTGAGTGATTTGCTCAACATGACCTAATAAATTTAAATGGGTGGGCAGGTCTTCAAAGATTACCGGTGCGCCGCCATCAGGCTCATGGCTGACCATGACATTGACTGCGTAACGGCTGGGCGTTGTGGCTAATACGGCAGCAATAAACTCTTCATCATCGCCATTGACGATACGCTCGACATGGGAGACCATATCGGTAGAAATGGCTTGTAGGTAGTCGAGAACCGATGCAATATCTTTGAATTGTTCACGAATATGCGTAAATAAGGGCTGGAGAGTGCGGCGGGCGATATCGCGATGCAGCGCTTCAATCTCGTCATTGGCCTCATCTTCTAACTGCTCTAGAGCAATCGTTAGTTGATTAAGCCGCTTTTGCATATGGTTTTTTTGCTCGAAGTTATTGAGCTCAGCTTCGTATTCATTATTATCATTGTCACTACTAATATTATCATTTTGGTCGTGATTGTTTGCAGTATCTTTGCTGGTTCTTTTATCATTATCACTGTTTTGTGCATCACTACTATTACTATTAATGCCATCTTCTGTTGGCAGTTCGCTAGGATGGACAAATACTGCTTTATTATCAAACGCTCTAAAGGTAAGTGCCAAATCGTATTGTTTACCTTCCGCATTTAAGGCGTCATAGGCGTGGTGTTCTTTTTGATGGGTAGCATTTTTAATCGCTTCGATTTTACTTTGATAATGATCACTGCGAAAGCGTTGGTTTAAGCGTTTTTTAGCTTGTTGCCACAAGTTATTAACTTGTTGCTGTAGTTGTACGGCTTGTCCCGCTGGCAGATGCAGTGCCACTGGGGTACGCGGGTCAACGAAATTATGCACATAAACCCAATCATCAGGGGTCGGTGCATCAGCGGCAATACGCTTTAATAAGCGAGTGATAATGGTACGCTTGCCCAGACCATTCTCTCCGGCTGCAAACACGTGATAGCCGCTGGCATGGATATCTAATGCCGTTTGTAGGGCTTTTATCGCCCGTTGTTGCCCAAAGCCAACATTTAAATCTGGTACGGCACGCGTATCTATCGGCAGCTCTTCAGGGTTGCTATAGCGCTTGAGCTGCTCAGCAGTAATTAGACAGCGTTGATTAACTTCCGCTAATATCGGATGCGGCGCCTCTTGTTTATTATTCTCTACCGCTGGCATTTGGGCTGCCGTTTTTTTGGTAGCAGTTGCTGTGGATTGATAACTATCAATATCTGTTAAGTTTTGAGTCATAAGGGCGTTTTTCTGTTCAGTCATAGGCGTATGGTTGGTCATCTCAAAAGTTAGATATGGCAAAGTTAATAGCAGGGTTAATGACGTTTTAGTGTGATTAAGGCTGAATAAATCATTAATATTGCCCTAGATAGTATAAGATGGCGGACATTCGCGCAATCTGTAACTATTCAACTTGCAGAGCACATGATAAAATAGCCGGTTTACACGCCAAAATGGGATAATTTGTTCTATGTCAGCATCTGCTAAGCTCTTTGCTAATAAGTCCACTGCTACAACGACTAGCAATACTCATTCTCATATGGATGCGACTGGTTTTGTTAAGCTTGGTGCTCAGCTGCCAGTATTGGCTGATATCTTAGCACAGGCCGTGCAAACATTAGAGCTACCGCTCAGTGATATGCAGCAGCGAACGCTATTATTATACTTAGATAAGCTGCTATTATGGAATAAAGCGTATAATCTGACTGCTATTACTGACCCCGTAGAAGCGCTGATTAAGCACGTCATTGATTGCCTGGCTATTATAGCGCATTTACCCGCTGGGTCTTTGTTGGATATCGGTACGGGTGCTGGGCTACCGGCAGTGATTATCGCAATTTGCCAACCTGAACGACATTGCAGCGCTTTAGACAGTAATCAGAAAAAAATCCGTTTTATTAAACAGGTCAGTAGTGAGCTTGGGCTTAGCAATGTAACACCGATTGCGGCACGTATTGAAGCCCACGAAGGACAATACGACGTTGTCACATCCAGAGCTTTTGCTAGCCTGATAGATTTTGTGGAAGCCGCTCAGCCACGTTTAGCGGACAAGGGTTATTTATGTGCGATGAAAGGCAAAGCTCCAGATGCTGAAGAGTTACAAGCGCTACAAGATACTTGGCAGATTAAAGCCATTAAACTAGACGTACCACGACTAAAGGATAGCCGGCACTTAATTGAGCTATCACGCAACAATATATAAGCTAGCACTATATTAATTAAATTGAGTGAATGTATGGAAATCATAGCTATTGCCAATCAAAAAGGCGGCGTTGGTAAAACCACGACGGCGGTAAATTTGACTGCTAGCCTAGCTGCTAAGCGTAAACGGGTATTGCTGATTGATTTAGACCCACAAGGTAACGCTACTACCGGTACTGGTCTCGATAAAAATGATTTGGCCTTGACTATGGCGGATGTTTTGCTTGATGGCGTATCGTTAGCAGACGCTATTGTAGAAAGTCCAGCTGGCTTCGATGTCATTGGTACCAATAGAGAGTTAGCCGGTATTGATATTACTTTGATGGGGCAGACTAATAGCCATGAGTTGCTAAAGACTGCAATGGCGGAATTGGTTGCCGACCAAGCTGCTGGACAAAAAAAGCCTTATGATTACATCATTATGGACTGTGCGCCGAGCTTGAATTTGCTGACTATTAATGCTTTAGTAGCAACGGATGGCGTTATTATTCCGATGCAATGCGAGTATTATGCGTTAGAGGGTTTAGCGGACTTGTCACAGACGATTGAGCGTCTAACTGAGCTCAATCCTAAGCTAACTATTCGCGGTGTTGTTAGAACGCTATTTGATGCGCGTAATACTTTGGCCCGTGATGTATCGGCTGAGCTACAAAAACATTTTGGCGATATCATGTATAAAACTCATATCCCAAGAAATATCCGTTTAGCAGAAGCACCCGCACACGGCATGCCGGTATTGGCATATGAAAGATGGTCAAAAGGTGCTCGAGCCTATCAAAAGCTGGCGGATGAAGTGATTAAACAAAGCCGCTAACTGGGTTTAAAAACAGTAGCTAGACAACGAATTATTATATTTATAAGTAAGCACTTATTAATACTCATTTGGCTTTTTTTTGGCGTTAGAGGATAGGTAATCATGGCGAAGAAACGAGGATTGGCTGCCAATCGGGGTTTAGATGCCTTATTGGGATCAATCAAAAAAGAAAAGCAAATTACCGCCTCTGCCTTACAAGACGATATGGCTGTGCGTGATGCCAATCCGACCGATACGACAGCAAAAGTGGCGACGCAAGCATCAGACACTAGAACAAGAACTGCCGAAAAATCTGTTACTGCTAGCAGCCGTATACCACGTTCGGCTAGCAATGATATTAAAAAGCGTAACAGTATTAAATCGCGTAACAGCACTTCTCGTAACAGTACTATGAATAGCGATAGTGCTGAAGACCAAATCAGTCTAGTACAGATTGATGTTATGCGCTTGCAAGCTGGTAAATACCAGCCGCGCCGTGATATGAGTGAGACGGCTTTGATGGAACTGGCATCGTCTATTGAGCAACATGGCATCATGCAGCCTATTGTCATCCGTCCATTACTAGCAAGCGAAGACAAAAGCACGGCTGATGTTACCCATGAGATTATCGCTGGAGAACGGCGCTGGCGTGCGGCAAAAATGGCGGGAAAATCAGTTATTCCTGCTATTGAACGGGCGTTATCTGATGAGCTGGCCATTGCTTTAGCTTTGATTGAAAACATCCAACGCGAAGACTTATCAGTGATTGACCAAGCGGCGGCGCTGCAACGTTTTCATACTGAATTTGGTATGAGTCATGCTATGATTGCAGAAGTGGTTGGCAAAGCGCGTACTACGGTATCGAACTTGCTACGTCTTAACCAATTGCATGACACGGTTAAAGATCATTTGGCCAACAGCACCCTTGATATGGGCCACGCGCGGACCTTACTAGCACTATCTTCTGAGCAGCAGCCTATCATTGCCCAAAAAATAATCGATGGTGGCATGACAGTACGTGAGGCCGAAAAGCTGGTCAAATCCATCTTACACCCTGCTCCTAAAATCAACCGTACTGAACAAGCACAAAGCCGCGATGTTGAGCGTTTGACTCAACGTCTAACGGATGCTCTAGGCGCAGAAGTGAAGCTCAAACATAAAAAAGAGGGTCAAGGTAGCGTTGAGATATTCTTCCATAATCAAGACCAGCTTGCTGCTTTAATTCAGCAGTTAGAGGCGAAAGGTTAATTTATTTTAGCCGATGGTTTTGCGTAGAAGTTAAGGTTGTATAAATTGGAGTGGTGTACAAAAGTTATATTAGCTTATGATTTCGATATATATATTGTCCCTAGCATACGCTAAGAAAATATGCCTATAATCGGCGGCGGAATGCTATACTCTGCCGCCGATTATTATTTTTAATTGTTTTATCTTAACCCTTTATTTAAGGAATTTATCTAAACGTCTGACGGCACTTATTTAATAGGACTCTTCCTTAACACTGCTTATTAAATAGTGATTATTTGCTACTGACGTCCAATATCGCCACCTTACCAGTGTGACAAACCCACCTATTTATATCTAAATTGAGGTTTTTATGGGCCAAGCTTATCAATCTGACTCTACAAAAACTTCTGCTACTCCAATACCAGCGCTGCCCATCATCACGCCTAAACACAAGACCTTATTTCGTTTACTTAGCTATCTTAAGCCTTATTGGTGGGCACTGTTATTGACCGTTATTGGTTTTGCTATCAATGCGGGAACCGAGATTTGGATTGCTAAATTATTGCAATATATCACTGATGCTATTAACCAAAACGATCAAAGCAAGCAAGATTTATTTCCGTTTATCATTGTTGGGCTGTTCTTTGTGCGTGGTGTGGGTAGCTTTTTGGGTAACTATTATACGGCTTTAGTCTCGCGCAATTTAGTATATGAGCTGCGGATTCAAGTTTTTAACAAGTTACTGCGCCTGCCAAGCTCGTTCTATTTGGCGAATCCGGCCGGTACTATTTCATCCAAGCTTATTTTTGATGTCGAGCAAGTGACCGCTGCCAGTACAGACTCAATGAAAACCTTATTACGTGATGGTTTGACCGTAGTGGCGTTGATGGGCTTTTTGCTATATAGCAACTGGCGCTTGACCTTTATTTTATTTTTGGTACTACCGCCGATATTATGGCTGATACGTATTGCCTCTAAGCGCTACTTAAAGCTGTCCAAGGGTATTCAGCAGACGATGGGTGATGTCAGTCACATCACTAATGAGGTGATTGGCGGCTACCAAGTAGTTAAAAACTACGGTGGCCAAGCCTATGAAGCCAAGCGCTTTGATGCAACTTCGCTAAAAAATTTACGCCAAGGTATGAAGGTGGTGGTCACCAATAGTATCAATACCCCAGCCGTACAGCTATTGATGGCAATAGCGATGGCAATAGTGGTATGGCTTGCTCTACGTCCAGCGGTCATTGATAATATTTCAGCCGGTGAGTTTATCTCCTATATTGCCGCAGCAGGCTTGCTAAGTAAGCCCGTGCGGTCACTTACTGATGTCAATCAAAAGCTGCAAAAAGGTATCGCCGCTGGTGAGTCAATTTTTGCCTTGCTAGATGAGCCGGAAGAACAAGATAGCGGTGTATTGCACCCTACATTACTAGGCGATATTCATCTCGATAACGTCAGCTTGGTATATCCAGACTCGACGGTGGCATTACAAGATTTTAGTTTAAACGTGCGGGCAGGCGAGACGGTGGCACTGGTAGGTCGTAGTGGCGCGGGTAAGTCGTCGCTCGTCAATTTACTAACGCGTACGCTCACGGCTACATCCGGTCAAATCATGATAGATGGGTTATCAATTGATGACATTACCTTGGAGAGTTTGCGATCGCAGATTGCGATGGTTAATCAACAAGTAACGCTGTTTAATACCACTGTGTTTAATAATATCGCTTATGGCAGCTTGGCGGATAAGCCGCAAGCAGAAGTGGAACGCGCTGCAAAAGATGCCTTTGCCCATGACTTTATTATGAAAATGCCAAATGGCTATCAAAGTCAAATTGGTGCTGAAGGTCTCCAGTTATCAGGCGGTCAGCGTCAGCGATTATCAATCGCTCGGGCACTATTAAAAGACGCGCCTATTCTGATTTTAGATGAGGCCACCAGTGCCCTCGATAATGAGTCAGAATTTTATATTCAGCAAGCGCTAGATAATGTGATGAAAGATCGTACGACACTGGTCATCGCCCATCGGTTAACGACCATTGAATCTGCTGATCGTATTGCCGTGTTAGATGGGGGGCGGATTGTTGAGCTTGGTACCCATGATGAGCTGATGCGAAAACATGGCCACTACGCGCAAATGTATGCCCGTGATTTTAAGTAGTACGTTAAATAGCATTAGTAATGTAGCCTTTGCCTTGTAAGCAGAATATGGAATAGAAAGACTATAGATGAATTTTAATAAATAAGCAGCGATATATGAGCGTTCACTGATGAATATGGAGACGGCAGTTACCCGCGCATGGCAGCGCCAAGCAGGTTGGTTATGGTTGTTGCTGCCTGTTAGTTGGTTATATGGTCTGCTGACAAAGCTGCGGCGGCGAGCCTATAAAATCGGTCTGTTTTCAAGTTATCGTGCGCCCATTCCAGTGCTGGTGATTGGTAATATCACGGTTGGTGGCAGTGGAAAAACACCATTGATTATGGCCTTGGTCAGTTATTTACAGCAGCGCGGCATACATGTCGGTGTTATCAGCCGTGGTTATGGCGGCGATAGCAGTAAGATGCCAGCATTGGTCACTACTGACAGTCTACCCAGCGATGTGGGTGATGAGCCTTATTTGATTGTCAGTACAACTGGCGTGGCGATGGCAGTCTGCCCTAACCGTAAGCAAGCCATTGAGACTTTATTACAAGCGCATCCTAATCTAGAACTTATTATTGCCGATGATGGTTTGCAACATTATGCTTTACAGCGGGATATTGAATGGATTGTGGTAGATGCTGCACGCGGTTTTGGTAGCCAGCAGCTATTACCGACAGGATTTTTGCGTGAGCCGATGTCAAGACTAAAAAATGCGACCGTTATCTATCATGAAAAATCAGATGATGTATCAAAGGCAAATAATGACTCGCCTTTAGCTAAACGCTTAACGATGCAACTGCATCCTGATACTTTACAACCCTTGTTGCCTGAGTTTTTTAATCTACTTGATGTTCGAGAGAACAATGACGCTCAAGCTGTCGCACCACCTAATGGTAGTAAGGTCCATGCAGTCAGCGGTATTGGCTATCCGCAACGTTTTTTTATCACCCTTAGCAGCTTAGGTTTTGAAGTGATAGCGCACCCTTATCCTGACCACTATGATTTTAGTCTTACTGAGCTGCTGCGATATACTGAATATCCTATTATTGTTACCAGCAAAGATGCCGTAAAAATCCGGGCATTATTTTTGCAACAAGATACCAGCCAAGCGCTTGACGCTGACTGGCAAGAATTAGCAAGTCGATTATGGGTATTGCCGGTAACGGCTATTTTATCTCCTAATTGCTATCAGACGTTGCAGCAGCAATTGATAGCGTTGGGCATTGATATTGCTGATAAATAAAATAAATAATTATCAAAATACTCGCTATCTTTCTTTAGAAAAAGGAATAATTTATGCCAACTTTACCAGCTTCCGTCAAAACTCATATAGTTATTCCTGCACGTTTTAAAAGCACTCGCTTACCCGGTAAACCGTTATTAATGATTCATGGTAAGCCTATGATACTTTGGGTGGCTGAAAAAGCACAAGCGGCGCATTTTGCTGATGATATGTGTATCGCTACAGATGATGCACACATCGCTAAAGTTTGTACGGATGCAGGTTATGAGGTGGTGATGACAAGCCCCGACCATGTATCCGGTACAGATCGCTTGGCTGAAGTTGCGGCAATTAAAGGCTGGTCAGAGGATGATATTGTCATTAATATGCAAGGCGATGAGCCGTTAGTACCGCCGTTATTGTTGGAGCAGGTCAAAAATTTATTGGTGCAAGACAGTACCAGCGTTATGGCAACTTTGTATGAGCCTATCGACGATTATCCTACTTTTATGCGTCCGTCAGTGGTAAAAGTAGTTAGCGCCACCGTTAACGATAAACAGCGGGCGCTTTATTTTAGTCGTGCCCCGATTCCTTGTGACCGCGATATGGTATTAGCGTTAGAGGCTGAAGAGTCAAATTCCTTATCAACATTAACATCAGCATCAATATTGCCTGCGCCAAAAAATGCTTATCGGCACTTGGGTCTTTATGCGTATCGAGTCAGCTTATTGCAGCAATTTGTGCATTGGCCACAAACGCCACTTGAGACTATTGAGAGTTTAGAGCAACTGCGAATTTTGGAAAATGGTAGTAATATTGCAATTGCAGCGGCAGCTTTGCAATTGCCAGCAGGAGTAGATACTGCCGAGGATTTAGCACGCTTAAATACTATGAGCTTGGCTGAATTTCAAAGTTATAACTAGCCATAAATAATCATAAACTAGTTATGTAAATCTAAACAGCCTAAGTAATATAGTTCGTGTTAAAGCACCAATTAGACAGTAAATTGAATATATAAGGCGGCAGGCGTGAATGACACCAGCGACAGTATCTACTTTGCACCACTTTTACCGTGGCAACAAACATTGTGGACACAACTGACTGCACGAGTAGTAACGCCACTGCAATCATTGCCACATGCGCTGTTAGCGGCTGGCATGCAAGGGTTGGGTAAGCGCGCGTTTGTCTGGCGGTTGGTGGCATGGTTATTGTGCCGTGAGCGCGAACAGCATCCGCTTGGCGCTTGTGGTCATTGTGACAGCTGCCAATGGCTAAAATCAGGTACTCATCCAAGTTTGCAAGTATTGCCTAGCGTTAGTATGCCTATTAGTACTGCGAGTAGTCACAGTCAAGAAGCCTTAAAAAGTACCAATAAAAAAACCAAGGCAGATACTAAGTCCAGCAAGGCTACTGATAAAGCGGCACTCACGACTAAGATAGATGATATCCGCGCGTTGCAACCCTTTATTTATCAGGGCGGGCAGGGCATGCGCATATGCGTATTAGACCATGCCGAGCAAATGACTATTGCTGCTGCCAATGCGCTACTTAAAACATTGGAAGAGCCGCAAGCGCAAGTTCATTTATTCCTTATTAGCGACACTCCAGCTAAGCTCTTACCAACCATTAAAAGTCGCGTACAACAATTGCCATTACAGAATATTGATTCCATGTTGGCTCGTGATTATGTCACTCATATGCTTGGCAGTATTGTTAATCGTGAAGCAGTTAGCTCAAGCCAAATCGAGCAGTTGCTGCAATTGGCAAATGGCGCACCTTTAGCGGCAATAGATTTGGCTGGGGCTCCTTGGTATAGTAAGCGTGCATTGTGGCTGACGACTTGGCAGGCGCTGCGTAGTGGCAAACGTAGTGCCATTGCGGCAAGTGACTATTGGCAATCTCAGTTAAGTATTGGCGAGTTTGTTCAATTGACTGAGCTGATGCTGCTCGATATTCGGCGTATTAATTTAGGGCTTAGCAGCAGCCAAAAAGACGTTGATTTAACAACGGCGCTACAAAGTTATCAACCTAGCAATAGTTTATTAGAGTCATTAGCTAACAGCTTGCAGCAGATAAAAATGGCCTTGCAACAAAACGTACAAGAAAAATTCGTCTATGATAAGCTGATGCAACAGTTGGCGCAGTTATAAAATATCGTCTTTAAAGCATTTATTGTAAGATACTGACTTATAACCAGGCCTAATTTAAACCTATCTTATAAATTGTTGTTGTTAACCCCAGTTTTATATTTAAAATTTCACATAAGGAGCCGACCATGGCTATGCCCGGACGTGGCGGAGTTCTTACCTGTCATATTGAAGATGTTGCAACCCTGTATGCCAGCTATTTATCCTTTGTGGAAAATGGGGCCTTGTTTGTGCCCAGCAGCCGTGTGCAGAAGCTAGGTGATGAGGTGTTTATTGCTGTCACCTTACCCAATTCTAGTGAACGCTTACCGATGAATGGTAAAGTAGTTTGGGTCAATCATAAGGCGCAAGCCAACCGCCCAGCGGGTTTTGCGGTACAGATTGGTACGGATTTATCAGGACAAAAAATAAAGAATGAGGTCGAGCGCTTATTGGTTGGCAAAATTGATAGCCAGCAATCGACTTATACCATGTAGCTTTCGCAATTAACCACATCATCTTGCCTGCCTAATCATACTTGCAAATATAACAAAGTGACTCTATCTATTCATATTCTCAGTTTATAATTGATGACAAAAAACCCCTTTAATCTATGGATTAAAGGGGTTTCGTAGTCTATACGGTATCGGTTAACTATTTCTTTTTATTTCTCTAAGATACAAGTGACGCCTTGTCCACCAGCAGCGCAGATAGAAATAAGGGCGCGACCTGAACCTTTTTGATCCAGTAGTTTAGCGGCAGTGGCTAAGATACGACCACCGGTTGCAGCAAATGGATGTCCTGCGGCAAGTGATGAGCCATTAACGTTAAGTTTGCTACGGTCAATAGAACCTAGCGGGGCATCAAGACCCAAACGCTCTTGGCAGAAAGTCTCATCTTCCCAGGCGCTTAGCGTCGATAATACTTGTGAGGCAAAGGCTTCATGAATCTCATAAAAGTCGAAGTCCTGTAGACTCAGACCAGCACGCTCAAGCATACGCGGTACGGCATAGGCTGGTGCCATGAGTAGGCCTTCTTTATTACCAGACTTACCGATGAAGTCTACAGCAGCCGTTTCTTGATGTACGATATAGGCTAAGGGTTTGAGACCGCGCTCTTTTGCCCATTCATCATTAGCCAATAGTACACAAGACGCGCCGTCGGTTAGCGGGGTCGAGTTCGCTGCTGTCATAGTTGGATTGGCATTATTCTTACCAAACACAGGTTTGAGCTTACCTAGCTTCTCTAAGGTCGAGTCTGGGCGCAAGTTGTTGTCGCGTGTCAGTCCTTTATAAGGGGTAATCAAATCGTCAAAGAAGCCTTCATCATAAGCACGCGCTAGATTTTTATGGCTATTAAATGCGAGCTCATCTTGATCTTCACGGCTCACATTCCACTCAAGAGCGGTAATCGCTTGATGGTCACCCATTGATAGACCAGTGCGAGGTTCGACATTCGCTGGCGCATCGATTAGGTCCTTAGGATCGAAGCTGGTTAGGGCATGCAAACGTTGCTTCATATTTTTAGCAGCACCAAGTTTTAACAGTACTTTACGTAGACCATCACCAATTGCAATAGGCGCGTCTGATGTGGTATCAACACCGCCAGTAATAGCTGAGTCGATGATACCCAGTGCAATTTTATTGGCAGAGGCAAACGTTGCTTGTAAACCGGTGCCGCAAGCCTGGGCGATGTCATAAGTAGGGGTATGTGGATCTAGTGCAGTATTCAGCGCTGATTCACGAGTTAAGTTTAAATCACGGCTAAGTTTAATAACTGCACCAGCGACCACTTCACCCATTTTTTCATCTTGCAAATTGTAGCGTTCGATAAGACCATTTAAGGCTGCTGTCAGCATATCAATGTTACTGGCATCCACATATGAACCATTTGAGCGTGCAAAGGGGATACGGTTACCGCCTAAGATAGCGACGCGATGCTGACCCGCGGCAGGTTTAGTATTGCTGGCTTTTTTTGCAGCTTTGCGTGATTTATTCGCTTCTGCCTTATCGTTTGCTGCTGGCTTGTCAGATTTTTTATCTTTTTTATCGGAAGTGCTTTTTTCTTCGGCTTTGGCAGTGTTATTCTTGCTGTCTTTGCTGTCTTTGCTGTCTTTGCTGTCTTTGCTGTCTTTGCTGTCTTTGCTGTCTTTGCTGTCTTTGCTGTCTTTGCTGTCTTTGCTGTCTTTGCTGTCTTGCGCTGGTTTTTTAGCAGTATTAGACTCAGCGTCATCTTTTTCATCAACGTTATTGAGTTTAGGCTCATCGGCATTAGTATCAGCCGCTTTCGACTCAGCTTTGGTATCAATGGCGTTTATATCGTTGGCTTCTTTAAGCTCTTTTGCCTCAGTGATGGAGTCTTCTACGATTTTAGCTTTTTTCTGAGATTGATCATCGTCAGATTCATCTTTTACTGGGTTGCCATCAGCATCGACAATATCGGTTGCTTTTTTAAGCTCAGCGATTGAGTCGTAATGCGCGTCGCCACTATTGGTATCTGTGTTAGCTTTGGTGGTAGAAATCTCTTTGTTGTTGTCGTTTTTATTACTGTCGGTATCGCCCGTTTTAACCACGACACTGTCAATTATTGGATTCTTGGCGTTATTGTTTTCATTGCTCATAAAATTATCCTTAAAATAAGTGTATATAAAAGATGCGTGAAAGTGCTGCAAAATATAAAAAGGCTTTGTAAGTAAAAGCTGTTATCAATATATATGAAGTCAATGCCTAATCATAATCGGTTTTTATTACCTTATTGTATGTCTTTAGCAAGTGAGGTAACGATGACTCATCCCTACATTAATAAAAAGTGAGACTAAAGTTAAAGGAATGCCAGGAGATGTAAATATTAAACGGCTGTTTAGATGGCTACATCGTTCTGCTATGTTCTTGAAGTGCTATGTGATAAAAAGCAGCTTGTGATAAACTGTTGGTTATCGTTACTAGCACAAATGATAACCTATAGGTTTGATTTTAGCATAGGCTTCAATTTTTTAAATACAGTAAAGTAGCCGTATTTTATACTGGCCTGTCTAAGAAGCTTTGGGATAGAGGTTGACTTTAGACTTGTAGGTGTTGGATGTGTATAGTTGAATTAGATTTAGACTCGCTTACTAAATACTAATAATTATGGTGTGCTTGAGTCTTTATACTTAGTCATATTAATTAACTATGCTTTCTAATTACCATTTTTAGCTATTATTTTATAGCTATATCTTTTAATAACTTATTTTCATATATAAATGTTTTTATATATAGATGTTCTCATTTTTGACCATTTAACACTCAACTACAGGACTATATTATGTCAGACCGTTATGGTAATTTTGTTCAATCTTCTATCGGTAAAAAAGTCGCAAAAAACTTAGGACTGCCATTGCCGGTCACGCTTGACCGTTTTGAGAGTGGTCAACGCTTAGTACGGGGCAGCGTGTTGGTGGGCTCAGCTACTGGTGAAGATACGCGGGTGGGTGCTTCTGTTGCACGTATTTTATCTGAGCTGCATGCCGAGGTGTACGTCAATAGTCCTGATACTATTAAAGATGTGCTTGCGGATGCCGGCATTGAAGCAAAAGCCAATACCGGCGGCGATGATAAATTTAAAGTCTTATTATATGATGCCAGTAATATCAGTAACGCTGATGAGCTGAGGCAAGTTTATGAGTTTTTTCACTTTGTTGCCCGCCGCGTAGAGAAATCAGGTCGAGTTATTATTATCGGTCGTCCACCAGAAGCCATTGATGATATCGAGACCGCATTAGCGCAGCGTGCGCTTGAAGGGTTTGTAAGGTCTGTCGGTAAAGAGTTCAAACGTGGTATTACCGCGCAGCTGCTTTATGTGGCAGAAGGTGCTGAGAAAAATCTTGATTCAAGTCTACGTTTCTTTACCTCAGCGCGTTCAGCTTATGTCTCAGGACAAGTAGTATGCGTTGATAAAGGCACTGCGGTCGAAGTAGATTGGACGCAGCCATTAGGTGGCAAAACCATGTTAGTTACTGGTGCCAGTCGCGGTATTGGTGAAGCGATTGCACGGGTATTAGCTCGTGAAGGTGCGCATGTAATCTGTCTAGATGTACCGCAACAGCAAGCTGACTTGCAAAAAGTTGCGAGCGAAATTAGTGGCTCAACCTTAATGGTTGATATCACCAGTGAGGATGCAGGCGCAGAGATTGCAGATGCTGCTAAAAAACGTGGGGGTCTTGATGCCGTTATCCATAACGCTGGCGTGACTCGTGATAAGACCCTTGCCAAAATGGACGAGCAAAAGTGGGATATGGTCATCAACATTAACTTGGCCAGTATTGCTAAGCTTAATCGCTATTTGCTAGATAATGACGTGTTAAAAGAGGATGCGCGAATCGTTTGCGTTTCGTCAATCTCGGGTATCGCCGGTAACTTAGGTCAAACCAACTATGCGACCTCTAAAGCGGGCGTGATTGGTTTGGTCGATGCCACTGCTAAACAGCTAGAAGGCAATGCTAAAGGCATGACGATTAATGCGGTTGCTCCCGGCTTTATCGAAACACAAATGACCGAAGCCATTCCATTTGCCATTCGTGAAGCCGGTCGCCGTATGAACTCTATGAGCCAAGGCGGATTGCCAGTTGATGTTGCAGAAACCATTGCATGGTTAGCGTCTCCTGCATCTGGTGGCCTAAACGGTAATACCGTACGTGTTTGTGGTCAAAGTTTACTTGGTGCGTAAGTTATTACATAAGCGTAAGTTATTAAATAGAGAGCATTTGACAGTTACTCTTTAGATAAAATGTATGATTTATTTTTTATATGAGTATCTGGTTCCAATGGTTGCTTTATATTGGTTACTTTATATTAAATTCATAAATACTTACGAAAAATTGCTGATAAATTGTAATAAAGCTGCCCAAGGGTGGCTTTTTTATGATAAAAATATAAGCTTAATAAGGCAAACTGCCTTTTACTACTTTATATTCTTTTTATTATTTGATGCTTGTAGTCTGTGTAATTGCTTTATTGCTATAATCTAATAGCGACTTATTTAACCGCTATTTATAATTAGCAGCTACTTGTCCAGTAACTTGTGTAGCTCAGAGTGCTAGCAAATGTTTAACCAATTACTGAAAAATAAATACCCAGCCCCTGCCCAAAAAAAGTTGCCCAAGGCTTACCTAGGATTGATTTATGTCAGATAAACATTATGATGCGTTGCCAAAAGCGCATACCACCTACGCCAATATCATCAAAAGCTTGTTGCCTATCGGTGATAACCGTAAAGTCGGTAAAGATGAATTGCCGCAAGCGACCTATTATGTGGATGATTTGCACATTGATGAAGGCAACCTGAACGACTATCGTAAGATTTGCGGTTTTGCTGACAATGGTAAAATACCAATTACTTACTTTGCGGTGCTCTCACAGGCGCTGCAGATGAATATGATGGTTAAGGAAGCTTTTCCGTTTGCAATGCTGGGTCTGGTACATGTGGACAATAGTGTGACCCAATATCGTCCTGTCGGCGAGCGTGAGACAGTTGATATGTCGGTATCTTTTGATAATTTACGTGATCATACCCAAGGTCAACAGTTTGACTTTGTGACTACTGTCAAATCGCAAGAGGATGTCATTTGGGAAGGCACCTCGACTTATTTGGCTCGTGGTAAAAAGCCCGATAGCAGTACAGTCGATAAGAGCAAGCCGCGTCCAGTGATGGTCAAGCCAATGATTGATGAAAAGGGCGTTAATAAGGTCTTTGAAGTGCCAGAAGATATCGGCCGCCGTTATGCCTTTGTATCAGGTGATTTTAACTTAATTCATTTGCACCCGTTATCCGCTCGGGCGTTTGGATTTCCAAAAGCGATCGCCCATGGCATGTGGTCTAAAGCTAAGTGTCTGGGAATGATGGGTATATTACCTGATGCTTGCACTGCTGAAGTATCGTTCAAACTGCCTATCTTTTTACCTTCAGAAGTAGAGCTGATTGCAGAGCCAGTCGCCAAACTTGAAAACAGTGATGATAAGTGTGTCTTTGGCTTATATAGCGCCAAAAATGATAAGCCGCATTTAGTTGGTACGATTAAGCTGCTTCCTGAAGATGAATAAGGGTCAATAGTTTTAGCAGTTTTAATTTCTATTGATAACCTTAACTTTTATTTTTTATTCTAATCACTATGTTTAAACATCAAAATTATGATCATGACCAAAGATACTAAATTACGAACCGAAATGGCTATTCAATCTACTGTTGAGAGAATAGATGCTGATAATGGGGTTGATCTTGCAGCCACGCTTAATCCTTATTTTCGTCCAGATGACAACAGCATTGTTAGCGGGGCGCTTGATGATGATAAAGTTGCGGCTTTAGCCAAATCTGGGGTTGAGGTGGTGATTAACTTACAGCCTGATACTGAACTAAGCTTTGATGAGGCGTCAGCCGTCAAGCAAGCGAGAATGCAGTATGAGCAATTGCCTATAGGCGGTGCAGACGACCTTAAGCAGCTCAATATATTGGCCTTTGATAGCTTGTTGCGTCAGTATCATGGCAAGAAAATAGCCATGCATTGTAAGTCGGGTAGCCGAGTAGGTGCCGCGATGGCGCTGCGTGCAGGCTGGCTGCGGGGACGTAAGATAGAGACCGCGATGGAGTGCGGGCATCGTTATGGTTTAACCGAGAAGTTTGAGCAAGAAGTGCATAATCGCTTATTGGTACCACGTTAATGGTTTAGCAATAAACTTTTTATTAATAACTGTAAGCTTATCAGTAACCGTAAGTTATGAATAACAGGCGACCATTAGGTGGCCTGTTTTTAATGGCGACTGCTAATTTATAAGCCGCATTCAATACCATACTAAAAGCAGCACTAAATAAAAAAATGAGGCAATAATGACAAACAATCATAATAATAGCCATAACCATATTAATAGTAACATTGAACAGCGTATGCAGCAGTTATTGACTGAACTGCAATTAGACGATGCGCCGGCAGGTGGCTCTTTGGCCGTTTATCAGGCGGGCAAATGTATCGCGCAAGCAAGTGTAGGTATGGCGCAAGCGGGCGTTGAGTGGGGGCCTAATGCGCTGTCATTAAACTTTTCTACTGGCAAAGGCGTAATTGCGACTTTGGTGCATGTTTTGGTATCACAGCAACTGCTGGATTATGCTACGCCGATTGCCAGCTACTGGCCGGAATTTGCGGCTAACGGCAAAGCAGAGGTTACCTTACGTGCGCTGATGTCGCACCAAGCCAATCTATTCGCTATTACGAGTATTGAGACCGATAGCGACACGCTACTTGATTGGGAGGTTATGCTAACAAAAGTTGCTGCTATGCCTATGACCAAACCCGATGACTTTCAAGGTAGTGCTGGACGTAATGTTGATGAAGCCGCTGCCAGTGGCTCATATGTCAGCGCTTATAGCGCACTGATTTACGGTTGGATATTGGGAGGCTTAGTAGAGGCGGTGACGGATATGTCATTGGCGGCAGCGCTACGGTATTATTTAACTGAACCGTTAGGTATTGCAGAGAGCTGCTATTTTGGCGTGCCAGCTGATAAAGTAAATGACGTTGCTACCTTGGTAAAGGACTTTGCTACCAGCGATTCTGCAACCGTAAATTTAATTAATCCAGATAGCAACCAACGCAGTAAACGTCGTAAGCCGGTGTTAAAAGCAGATTCTGAGCAGACCCTAAATACTTATGCAAATTTACCCAGTTATTCCTGTTGGCAACAGCTTTCCGCAGAATATAAGCTTGCGCCCAATAGCTCTAAGCTTAATTCTACCCAAATCAATCGCCTATACTTTGACCATAGCCAGCTTAATCTTAAAAATTATAAAGCGGCCTTGATACCTACTAACCAGACGCCTATTGATTATTATGATACGCGAGCACTACAAGCGGTGCTGCCAGCAGTCAATGGCGTTGCATCAGCAAAAGCGTTGGCTACTATTTATGCCATGCTAGCGAATGGCGGCGAGTGGCATGGACAGACGTTAATTAATCCAGCGACGTTTGCGCAGTTATCGACGCCGCAAGTCTCTGGTATGGATGCTGTAATGCCAACTAATATGGACTGGCGCTTGGGCTATCATCGTCTCGTGCAATTGTGCCAAGATGGGCCGCTGTGCCAAGAAAATGCTCAAGGCTTTGGGCATATGGGCTATAACGGCTCAGTTGCTTGGTGCGACCCTACGCGGCAACTGTCATTTGCTTTTGTCCATAATTTCGATGTGACAATGCTAAACGATATCCGCCAGTTTGCGCTGACCGAAGCTTTATTAAGCATGATAGATTAGATTTAATGACAGTTTATGCTGAACTGAACATACGGAATAATCAGATAATGGCTGGCTTTAGAACCGCTATATCCGGCCTTTTCGTACCAAGAGATATCTTGTTGGTAAAATAAGGTAGTGGTAAAGCCGGCTATGGCTAAATGTTGGTTGCCTTGACCACAGCTTGAATACTCTTTTGCAAAGCTGATTGAGAGTTGGGCAATTTGTTGTCCTTTAGCAGAATAAAAACCATCACTTTGCTTGTCTTGCTGATAACAATGCACTCTGAATAATTCGCTAATGGTATCGCGGTTTTCCGTCCAAAGATTAGCGCAAAAGTCTGCTCAATGAATTCTAGGCCCGTGTTATTGACCAAGGCAAGCGGCGTTAATACCATCTCATCTAAGCGCATAAACCGATGAAACGTTAGTACTTTTGGTATGACGACCTTAGATAAAGCAATAGACTCTGCATGAGTGGCTGCTATTTTAGCCAGAATAGGATGATGGTGTTTATGATTTTGTAGCAAGGTTAGCGTTTGCTTTGCTCGGGTAAGCGCCACATATAGCGGTCTGTCGCTATGACTATCATTAGAGGCAGACTGCTCGTCGATGATATAAACATGATCAAACTCCATGCCTTTTGCGCTATGATAGGTGATTAGAATGACTTGAGTGTCATCATCGTATAATACATATTCCAGTGCCTGCAATACTTGCTCATAAGTGCTATTGTGCAGCGTTTGTGTATGGCTAAGCAGCGCTTCCCATGCTTTGTCTAAGTGGTTCAGCTTTTGCTCTTTTCGCCAATTCTCTAAAAAACCATACACGCTGCCACTGATTACGGTTAAGCGGTCGGCACTTAAATATTGAAATAGAGCTTGTCCTATCAGACTGTTAAGTGGAATAACTTGCTCATCTTCATTAAAACGCTGGTTAGTAATGTTTTCAGCTTAGAGATAATGCTGGATGGCATCGAAATACGCCCATTTAGGGGCAAGTATGGCTATTGTTGGCGCAGTAGCCGTTTTAGTAGCAGTATTTAGGCGCTGTTGAATATCAGCGGCTACCCAAGCTGCCATATTAACGCCTTTGGTCTGTTGATAAAAAGCATGACGAATAGGACTATTTGGATAAGGGTTGGTTGCTTTGACTTGGTGCTTAAGTTGCTTAAGTTGCTTTAGTCGCTAGGCAATGCTGACTCAATAAAGTCATTGGCTAAGCTGACAATATTGTTGGCACTGCGATAGTTGTTTAATAGATTGATATTCGTCAATATCCTGAAGCTCATCAACCATAATGTACTGAAAGTGCTGAGGCTTTGCCTGCTTTGGGTGCTTCTCCATTGAGCTCTTTACGATACTGACGTAGCCAAGTGTCTAACGTTGAGTGGCCAATACCCAGCGATTCAGAGACTTCTGCTATCTTGCGGTTATGATTGATGACCATATTGACGGCTTTAAGCTTGAATTATAGGCTAAACTGTTTACGTTTGTTGGTCATACTATTTTCCTTCTTTGGGTTAGTATAACCTCTTATGTGCTGTCCAATCTTATTATGCTATTACACTTTGACCTAGAGCAATAAAAAAGGCGCACTCACATTGTAAGTACACCAAGGGTCAATGATCTAGTACAGACTTAAAGCACTCAAGGATATTAAACAAAAAAACTACTTTGTATTCTGCCCCAGACGAATAGCAGCGGCAATATTTACCGCAGTGGTTTCGATATTGTCATAGGCTTCTTTTAAGACATTATCGATAGAGTCTACTTTTTGGATACTAGGCATAACTACTTCAAATTGAGTGGTTTGGGTAGGTTTAAGCCCATCGACACTTCCGCAAATGGCAATAACAGGTGTCTGATTCAGCTTAGCCAGTTGGCTGATACCACCAGCAACTTTACCCATTGCAGTTTGCTCATCAAGTTTACCTTCACCCGTTATCACTAGATCAGCATTGGTAATATGCTGCGATAGACCAACAGCCTCGGCTACCGTATCAAAGCCTGACTGCAACCGTGCTCCACAAAAGGTCATTAATGCGTAGCCGAGGCCTCCTGCTGCGCCTGCACCTGCAACATGTTGGTAACTTTCACTACCGTGATGGTTGCCATGCTGATGACAAACCGTCGCAAAGTGACTTAAAGATTTATCTAAAAGCTTAATTTGTTCAGTACTTGCTCCCTTTTGTGGACCAAAAATCGCGCTGGCTCCTAACGGACCACATAACGGATTATTCACGTCACAGGCCACTTCAAAGACGGTATTTAGAATGTTTGGATTGAACGTTGAGCTGTCTATCCGTTGCAAGTTGGCAAGTTGACCACCGCCTTGTCCTAAAGGCTCTCCTTGCTGGTCATAAAAGGCCATTCCCAAAGCTGCTAACATGCCAACGCCAGCATCATTAGTTGCACTACCACCAAGACCAATAATAATGCGTTTTGCCCCTTTATCTAAAGCGTCTTTGATGAGTTCACCAACCCCGTAGCTACTGGCTATTAAAGGGTTTCTTTCTTCTAAGTTTAAAAGATGCAGACCACATGCTTGAGCGATTTCAATTACCGCAGTAGCATCTGGTAATAGCAAGTATTTTGTGGTAAGAGACCTCATTAGTGGATCATGCACTATCACTTCTTTCCATTGCCCGCCTAGTACGTAAGACAAGACAGTGGACGTACCTTCGCCGCCATCGGCCATCGGTAATAACGTATAGTCAGCATTCGGAAATACCTGACTAAACCCAGACTTAATGGCAAGGCAAACATCCAAGGCTTCTAAGCTTTCTTTAAATGAGTCTGGTGCAATTAAAATATTCATTATTCTCTCTTGATTTCTTTATCAGTTTTCTATGGTTTATCTATCATTAAAACGTTTAAAACACACTTATTGATTGGTCTTAAATTAAATAAATACCAACGTTAATAACCAGATGAATATGATGCTGGCGACACCTTGAATACCAGTGGCAACTGAATGCGCTTTATAAGCTTGCGGTACACTCATGTGACTAAACTGACTAACAATCCAGAAGAAACTATCATTGGCATGTGAGATAGTCATGGCACCGGCACCGATTGCCATTACACAAAAGACCCGACCAAGATCACTATCAAGTCCGATCTGTCCTAATAGAGGTGCAACCATCGCTGACGTGGTTACTAACGCTACCGTGGTAGAGCCCTGCGCAGTTTTTAGGGCGGCTGAAACAATAAACGGCATAAATATGCCCAGACCTAAAGCCGATAAGGTAGTGCCTAAGTAGTCACCTATTGGGGTGACTTTTAGCATCGCACCAAATGCGCCGCCAGCTCCGGTGATTAATAATATGGGCGCTGCTACCACTAGGCCTTGAGCAATGCTGTCGCTAATTTGCTGGGTCTTATTACCACTATTTATTAATAAAAACGATAGAAACAAACCGATGAGCAGGGCAGTTAGGGGATTACCAATAAATACCAATATATCAATGATGAAACCAATGCCTAGCGGTGCCGTTGGGAAGTTGGCAACAGAGGACAGGCATATCAAAACGATAGGAACGATAATAGGTAAAAAGGCCATAGTTGCTGATGGCATACTATCGTAGTCTTCACGAGCTTTCATATTTGCAGGTACGGCATCAGCTGGGATATTGTCAGCATCTATATTATCTGGTTCGACATCGAGGAAACGGTTTGACCATAACCAGCCTGCCAATACGGCAACAGCAGTCACTACAATACCAACCATGATTACCAGACCTAGATTCGACTCAAGCCCCAAGTTACCCGCTGCTGCGATAGGCCCTGGAGTGGGCGGAACAAAGGTATGAGTCGCATATAAACCGGTCGCTAAGGCAATACTCATCGCCACACTTGATACTTGCAAGCGCTCAGCCAAAGACTCTTTTAAAGAGTTCAAGATGATGAAACCTGAGTCACAAAACACAGGAATCGAGACCACTGCCCCGACGATAGACATAGTCAGGGTCGGAAAGCGTGGCCCTAGAAAATTGATGACTGTTTCTGCCATAACAATAGCAGCCCCTGTTTTCTCTAAGATCAACCCAATAATCGTACCAAATACAATCACCAGACCGATATAACCTAAGATTCCACCAAAGCCATCAGAGATAGTTTTTGCGACCGTATCAAGAGGAACTTGATAAAATAATGCCACTAAAAAGGCGGAAAGTATTAAGACTAAAAAAGGATGCCACTTCAACTTTGCTGTGGCAAAAATAATAAAAAGAATGGTTAGCACAAGCCAAAATACTATCATCACGTTCCCTATAGGGTTGATATCTGTTTATATCTTAGGTAATTATCAATGCAACTGTCTATAAGTGACGCATCGATACCGATACGATTTTTTAAGGTGCATATCTTATAGCAAATACAGCTTGCTAGGAGAAGTATCTGCTTAATGACTCTTTATTCTGTAGTTAGTGCTATTCCATAGAGCCTTTTCACATACAACTTTTAGACCATTATTAAGCTATCATATTTTTCAAAAGCTTATTGCATAGAACTGGCGTATGAATAAGCTTGCTATGACCATAAAAATGCAAACAACAACTTGATAAATGATAAAGCCACATAATCTGATAGTATGTGGCTTTATTTTACATTCATTATCGTCAGGAACCCTTCATTGAATACATTTACAGCGCCCGCTATAACCAACATAGAAAATAGCAACTTACGTCAGCAGCTACAGCAGATTATAGATTTAAAAACCAAACCACTAGGATCACTCGGGCGCTTAGAAACTTTAGGACTACAAATCGGTCTGATTCAAGGAACGACTACGCCGCGTATTGAACAGCCACAAATCAGGGTGTTTGCTGCTGACCATGGTCTGGTTAAGCACGGCACCTCTGCGTTTCCAAGTAGCGTTACCGCGCAAATGGTGCTTAATTTCTTACAAGGCGGTGCTGCCATTAATGTGTTGGCGCGCCAGCATAATATTGAGCTAAAAGTAGTCGATGCTGGGGTCGCTACTGATTTTGACAGCGCTTCTTTTAAAAATCATCCACAATTGCTCGATTATAAAGTCCGCTATGGCAGCCGTGATGCCTTGACAGAAGCAGCGATGACTGATGAGGAGTGCATTAGCGCTCTTAAAAACGGCATGGCCGTTGCTCAGGAGCTGACGGGTAACTTACTCATCGTTGGTGAAATGGGCATTGGTAATACTTCTGCGGCTAGTCTGTTGCTGGCTAGATTAGGAAACTTACCTATTGCAGATTGTATTGGTCGTGGTACGGGTTTGGATGATGCCGGATTACAGCAAAAAGAACAGATTTTGACCCAAGTATTGCAGCGTCATAGTGAGGCAACCACGCCATTTGCAGCGCTTGCAGCGTTGGGCGGACTAGAGATTGCCACGATGATTGGGGCTTTGATTCAAGCGGCCAGCCAACGACGTATTCTATTAATCGATGGCTTTATTGCCAGCATTGCTTTACTGGTCGCTGAGCATTTAGCGCCAGGAGTGCGTCAATATGCCATATTTGCCCATCATTCAGCTGAGCCTGGTCATGAGTATTTATTACAACTGTTACATGCCACGCCGCTATTGAACATGCAAATGCGTTTGGGTGAAGGTAGCGGGGCGGCACTAGCGTATCCATTATTACAATCGGCTTGTGCCATTATTAATGAGATGGCAAGCTTTAGTGATGCTGGTATTAGTGAAAAAAATAGCAATGAGAAAAACAACAGTGAGAAAAATAACTGATGTTAGATCCATCAAAGCAATCAGATCAATCACAGCCACGCCATTCATTTATTAAGAAAATCCAATATGAATGGCGATTGCTGTTGGTCGCTACCCAGTTTTTAACCCGTATCCCCGTTCCTCAGTTTACGCATTATGAACCGCAGTGGTTACACCAAAGCAGTCGTCATTTTCCGGCGGTAGGTTTACTGGTGGGGCTGCTTTGTGCGCTGGTATTTTGGCTGGCTAGCAGTCTCTTTAATCCTTTGGTCGCGGCGGTGATGAGTACGGCTTTTAGTATCAAGCTGACCGGTGCCTTTCATGAAGATGGTCTTGCGGATACTTGCGATGGCTTGGGCGGCGGTCTGACCCGTGAGCGTACTTTGACTATCATGAAAGACTCGCGTTTAGGCACTTATGGTACGTTGGGGCTAGTATCGGCATTATTGCTCAAAATTACTTTGCTCGCATCCATGCCATTATCGGTCGCTTTGGTTGCGCTAATCATTGGACATTGTGCCTCGCGCTTATTGTCGATCAGTCTTATTACCATGCTACCGTATGGCGGTGAGGTAGAGCATGCTAAGGCCAAACCTATGGCGCAGCAGATGACACCATTACAAGGACTAATTAGTAGTGTTTGGCTATTAGTAGGCATGGGTTTAGCGATGATTCTGTTTCCTGATACCATACGTCAGATTGGTATAGGGCACTGGCTGCTAGCCTTGGTGCTGGCTTTAGTGGCCACTGATTATATGCGCCGTTTATTACGTCGGCGCTTACAGGGCTATACCGGTGATGGACTTGGTGCGACCCAGCAGCTTAGTGAAGTCGCTATTTATGCGGGGCTTGCGGCATCGTTGCCTTTTATTTAAGTTGCTTTCTCTAAGTTGCTTATATCTAAAATTAGGAACATTATCATTTATGGCTTTATATATTTGGCGTCATCCTAAACCGCTTGCCGCCGTTGGTATCTGTTTTGGACAGACCGATATGGCTGTCGATAGTCGTAAGCTTAAACGCCTTGCCAATCAAATTCAGCGTTTTGCCCGCCTGCATCAGCTGCCAAAAGTGATTTGGGTCAGCCCCTTACAGCGCTCATTAAAAGTCGGGCAATTACTGGCACTGCAAGGCTTTCAATGTCACGTTGCCCCTGAGCTTATCGAGATTGATTTTGGCGATTGGGAAGGTCGCCCTTGGGAGCAGATTGCCAAGCAAGAAATTGATGAGTGGTGCAATGATTTTGCCCACTTCGCTCCTGATAATGGCGAGAGTTTGCAGCAGTTTTTTATCCGAGTTGAAGACTGGTTAAGTGCACATATTGCTGAGCAAGTTACCAATACTATAGCTGTGCCAATATTAACAGTGGGTCATGCTGGCTGGATTAATGCGGCTAAGATGATTGACGCGGGGCAAAAAGTACCGCAAGTGGCTGCCGACTGGCCGCGCTCGGTCGCTTATGGAGAAGTTAGTATTCTGGAGCTATCAGGGCTTTGATTCGCCTATTTAAATCTATCTATTAATTGAAAGTTATTTTAGTAGTGGGTTGAGTAATGATGCCGGTGTCAAGAGAGCCAGCCGATGATTACAGGACCTTATTCTGAATACTATTCATAAAATTTTAATAGCTACTGAGATGGCTATATAATACCCTCGTTCACTACTAATGTTGTCCTTATCTACATCCTATACATTCCCACTCTGACATGAGAGCGTCACAAGCGTACTCTCTCATATGACATATTCATCAGGAAGTTTCATGCGTACCACTAAAGATCGTATTCGCCATACTTTGGGCTTTGAGATAATAGGCCTGCTTATATTCGCTCCATTAGCAAGCTGGGTATTCGGCTTTGACCTGCAACTGATGGGAGGCATGGCTGTCGTTGGCTCCATCATCGCCACGGTATGGAATTATTTTTATAACCTATTGTTCGACCACGCGATGCTGAAACTGCGAGGGGACGTGCACAAGACCGTCTTGATACGAGTGTTTCACGCCTTTTTGTTCGAGGGCGGTCTGCTGTTATTGTTCCTGCCGATGATTGCTTGGTATCTGGGCATTACTATGTGGGAAGCCTTCATGATGGATATCGCTATGGCGACCTTTTATCTGGTGTATGCTTTTGTCTATAATATAATCTATGACAAGGTTTATCCTGTTCCGTAAGCTGGTGTTAGAGACTACTTTTTTGCTTGTCTTGAATTCCGGTTATTTATGCGATCCTATTACTGATAATGAAAGACTTAAAAGCCGACTCCCTGTTAAAAGTCGGCTACCTGCTATAAATAGGGCGCTTGTTTGCGATTAAAAATACTAAATTGAAAAGTATCGGTCTCTGTGTCCATTCTGCATCCAATATATCTTATAATAAGATAACGTCTAATAAATTTAATGCGGCAACGGCTCAATACCCTCTTAGACTTAGATTATGAAAGATTGAGGTTGAAGTTGAAGTTAATTATTCCGATAAATTCTATTTATAAACGTCTTAAAGGGTCTGTTGGTTATTAAGCCACGGACGCTTTAAGACGTTTGTCACTTAACGATTGCGCCCTGTTACCGATCAAACTATTGAGAATAAAAATTATGGCAAAACCCGCAGTTAATAAAAATGACCAAGCTAAAGAGGGTCGCTTTGAAGAAGCCCTTTGGGATACCGCCAATAAGCTGCGTGGTAGTGTGGAATCCTCCGAATACAAACATATCGTATTGAGCCTGATTTTCCTCAAGTTCATCAGCGATACCTTTGAGGCACAACGCCAAAAACTCATTGATACCGGCTTCGAGAAGCATATCGATATGGTGGCGGCTTATACCAAAGATAACGTGTTTTATTTGCCAGAAAACAGCCGTTGGGACTTTATTCAGCAAAACGCCAAGCAAGAAGACATTGCTCTAAAGATTGATACCGCGCTTAGTACCATTGAAAAGACTAATAAAGCCCTTAAAGGCGCATTGCCGGACAACTACTTCTCTCGTTTGGGCTTAGACGCCAGTAAGCTGTCAGCGTTGATTGATGTGGTCAATAACATTGATACCATTGGTAACCCAGAGGAAGACACCGTAGGGCGCGTCTATGAGTACTTCTTAGGCAAGTTTGCCGCCAGTGAAGGCAAAGGCGGCGGCGAGTTCTACACGCCCAAGTCAGTGGTGAATTTGATTGCAGAGATGATTGAGCCCTACCAAGGCAAGATTTATGACCCGTGCTGCGGCTCGGGCGGTATGTTTGTGCAGTCCATCAAGTTTATCGAAAGTCATCACGGCAATACCAAAGACGTGTCTATCTATGGGCAAGAATACACCAGCACCACTTATAAACTGGCCAAAATGAACTTAGCCATTCGCGGTATTTCTAGTAATTTGGGCGACGTGGCCGCCAATACCTTTTTAAAAGACCAGCATGAAAATCTGAAAGCTGACTTTATCATGGCCAATCCCCCATTTAACCAAAAAGATTGGCGCGCGGCTGATGAGCTGGTTGATGACCCACGCTGGGCAGGCTACACCACGCCGCCTACCGGCAATGCCAACTATGCATGGATATTACACATGATATCCAAGCTGTCGGAACACGGGACTGCTGGTTTCGTACTCGCAAACGGTTCCATGTCGACCACCACCAGTGGTGAGGGCGAAATTCGCCAACAAATCATCGAAAATGACTTGGTAGATTGTATGATTGCGCTACCGGGGCAACTGTTTTATACCACCCAAATTCCGGTGTGCCTATGGTTTATCAGCCGTGACAAACAAGCCACCTCTGCCCACAGCCAACAGCGTGGACTGCGTAACCGCACGGGTGAAACGCTATTTATTGATGCGCGTAACATCGGCAGCATGATTAGCCGCACCCATAAAGAGCTGTCTGGCGATGATATTGCTGCGATTGCCAAGACCTATCACGCATGGCGTGGCGAGGCAGAAGCAGGCGGTTATGAAGCCTACGCGGACGAAGCAGGCTACTGTAAATCTGCCACGCTCACCGATATCAAAGCCAACGACTACGTGCTGACCCCTGGACGTTATGTGGGCGCTGCGCCAATTGAGGATGACGGAATCCCGTTTGAAACCAAAATGAGTGAGCTTAGCCAAACGCTATACAGTCAAATGCAAGCGTCAGAACAGCTTGATGCGGTCATTCGTAAAAACTTGGAGGTATTGGGTTATGGCGAGTGATTGGGTAGAAGCATCTCTTGGTGATTTTGTTGATCATCAGAAAGGATTTATTTTTAAGTCCAAAGACTATCAAGATGAAGGCGAACTAATAGTTAGAGTAAGTGACTTTACGGATAGATCTATTGATATTACATCCTGTAATAAGATCGATAAATCAAGAGCAGGTGAGTTTCAGTCAGTCCGCTTGAATGTATTAGATGTAGTGATAGCGACAGTAGGTTCATGGCCAAAAAATCCGGCATCTATTGTTGGTAAAACCATTAATGTTCCAAAAAATGCTGATGGTGCTTTATTAAATCAAAATGCAGTTAGATTAAGAGCAGTAAATGAGATGGATCAAAGGTTTTTATTCTTTCTTTTAAAGAATAAAGGTTTTCAAAGCTATATCGTTTCGACAGCTCAAGGAAGCGCAAATCAAGCGAGCATTACACTTAAAGATATATTTAAATACACTTTTAATCTACCGCCACTCCAAGAACAAAAAACCATTGCCCATATTCTTGGCTCGCTAGATGACAAAATCGAGCTTAACCGCCAAATGAACGAAACACTTGAGGCGATGGCGCAAGCGTTGTTTAAAAGTTGGTTTGTAGACTTTGACCCGGTGATTGACAATGCTTTGGCGGCAGGCAATCCCATACCTGACGAGCTATTAGAGCGTGCCGAACAACGGCAAGCGATGCAGCACAGCGATAATGATAAACAAGCCATTCGGGCATTATTTCCTGATGCGTTTGAATTTACGGAAGAAATGGATTGGATTCCGAAGGGTTGGAAGATAATAAAAGTATTGGATTTATCAGAAAAATTAACTAAAGGAACTACCCCTAGCAAAGCTGATTTATCTAAAGCTGAAGACGAAGCAAGTATCCCATTTCTGAAAGTCATGAATATTGATAATAATGGATTTATTAAAGCAGAAAAACTAGAGAATATCCCAAAAAGTATTCATGAAGGTTCGCTTAAAAGGTCTATTATAAAAGAAGGTGACGTTTTATTTTCTATTGCTGGAACGATTGGTCGAACTTCAATTGTCCCAAAAAAACTAGATAATTCTAATGTTAATCAAGCTATTGCATTTATCAGACTAAAAGATTCTAAAAAATCTAATTTTTTACTTCAATTACTGAAATCTAAAGAAACACAGAACATCGTACACTCAAAAATTGTACAGGCTGTGCAAGCTAATTTTAGCCTTACAGAGTTAGGAGGTTTAATCTTAGCGGAGCCGAGTAATAATGTTTTTGATAGTTGGTTTGAAAAGACAGAGAGTGTTTTTATGAAAATTTCAGACCTACAAGATAACACCTCTGCACTAACCAAACTGCGCGACACTCTCCTACCCAAACTCTTATCAGGTGAGCTACGTATTCCAGACGCTGCCGCATTGGTAGAGGACGCATAGATGACCGTTACTGACAATAAATTTGAGATATATGTCACCGATGATGGGCAAACCCAGATTGAGATTCGGCTGGAGCAGGATACGCTGTGGTTATCCCAAGCGCAAATGGCGACCTTGTTTGATAAAGATTCTGACACCATTGGCTTGCACCTGAAAAATATCTACAAAGAGGGCGAATTAGACCAAGCAGCAACTACCGAGGAATCCTCGGTAGTTCGCCAAGAAGGACAGCGCCAAGTGCGTCGTAACATCCGTTTTTACAATCTGGATGCCATTATCTCGGTGGGTTATCGGGTGAATTCCAAAAAAGGCACCCAGTTTCGTATTTGGGCAACCCAGCGTTTGCGTGAGTATTTGGTGCAAGGCTACACGGTAAACGAGCAGCGCTTTGATAAAAATGCGGCCGAACTAAAACAAGCCTTAAAATTGATTAAAAAGACATCCCAAAGCCCTGAGCTTAATACCACTGAGGGGCGCGGCTTGATTGAGATTATCAGCCGTTATACCCAAACCTTTTTATGGCTGCAACGCTATGATGAGGGGTTGCTTGACGACCCAGCGGGGCAATTTGGCGGGGTATTGCCAAGCACCGCTAACGCCATGGCAGCCCTGAACCATCTTAAAGCCCAGCTTATGGAACGCGGCGAGGCGACAGAATTATTTGCCAAACCGCGCGGAGACGGCTTGGACAGTGTGCTTGCTAATCTTGAGCAAACCGTATTTGGTGAGCCTGCTTATCCCACCATTGAGAGCAAAGCGGCGCATTTATTGTATTTTATGGTCAAAAACCATGTCTTTACCGATGGCAATAAGCGCAGTGGCGCGTTCTTGTTTGTAGATTTCTTGCATCGTAATAATCGCTTGCTCAATAGCGAGGGCGATATGGTGATTAATAACACCGGACTGGCTGCCTTAACTTTATTGGTCGCAGAGTCTGACCCCAATCAAAAAGAAACCTTGATTAAACTCATTATGAATATGCTGTCATTAGAGGGCTGATTAACAGAGGCGTAACCGATGAAATTCACCGAAGACAGATTAGAGCAAGCCATCATTGAGTTATTGAGAGTTGAGGGCTATCCGCACACTCATGGCGAGGTGCTCACGCTTGAATGCGCGCGCAGCCCTGATGAGGTACTGATTAAGTCTGATTTGCGTGAATTTTTGGCAACTCGTTATCAAGCGGATTTCATCACTGATTATGAGATTGAATCCATCATTCATAAGCTGGACTATCTGCCCGCATCCGACCTCTACGACAGCAACAAAGCCATTATGAAATGGGTGGCGGATGGATTCCTACTCAAGCGTGAAGACCATCTGCAAAAGGATTTATACATCCAGCTGCTGGATTATGACGCCATTGATAACAATCATTATCGCTTGGTTAATCAGATGGAGATACAAGGCTACGAGCTGCGTATTCCTGATGGCATTCTTTATATCAATGGTCTGCCGCTGGTGGTGTTTGAGTTTAAGAGCGCCATTCGTGAAGACGCCACCATGTTCGATGCCTACACCCAACTGCATACCCGTTATCAGCGTGATATTCCAGAGCTGTTCAAATATAACGCCCTATGCGTGATTAGTGACGGAGCAAACTCTAAGATGGGCTCATTCTTTGCCCCTTATGAGTTCTACTACTCATGGCGCAAGATTACAGGGGAAGAAAAGCTCGGTAAAGACGGTATCAATTCCTTATTTACCATGATTAGCGGCTTGTTTTATAAACCGCGTTTGCTGGAAGTTATCCGTAACTTTATTTATGTACCGGACACCTCAAGTAAATCAGAAAAAATAGTTTGCCGTTATCCGCAGTATTATGCAGCAACCAAGCTATTTACCAACATCAAGCGTCATATGAAAGTGCTGGATGCTGACGGCAACCTAGATGAAACCGATAGCCTACGTGACGGCAAGGGCGGTACTTACTTTGGCGCTACCGGCTGCGGAAAAAGTTTTACCATGCTATTTCTAGCCCGTTTGCTTATGAAAGATATTGAGCTTGGTAGCCCGACCATTATTTTAATCACCGACCGTACCGATTTGGACGATCAGTTATCAGGCACCTTTACCAATGCCAAAGCCTATATAGGCGATGACATCATCGTTAGTGTGGAGAGTCGCGCCGACTTGCGAGAACAGCTCAAAAATCGCAAGAGTGGCGGGGTATTCCTGACCACCATTCATAAATTCACCGAAGACTTGGCGCTACTAACCAATCGCACCAATGTCATCTGTATCTCTGATGAGGCGCACCGTAGCCAAATTAACTTAGACCAAAAAATCACCGTCACCGATGATGGGGTGAAGAAAACCTACGGCTTTGCCAAGTATTTACATGACTCATTGCCCAATGCCACCTATGTCGGCTTTACGGGAACGCCAGTAGACGCCACCCTTAAAGTATTTGGCCCCGTGGTAGACAGCTACACCATGACTGAATCAGTATTTGATGATATTACGGTACGGATTATTTATGAGGGCCGCGCTGCCAAAGTATTGTTAGATGGTCGTCAGCTGGATGAGGTGGAGAAATACTATCAAGACAGTAGCGATGTTGGGGCTAGTGACTATCAGATAGAAAAAAGTAAAAAAGATATGGCCAGTATGTCGACCATCTTAGGCGACCCTGACCGTATTGAAGCCATTGCCAAAGACTTTGTAGAACACTACGAAGCGCGAGTTGAGGAAGGCGCTACCCAAAAAGGCAAAGCCATGTTTGTCTGTAGCAGTCGCGGCGTTGCCTATCAGTTTTATAAACAGGTCATCAAGCTGCGTCCTGAATGGGATGAAATCAAAGCGTGTGCGGACGGCAGCACCTTATCGTTAACGGATCAGAAAAAAGTAAAGCCCATGGAGCAGGTCAAAATGATTATGACCCGTAACCAAGACGATGAAAAAGCCTTGTGGGACAAGCTTGGCAATAAAGACTATCGTAAAGAGCTCGACCGCCAGTTTAAAAATGGGCAATCCAACTTTAAAATCGCCATCGTGGTGGATATGTGGCTGACTGGCTTTGACGTACCCTTTCTCGATACCATGTACATCGACAAGCCGCTACAAAAGCACAGCCTGATTCAGACCATCTCACGAGTCAATCGTAAGTTTGAAGGCAAAGAAAACGGCTTGGTGGTTGATTATATCGGCATCAAACGACAGATGAATCAGGCGTTGTCTCATTATACCGGTGGCCAAGAGCAAGATATCGACGACATCAGAGAGTCAGTAGTGGTAGTCAAAGACCACTTGAGCTTACTTGGCGCGCTATTCCATAAGTTTGATGACAGTCTCTACTTTACGGGTACGCCTACCCAGCAGCTGCATTGCCTAAACGCCGCTGCTGACTTCACTTTAAGAACCAAGAAGTTTGAAAAGACTTTTATGGACTTAACCAAACGTCTTAAATCGGCTTATGATATTTGTGTTGGCAGTAATGAGCTGAGTGAGGCCCATAAAGACAAAATCCATTACTACCTTGCGGTTCGTACCATTCTCTTTAAAATCACCACTGGCGGTGCCCCTGACGTTGAGCAGATGAACCAAAAGGTACGCGATTTGGTCAAAGACGCTTTAATCAGTGACGGCGTGGAAGAAATATTTAAGCTTGGCGGTGACACTGACGGGGAGATTGACCTGTTTGATGACGACTACCTTGCCAAATTAGAAGTGATAAAGCAGCCCAATACTAAGCTGCAACTGCTCCAGCAACTGCTATCCAAAGCCATTGGTGAGATGGCAAAAACCAATAAGGTTAAGGGTGTCGACTTCACTAAAAAAATGAACGCCTTGGTTGAGAAATACAATGAGCGTGATGAACAAGACGTCTTGCGGGCTGAAGTGATTGGCGACTTTTCGGATGAAATTATCAAGCTATATAATGAGCTAAGGGCTGAAATGGCATCCTTTGGAGAGATGGGCATCGACTTTGAGGAAAAAGCGTTTTACGACATTCTCCTATCTTTGGCGCATAAATACGATTTTACCTACCCTGAAGACAAGCTGCTGGAACTGGCCAAAGCCGTCAAACAAGTGATTGATGACAAAGCCAAATACATCGACTGGAACAAGCGTGAGGACATCAAAGCCGAATTACAGTTTGATCTGATGGTATTGCTGGATGAATGGGGCTATCCGCCTATTGATCGAGGTGAAGTCTATGAAGAGATATTTGAGCAAGCGGAGAACTTTAAGAAGAATCGTGCGGCTCAATAGATATTATTTATAACAGGGATAAAACTATATAATGCATATTAAGTCAGCATTTTAAGAAAACAAAATAAAGGACTTATATGGGTTATCATAGTCTCATTCTTATTTTTATTCTTAATGTTCATTTTTGAAACATGCTTATATCTAAAATAATAATAGTTTTAGGACTTTTTTAGCATTAATCTTATCAGGGTGATTGACTGTATGATAGGTCATCTCATTAGCAGCTAATTAATGTGAGAGCCAGAGCTATGAGCCATGGTTAAGTAGCAAACACGATTTAATGATAAAAAGGAAAAATAATGCGCTTACCGATAATGAGCCTACTATGATGAAACGGACTTCTATTTATAAAGTAATGATTGCAGGATTATTATTTGGTCTGACACTATCAACGTGGGCAACGAGCCTTACGAGAGCCACCACAGACACAGACTCTGTGATGTCAATATGGCTTGCAGAGCAAGGCGATGCCGTAGCCCAATATAATCTTGGACGGGCCTACTTTATCGGTGACGGCGTGCCAAAAGATGCGACTAAAGCGTTTGAGTGGTATCAAAAGGCGGCCAAGCAAGGCGAAGCCGTAGCCCAATATAATGTTGGCTGGATGTATGTACATGGGGTAGGTGTCGAACAAGACTATAGCAAGGCAGCTGAGTGGTATCAGAAGTCTGCTAAGCAAGGAGACCTTGATGCTCAATTTAATCTGGGTCTGATGTACTATGATGGCCAAGGGGTGAGCAAAGACCTTGCCAAAGCCTATGACTTGTATCAACAAGCCGCTGAGCAAGGCGGCGTTGAAGCTCAATATAATCTCGGTTCCATGTATCTAAATGGCGATGGCGTACCGCAAGATTCGGTCAAAGCCTTTGGGTGGTATCAAGAGGCGGCCAATCGCGGTGATGCCGATGCGCAATATAATCTTGGCTTGATGTACCATAAAGGCGAGGGCGTTCAGAACAATGCTGTCAAAGCCTTTGAGTGGTATCAAGCATCCGCTTATCAAGGCGATCCCGAAGCCCAATATAATACGGCTACTATGTATGAAAATGGCGATGGCGTCGAACAAGATTCTGCCAAGGCTTTAGAGTGGTATGGTCAATCTTGTGACAACGGCGCAGAAGAAGCCTGTAAGCAATATGCCATGATAGCCATTATGAAGAGTGTCAATCAGTAAGAATATTAATATATTGTTTTAAATGAATTGAATTTTTCGCTTCTGCGTATTAGGCGATAAGAATATAGGTAATCTCAGCAATGACCGCAACGATTTTTGATACCCGCGATTATAACTATCCTGATAATTATAACGAGATTAAGCCCAAGCTTAAGCGCTTAGAGCAGGCGATTAAAAAGTTAGAAGCGAACTTGATTGAAGCTGAGTCTGATACTGGTATTTATTCTAAGCTACTGAATCAACGACTTGCTGATGACTTAAATTTGACTGTAGATTATGCCCGTGAGCTGAATCCCAATCAGTTATTAGCCGCAACGACTGTTGATGGTAAGGTATTAGTGATTGCGGGTGCCGGTTCGGGTAAGACCAAAACCTTGACTTATCGCACCAGTTATTTGATAGAAAATGGGGTGCCACCCAGTCAAATCTTACTGCTGACCTTTACTCGTAAAGCCGCTAATGAAATTAAGAACCGTGCTAAGACGTTGCTAGTAAGTTCTTTTTCGAATAGCAGCTCGACTGACGGTACTTTATCGGGCAGCACTTTATCAAATAGCTATTTACCAAACAGCAAAGCACTTAACGATATCACCAGCGGTACTTTTCACTCATTCTGCAATAGGCTATTGCGTCAGTATTCAGGACTGCTTGGTATCAATCCACGCTTTACGATTTTGGATACTGGCGATGCCGAAGATGCGATTGACTTGGTTAATAAAGAAAAAAAGTATCCTACCCAAACCAATATCCAAGCCTTTCCCCGTAAAAAAACCCTGCAGAATATTATTTCAACCTCTAGAAATCGGCGTATTCATATTCGTAATTTAATCGAAAGTAACTATCCCGATATGACGGTACATATTCCTGTTATTGAGCAGTTGGCCATTGATTTTCATGAGTATAAGCGCGCCAATCATCTCTACGACTTTGACGATATTATCAGCCAAGTGGTGCGTCATCTAAAGACCAATGATACCTTCCGCCAGCTGTTACAGCAGACCTATCGCTATATCATGGTTGATGAATATCAAGATACCAACATTCCGCAAAAGCAATTGATTGACCTTATTTGCCAGCCTGAATCGGTATCGCTAATGGTAGTTGGCGATGACAACCAAAGTATTTACGCTTTTCGCGGGGCCAATTATGAGAATATCTTATTGTTTGGCGAAACTTACCCTGATGCTAAATTGATTAAGCTTGAACAGAATTATCGCAGTACGCCAGCGATATTGGATTATATCAATGCTTTATCCGAACAAATTACTTTGGGTTATCAAAAGCAGCTATATTCTGAGGCGGCATCTAAAGGAATGTTTGAGGGTCAAAAGCCCATATTTTGTCGGTTAAGTGATGAGCGTAAAGAGGCAAAGTATATTGCTGATACTATTATTGAGTTAAAGCCGGATTATGACTATAACGAATTTGCGGTACTGTGTCGTACCTCTTTTCAATCAAATTATCTGCAGCTAGAGTTTATGGAGCGCAATATTCCTTTCATCGTCGTTGGCGGCATCAAGTTTATTGAAAGACGACATATCAAAGACGTGTTGGCGTTCGTTAAAATACTCTATAACCCCAATGACACTATTTCATGGCATCGTATCTTAACCCTATTTAAAGGGGTGGGAGCGGTGACTGCTACTAAGCTCACCCAAGCGATCAATGCTGATAATAATTCCTTTGAGCCGTTATTGGCAGCGCCATTTGCTAAAAAGAGCGAACAGCTAAAACCTTTGTATGCCGTTTTGACCAAAGCCAGCCAAGCAGACTCTGTTGAACAAGTTATTGATGATATTCTGGATTTTTATATCCCGATACTCAAGTTTATTGAAGACAATTGGCGTGAGCGCTCAGAGGACTTTCGAGTACTTAAAAACTTAGCCCAAGAATATAATAGCCTTGATAACTTCTTAGAAAACCTAGCGCTTGATCCGCCCAATGATTCTATTGCCGCTATAGGCAAGTCTGATGATGGCAGTAACGATGACAATGATAAAGTAACTATTTCGACCATTCATAGTGCCAAAGGATTGGAGTGGCCAATAGTGTTTGTGAATTCCTTGGTCGATGGCATGACCCCGCATCATCGCTCATTGGATGACTTCGAGGAATTAGAAGAGGAGCGTAAGCTGTTCTATGTGGCTTGTAGTCGCGCTAAGACTGGTCTGTATTTAACCGCGCCTGATTATTTTGCCAGTTATTCAGGCTACTTCGATAAGCCGTCAAGATTTATCGCGGAGCTGTCGGCAGATAAGGTGGCGGTCGAGACGGTTAGAAAGTCTGTGTTCGAGAGTGATGAGCCGGTTTGGTGGTGATGGGCTTTGATGCACTAAGCCTTAATAAACCAATTCCTAATGCCCAACTGTCTGCGAAAACACATTAATTACAAACACGCCGCTGATAATTAGAGCAATGCCAACGATAGCTGGCGTATCAATACTTTGTTTAAAGACCACCGTACTTATAATAGCGGTTAATACGATACCGATACCGCCCCAAATCGCGTAAGCAATGCCTAAAGGAATGGTCTTAAGGGTTTGCGATAGAAAGTAAAATGAGCCGATATATAATGCGGTCATTAAAAGTGTTGGTACCAGACGGGTAAACTGCTCAGACTTCATCAAAAACATCGTGCCAAATACTTCGCAAATAATGGCTAACATTAAAAAGCCGTAGCCAATAAGGATGGGGTTCATACATTAAAGCTCCAGCGCCAACTTATAGCATTGTACATAAATAGGTCGCATATAACAGATTAAATATAAGCCGCTTATTATAACGATATATGCATCCTAAACAACATGAGCGTTTGAGAAAATCCGACCTAAATTGAGCTTCTTATTCAGCAGATTAACGGGATAATAATTGCAACTATTCCTCTCAATAAATCCTCGCTCGATATTAATAACCAAAAGTATTCAATAACAAAAAAATCTGTTAGATATGGGTTTATTAATTATCGTGTTCGCGTTACTATCAGGGCTTAATATACTGGTTTTTTATTCCTACAGTGAAAAGGATATGCTATGCGCTACGACGTTATTGTTATTGGTGCGGGTATGGTCGGTACATCGACTGCTTGGCATCTACAAAAAAACGACTCTAAGGTTTTGTTGTTAGACAGGAAGCTGCCGGGACTCGAGACCTCGTACGGTAATGCTGGCTTGATTCAGCGCGAAGCGATTCATACGCATCCCTTTCCTCGGCAGCTGACGGAGCTGGTCAGAGTCATGCCCAATCGCGGGACTGATATTCGCTATCGTATTCCGGCTATCCTGCGTTATCATCAGGCGCTCCTCCAGTATTGGAAGTATTCTACGCCAGCCTCGGTCAAACAAATAGAAGCAGAATGGCAGACCCTGATTGCGCATTGTACCAGTGAGCATCAGACCATGATTACCGCATCAAACGCTGATGAGTTGATTCGACGTGATGGCTGGCTGCAGCTACATCGTTCTGAAGAGACTCTGAAAGCGGCTATTGCTGCTGCTATCAGTGACCGTGACCAGGGTGTCGAGCATAAAGTATTGACCGTTGATGAATTAAAAGCGATTGAGCCGAATGCTAATTTTGCTGGTTTTGTCGGTGCGATTCACTGGTTAAACTCATGGCAAGTCTCTAACCCAAGCGCCCTTGTAAAAGCTTACGCCAAAAGCTTCGAAGAGATGCAAGGGGAGATAAAAGAAAGTGATGTTAAAGAAATAACTCCTGATGATAGTGGTAATGGTAGGGGCTGGAAAGTAGTCACTGATAGTGATACCTATTATAGCGATGATTTGGTAATAGCTGCTGGACCTTGGTCTAATGAGTTAATCAAACCGTTAGGATATAATCTGCCATTATTCCCAATGCGCGGCTATCATCAGCACTTTAAAACCAATGGTAAAAATACCATCAATCACAGCATGTTTGATATGGATAAAGGCTTTGTTATGGGGCCCATGCAGCAAGGTATTCGTATCACGACTGGGGCTGAAATGACCACTATGGATGCACCAAAGAATTTTGGACAGCTGAAAACCGTACTGAAGCTTGCTAAAAAGATATTGCCATTAAATGAAGCCGTAGAGTCTGAGGCGTGGGCAGGCTCGCGTCCGTGTATGCCAGACATGAAGCCCGTGATTGGCGCGGCTGGCAAGCATGATAAATTATGGTTTGCCTTTGGTCACAGCCATCAAGGCTTTACCTTAGGGCCGATTACCGGACGTCTTGTTGAAGAGCTGATTCACGATAAACCATTAACCGTTGATGTTACTCCGTTCAATGCACAGCGTTTTTCTAAATAATCTTTCACTCATCTGAAAAAGTTAATCAAGCAATAAGTTAAAGAGAGAAGGATAAACCATCATGCAAAAGCTACATAGTACTCAACGTATGAGTCAAATCGTTATTCATAACCAGACTATTTATTTATCCGGTCAAGTTGGCAATGCTGAAGATGATATCAAAGCCCAAGCTTTAACTTGCCTAGAGAAGGTCCAAAGCTTGTTAGAGGAAGTCGGTAGTGACAAATCAAAAATCCTTTCGGCAACGGTATGGGTAAAAAGTATGTCGGACTTCGCGGCGATGAATGAGGTCTGGGATAAATGGTTTGAAGGGATGCAGCCGCCAGCTCGTGCTTGCGGTGAGTCAGCTTTAGCGCGTCCTGAGCTGTTGGTAGAGATCACGGTCATCGCTGCTGAATAGCTGTTTTAAGACTTGCATGAAAATAAAAAGGACAGGGTATTAACTATCGTGTCCTTTTTTTGTGGGCTGCTTAGTAGTGTTTAGTGCAGTTGCTTACACTGCTTAGGGTTTCTTCAACTATACTTAGCCCTTCTCAGTCGATCATCTGTTCCCAAAAATTATTTTGATAGAATCAATTTTTACACATTAGGGTCTGTATAGAATTAGGGAATAGTTGAAAAAAATAAGCAACGCCTTAAACTCTTGTTTACCACAACAAAGA
>NZ_CAJHBT010000023.1 GCF_904846675.1 Psychrobacter urativorans | reverse complement strand
AGTTATGAAGCTGCTGTGATTCTAGCCTGTGTCTTTATTTGGCTGCCGCTGATTTGAATTCTATACAGACCCTAGTCGCTAATAATTAATTCACTAATCCTTAGTCCTTAACGTTAATAAAAAACAATAAAATCTAGGTTCGCGCCTAGGGTGTGTCATCAATTAAGCCAAACGATACAAGAGATTAGGTGAATGGCGCTCAGGAAATGACTGGCTAACTTATCATAGCGAGTGGCAATCGTACGGTACTGCTTAATCTTGGCAAAGAAGTTCTCAATCAGGTGTTGTGCTTGATAGAGCTGTTTATCAAATTCTCTTGGCTGTAACCGATTACGCTTAGACGGTATAACCGCATTACCTTGTACCGCTTCAATAGGTTCAATGACGCGGGCATCCGCATCGTAAGCTCTATCCGCTAGCCATGTTTGGCTAATGCTGACATCTAAAAGAGCATCCGTACGGGTATGACTCTTAGTCGTCATTCCGCCTTTACTGCGTCCAATCGCTTGATCCCTTTTTTTCCAGCACTGTGCTGATGCGCCTTGACAATGGTTGCATCTAGCATAGACTCCTCAGGGAGCAGGTTAAAGACCTGCTCCCATATGCCTTTTTTTGACCAACGGCTGAAGCGAGTATGAACCACTCTAATCATAGTGTCTGATCTCAGGTTTCTAAAAATGGAATAAGTATAACTTATTCTACAAGAGGCGTGCTAATTGATGACACGCCCTAGCAGTTATTCAATATGATAAATAGATGAGTAAGTTTTGTTTAGCTTAAAAATACTTATAGAGGAGAGTGCCGCTCATTTTTAATGGGCTTGGTCATACTTGGATAACTTTCAGCAACTTTTACTCTATTTCTAGCTTTGTTTCTTATCGCAGGCTTCTCGTTATAGTTTGGAGTAAACCCATTTCACTTCGCACCACTTTTATCAATATACCTTTTTGTGCAAGGCCAGAAGTTCTATTTTTTGGCTTTTGTTCCTACAGTTTTTGATGGTTTATGAAAATGTCCAGAAAGCATCGGTTTGACGTACACCATTTGAATTCATGAAGGTCTTATTTATCAAATTAGCTATACAGTTTTTTCAGTACGCAACATCATTTCCTACAAAGCTATTTATATTCAGTATATATAACGTCGTTTAGTTGTTTCAAATGTATAGTAGTTACGCAGAACCAACCCGAATAGGGATAATTATATGTCTATAATATAAACTGTATGGTTAATTGGAATGTACGAATGGTTGTTTATTTGATGAGTCATGAGAAATTAATCAATATTAAGTTCATAAACCAATAGCAAGAGCCACCCAAAATTCTATTATCACCTGCCAGCGAGAAGCCAGCATGCTTACTTTGACGTTAACGATTAACCAGCAAGATTATGAGTTTGATAACCTTGACCCACGGACGACACTGCTTGATGTTTGTCGTCAACACCTGCAAATCACCGGACCAAAAAAGGGCTGTGATCACGGTCAGTGCGGCGCTTGTACTATGCTTGTCAATGGACGGCGGATTAATTCTTGCTTGGCATTAGCAGTCATGCACGATGGCGATGAAATCACTACCATCGAAGGCATAGGTATGCCGGACTCACTATCGGACTTGCAACAAGCCTTTAGAGATCACGATGCCTTCCAGTGCGGTTATTGCACTCCTGGACAGATTTGTTCAGCGACGGCATTGATGACTGAGATTAAAGAACAATGGCCAAGCTACGTGACTGCCGATTTACAGCAACCTGATGGATTATTAGTACAAGAGATTGCTGAGCGCATGAGTGGTAATATCTGTCGTTGTTCGGCGTATCCTAATATCATTAGAGCTATTCAGCAAGTTCTTTCAGAGCAACTATCAGACCAATCTTCGACTACAGCAAGTCCAGCTTCTGGTTTGACAGACAGCAAGACAATAACCAGCTCATCCATAACTGGAATCTGGTCACCGCCGCCTAGCGAAACCCAGCTCGGTAAGCAATCGACAAGCAGTAAAACCATAGGGAGCCGCTCATGAAACGCTTCGAATATATTCGTGCCCTTGAACCGCAACAAGCGGTGATGTTTGCCACACCAAAGGATGCGTCATTTATCGCAGGTGGCACCAATCTATTAGACTTAATGAAGTTTGAGATTGAGATGCCTCTTAAGCTGGTTGATATTAATCGTCTAGAATTAGAACAAATCGAGGCCACTGCTGATGGCGGGCTACGTATCGGTACGCTAGTGACCAATAGTGATTTGGCGGCACACCCTACAATTACTGCAAGTTATCCGGTGCTGACACGGGCAATCTTAGCAGGCGCCTCAGGGCAGCTGCGTAACAAGGCGACAACAGGCGGTAATTTATTACAGCGCACCCGTTGCTATTATTTTTATCAACCGGATAGCCCGTGTAACAAGCGCGAGCCAGGTTCTGGTTGTCCTGCTATCGATGGGCAGAATCGTCAGTTGGCTATTTTGGGTACTAGTGATGCTTGTATTGCCCAGCATCCCTCTGATATGGCAGTTGCTATGAGCTTGTTGGATGTCACTATTGAGACCCTCAAAGCAGATGGCTCAACCCGTCAGATTGCTATTAAAGACTTTTATTGCTTGCCAAAAGATACCCCACATATTGAGACGGTTCTAGAGACTGGCGAGCTTATTACCCATGTCGTTTTACCTGCACCCATTAAGGGCGTACATACTTACGATAAAGTGCGTGATCGCGCCTCTTATGCCTTTTCCTTAGTATCTTGCGCCGCAGTGATAAACAAAGATGATAGCGGGAAGATGAAAACGGTGCGTCTAGCATTTGGTGGCATCGGTACCGAGCCTTGGCGTAATGAAGCGGTCGAGGCAGTATTGACCGGTACTGACGGTAACACTAACGTTATTACGCAAGCGGCAGACCTATTATTAAAAGATGCCAAAGGTAGCGGTCAAAACGACTTTAAAATACCATTGACACGGCGCTTGCTAAAGCAGGTCATTCAGCGCGCATTAACGACTCAGGGAGCATAATCATGGCACTATTTCAGTCAGGAGTTCAATCAGAACCTACCAAAAAGATGACCATGGATGAGCCCGTTGAGTCCCTTTTTGACAAAACGCCTAGTAAATTGGTGGGTCAACCCATCACTCGTGTGGACGGCTCACTAAAAGTTAGTGGTCAAGCACCTTATTCGGCTGAGTTTCATCTTGAAGGTCAAGTCTACGGAGTCTTGGTCAGCGCGACTATAGCTAAAGGCAAGATTAAGCACATCGATAGTAGTGCGGTGGAGCAGATTCCAGGCGTGATTAAAGTCGTTACTGACCCTAAGCATTTTGTGCGTAACTCGCAACAAGGCGGCGCTACCAAATCACCTACCCAAGGTGTGGCTGAGATTTTTTATCATGGTCAACCAATTGCAGCCGTTATTGCTGAGACCTTCGAGGCAGCAACTGAAGGTGCCAAAGCCCTTAAAGTCACTTATAAAGATGAAACAGAAGATGCGGTATTAGATTTTGAGGCAGCACTGTCTGATGCCCATCCAATCGATCCGGCAGAAGGCGCAGATAAGAATCAAACCCAAGGAGACCCTGAGCAAGGATTAAAAAATTCTGCGGTAACTATTGATCATGTCTACCACACGCCCAGTCAAAGTAACTCTCCTATGGAACCGCATACGACGCTAGCGCATTGGGAAGGTGATAAGTTAATCATGTATACCTCCAACCAAAAGCTAGCATCTTCTAAACAACAAATTGCGGATGCCTTAGGTTTGGATGAAGATAAGGTACAATTGATTGCTCGTTATGTCGGTGGCGGCTTCGGCAGTAAACTTGGTATTGCGCCTGAATCAATTGCTGCGGCAATTTCTGCAAAAGAGCTGGGCCGTCCGGTCTTAATTGTTATGACCCGTTCGCAAGTAATGGAGGCGACAACAAGACGCTCGAACACCCGTCAGCGTATCGCTATCGGCTGTGACAAAGACGGCATTATTAATACCTTTATTCATGATAGTATCTCTAGCAATTTGCCGGGCGAGAGCTTCTTTGAGCCTGTTGCTTTGTCCACGCATTTTTTATACCGCGGTAAGAACCGTCAGGTTCAGTACCAGATGGTCGATACCAACCAAGTCTTATCTGGTTCCATGCGCGCGCCAGGCGAGGGCGTGGGACAAATTGCAGTCGAATGTGCGATGGATGAATTAGCTATCAAGCTCAACATGGACCCGCTCGAGCTCCGCCGTCGTAATGAGCCGGAGCAAGACCCAAGCCAAGACATTCCTTTTTCAACCCGCAGTCTAATCGCCTGTATGAAGCAAGGCGCTGAGCAATTCGGTTGGGATGAGCGTGTAGCCGAACCTGCCAGCCGTTTGGAAGGCGACTGGTGGATGGGTATCGGTATGGCAGCGGCCGCTCGTGGTAACTCATTAGGAACTTCTGAGGCGCGGGTAATCCTACAAGCCGATAGCTCAAAAGAGCTGGGTATCAAAGCGGTTGTCGAGACGGACATGACCGATATCGGTACGGGTTCTTACACTGTATTTACCCAAGTAACTGCTGACTTATTAGGGCTGCCTATCGACCACATTGAGATGAAGCTCGGTGACACCAGTCTACCTCCAGCCTCAGGTTCTGGCGGTAGTAAAGGTGCGTCTAGTTCAGGTAGTAGTATCTATCTTGCTTGCCAGCAACTGCGTGAGATGCTCGCGGATAAAGTTGGTTTATACCCGGATACTATCCAGCTGCGTGCAGGTCAGATTGAAAAAGTAGGCGAGCACGATGCTGCATCAACAGAAGCTATAATGGAAGCTGGCAAAGATATTGCCACCGACGTTGTAGATAAAGCCACTGACGTTGTAGATAAGTTAGCAGAAAAAATAGGCTTGTCTGCGCCTGAGCGAGAAGATTCTGAGAAAGAAGGCTCTAGGCAAAATGGTTCTCAGCAAGAAAGCTCTGAACGAAAATATTACGACTTTAGTAATTTTCAAAGCTATTCATTAGCGGATATTATCGGTGAATACGATGAGCAAAAGCTGAGTGCCAAAGGCGAAATCAAACCCGGAAAAAATGCCAAAAACCATCGCCAAGCCTCGTTTGGTGCTCAGTTCGCTGAAGTTGGTGTGCACCGAGTCACCGGTGAGATTCGAGTCAAGCGTATGACTGGTGCATTTGCCGGTGGGCGTATTCTCAATCACAAAACGGCCACTTCACAGTGTTACGGCGGTATGGTGTTTGGGATTGGTTCAGCCTTAATGGAAGAAATTATCCATGACAAGCATGATGGTCGCCTGTGCAACCATGATCTCTCTGAATACCATGTTCCTGTTAATGCGGATGTACCGCAAATAGAAGTCATTTTGGTGGAAGAAGATGACCGCTATACCAACCCTATGCACACCAAAGGGATTGGTGAAACCTCTATTTCAGGAGCCGCCGCTGCCATAGCCAATGCTATTTATAACGCGGTCGGCATTCGAGTTCGTGAGTTGCCCATTACTTTGGACAAGCTCCTCGACCAACTACCAGATTAATTTTCCTTATTAGAAGTTATTTTCATATTAAAAAAACCCGCTACTCAAACGGGTTTTTTTAAGCTTATCTTTTGAGACTGTTTTTAAGATTTAAGGAACGTTATGAATCAAGTTGCCGACATTCTTAAGCTTGCAGCGCAGGCTGAGCAACAAAATATCGATGCCGTACTGGCAACTGTGATACGTACCGAAGGCTCGGCTTATCGCCATGCCGGTGCTATGATGCTCATCTGCGCAGATGGACGTTCGGTGGGGATGATTAGCGGCGGCTGCTTAGAACCGCATATCATCAAACGCGCGTTTTGGTTAACTCGTCATGGCGCTAATGTGCAAGCTTATCAGACAGGTGATGACATTGAATACAATGAAAGTGGCGATGCGGGGTTTGCTATTAAAGATGATGATAGTTACGACGATGATTTCTTGGATGAGGAGTTGGATAGTGAGTTGAATTTTGGTTTAGGATGTAATGGACGGGTACACGTGTTGTTCGAGCGTTTAGTGACAGCAATGTCCCTATTAGATTTAATCCGTCAGACTCGTAAGACCCAACAACCGGTAACGATTGCCACCCTCATTAAGTTCGATAGTCCTCATTCTCAAAACTCTCAACACAAAGGTTCTGAACCTCAAATCGGCACGCGTATTGATTTAGATGCTTATCTCAATACGGGGCAACTGATCGCTGTTGATTCAAGCCAAAACTTTTTCGATGCTTTTAATACTTTTACCCATGCCATTAAAAGATTATCAGGACATAAGTTTAATAAAAAAAATGCTGACTACGTTATTGTAGAAGGTGATTTAGACAAGGGTCCAATAGATGACAGTCAGCAGAATTTAACACGAGAGTCAGTACCAAAGGCAGGTCAAAAAGAGTGGTTAGTTCAGCGGATTTGCCCACAAATACGACTGCTAATTTGCGGTGCGGGCAATGACGTTATGCCGCTGGTGACGATGGCAAAGCTGCAAGACTGGCATGTCACAGTAATAGACAGTCGTCCGCAATATGCAACGCGCATACGCTTCAGTCAGGCGGATGTAGTGAAGTGCCTGCCATTGGACGATACCGAAACTTTAATTAAACTGAGCTCTAATGCTATCGTTGCCGTGATGTCGCACAGTCTTACCCAAGACCGTGCCCGCCTAGCCGTACTATTAGAACATCCACCTGCTTATCTTGGACAATTGGGCCCCCGCTATCGTACTGAGCGCCTCATTAAAGAGCTTAGCGCGACAATGGTTAATCCTGCGCTCTTAGATGAGGGTATTGCAAAACTGCATTATCCCATCGGCTATAAATTGGGCGGAGACGGGCCGGAAGCCTTGGCACTTGGTATCATAGCGCAAATGAGTGCAGTGATTCACGGTCAAACATCGCCAACAAGGCTTCCAGACAGCAAATGTAATCCGCAAGCATCGGTTCAACAAATACCAGCTCAACCATTAACCGAATATGATTATGCGGATAGTTATGCCCATGATTAACGACCATGCGGTTATTATCCTAGCAAGTGGGCTTAGTCAGCGTCTTGGCCAATCCAAACAATTGTTAAGTAAAAATGGCGAACCCCTGATCTGCTATATGACTAAACTTGCATTAGTCACTCAGCCTAATGCCGTTATCGTTGTCATTCCGCAAGGCCAAGCAGTGATTGCTAACGCAACTGCCAAGTTAGTTAGTCAGAATTCAATGATTGATATAGTGGTTAATTCAATGCCTGAAACAGGCATGGCGCGCAGTCTGTATCTGGGCATTGAAGCATTAACCAAAGTCAACCTTGATAACGCATGTATCAATCGGGTGTTAATTATGGGCGTTGACCAAGTTTTATTGGACAGTCCTCATCTAACAGACTTGCTGGCAGGCAAGCACACTGTGGTTGCTAGCAGTTATCAGCATTTAAAAGAGAACCATTTAAATGAGCAGCGCTTAGATGAGACTATTTCTACCGGTGAATCCGAAGAAAATATCGTCGGCCTACCCATAATGGTTAGTTATGAGCTTCTCAGACAGTGGCAGTCAGCGCTGATAGGGGATAAAGGGTTGCGTCATTTAATTAGAGCATTACCGTCCAACCAAATAAGTACCGTCACCAATCATCAACTAAGCTATGATATTGACACACCTAATCAACTTGCCCACGCGAAACAACAAAACTGGCTTGATAATTAATATAAAAAGCAGGTTAAATTAAAGTAGGTTAAAGGCTACTGAATAGACAACAGTCATTGCCTTATCATATTCTTACTCAAGATATCAGTTTTTTAGATATAAAGAATAGGCTCGATAAATCTCAACCTTATTCTATAGCGTTATCTGAAACTGCTGTAATCGATAGTCATGTTCGAAAGAAAGGTGAAAAATTTTTTTTCAGCGAGGGGTATTGTCACAAGACGAATGTGGCACTCATCATGGTTATTAGTTGTGATAGCCAAATAATAAACGATATATGTTGAGTTATCTTATAAACATAAGTAATGTATACTTCAACATTGTTTTTTACTGTTGAAAACTAGAGAGTGTGAGGTATGGACGTTAGTCAATTAAATGGTCGTCATAATCAAGTTGTGAGGCCGTCTTATTTAAGGGCATCAAAATCAATATTAACGCTAGGTGTTTCTGCTGGTTTAGTACTAGCGCTGACGGCTTGTAGTAAAGAAAACACCAGTGATGAGACGCAGGCAGTTACTAATGATGCATCCCAACCGACAACACCAGTAGAAACCATACGTATTGCTGCCGCTGCTAACTTATCCGATGTATTACCGGAAATTATCGATGGCTATAAAGCAGATAATAACTTACCTGACCAAGAAATAGAGGTCACTTATGCTTCTTCTGGTAAATTATATGCGCAAATAACAGCAGGCGCCCCTTATGATATATTCTTATCCGCCAACCAAACATTTCCGGCTCAGTTAGCAGACGAGATGTTTAAAGATGAAAAGAACCATTTACCGTTTACTTATACTCAAGGCCAGTTGTCTCTATATAGCGCGACCAAACCTATGAGTGGACTTAACCAAACGACATTGACTGATTTATTTAAGACCAATAGCAAAACCAAAGTTACTATTGCTAGTCCTGAGCTTGCGCCTTATGGCAAGTCCGCAAAAGCGTATCTACAATCGCAAGATGTCTATGATTCACTAAATGAGCAAAAACGCTTGATACAGGCCGAAAATATTGGCCAAGCCTTTCAATATGCTCATACCGGCAGCGTCGATTATGGTTTTGTTGCGCAATCACAAGTCATTGCGATTAAGGCCACATCTGAACAATTTTATATTTTACCACCAGATTCTTATCCAGCTATCTTACAAGACGGTATGGTCATTACGGATGTCGCAACAGCGACAGAATTTACCGATTATCTGCGCTCTCCTGCGGGACAAGCGTACTTTTCTAAAGCGGGTTATTTAGCCGTTCAATAATTGAAAGTCGTGCAGACTATAACGACCATAAACTGACATTAATATAATGATAAATCAATCCCTCGTATCGGGCATGCTCAGTCCAGTCTGGGTAAGCATTAAGCTTGCCGGTGTGACGACCTTGTGTTTGTTATTGTTTGCAACGCCTTTGGCCTACTGGTTGGCTAAGCCAAGCCATGGAAATATTGTCGGGCGTTTTAAGGTATTGTTAATGGGGGTCATTGCCATGCCATTGGTATTACCGCCAACAGTGATTGGTTTTTATTTATTGCTACTCATGAGTCCGAATTTTGGCATTGGGAAATGGCTTGCTGAGCATAATATAAGCCCATTTATATTTACTTTTGAAGGGTTGGTTATTGGCTCGATCATCTATTCACTACCTTTTTATGTGCAACCTGTCTATGCACAATTCTTGCGAATTCCAAAAAGTGTAATGGAGGTTGCCCATCTATTAGAGCCAAGCCGTTTAAGGCGTTTCATGAGAGTGGCGCTACCACAAGCACGCGTTGGTATCGTTCTTGGCAGTTTGGTTAGCTTTGCGCATACCATCGGAGAGTTTGGCGTGGTATTAATGATAGGTGGCAGCATCTCAGGTGAAACTAAAGTCGTGTCCATTGCTATATATGAGCAAGTAGAGGCGCTTAATTATGAGGCCGCCCATACGATGTCTATCATTCTCGTTGTTATGGGTATGATAATGGTCGCTTTGATCGCCAGCGTTAATAAGTTAAATCATCATTCATAAAGCTGTAGCATCTCTCTTGTTAATTTTTTGTTGTTTGCATGTTTATTAGTGCGGAAGTAGTGATATTATAAAATTGCTGCTATTTATTCTGCAGACATCATTTACTATTATTTATTTATCGTCATTTACTTATAAGGTCTGTCATGCGCAAAATTCCTGTTTATACCCCCCCTGCAGGCGGTTGGTCTTCGCTGATTGCTTCTGCTCGTAAGCTAATGGATTATAAAGCTTTTTTACGCGGTAGTTTGAGTGTATTGAGTAGCAATCAACCAATAGGCGGTTTTGATTGTCCGGGTTGTGCGTGGCCCGATCATAAGAGCCATAAAACAATTGATGTCTGTGAGACTGGTATTAAGGTAATTGCTAGCGAAACTATGTCGACGCGTGCGGATGCTAAGTTTTTTGCTAGGCACACGGTTAAAGAATTGCAAGGTTGGTCTGGCTATGAGCTTGAGCATAGCGGCCGATTATCAGAACCATTATATTATGATGCGGCGCAAGACCGCTATGTGGCTATATCTTGGCAGGACGCTTATGCCCGTATCGCTGAGCAATTAAAGAATCTCGACTCGCCTGATGAAGCATTATTCTATACCTCGGGACGTGTCGCTAACGAACCGGCCTTTATGTACCAGTTGCTTGTGCGCTGCTTTGGTACCAACAACTTACCAGATTGCTCTAATATGTGTCACGAGCCCACCTCGGTGATGCTAGGCAAGCAGTTGGGCGTAGGCAAAGCGACCGTCGTATTAGAGGACTTTGAGCAGGCCAAACTCATATTGATGTTCGGACAAAACCCTGCAACCAATCACCCACGAATGCTTGAGATGCTAGCCCATGCGCACAAGCAAGGTTGCGAAATTCTCTCTATTAACCCCATGCGCGAACAAGGGCTAAAGGCGTTTAGAAACCCGCAAAAACTGACGCAAATGGTGGCAGGAATGAGTGACGACATGGTGGATAACGTTATTCAAATCCAAATCGGTGGTGATGCCGCGCTCTTGACCGGTATGGCAAAATGGCTTATCGAAAATGATAAAATTAATACCGACTTTATTGAAACGCATACCTCAGGTTTTGAGGCGCTGAAGCATTGGCTGAGAGAGCAGTCGTGGGCCGATATCGTACTGGGTTGCGGTATCTCGCAACAAGAAATAGTTAATATTGCCGGCCTCGTTGCCGACAGTCCAGCGACGATCTGTACTTGGGGTATGGGCATTACCCAGCACGTTCAAGGCGATGACAATGTCGCTATGATTACCAATTTACTGTTATTAATGGGGATGATAGGCATCGAAGGTGGCGGTGCGTCACCGATTCGTGGTCACTCCAACGTGCAAGGTGATCGGACGATGGGTATTCATGAGCGTCCGTCTCAAAGTCTGCTTGATAGCATGCAGAAGGTCTTTAACCATCCAATGCCGCAAGAGAATGGCCTTGATGTCATCTCAGGGGCAAAAGCTTTAATTCAAGGCAAAATTAAAGTTTTTGTGAGTATGGGTGGTAACTATGCGGTTGCGGCACCTGATTCAAATGCCATTCAGCAAGCGTTAACAAAAAATCAGCTCAATGTTTTTATTGCAACTAAACTTAATGAGACCATGCTTTATCCGGGCGTGGACAATCTAATTTTACCTTGCGTGAGTCGTACGGAACGCCTCATCACTACTAAAGGTGAACAGTTTGCGACGATTGAGGATTCCATGTGTAATATTGTAACCACCCAAGGTCGCGTTAAGCCTATTAGTAAAACTCTAAAATCTGAAGCGCAGATTGTGACAGGTATTGCTACGCAGTTGTTTGGGACTGAGTCGTCAATTCCTTGGCAAGCTATGGGTGAGGATTTCGATGTGACTCGTGATTATATCGCTCAGGCCATTGCAGGTTTTGAGGACTTCAACCAGCGTATCCGTGCGGCTGATCGCGGCTTCCACTTGTATCATCCTGCGCGTCATCGTGAATGGGATACCGAAAGCGGCAAGGCCCAGTTTGAAGTACCAAAATATCCGATTACTTATGTCGCTACCCAAATGGCAGACAGAACATCGACGTTCGACGACGACAATGCCAAGAACTCTCAGCCTGACGAACAAGCAGTTTGGCAATTAACCAGTGTCCGTAGCCATGATCAATTTAATACGATGATCTTTGGCTTCCAAGATCGCTACCGGCAAACGGATCGCCGTGATGTTTTATTTATGCATCCGGATGAGATGAGCCGATTGGGTTGGCAAAAGGGCGATACAGTTAGGGTTTTACGTCAAGACAGTAAAGGCCAGCAACGAACCTTAGGGCCGTTGATACTTACTGAGATGGACATTGCTGCAAATGCCGTCGCTACCTACTATCCTGAGTGTAATGACTTAATCGATTTAGACACGCACGCTCCAGATTCCAGAATTCCGTCGTATAAATCATTGACCGTAATTCTAGAACGGGTTAGCGCTGATGATCTTGTTGCCTCTGCTTAGAACTCTATAATTAAAGTTGAGCAAGTAATAATAGTAAAATTAAAGCCAATCAAGATAATGACGAAGTTAATATCATTAACTTCGTCGCTACTCTCACTATTAAAGAAATAACTGTGACATAGATAACTATGACAGACACACATAATGGGAACGCATAATAGACATGCATAAAAGGACAACCCTCATGATCATGTCAAAAAGCTGCCCCAAACATTTTGTAGTAAACGCTTATGATAGCTGAACACGATAGTCTTCAACGCCGGCATCAATACGGTGATCAAGCTTCAACAGACAACGTACCTGAAACAATAGAGCTAGCTGAGACACCGCTGGCACGCAGTCATGCGACACAAAAACATGCTTATCCTTCTGATAAGCATGGCCAAAATAGTATTGGTAGCCTTGATGAGGTTCATATTGATCATAAATCTGCAAGCTTGGCTGTGGAGGCAGCGATTTCTATCGTTATTAATGGCATTCACTATGCGGTATTGATGGCTAGCCCCAACCAGCTTGATTACTTAGCGATTGGGTTCTTGTTCAGTGAAGGCCTAATTCAGCATAGCCATGAGTTACTCGATTGGGAGGTAACCCAACTTACAGATAAATCCAGCTTCAAAAATTTTACTGAGGAATCAATCGATGAGGCTAATGTCTCGATGGCCTTTGACCAGCTCCTAGATTACGATGTTTATGTGGTGGAATTGGTACTAAACCAACGCTGTCATCAGCGTATTCAAGCACAAAAACGTCAGCTTGCGGGGCGAACAGGATGCGGCATGTGCGGTATAACAGGACTGACCCAAGCGCTGCCAGATTTGAGTGCTTATCAACGAGATACGGAACAGCTCAGAGTAACAAAGCCAAGCCTCGATAGTTTGTTGAAAATGCGGGTAGAAGTCGACGCCGCCCAGCATACGCATCAACTAACAGGCGCTGTCCATGCTGCGGCAACGATGCATGAACAGCATTTGCATCTGTTTGAGGATGTGGGACGCCATAATGCCCTTGACAAGCTTATTGGCTGGAAATTGCGCCACAAGGTAGATGTCGAGTGCGTTACCATGACCTCGCGATTGTCGATTGAGCTGGTGCAAAAGTCTATTCGGATTCGTTTGCCTTGGTTAGTAGGTATGTCCGCACCCACCAGTACGGCAGTGCGTGTCGCTCAGCACTACGGTCTAGGGCTGGCTGGATTTTTACGTGATAATAGAGTGACTTATTATTCAGGTATTTAGTACTTTAATACTAGGACGCGTTATTAAATGTCGCTTATATTATTATAAAGTAGGCTCATAATTGCCCTTAGCCTCAAACAAAATGACTGTAGGATATTCTACTGATTTGCGAATAAGCAGTATTGAACCATCAATATCAGTCGGCCTCTATCCGTGAGTTAGATTCAAGCCTTCTTAAGAAATCGCTGTAACCCTTGCAATTAGGACAAAAAAAGCCTCACTGTGAAGTGAGGCTTTTTAAGTATTTGGAGCGGGAAAAGAGATTCGAACTCTCGACCCCAACCTTGGCAAGGTTATGCTCTACCACTGAGCTATTCCCGCATAGTTATCAACTAACTGTTTTCTAGTTGATAATGGCGTATTATACGCAGTTTTTATAAGATGTCAACCCTTATCACGAAAAATATTAAAAATTAGCAAAGTAGGCATGTCATCCTGCCATCGATATATGATATAACTTATCTTTATATTATGTATTCTAAAAGCTTTAAGTCTAATAAATGAGCTGAAATACACTTTATAAATGTTTCCAACCACCCATATAACCAACCATGACTATTTATAATAATAAGTCTTAAGGATAAGCAAGATGAGTAAGCAATATACTATCGCCGACTATTTATTTGATCGCATCGCTGAAGCAGGTGCAACCGATATATTCGGCGTTCCTGGTGATTTTAACTTAACATTCTTAGATAATATTATCGAATCGGATAAGCTACGTTGGGTGGGTAATACTAATGAGCTAAATGCTGGCTACGCAGCCGATGGCTATGCCCGTGAGCGTGGGTTTGCGGCATTGGTGACGACCTTCGGGGTAGGGGAGCTATCGGCAATCAACGCTACTGCCGGCTCGTTCGCTGAATATGCGCCCGTACTGCATGTGGTGGGTGCACCTACTATGGCACAGCAACATGCCAAGCGCCGAATTCATCATTCGCTTGGTGATGGTGTATTTAATCATTTTATCAAAATGGTAGAGCCGGTGACGGTAGCACGCGCGCAGATCACCTCCGAAAACGCCGCTTCTGAGATAGATCGGGTGATTCGTACGGTACTCAAAAAGCATCGCCCAGGCTATTTAATGCTATCACAAGATGTGGCACGTCAGCCTATTTATCCGCCTACGACCAAGCTTAATGACAGTACAGAGGATATTACTAGCCAAGCGGCATTGACAGACTTTAGACAGGCTTTACTAGATTTTTTACCAAATAAAACCACGACTTTGATGGCAGATTTGATGGTACATCGTTTGGGACTGCAAAATCAGTTAAAAGCTTTAATTGCTGATACTGAGATTCCTTATACGACCTTATCTTGGGGCAAGACTTTGCTGGATGAGCAAAGTGAACGCTGGGCGGGGACTTATGCAGGTGTTGCATCGAGGCCTGTAGTCAAAGATGCGGTGGAGAATTGCGAGTGTTTGATTAAGATCGGTGTCCAGTATACCGACACCACTACTGCAGGTTTTAGTCAAGATATTGATGAGAAGGTGGTGGTTGATTTGCATTATGAACGTGCGACAATCAGCGGTCAGAACTTTGCACCAATCGCGCTCAAAGATGCATTGCAGACGCTGCATGAAGTGCTGACATCTGGTATTGAGATTACCCCTAAGCCTTTATCTGGTCAAGTACATCCGCATAAGCAGCATGGCGCTGATGATAAGGCTATTCGCCAAGATGACCTTTGGCATATTATTGCTGACCATCTAAACCATAATAATCTAGTATTTGCTGACCAAGGAACCGCTTATTTTGGCATCAGTGATGTGCGTCTACCAGAGGGAGTCACTTGCTACGGTCAGCCAATGTGGGGCTCGATCGGTTATACCTTGCCGGCAAGCCTAGGCGCGGCGATTGCCTCAGACCATAAGCGCAGTGTGTTACTGATTGGTGATGGCTCAGCCTTACTGACTATTCAAGAAATCGCCGTAATGCTCCAAGAACGTATCAATCCAGTAATTATCCTTATCAATAACGAAGGCTATACCGTTGAGCGCGCTATTCATGGCGAAAATCAGCCTTATAACGATATTCCGCTATGTGATTGGCAATTAATGGCCCAAGCCTTTGGCGGTAATGATGAAAATAGCTTATCATTAAAGGCAGAAACTGCTGGTCAATTGAAGTCTGCACTCAAGAAAGCCGCAGCGACTACGGATAAACTGGTACTTTTAGAGGTCATGACGGACAAGCATGACGTACCGCCCTTGTTGGCTGACATCAGTGCGGCGCTCAAGCCTTAAGCATATGATTGAGTATGTCCTACAGATAACGTAATCAAAACATAAAAACCCCTATTTAGCATAGTTACTAAATAGGGGTTTTTATGATATTAAGTATTTTAAGTCATTGATTTTAAGTCATTAATCTATGATTTAAAAATGGTACTTCGCCAGTGCCATAACAGCATTTTCGTCCACACCATCGACACCAAATTTATTTCTCCAGTAGCTGTACTCTACACCCGCTTCTAAGCGGTTATCGATACCGAGTGCTTCCTGCAAGTTGTATTTAATTTGCGGGTTAAAATGAATATTATTTTTAAGTTCATCACTGTTGAAGCCAAAATCCACATAACCATCAATCAAAAAGTTATCACGTTCCCAAGCAGCGGTTAACGTCACTTTTTCGTCATCCGGCTTTTGATCGTTAAAGGAGTGATACAAGGTAGCGGACGCATATTTCATGCCAGGGATTGGTAAATCTAAATCGACACCCACACCAGCCCAGTAGTTATCTTGCCCAAAGCCAGTACTGTTCGAGCTGAACTCGTAGACACCCGCTAGGTTCACTTGTTTAATGAAGCTGTCATTAAAGGTAGCTATTTTGAATTTAGGAGAAAATTTACCAAAGGTTTCTTTATATCTTTTAGTATCAATAACTTCTCCGTCATTATTTTTAACGTCGTACTTTCCACCTTGGTGACGATCAACGAAGAAGAATACTCCGCCCCAAGTATGGGTAGACGCGTGCTCTAAAGTCATGGTTGAAAGAGTATCTACGTCGTCAGGTAGCAGTTTAAAATCACCACCGTGCAGTAAGGTAATACTAGTATCTTTAAACAGAGTTTTGGCATTAGCGCTGGTCATACCGCCTAGAGCGACGATAGCAATAGCAGCGGTGGTTAATGGTTTGATAGAAGATAGTTTGGTAGACAATGATAAGCTAGTAGGTAAATCTAAACGCACAGTATTACTCCCTTATGTACAGTCGTTATTTCCTCGTGGACGTGGGTAGGTTGTGTATACCAAAACTGGTCTTAACATCCTGTCAAAACGCACCAGTACCACTTGAGAAAAGATAAATATTACTAAAAATAGGTATGGAATAGAGGTATCAGTATTTTAGCCAAAACGAGCATTATGAGTGAAGCAGAGATCCCATAATGGTAAAAACGTAAATTACAATAAACAACTTAGTGCAATGCTTTAGAACGTTTATTTATAATTTCAAACAGTTAATCATATTATGTTACATCTGACAACTCTAATCTATGCAATAAAAAACCTTTTCTCAGCGCTTTATAGCTACAAAATTAAGTAAGGCTATGATTTCATTAAGATAACTGACTAAATGGTCAGGATTAAATATTTTTTTAAAAGGTAAAATAAAAGGGCGATATACTGAAATATTTAAATAGCTGCTGCTGAAAGGGATTAAAACAGAGAAAATGGAAAATGCTAGCGATATTTATAGTTATTTATTTTATTTCTCTAATTGCATAAGATATGTAGGATTGTCTAGTTGATTTTTGGTAACTGACCATAAACAATAGACAATAAAAAAACCCTTTTAGGCTAGATGCTTAAAAGGGTTTAAATATGGTGGGCCCAGTAGGACTTGAACCTACGACCAAAGGATTATGAGTCCTCTGCTCTAACCAACTGAGCTATGGGCCCTAACGTCAGACGCTCAATGATACCTGATTTTTTGAGATTTTCAAGTAAAAATGTCGAGTAGGGCGTAAATTATTTAGTCGGTGCTACCTGCCAAGGTCAAACTGCGCCCGCCATCCACTTTAATAATCTCACCGGTGACGTAACTTGCCTGCGCTAAGTACAGCACACTGTGCGCAATATCGTCAGGCGTACCGATGCGCTGCATGGGAATAGAGGCAATGATACTTTGCTGCTGAGTTGCATTCAGCGCTTGGTCACTATTAGTGTCAGGCAAGATATTCACTCCGGGGGCGATACCATTAACGCGAACGTAGGGCGCCATATCTAGCGCCAGAGACTGTACCATCATTCGATGGGCTGCCTTGGCCATATTATAGACCACGTAGTTCCCAAATGGCTTATCATGAGCATGAATATCAAGTAAGCTAATAATGCAACCGTGCTGCGCTTGCAAGTAAGGCAAGAAAGCTTGGCTAAGTAGCAATGGTGCTTTAGCATTGGTCAAAAATAACTCATCCCATTGATCGTAATCAATGCTACCAATGGGAGTCGGATAAAACCGTGAGGCATTATGTACCAACACGTCAAGCTGCCCGAATATCTTGATAATAATTTGGGTGAATCGACTTAAAGTAGTATTACTATTAATAATGGACAAATCGGCAACGACGACTGCGGCGCTATTTGCACGGTTAGTATTGAGCGATTCTGCTAACCTATCCGCCTCTGTCTGACTATGATGGCAATGAATGATGACTCGATAGCCTTGACAATGGGCAGCACGAATAATAGCAGCGCCAATACGCTTGGCGCTACCGGTGACGAGCATGACCGGCGCTAGCGTGTTAATCGATTCGGGATGGTTAGCGTGTCTGTGATTAGAGTAGCTCATAAGTTAAGACTGATTGGCTTGGGTTTGTAGATGCTCAATACGAGCTTGGCGTAGCGCTGCGCCGATAGCAGGACCCTTCAGCTCTGGTGCAATAGCTTCCATATTGACGGCGTAGAAGCTGTTGAGCGCTAACATCATTTGCCGATGCTGGCGTGCCAATTGTAATACGTGGCTGGTGACCAATAATTGCGAGAGTTTATCAGGTTCCTTATGAGCGCTGCAGGCTTGAATGAGATCGATTTTCTGCGCAGCCGTTAATTGCTCTATAGCCACCAAATTTGCGGCTTGTTGAACGAATAAGGAGGCAAATTGTGTTAAAGCTTTCGGCACTTTAGCTGCGTTGCCAAGTGTGCTGGCTGCTTGTGCAGCTATAGCAGTATCGACAAGATCTTCGTCGCGATAGGTATTATTAAAAAGTGTAGGATTAAGATCAAGTAAAAAACTCGCCATCAATAATGCCCAACGTTGATGGATAGCAAGCTGCATTTGTCCGGCGAACCGTAAACTGCTTAATATCATATCTTGCACTGTTCGATGTTGCCAAGTACTACTTAGGTACGGATATAATGCCGCTAATGCACCAATAGAAAACAGTTGCTCCCAGTACACTTGCGGGCAGGTCTGCATCATTGCTCGGCTGGACTCTTGCCAAACACGCTCGGCACTTAGATGGGTAAGCTCACCGCTCGCAACCAATTGTCGCATTAACACCAAGGTCTCATCAGCAATACTAAAGCCTAAATCATAATAACGCCCATAAAAGCGTGCCACTCTTAGCACTCGTAGCGGGTCTTCGCTAAAAGCGCTTGAAACATGACGCAAGGTTTTACTCTTAATATCGTCTAAGCCACCGTAGTAATCAATCACCTCACCCGTTATAGGGGTGTCATCGGCTAAATCAGTCACCTCGATCGCCATCGCATTGACCGTTAAATCGCGGCGTTGTAAGTCTTCTTGTAAGGTGACATCGGGGCTGGCATGGACGCTAAAGCCTTGATAACCATGACCAAGCTTACGCTCGGTACGTGCTAAAGCATATTCTTGTTGATTAGTAGGATGCAAAAATACTGGAAAATCGGCGCCCACTTGATGGAAGCCAGCTGCCAGCATATCAGCAACCGTCGTGCCTACCACTACGAAGTCCTTGTCTTTAATAGGACGCCCTAATAACTCATCACGCACCGCACCGCCAACGAGATAGACCTGCATCGCAACCTCTTTTATTTAATTTTATTAAAAATTTTTTTAAAATGTGAAGACATCAAATCCTACGCAAAAAAACCAGCCAGCACCCTTATTATAGCGGCACTGGCTGGTTTTAGTATAACAGACTGCTACCATCAACTAATAATGATGGTAGAACAACAACTTGCTTACATTTCTACATTGGCAGCTGCCGCCTCATTCTCTAAATCCTGCGCTTCAGTCACGGCAAGAGCAGTCATATTGACCACACGGCGTGCCGTTGCTGATGGCGTTAAGATATGAACGGGCTTGTTCGCTCCCAATAAGATAGGGCCAATAGACGCACTATCCGTTGCCGTTTTGAGCAGGTTAAAGGCAATGTTTGCGGCATCTAGCGTGGGCAAGATGAGTAAGTTCGCTGAACCTTTTAGAGTGCTTGAAGGCAGATCATTGGCACGAATATGCACATCAAGTGCGGCATCACCTTGCATTTCACCATCAAAATCGAAGTCGACATTCATATCGGTGAGCAGCTGGTGAACCTTGCGCATTTTCACCGCGCTGGCACGGTCTGATGTACCGAAGTTTGAATGTGAGACCAAAGCAACCCGTGGCGTGATGCTAAAGCGGCGCAGTTGTTCAGCGGCTAATACCGTCATTTCAGCCAATTGTTCAGCGGTAGGGTCTTCATGAATATAAGTATCCGCAATAAAGATATTGCGATCCTGCATTAAGACAGCATTCATCGCATAAAAATCGCTGACACCCTTTTTCTTACCGATGACATTTTGAACATATTTGAGATGCAGGTGGTAATGACTAAATGTACCACAAATCATACCATCCGCATCGCCATTCTCGACCAGTAATGAGCCGATTAATGAAGTTTTACGGCGGGTATCACGGCGCGCAAGCTCAATACTAACACCATTGCGCTTATTTTTCTCGTAGTAGCCTTTCCAATAATCTTTGTAGCGTGGATCATCATCAATGTTGATGATCGTGATATTTACACCATCTTGTAGACGTAAGCTAAGCTTTTCGATATTTGCTTTTATAACTGACGGACGACCAACCAAGATAGGTTGCGCTAGACCTTCATCAACCACCACCTGAACGGCAAGTAGAATATTATTGTCTTCGCCTTCACAGTAAACAATGCGCTTAGGATCTAATTTAGCGCGTGCAAAGATAGGTTTCATTACAAAGGCTGAGTTATAAACGAACTCAGACAGGCGCTGACGATAGGCTTTAAGATCATCAATAGGCAATGTCGCAACGCCAGTATCCATTGCAGCTTGTGCTACTGCTGAGGCAATCTCAATGATAAGATTTGGCTCTAGCGGTCCTGGAATCAGGTAATCACGACCAAAGCTTGGCGTGCTTTCAACATTTTTAACGTTGCTCATTGGCGTCGCTTCAACATGCGCCATCGCCGCGATTGCACGTACGCAAGCAATCTTCATCTCTTCGTTAACCGTCGTGGCACCCACATCTAACGCACCGCGGAATATATAAGGGAAGCATAACGCATTGTTAACTTGGTTTGGATAGTCTGAGCGACCAGTTGCCATGATGACGTCTGGACGTACGGCATGTGCCAATTCTGGCATAATTTCAGGCGTTGGGTTGGCAAGCGCGAAGATGATAGGGTCTTTTGCCATACGGCGAACCATATCAGCAGTCAACGTTCCGGGCATAGACAAGCCTAAGAACATATCAACGTCATCTATAAGCTCATCAATAGTGGTGGCTGTAGTATCACGCGCATACAGTTGCTTTGATTCATCTAGATTTTCACGGCTGGTAGTAATAATACCGCGTGAGTCAGAAACATAGATATGGTTTTTATTGACACCAAGCGCGCAGATAAGGTTTAAGCACGAAATAGCGGCAGCGCCTGCGCCTGAACAAATAACCTTCAGGTCTTCGATTTTTTTACCAGTCAACAATAAGGCGTTGAGCATAGCGGCGGCAACAATGATTGAGGTGCCGTGTTGGTCATCATGAAAGACTGGGATGTTCATACGTTTGCGCAATTCGCGCTCGATTTTGAAACATTCTGGTGCTTTGATGTCCTCTAAGTTAATACCACCGAACGTAGGTTCAAGAGCGGCAACCGCTTCGATGAACTTATCAGGATCGTTTTGGGCAATTTCTAGATCGAATACATCGATACCCGCGAACTTTTTGAATAGAACCCCTTTACCTTCCATGACTGGCTTTGAGGCCAATGGACCGATGTTACCTAAGCCCAATACCGCCGTACCGTTGGTGATAACACCGACTAAGTTACTGCGTGCCGTATATTTAGCGGCTAAGGTTGGATCTTTTTGGATTTCAAGACACGGTACAGCCACACCTGGTGAATAAGCCAATGCCAAGTCACGTTGGTTAGCCAACTGCTTGATAGGCGTGACCGAAATTTTACCCGGTCGCGGGTGTGAATGGTAATGTAGAGCGGCTCGTTCGAATTGTTCTTTGTCCGTATTATGATCATCCGTATTCAAATTGGTATCGTCAGTCATAGTCATAGTCATCGCCATTGTTAGAATAAATTGGAATAAAACAAACTGTGATAAAGATAAGTTAACGCTTTAACTTATACCGATAATGGTTAAATATTTAATACAAGTAATAAAAGCTGGCGCAAAATTGAGCTGTCGGTAAACACCATAGTCATCATCGGAAAAGAACGCAAGTTAACAAGCAAGCTATTCTAGCATTATTGGCAATTCACTGCCTAGTCAACAAGCGGGAAATATGCAAATATATAGTAAATTGATAATCGCTATTTAGTCTGTTGATGTTGAAAGCTATAATTTTTAATAGAAATGCCAATTCAACGACGTTAAAGCATTAAAAATATAACATCCTTAATTAAGACGAACAACTAATCGGCAGTTGCGGCGCGTTTGGCGTTGGCGGGCGACTATCAAGCGCAGTTGCAATTGTCTGCACTTCATAAGGGCTGGCAAGCAGCTCAAAAAGTCGCGCTACTTCTTCAAATTGTCCTTGTTCAGCGGCATCAATAGCATGTTGAGCCATACTGTTACGCAGCACATAAACCAGATTATTGGTGCGTAAACTCTCAATCGTTTGTTCGTTTGAGAGATGGGTTTGCTGCTGAATGCACGCTAAATAGCGCGTTGACCACTCTTGCCAAACCTCTTGTGCCTCTGAACTCAGCTCGGAAGTCATGGTTTCAAGCAGCTGCTGCTCATAAGGATGTTCGTTTGCAGCAACCAGTCCCAATAATGCTCGAAAACTATTGGTATAGTCGAGTAAGTTATCTTCTAATAAGGTTAAAAATTCAAAAGCTAAGGTTAAGCTTGCAGACTGATGCGGTAGTCCTAATTTGCGGCAGAGGCCTTGCTGATAGTGTTGCATAAAGGTGGGCTCATATACCGCTAAGCAATCCGCCAAACTATCACGCGTGACCCCAGATTGGGTTAAGCGCATAAAGTGTGGTAGCCAAGTATTGAGATTCCAATGGCCAATAGCTGGCTGGTTTTGGTACGCATAGCGTCCAGTATGGTCAGAGTGGTTGTTAATCCATGCTGGATTAAAGCGCTCCATAAAACCAAAAGGCCCAAAGTCTAAGGTGCTACCAGTAATAGATAAGTTATCGGTATTCATCACTCCATGCGCAAAGCCAATCAACTGCCAATCGGCAATCATCCGCGCCGTACGCTCAACGACCAACTGCAAAAATGCCAATACCGGCGTCTCGCTTTCACGGCATTCTGGATAATAAGTATCAATCATATAATCGGTAAACTCACCAAGTAAATCAGGCGCAAAACTGGCAATCCATTCCACATGACCGAGACGAATATGGCTGTCTGCTACGCGCATCATTGCCGCGCCAGCTTCCATCCGCTCACGGCGCACTGGCGTGTCAGACACCACAAAGCCTAGGGCGTTGGAGGAGGAGATGCCGAGTTGCGTTAACGCATGACCGCATAAATATTCGCGAATAGTACTGCGTAGTACTGCTCGTCCATCTCCCATCCGTGAGTAAGGCGTCAGACCACTGCCTTTAAGGTGTAAATCTTGTAATTGATCATTATTATCGATTACTTGCGCCATTAATAAGCCGCGCCCATCACCTAATTGTCCCGCCCATTGTCCGAACTGATGACCAGCATAGGCCATGGATAAAGGTGCAAACTCGGCAGGCACGTAATGACCGCCGATAATATCGACCCAGCGCGCCATCAGGTCGCTATCATCTGCCCAGCCGAGTTGCTGTGCGAGTTGATTGTTGAAGTGTCCGGCGCGTGGATTGTCCAGCGGAGTAGGTGCTTGACGATGATAAAGACGCGTGTCTAATTTGACATAGGTATTGTGGTAGCGCATATAAGCTCTTCCTATTCTATTAAGTCGACTATATTAATAAATGCTGTCGATAGCATTAATAAAACCACTATAACATAGCTTAAAAACAACATAGCCCAAAAACAGCTTGGTTAAAGTAAGGCAGTTAAAAAAGGGATAAAAAAATCCCTCTATCTGCTACAGATAGAGGGAAGGAGAGACGTGAATAATAAATGTGCTGAATCAATTTTTAATAGCTTTCGTTTTAAGCGGCTTTATTGTTATAACCGATTGAGCGAAATGCTATTTTTAAATTGTCATTATGCTCATGGATCTTTTGTTCAATCTTGGCATATTCACTCTTAAGATTGTCATCGACCTCATGCAAACGATCAGCAAATTCAGTCTTTTTCAACTCAATTGTTTTGGCTTTTAGGGCTTGCCATTCTTCAACGGTTTGCGTGAAGGCATCCAATTCAAACTTAATACGATCTTGGAAGTTTTGCATGATATGCGGAATATCCAAGCCAGCTTCTTTTACCGTATCAATCTGCTGCTGTGCTTGTTTAAACTGCATTTGCACTTCAGCATGTTTGATAGTGGTATTATCAATGGTACGCAGTTCACTGGTTAGACCTACTTTTGATAGACCAGCAATCAGCCATTTAGTTGGATCATACTGCCACCATTTTACACCATTACGATAGTCGTATTGGAAGAAATGATGATAGTTATGATAACCCTCACCCCAAGTAAATATCGCTAAGATAAAGTTATCACGGGCACTATTGGTATCGGTATAAGGGCGCGTGCCTGTTATATGGCATAACGAGTTAATAAAGAAGGTAAAGTGATGGGTTAAGACCAAACGTACTAACCCAGCTAGTACTAAAGTGCCCCAAACGTCACCAACCAACCAACCAACGGCCGCTACTAAACCGACGTTCGCCGCTAATACCCACAGACCATAATACTTATGCTGAATCTGTAGTACTCTATCTTTAGTCAAGTCCGGAATGTTTTTATAGTCGAACTTACCGCTCGGATAGTTACGTAGCATCCAACCGATATGACTGAAGAAAAAGCCACGCTGTGCTGAATACGGATCATCTAAACGGTGATCAACATGGCGGTGATGGCTACGGTGACCAGACACCCAGTCAAATGCTGAACCTTGTACCGCTAGGGTTGAGCCTAGTAGTAAAAAGTTTTTGACTAAGGGATGGGCTTTATAAGCACGATGCGACAACAGACGATGATAGCCTGCCGTGATGCTAATGCCTGTCCACACCATAAAGGTACCAAACACGCCCCAAACGGGTGCGCTGACATGATGAGTCGCTAGGTACCAAGGAGCAATAACTGCAGCAGCAATTGGCGTCGCTACTAGAAGAGTGGCCGGAATCCAGTTAATCGGCGCTTTTTTAAACTCAAGTTCACGTATATCGATAGTCTCGTTCATCGAGACATCGCTCTTATTGTCAGAATTGATGACAGACGCACTGTTGGCATTCTCGCTCTTTGCTACGCCGTTCGCCTTACTATCATCAAACCACGTTTTAAAACGTAGCGCTTGAGTTCCAGCGGTCTGAATGAGAGTGTCACCAGACTTGATAGCGAAACGTAGGCTTTTGAGCGGTAAACCTATTGCTTTCTTTGCAATCATATAATATCCCTAACGGTATTAATTCAAGTCTCTATATTACCTTAAAAAGACAGGAAAGTGAACGGTTATACACTAGAAAAATCTTACTAAATAACAATAACTTGTATGAGTTATAGAATGAATTCCTATCAATACCCTACTGGCTATCAGGAGTTAAACAAAAATGTAAGTCGCAGCGCGTTTATGTTAAAAGCGACCTTGAATATTTCATAAGAAATCACAGTCTATGCTGCAGCAAGATTGATGGCTATACCGCCTAAATTGAGCCAATAAAACTGATGGTAATTTAAATAGATAGCATTAAACGAATACAAACTATAAGGTTTAGATGGGATTAAAAGCGAATTTTACAACAGCTGAGTAGGAATGTCGGTAATAATAAAATCCACTTGCCATTGTACCAATCGTTTGACTTGCTCAATGTCATTTACGGTCCATGCGCTTACCGGCAGGCCATAACGATGACAATATTTAATAACCGATTGGTCAAGTAACGGATAATAGATACCGAGCTGGCCACAACCGAGCTGTAATGCCGTATTGGGCGCCGCCTTCAATAATTTAGGATCGCGAACCAATAAACCTCGTGGAACATGTGCTAACAACTTATGACTTTGGAGTTGAGCGAGGAGTTGCACGTCAAAGCTGGTGAGAACAATCGGTAGAGTAGACAGCGGGCTGTCGATTAAATAGCGCGCCAATGCTTCGATTAACTTGGTATAGTTAGTGCGGCTGTGGGTTTTTATCTCCAGCTCAATGTGGGTGAAATTGGTTAGGGTCTGCGCTGATTTCTTTATCGCACTGGTCGTAAATAAAGGGGAAGAATTAGGCAAACCAAGTAAATTATTTTGCGCGCGTTTTTGCAGTTCTGTTGCTGAGTTTAAATGAGATAGCTTTGGTGCAGGCGATTTTGAATCTGACGGATTTGATGCAGAGACAGGCAATGGTTGTGCCAATCTATCTAAAGTAATAATTTGATGTCCATTTTGCAAATGGCGCTGGATTTCAGCAAGACTCAGCTGATCCACTCTTGACTGTATGCCACATAAGCGCTGAAGCGTCTCATCATGAAAGACCACCAAATGACCGTCAGCGGTTAATTGTACGTCAAACTCAACGCCCACTAAGCCGTGTTGCTGCAAATCATGAGCATGCTGAAAGCCAAACAAGGTGTTCTCTAATGCTTCATTACGGGCACCGCGATGGCCTAAGAGTTGAGTGTTTTTAAGATTTATCATAGTTTTATTGTTATTGACAACTTTTAATTAAGGTAATACTTAGTAGTGGTTTTTGACTAGTAAATTTTAATAAGTAACGTATTAATGGTTAGGAGAGCAGTTAATATTAAGTGTAACGGTTGATTGTGTCGTTAAAAGCAGTGCTTACATTATAGTTTGTTATGTTTTTGCAACTAAAGGCAATATTTGGGTGTAATGGTAGATTTTATTTGCATATCAAAGGGCTATCCTGATGACCATCTGACCCAAACCCCGTATAATGGCGTAATTTTTCATTCAATCGCCATTTGTAATGGCGATATCAATATCAAGTTATGTCAAACGCTGTCTGTCGGCAGTAGTAAGAGTCAGTAACTCGGGAGCAAAACCAGTATGAGCGCAGTAAATAATAAATGGATAAAATGGCAGCAAATCGCAGGCGTCGGCATGATATGTGGGTTGGCTGTGGCAGGCTGTAGCCGCTCAGATAAGACCGATAATACCGAAACTACGGATGCTGTCGAGCAACCCGCAACTAATAATACCGTCACAACGGCGGTTGCTTGTGATAACCCAATGGTACAAGACCGTCTAAAAACAGCATTGAAAAATACCCTTAATCAACAAGCACGAACTCTCGCTGCCAGCTATGCTAATGATGCTGAAATCAGTCTTAATGGCGGCGCGGTCAGTGACAAAGTAAATGGTATCGTCATTGATGTGCAAAACGCAGCCGTTTTGCAAGAAGCCAATGCCAATGGTATGACGACCTGTCAGGCCAGCGTTAGCATGACCTTGCCAAGTGAAGACTTATATCAAGCAAGCCAAGTGCAGGCTGCTAACAATCAACCAAGCTTACAAACACGTTTAGCGGAAGAAAACATCCGTATCAATAATAATATGCTCATCGATGATGCCTTTACTTATGTTACTGGCGCGCAAAGTGGTCAGATAAGAGTGAGCATTGCTGGGCAGCCTGCGCTGATAACAGTCGTAGCAGATGTGGTGGCAGGCTCGGTGATGAAGTCCGCTATGGATAGCATAGCTAATAGCAAGCAGGCTCAGCGTGCCGTTAAAGAGGCCGCTCGTCGCCGCGAAGCTGCAAAAAATAACAGCCAAAACCAGACTCGTCAGCCAAAACCGGTGACCCCGCTTAACCCGGCTCAGCCTGCCCAACCTGCAAAGCCTTCTCAACCACCAACCATCAACCAAAGCAATAACCAAAATGCTGTGACACCGACTCCTGAGAATAAAGTCCCAGCAGCGCCAAAGACACCGAAGTCTGTACCTAAAGATGACAGCATTGATATGGTAATCATTGAAGATGATAGCGCTACTTATTAAACTTACTAACTCTTAATTACTAAGTCTATTAAATATTAAGCAGGAAGTGTCTGTTCTACTGTCGATGTAACTTATTCTGCTTTTAATTTAGAGGGTATAGTAGAGCCTTTATAAAAGCGGTACAATAGTTTTAAAACAAGCGAAAAGTAAAAAGATTATGACTTATTCAGCAGACTTTCGGGCTCAAGTGCTTAAAAGTGTCGAACAACAAGGCATGAGTATCAGGCAAGCTTGTGCATTCTATGACATTAGTAAGGCCACGCTACAGCTTTGGCTCAAAGACCCTAGTATCAAACTAACTCGCAATAAACCACCCAGTAAAATACCTAATGAAGCGCTATTAAAAGATGTTGAACAGTATCCAGATGATTATATGTACGAGCGAGCACGGCGTTTTGGGTGTAGCAAGTCAGGCATTGAGGCCGCTTTAAAACGCCTTGGCATCAGCAAAAAAAAAGACCTTAGAACATCCAAAAGCGTGTCCAGTAAAGAGAGCTGACTACCTAAGCAAACTCAACACCTTCATCGCTCAAGGCTTTGCTATTGTATACATGGATGAGAGTGGCTTTGAGCATGAAACCATTCGCCCTTATGGCTATGCACCGATTGGCACCCCTTGCCTTGCCAGTTATAACTGGCAAGGCAAGAAACGAACCAACGTTATTGGTGCCTTATATAAAAAAGCGTTATTTGCACTTGATTATTTCGAGAAGAACATCAATGGTGACATATTCTATAACTGGTGCAAATACACGCTAATACCGAGCCTTAAAACCAAGTGCGTGATTGTGATGGATAACGCCAGCTTTCATAAACGCGTTCAAAGGCTGCTTATTCATAAACGCGTTCAAAGGCTGCTTAATAGGCATGGTCATCGCCTGTTATTTCTACCGCCCTACAGTCCTGATCTAAATCCCATTGAGAAGAAATGGGCACAGGCTAAGTTTCTACGACAAGGGGGGATGGAGAATAATCTGCCTAAACTGTTCCATGATATGGGATGTGCTAATTTTATTCTGGATTGACTATAGTATAAATAATTTAAAAATGGTATAAAACCAAAACGCCCGCAACCTTAATAAGTTGCGGGCGTTTTGGTTATAACAATAGCATTTTACGAACAATAGAGTTTTAAGCTATTTGTTGCTCTCGAGTTTTTGTAAAACTTGGCTGTCCCATAATACTTCTGAGACTTGCTCTGGGTCAGTACAGAAGCGTGCTGCTACAAACAACCAGTCAGATAGACGATTGATTAAGCTTACCGCCGTGCTACGAATGGCCTCTGGGCGTTGCTGTTGTAATATCACCGCTTGACGTTCTGCTCGGCGGCAGACACAACGCGCCACATGCAGTTGGCTGACTAGCACTGAACCGGTGGGCAAAATAAAGTCTTTAAGCGGCGGTAAAGTGGTATTCATAGTATCGATTTGCTGCTCTAACCATTCGATATGGCTGGCATTCACCGCTTCATATTCTGGCATGGCAAGCTCACCACCGATATTAAATAACAAATGCTGAATAACCACCAATGCTTGTGCAAAATCAGTACCCGCTGTCTGTTCGCCCCACTGTAGACGTGCAGGTAGCGGTTGTGTATTGGCATCCGCTGCTGCTACGGCTTGTGCAAAGTGAGCACGTACCAGTCCGATATGCGAGTTAAGCTCGTCGACATCGCCCATCACACTGAATAAGTTATCTGCCTTACTGACTCGGCTACCGTCGGCCATACCCGTACTGCCATCATCTCCAGTACGGGTATATATTTTGCTTAAGCGATTGCCCATGGTTATTCCTTATTGGTTTATAATTAATTATTTATGAGTGAATGTTTTTGACTCGCGGACCATTGTAGTATTTTATTGCTATTTTCGCTAAGATAGATTGTTGTCAAAGTAAGGTATGGGTTGTTGGATTATAGACGATAGTGTCTTTTGGACTTTTATAACGCTAACTGCTTATATTCTACTTTGCATTTATATTAATAATGTTTTCACTTACAAGGCTATTTTATGACGACCACCCCTCTTACTGATGCCATGTCTCAGCTTGCGATTTATGATTCGTTGACGGGACGCAAGCAGCCGTTTACACCGCTTGACGCCGGGAAGGTGGGCATGTATGTGTGCGGCATGACTGTCTATGATTATTGTCATATTGGTCATGCGCGAGTGATGGTCGCTTTTGATATGGTAGTACGTTGGCTCACGCAGTTGGGTTATGAGGTCAATTATATCCGTAATATCACCGATATCGATGACAAAATCATCACCCGCGCTGCGGAAAATGGCGAAGATATCGGCTCGTTAACCCAGCGTTTTATCGAGGCCATGCACGAAGATGCTGCCGCACTGGGTTGCCTGACACCTAATGCTGAGCCACGCGCTACCGATCATATCGATGAGATGCAACAAATAATTGAAACGCTGGTCACAGCCGACTATGCGTATGCGGCCAATAATGGTGATGTTTATTATGCAGTCGATAGTTTCGCTGACTATGGTAAATTGTCTAAGCGTAATTTAGATGATATGCAGGCCGGATCGCGGGTTGAGGTCGAAACGGTCAAGCGTAACCCGTTTGATTTTGTATTATGGAAAGCGGCCAAAGCTAATGAGCCACAATGGGCATCACCGTGGGGTCAAGGTCGTCCTGGTTGGCATATTGAGTGTTCAGCGATGTCAACTAAATGCTTGGGCAATACTTTCGATATTCATGGCGGTGGTCATGATTTACAGTTTCCACATCACGAAAACGAAATTGCTCAGTCGGAAGCGGCTACCGGCTGCGAATATGCCCGCAATTGGATGCACGTGGGCTTTATTAATGTCGATGGCGAAAAGATGTCTAAGTCTTTGCATAACTTCTTTACCATTCGCGATGTGATGGCAAAATACCATCCTGAAACCGTACGTTATTTTCTATTGTCCAGCCATTATCGCAGCCAAGTCAACTTCTCAGATGTGGCCTTAGATGAAGCGCATAATAGCCTAAGCAGATTGTATCATGCACTAAAAATAGCAGAACAACAGCAAGGTCAAACGTTAGAGATTAATGAGCAATTGGTAAATGATGCTTATGCCAGTGCCGCAGGACAGGAATTTATCGCTGGCATGAATGATGATTTTAATACCTCAGCCGCCATCAGTGTCCTATTTGGGCTGGCACGTGATATTAATAAAGCGGTCAAAGCAGAAGATGTGGCCAGTGCGTGGCAATGGGCGCAGCAGCTAAAAGCACTGGCGCAGGCACTCAATATATTACAGCAACCGGTGTCGCAGTTCTTACAAGCGGTGATTGGTGAGGCTCAAGCCGATGGTTTGACCGATTTTGATATTGATAACTTAATTATTGAGCGTGCTGATACAAAGAGTAATAAAAACTTTGCTCGAGCTGATGAAATACGCGAGCAATTAATAGCGGCTGGTATTGAACTTGAAGACAGCCGTACTGGCACGACGTGGCGTCGTGCATAGGGTTAATAGCTTCGTTATCAATACCATTAATATTATTCACATTATCAACACTATTCATATCCTCAATACTGTTAATATTAAAGACGGACGTTAAGAAAAGAAGCCAGCTTCGCGCCGGCTTTTTTTTGCGGTCTACTTTAGCTTGTCTTAACCCTAAGGCCATAAAGGTTTAGCTTATGAATACTCATGTTAAAGCTGTCGATCGTAAAGATACTTCTAGATATGGCTCTGATAGTAGAGATGGCGCTGATCGAAATGGTCTGATGTCACGGGTCAGCATGTTTATTGTGGCACTTATGCTGATACTACTTAGCCTCGTTTTTCTTGCTGCCAATGCTAACGCCAATACCAATACGGCTACTCATGAGAATAGCAATTCATCAGTGCAAAAAATAACTAAGCCAGACAACATAATTGATTATGCAGAGCAAAAAATTGAGGATTTTAAAGCTGAAGATATTGATGTCTCTAAAGTCGCTGGTGACGTGTTTGACCCATCGGAGAAAAATTCGGCTCAGCAAGCAGGGGTTTTGCAAGGGAATAGCGCGCTGACTGGTGACTATAATGAGAGTTATTATCCGTTAACTGAGCTTAATACGGGTTTGCCGCCTTTGACCGAGTCGCCAAATTTGTCGACGCCGCTGGCTACGTTAGAGTTCTTTCAGTCCGCAATTATGAAGCAGCAATATGACTTGGCGGCTTACGCACTCAATATGAATCTGATGGACAGTGAGCTACAAACCAGTCGCTCGATTGAGCTGAGCCGGCGCTTAGATTTTTTATTAAACAAAAAGCAGCTTTATGTCTTTGACAGATTACCGGATCGTCCTGATGGGTTGATTGAGCCGCTGATCGGTAGTAGCAGCAGTGTCAGGGGTATTCCTCGTCGCTCTATACAGTTAGGCTATATCGATTATCGTGAACGGCGTGTGCCAATCTTTATAGAGCGCGTGCGGATTGGAGATAATGCGCCAGTCTGGGTGTTTTCTGCGCAAACCGTTAGTAATATCGATCATCTATATGAGCAGTACCAACCTGCGCCGTTTGAAAGTTATTTACCGACATGGATGACACTCAGATTCTTTGGTATTGCGGTCTGGGAGTTTTTAGCGCTGCTGACATTTTTTACCGTGACCATGGGCCTTGGTTGGCTGTTGAGTACAGGTGTTGGCAAGCTTATCCGTTGGAGCGCTAGCGATGTAGACGATAAGAACCTTGAGCAGCGCACGGTTGGTAGAAAAAGTATCACAGATTTGATTACCAAGCTTACGGTACCGCTGACATTTAGTATCAGCTTCTCCTTAGTATATACTTTGGTATCAGGTGGCTTTCCTTATCTAGACCCAGTAGCAACCGCAACACGCCCCATCATTTGGATCGGCTTGGTACTCAGTACCATATGGTTGGGTATTCGCATAATAAATTTCTTTGCCAATCGTTATCAAGACTTACAAATTGAAAATTTAGGTGAAAAAGAATTCGATAAATATCGCCGCCGCAGTACTTATGTGTCAATATTTCGCCGAGTGTTCATCTTTGTCATGATACTTGGCAGTATTTGGAATGGCCTTAGCGAATTTACCAATCTTGAAGGACTGGGCAAGACCTTATTGACCTCCGCAGGTATTGCTGGTGCCGTCATTGGTATTGCTGCTCAGCCTATCTTAGGCAATATTATCGCTGGCATGCAGGTCGCCGTTACGCAGCCGATTCGTATTGGCGATACGGTGATGATGGAGGGCGATTGGAGCACAGTCGAGGATTTACGTTATACCTATGCGGTGCTCAAAACATGGGACGAACGTCGACTGTTTGTACCCATGCGCCATTTTGTGTCTGAAATTATTGAAAACTGGTCACACCCTGAAGCGCACCAGACACGCCTGGTCTATCTGTATGTCGATTATGGCGTCAAGATTGATAAAGTTCGACAAAAATTTATTGAAGCAGTCAAAGCCCACGAACTATGGGATGGGGTAGTCGAGCCTGGGTTAACTGCGACTTCAGTGACTGAAAATAACATCAAGCTGCTCGGCACATTGTCATCAGATAGCGCAGATAATGCGTGGATACTAGAGTGTGACGTCCGTGAGCAGATGTTAGGGTATCTTTATGATGAACAAAAAGCCTATCTACCGACTGAGCGTTTAAGTTTTGAGGACAGAAGCGGTTAGATAACCTGTTGAAAGAAATAACAATAACGCATAGTTAAAAAACTATTTATTGCGTTCTTCACAAATCTAACAGCCGCATTTATATATTATAAACGCGGCTGTTAACGATGAGATCACCGTCATTAAGTCTTGAGCACCAGATAAGTTCCGGTAAAATATACTGACAAATACACCATGCGGTCAGTTGGCTTATTTGTTATAATATGGCGTTATTTTTAAGGGATAATTCAGTTATTAAGTGTTAGTATAATTAAAAATCTACGATGGGTAAGGCACTATATTTGTGACCCTACGCGACGGATTAATTAATTATTAATGATAAATAAATAACAAGGGTAGCGAACATCTGTATTGAGCGTTTACTGGTCTTTGTTTAGTCTATGAGCAACCGGTTTTAGTAATCCGGTTTTATTACTATAGTTAATTTATCAACTTAATACTGCATTGCCCACCCATCAAAATAACCACTGCTAGGGGTATGTATGTTACGTATTGTTGATGAAGCCTTCACCTTTGATGACGTTTTATTGTTACCAGCCTATTCTGAAGTGCTGCCAAAAACTGCCAATCTGTCTACTCGTCTGACTAAAAGTATCACCCTAAACCTACCGATGGTTTCTGCTGCTATGGATACGGTTACCGAGTCTGAGATGGCCATTACCATGGCACAGCTGGGCGGTATGGGTATCTTGCATAAAAATATGGACATCGTAAAACAAGCGATGCAAGTGCGCCGGGTTAAGAAGTTCGAAGCGGGCACGGTGGTTGATCCTATTACTGTCCATCCTGAGATGACCATTGGCGAGTTATTAAAGCTGACCCAAGACAATAATATCTCAGGCGTACCTGTCGTTGAAAAGGGCACTGATAAAGTCGTTGGTATCGTCACCCATCGTGACTGGCGCTTTGAAACTAATTTATCACTGCCGGTCAGTCACATTATGACGCCGAAAGAGCAGCTGGTTACCGTCCATGAAGGCGAAAGTAACGTAAATATCAAAAAACTCCTTCATGAGCACCGGATCGAAAAAGTAGTGGTCATTAATGACGACTTTCGCTTGCGCGGTCTCATTACAGTGAATGATTTTGCCAAAGCCGAAAATAACCCAAATGCTTGTAAAGATGAGCATGGTCGCTTGCGCGTAGGCGCTGCTGTTGGTACTGGTGCGGATACCCAAGCACGTGTTGAGGCCTTGATTGCCGCTGACGTTGACGTGATCATCGTTGATACCGCACATGGTCACTCAAAAGGGGTTATTGATAAAGTCGCTTGGATTAAAAAGAATTTTCCGCATATTCAAGTTATCGGTGGCAATATCGCAACTGGTGATGCCGCTAAAGCCTTACGTGACGCCGGCGCTGACGCCGTAAAAGTCGGTATCGGCCCTGGCTCTATCTGTACTACCCGTATCATTGCTGGCATCGGCGTACCACAAATATCAGCTATCGATAGCGTTGCTAGTGCACTACAAGACAGCATTCCATTGATTGCTGATGGCGGTATTCGCTATTCAGGTGACATGGCAAAAGCCATTGCCGCTGGCGCTTCGTGTATTATGGTAGGGTCACTCATGGCTGGTACAGAAGAAGCGCCGGGAGAAGTCGAGTTATTCCAAGGCCGCTACTATAAAGCCTATCGCGGCATGGGTAGCTTAGGGGCAATGTCAGGCGAAAATGGCTCGTCAGATCGCTACTTCCAAGATGCCAAAGATGGCATTGAAAAGCTGGTACCAGAAGGCATTGAAGGTCGTGTTCCTTATAAAGGACCGGTAGCCGGTATCGTCAATCAATTGGTAGGCGGCTTGCGCTCATCAATGGGTTATACAGGCTCTGCGACTATCGAAGACATGCGTAGCAAACCGCAGTTTATTCGTGTTACGTCAGCAGGTATGAAAGAGTCGCATGTCCATGATGTCCAAATTACCAAAGAAGCACCCAACTATCGTGTGAACTAAAAAACGTATAATAGATTGCTATAAGGTTTTGAGCATATAAAATGCGATATAAGTCACATAGACAGTAATTAACAGCAGGATAATGACATTAAGAGACAAACAGTCAACAATGCTTGTTCATTGCTGGCTGTTTTTTTTGTAAAATAAGATAATAATAGTCCACCTTGCCTGTGTGCATATCTGGCCTTTCATTTTTAGCATTTAGTACTAACATAAGGATATAATTTATAATGAGCTACTTTGGCACTGATGGTATACGCGGTAAGTTTGGTGAAATGCCTATTACGCCTGATTTTATTTTAAAGTTGGGTTATGTGACTGGGCGCGTCTTGATAGAAAATAATGACAATCCTGAGCGCAAGCCTAGCGTGGTTATTGGTAAAGACACTAGGCTTTCAGGCTATGTGATTGAAGGTGCGTTACAAGCCGGGTTTAATGCTGCAGGCGTTGATGTACATATGCTAGGACCCTTACCAACACCTGCCATTGCTCATTTAACGCGTAGCTTTCATGCCAATGCCGGAGTAGTGATTTCAGCCTCACACAATCCATATTATGATAACGGTATCAAATTGTTCTCAGCGGACGGTAAAAAACTGACCGATGAGATGCAAAATGCGATTAATGATAAATTGCAAGCCATCATGAGCAGCATAGGAGACACCAGTCTATTGATGCCTATTATTGATCCGGCAGAATTGGGCAAAAACCACCGCATTAATGATGCCAAAGGTCGCTACATTGAATTTTGTAAAGGCAGCTTTCCGTATCAATATGATTTAGGTCATCTAAAGGTAGTGGTAGATTGTGCAAATGGTGCCGGATATAGTGTGGCGCCGCGCGTGCTACGTGAGCTTGGCGCTAACGTGATTGCCATCAACAATAAGCCTGACGGTATTAATATCAACGAAAATTGTGGTTCCACTCATCCTGAAGGCCTACAAAAAGCAGTGCTTGAACACGAAGCTGATGTTGGGATTGCTTTAGATGGTGACGGCGATCGCATTGTCATGGTCGATGAAGCGGGTAATCTAATCGATGGTGATGGTATTTTATATGTATTGGCCACTCAAGGTCAGACCATCGCCGCCGGAGTAGTCGGTACATTAATGACCAATATGGGCTTAGAGTTAGCATTACAGGAAGCGGGGATCTCTTTTCTCCGTGCAAAAGTCGGTGATCGTTATGTCATGCAAGAGCTGGATGCTAATGGCTGGATATTAGGCGGTGAGCCGTCAGGACATATTTTATGTTTGGATAAAAGCCGTACCGGTGACGCTATTATTGCAAGCTTGCAAGTACTGGCAGTCATGCAAGCACAAGGTAAAGCGTTAAGTGAGCTGACCGAAGGCTTTGAGGTATTACCACAAAAACTGGTCAATGTACGCTTAGCAAAAATGCAAGACCCTTTTGAATATCAAGAGCTGGTCGCTGCCTTTGATAAAGCGCGTGCTACTTTAAAAGGCCGGGGTCGCTTATTGATTCGTCAGTCGGGTACCGAGCCGATGATTCGGGTGATGGTTGAGTCAGATGATGAGATAGAGTGTGATGTGATGGCCAATGATTTGGCAAAACATATCCAAGCAGTCTTGGGTTAATAGCAATTGATTAAACTGCTATTAACGATAGGCAATACTAATAAATAAGCCTAGCAAAAAGAAACAGCAATTAATATAATAATATCAACAACAAGGAGTAATTATGAGCATGGATTTTACCGATCAGCGCTTATCATACGAAAAAGGAAGACTTGACCAGCAGTCAGTACCGGCATCACCGTTTGAATTGTTAAAAGGCTGGATTGGTGAGGCGACTGAGAAACAAGTACAAGAACCTTACGCCATGAGTCTTGCCACTTGCGGTGCGGATAATAAACCAAGCGTACGTATTGTATTGATGCGTGAAATTACCGAGACTGGCATCGTTTTTTATACCAATTATGAGAGTGCTAAAGGTCAAGATATCGCTGAGAATCCTAATGCTGAAGTATTATTCTTCTGGCATGAATTAGAGCGTCAAATTCGCATTAGTGGTAGTATTGCTAAAATAGATACCGATAAGTCAGCGGCCTATTTCCAAAAACGTCCACATGACAGTCAAGTAGGCGCTTGGGTTAGCCAACCTCAAAGTGGCGAAGTTGCCAACCGCGAAGTGATGGAACAAACCTTTGATCAGCTGCAAACGGATTATCCAGAGAACACCAAAGTACCAACACCTGAGTTTTGGGGTGGCTATGAGATTACGGTAAATGAGATTGAGTTTTGGCAAGGGCGTGCCAACCGTATGCATGACCGCATTGTGTACAGTCGTGACACTAATTCCAGTAGTAAAAATATCGCAAGCTGGAATACCAAGCGTTTATTGCCATAAATATAAAACAGCTTATATTTAGCTAAGCGGTAGGTCGTTCACCGTTAAGCTTCAATAAAAAGCCACTCAAGTCGCCATATTAATGATGACGTCGAGAGTGGCTTTTTATTGGGCAGAATTATAACGGTTTTCTATAGCGCTGGGTGTTAGCGCCTTTATTTAGCTTTAGTATCCACATCGACAGAAACCGACATACCCGGACGAAGTTGGGCAAGCTCCGGCTGACCTTGTTCTAAGTCAATACGTACCGGAATACGCTGGGCAATTTTAATATAGTTACCGGTAGCAGGATTGGCAGCGCCGGCACTAAACTCGCTACCCGTTGCTGGCGATATATTACTAACGTGACCTTTAAATTCGGCACCGCCAAGCGCGTCGACATGAATGGTCGCTGACTCGCCAATCGTCATATTTGCCACTTGGGTTTCTTTAAAGTTAGCGATAATCCAAACCCCTTTAGGGACGATATACATTAGCTGCGTACCGGCGCTGACGTATTGTCCAGTCTTAACGCTCACTTGACTCAGTTGTCCTGATTCAGGGGCAGTAATAATCGTATTATCTAGATTAATCTGGGCTTGCTTAGCGCCGGCCTCAGCGTTTTTAATATTGGCATCTAATGATGAGCGGCTGCCACCGGTCTTTTTACGGGCTTCACGAGCAACTTGTAGATTGGCTTCAGCTTGTTGAACGCCAGCCTGCGCTTTAGCAAGCTCGGCCTCGGCATGGGCAACTTCAGCTCTTGAAACTGCGCCAATAGCGACCAACCCTTGATAGCGATTCACATCTGCGCGCGCACTTTCAACACTGACTTTCGAGCTATTCAGATCAGCTTCGCGCGCCTCGATTTGTGCTTGGTTTGATCCTGTATCTTGGGCATTGCTGGAGCGGTTGGTGACGGCCACTTCGATGTTAGCCTGTGCTTGTTCCAGCTGCTGCTGAAAGCTACGATCATCTATTTTTATTAATAAATCACCCGCTTTTACATTTGCAAAATCTTGCACCGCTACTTCGGTGACATAACCCGAGACTTGCGGGCTAATAATAGTGGTCTGACCTTTGATAAAGGCATTGTTCGTCTGTTGGACAGTAGGCGTAAAGGGTGGCAAATTCCATGCATAGAGAATGAGTAGCACACCGATAATAATGAGGACAATAAATAAGCCTAAATTGAAGGCAGATTTTTTCTTCGGTGACCAACCCGCAGGAGTGGTGGGCTCCTTTGGTGGCATCGGCGGCTCATCAGAGGTGCTATCTACCTCGTCTGTAGCTGGTGTGACCGCTGCAGATTCTGGCGCTGATTTATTTTCTTGAACGGGGGCAACTGTCGTTTCTGTGACAGTCTTTGTCGTTTCAGGGGTTGGTTCTGCACGGGTTTCTGCCGCTACAGGGTCGGTTGGCGTCTGAGCTTTCTGCAGATCATTAGGTTTTTCTTGGCTCACAACGCACTCCTAAAGGATTTAATAGGTATAAAAAATAACTTCAATAGCTTTGATAGATTAGAAGGTAGGGATATAAAATAAAATACGGCAAATATTCAACGCAGCCTAGCATATTCAAGCGTTAGTCTATTTTGGTTCGCGCATTTTAGCAATAGCAGCCAGCTCTTTAGCAAGCGGATTGAGCTTATGATAGCGGAAGTATGAATAACTGATTAATAAAATAATGGTAGTAAATGTGGCAATACTGCCCATTAAGAAAAATAAATCATCGTAGGCGGCAACCGTTGCTTGCTGCTGAACCCCTTGTAATACTCGTCCCATTGCCGCAATGCTAGCTTGTGCAGAATCAGTAATCTGCGTCGATAGTGCCCCGCGTGCGCCCGCGACTTGTCCCATCAAGGCCGGATCACCTAAATTAATCGAGCTGACCATGTCCGCATAATGCATTTGTGTACGAATAGTAGTAAAGGCTTGAATGGCAGCCGCACCTGCAAGGCCACCAATCGTTTGGGAGATACTAAAAATTACCGAAAAACTAATAATATAGGCAGGTCCATTGGCGAGCGCGCGAAACATGCCCTCAAACACCATCGGCCCCATAAAGTAAATAGCGGCAAAGGCAATCATAAACTGGCTAATATAAAACATATAAGGTGCTGAGTTTACCGACACTCCAGTATCTATCCATGCCCCTAATGCAATTAAAGCAACTGCAAAAATCACCGGACGGCGCAGCTCCATAGCACTGGTACGAAAAACGCTAATCACTAATGACAGTACACTGGCAGCCAGTATGACGACATAAAAAACAATCATCTGGTCATTGCCGTAGCCAAGATTTGCCAACAATCCCGCCGCACCCACGCTTTGCTCAGACAGCAAAATACGCATGGTTGCCCCAGTAATCATAAAGGCAATAATGTTGCGGCTGCGCATCCAGCGTACTTGCAGCATAGGGTTTTTGCGGTGGGTCTCAATCCATAGGGCAATAGTAATAGTGATTACCGCGATAATCAATGGATAGCTGAGCCACGGTGTCGTCCACCATTGAATTCTACCTTGCACTAAGAATACCGATAGAGCAGCAAGGCCACTAGCAAAAAAGGCAAAGCTTACTATATCGAGCTTCTCAAATACCTTTTCGGTAACACCTGCTGGCAGCTCAAGCAGATTAATTAAGCCAAAACAGATTAACGTCAGTCCAAACTCAAATAAAAATAAATTTTCAAGTTGACCGTCGACTGCTAGATAAGGCGAGATTATCCGTGATAGCGGCAGGCCAAATTGCACCAAGCCGAAACCTAGTATCAGTCCGCTGATACGCTTAGCAGCCGGCATCCCTTGCAAACAATAAAATATCGCAAGTACCGTCATCGCACTAGCGACAACGCCACTAAAGCCGCGCGCGATGATTTCAAGATAATAAGGGTCAATTCTAATGCCGGTGGTACTACTTATGAGACCACTGCTGACCAACCACTGCATACTGGTTGCGAGTAGTAAAAATGATAGGGTGATTTTGCTGAACAGTGACATCCCGAACTGCTGACGTATCTTATAGAGCAGCACGGTAATACAAGCATTGGTCATGTTATAAGCGACCGATATCCAGCCACCTTCAACTGGGGTCAATCCCATCTCACCTTGAATTTGGGTAAGATTGGCAACTAGCAAACCGTTTTGGAAGCTGGCAGTCAGACCTATAAAAATACCGATAAGCAAATAGAGCACCTTGCGGCGCACAGGATGGTCAGGAGTGGCAGGCGAACCTACCATAAACGGCTGTTCATGTGGCTTAAACTGGTATTCGGTATTCATGGATGAACGATAATCTGCATAGGTGAGTGGTTAATAATGATTAGTTTGGCAATGACTATACTATGACAGAGTGATAGCACTTGCCAGTTATTAGATATGATGAATAACAAAAAATAGCCCAAGATGACCTTGAGCTATTTTATCATATTTATCTTTAAGGGGTTAACATTATGACGGTCGAGACTCATCATGATTGTCTTCAAGACGCATTGCGCGCTGATAGCTGTCTAGGCTAGCAAGTTGTAGCGCATATTGCTTAATATTAGGATAGTCATCAAGCTCATCACGTTTAGCAAGCATAATCAAGTCAAACGATAACATAAAGTCAGCGCCGCTAAGCTTGTTTCCCACAATATAAGACTTGCCATCGACTGCATTATCTAAATAGCTTAGCAGTTTGCTTTTTTCTTTACTGATATAACTGTTTAAAAATTCATTATCACTGATGCCAGCTTTTTTAGTAAATAGCTCGAGTAGTAATGGCACCATGAGTGAGCTTTCAGCAAAACTGATCCACTGTAAATAATGACCATAATTAGCGCTCTCAGGAGCAGGGCGCAAGCGCTTTGGTGCAAAGCGCTCAATCAATAATTCAATAATCGCACCCGACTCTGAAATCACCTCACCATCAATTTCGACGACTGGCGACTTACCGAGCGGATGAATTTTTTTTAGACTATCAGGCGCTAAGTTAGTTTTAGGGTCGCGCTGATAGCTGATAATCTCATAAGGCTCGCCTAGCTCCTCGAGCAGCCATAGAATACGCAGCGAGCGTGATTGGTTAAGATGATGCAGACGAATCATAGTGCTGTCCTTATTATTAACTTTCAAGAGTTATTAGCTATTGAGCTTAGCAAGTAGATGTTTTGCAGTCTCTTCTGATGATGCAGGGTTTTGACCGGTGATTAATAGACCGTCTTCGACCACATAGGATTCCCAATCGGCACCTTTTTCATAGTTACCGCCATTGGCTTTGAGTGCGTCTTCTAATAAGAAAGGCACCACATCAGTAAGGCCAACGCCTTCTTCTTCGGTGTTCGTAAAGCCAGTGACTTTTTTACCTTTTATTAAGTATTCGCCATCAATTTTGACGTTTTTAAGTGCGGCTGGAGAATGACAGACAAAGGCAACCGGCTTGCCTTGTTTAACAAAAGTTTCGATTAATGCAATAGAGTTTTTATCAACGGCTAAATCCCATAATGGGCCGTGACCACCCGGGTAGAAGACTGAGTCAAAATCTTCAGCTTTTACATCAGCGAGTTTTTTGGTGTTGGCAAGGCGCTCTTGGGCTTCAGCATCGTCTTTAAAGCGCTTGGTAAATTCGGTTTGATTGTCCGCAGTGTCGCTACTAGGGTCGAGTGGTGGCTGACCACCTGCAGGAGAGGCGATAGTAATGTTAACGCCAGCATCAAGAAAAGTGTAATACGGCGCGGCAAATTCTTCTAGCCAAAAGCCGGTTTTTTTACCAGTATCACCCAGACGGTCATGTGACGTTAGTACCATTAGAATATTCATAATTATCCTTATTTAATATTAATTAACATTAATTAATATTATTGGTTAGCAACCATAATTTGTAGGCTATGAGTGCTAACCTTATATTTTTTAAGCTAAAATTTATTTAACATCAGCAACTTTTACCACAGTTTTACCGAAGTTATGGCCTTCTAGCATGCCGATAAAGGCGGTAGGCGCTTGATTAAGACCATCAACTTTATATTCTTTGGTTTTAACTTCGCCAGACTCAACCCATTTACTCATGGTTTTTAAGAATTCTGGGAAATGGTCGCCATATTCTTCAAAGATAATAAAACCTTTGATGGTTAGACGTTTGCTTAGAATATTACCCATCAGAACACTCAAGCGGTCTTTACCATCGGGCAATTCGGTGGCGTTATATTGTGAAACCAAGCCACATACTGGGATGCGTGCATGAGCATTTAGCAATGGCAATACCGCATCGAACACTTTACCACCGACGTTTTCATAATAGATGTCGATACCATCAGGGCAGGTGTCTTTTAACTGTTGAGCAAAGTCATCGGCTGTATGGTCAATACAAGCATCAAAGCCTAGCTCATTAATAGCATAAGCACATTTCTCAGCGCCGCCTGCGATACCGACTGTACGTAGACCTATATTATTCGCGACTTGGCCAACAGTGGCACCAACAGGGCCAGTAGCAGCAGCAACGACTAAAGTTTCGCCTTTTTGCGGTTTACCAATATCGGTCAAACCCATGTAGCCAGTGAAGCCTGGCATACCTAGCACACCTAAACCATAAGAGGGGTGCGCCATATTCTTATCAAGTTTCAGTACGCCTTCGCCATCACTGACGCTATAATCCTGCCAGCCAGAATTGGAGACCACTAAGTCACCAACGGCAAACTTGTCAATGTTGGACTCAACGACCTGTGCAACCGTGCCACCAAGCATCACATCACCAACTTGCAATGGATCAGCATAGCTTGGGGCATCACTCATTCGTCCGCGCATATAAGGGTCAAGGGATAGATAGACAGTCCGTAATAACATCTGCTTATTATTAGGTTTTGGAATCTCGCCTGTTGCCATCTCAAAGTTATCAGCAGTCGGCGCACCATTAGGACGGCTGGCAAGCTTAATTTGACGATTTTGTTGTTGGTTTTGCTGCTCTTTAAAATTATTATCGAAACTCATAATGAGGCTCCTTATTTTATTTGTTTATTCTAAATGATAACAGCCACTCAACATTGAGTAGCTATTATTTATCGCTTATTCTTTATAGAGTTATTACAGTGTAATGCTATTAGAATGTAAAGTTACTAAGCGTTACTGCTGACCGCACGTTCTAAAATACGGCGCGATACGTCTAGATCGTTGTTGCCATGCTCACCTAATTTGATCATTTTGTGAGCATCAAGCTGCTTAATAATCGGATCAATCGCTGATTCGTCTAAATCGACATCTTCTAAACTTACCGGCAAGCCAAGCTCGCGGAAGAAGTTTTCGGTATAGCTGATTGCTTTTTCAATAACGGCATCGTCGTCTTGCTCAGTGCCATTATCATCGGCTGTGATGTTCCAAACATTACGTGCATACTGAAGCAGCTTGTCTTTTTTGCTGTCTTTTAGCTCACGCATTACTGATGGTAAGACGATGGTTAAGGTACGCGCATGGTCGATAGCATGTAATGAAGTCAGTTCATGACCAATCATGTGCGTCGTCCAATCTTGCGGAACGCCCGTACCGATCAGACCGTTAAGCGCCATGGTTGCTGTCCACATAAGGTTTTTACGAGTTTCTAAATTGTCTGGATCATTTTTAACCACAAGGCCTTCATCAATCAGAATTTTTAGCAGACTCTCAGCAAAAGCGTCTTGAACTTTAGCATTGACCGGATAGGTCAGGTATTGTTCAATCACATGGACAAAGGCATCAGCGACACCATTCATCACCTGACGCTCAGGTAACGTTAAGGTTTTAGTAGGATCGAGAATCGAAAACTTAGGGTAAGTGAGTGCACTGCCAAAAGGGAGTTTTGCTTGGCGCTCGCTATAGTTAATCACGCCGCCTGAATTCATCTCAGAGCCAGTCGCTGGAATGGTCAATACCGTACCTAAATCGATAGCACTGTCTATATTTTTGCAACCACTGGTAAGAGCATCCCATGCTTGCTCACGGGATACCGCGCCGTCTTCTTCGGTTAAGGACGAAACAAGCGCAACAAATTTACTGCCGTCAATCACAGAACCCCCACCCACGGCTAATAAAAAGTCAATTTTATGCTCATTGACCATATCAGCCGCTTTTAATAAGGTCGTGAATTCTGGATTGGCTTCAATACCGCCAAACTCGAATACTTTACGGTCGCCATTCGCTGATAAAGCATCTTTCACTTCATCTAAGGTACCAGTACGCTGAGCTGAACCGCCACCATAAGTGATGAGAACGCGAGCATCAGTAGGCACTAAGTCTGATAATTGCTTGATTTGGTCTTCGCCAAAGACGATACGTACTGGATTGTAATATTGAAAGTTGTTCATAGAATTCCTAAAAAGATAAGAAGCGTTTTAAAATTTATTAATTGAAAATGAGTCATGCTTGTCTTACTATCTGTCCGCATTGTACGTTAATTAGACCGGTCGTCTAGCGGTTATTTATTAATAGTTACAAAAATATTGTACAAGTGAATACCAACGCTTAATATTAAGTAGATCGGTATAAAGGCTTATTTAGTTTAAGTCTGACTAATGTAAAAGGTAAAAAAAGCATGAGAGTAGAGTGTTATTAGCGCCCCATTTCGGTAGTGGTCATCTGCCATACTTCTGCTAACGGCGTATTGGTTTGACTAATCTTTGCGATTAAGCTGGCGCCAAGCCATGCAAAGTACCAACGCTTCGCCATACTTTCTGCGGCGATATTATCGAGATGGGGTACGGAGTTATCTGCCCAGCCGGCTTTGATTTGAGCGGCAAGCCAAGCAATCGTTTGTTGGTAGCCAGCATGTAGTACTTTACGCATGGGCTCTGAGATATCTGCTACCTCCGCACTGAGTTTAACCACCAAGCACTTTTCATGATCGCAACCATTTTGCTGGGTGTCGTACCAATTTTGAAAATAGTCATACAGCTTTTGCTGCGCGCTGACATCTTGTGCGCCAATAATCTCCAGACGCTTTTTATACTGGGTAAAGTAGTGATTAATAATTGCTTCGCCAAAAGCTTCTTTGGAAGCGAAGTAATGATAGAAAGAGCCTTTAGGAACACCAGCGGTATCTAATATTTGCTTGATGCCGACAGCAGTAAAGCCTTTTTGGGAGATGAGTTTATAGCCGGTTGCTAACAGATGGGCTTTAGTATTTGATAAGGTAATGTTTGATGGGTCGTTATCTGATGGAACAGCAGTTGTGGTGTCGAACATAAAGGTAATGTTCTCCTTAGTACTTTATTAGAATTAGATATTTAAATGGATTATTACCATTCTTTGATTTTTATAATTTTCTGAAAGTTACGTTTTTTCAACAATACTTAATGACAAAGTGGTCTTGTTTTCTCTATGTCTATGGTAGCATTAGACCAATCGTCTAGCAAGTAAGGTTTTCCTTACTTTGACTCTTTGACTCTTTGACTCTTTGACTCTTTGACTCTTTGACTCTTTGACTCTTTGACTCTTTGACTCTTTG
>NZ_CAJHBT010000022.1 GCF_904846675.1 Psychrobacter urativorans | reverse complement strand
CTTTGACTCTTTGACTCTTTGACTCTTTGACTCTTTGACTCTTTGACTCTTTGACTCTTTGACTCTTTGACTCTTTGACTCTTTGACTCAAATTTTTTAAGCCATAACACAAAAGCACGCAACTTGAAATAACACGAGCTTTCAAATAACTGGCTTTTGAACAATAAGTATTTAAATAAAAATAGGAATGATTATGACTACTAATAATACAGACTCTAACGCTTACAGTAATTTCGATTTGCAATATATCGCTGGTGAGTGGCAAAAGGGTGAAGACGATAGTGTCAATACTAATACCAATCCTTATAATGGTGATACGCTCGTAGAGATTAAACAAGCTACAAAAACGCAGCTTGATGAGGCTTATCAGGCCGCAACGGTAGCGCAGGCTGAGTGGGCACAAAAAACGCCAGCAGAGCGTGCTGGTGTACTATATAAAGTAGTCGATATCTTCGATCAGCGTCAAGATGAAATTGTTGACTGGTTGATTAAAGAGTCAGGCAGTACCCGCATTAAGGCGATGGTAGAATTCGGTAGTGCGCGTGCGATTACACTTGAGTCGGCAACGTTTCCTAGTCGCGTCCATGGTGAAATTCGTCCCTCTAATACCCCTGGTAAAGAAAACTTCATTTATCGTGAGCCGATGGGTGTGATTGCGGTCATCAGTCCATGGAACTTTCCGCTACATTTGACTCAGCGTTCTATCGCGCCAGCTTTAGCGCTTGGTAATGCGGTCGTACTTAAGCCCGCTAGTGATACACCGATTACTGGTGGTCTATTACTGGCAAAAATATTTGAAGAGGCGGGCCTACCAAAAGGATTGCTAAGTGTGGTTATTGGTGCCGGTAGTGATATAGGGGATGCCATCGTTACTCATGATATACCTTCACTGGTATCCTTCACCGGCTCGACTGCTGTAGGTAAGCATATTGGTGAGTTGGCCAACGGCGGCGATTGTGTCAAGCAAGTGGCATTAGAGCTGGGTGGTAACAGTCCGTTTGTCGTGTTAAAAGATGCCGATATTGAGCAAGCGGTAAAAGCGGCGGCCTTTGGTAAGTTTTTACACCAAGGTCAGATTTGCATCGCTATCAATCGAATCATTGTTGAAGATGACATTTATGATGATTTTGTAGAGCGTTTCCTTGACCACGTTAAGACTTTAAACGTAGGTGATCCCAATAAGCAGGACACGGCGGTCGGTCCCATTATTAATAAAAAACAACTCAAGTCGCTAAAAGACAAAATCGCTACCGCGCAAGAAGAGGGTGCGAAAATTATTTTAAGTGGGGATATTAAAGGTCAATTAGTACCACCGCATATCTTCACGGAAGTAACGCGCGATATGGAATTGGCACGCGACGAGGTATTTGGACCCTTGGTCGGTATTATTCGCGCCAAAGATGAAGAGGATGCCTTGACGATTGCCAATGACACTATGTATGGACTGTCTAGTGCGGTATTCACTAAAGATATGGAAAAAGGTCTACGCTTTGCTCGGGGCATCAGAGCTGGCATGACTCATATTAATGACATTACTGTGAATGATGATAGTAACGCTCCCTTTGGCGGGGAGAAAAATTCCGGTATCGGTCGCTTCAATGGCGAGTGGGTACTTGAAGAGTTCACGACCGTGCATTGGATTTCAGTACAGCATACGCCGCGTGACTATCCTTTCTAAGTTCTGACTTTTCTAAACTCTGCCCTTTCTAAATTCTGATGTGTTGATTGTAATACTAATAAAAAAAGACTGCCGTGAAGGCAGTCTTTTTTTATTTATAGAAGAGATATTGTGCTAATTTCTGGTGTTTCTGAAGGACGCTATTATTTAAGGTGAAAGCCTAACATATCCTGTATTTCATCGATGGTCATATGCTTGACGAGCGCTTGATCTTCTACCGACAAGCGGTTGGTGTGCTCCTTTATCATAGTATGAATACTGCGAGCGACTTCAGATGTCGTAGCATAATACATTTGCGGTTCTTCTTTCGTAAGTTTCATCAAAAATCTATCGATGATTCTACGCTTTTGAATTGAAGCGTGTTCTTCAGTCATGGCATTCTCCTAAGTGTAAAACCATTTAAGCAGTCAGAGTGACGAGAGTCAATGCTCGTGGCTAGAAAGAGCATGATAAATGTCAGGGTCTAATGTTTAACCCGCTCTATACAGTATGTGATATTTTAGAGCGTCACCGTTGAACTTAATCGTTAATTGAGTGCGTTACCACTCTATATCAAGTTAGACAGGCCTACATAATGAACATATGGTTGCCCAAGCTCTCATTCTCAACTCGTCAGATTGGCTTAGATTACCTGATCTTTTTTACTGCAGTATTCTTAGTCATCACGGCCAACCTTAGATTTTTTCAGCAAGTTCTAAGTATCTATGACTTAACAAGTAATCTAGGATTCATCATCTCATTAACCGGTATGGTGCTCGGCCTGTTGTGGTTGATCCTACAGCTGCTCTGCTACCGTATCAGCTACCGTTTTGTCTTAATGTTCATAGTGATAATAGCAGCAATGTGTGCTTATTTTACCGATGCTTACGGCACAATTTTCGATCGTAACATGCTGTTAAATGGCATGCAAACTGACGAGGCAGAGGCACTTGACCTATTAGCACCGGCTTTTATCATTAGAGTTTTACTATTAGGCGTGTTGCCCGCGTTGTTGATTTTTAAAGCACGAGTGCCACGTTTGTCGTGGAAAAAGGCGACTCAACATAAAGCGGTGACGCTCCTCATGGCTGTCGCGTTAATCGCCATCAGTGTGCTGCCTTTCGGGGATCAATATGCCAGCTTTTTTCGACAGCACAAGCAAGTCCGCTACTACACCAATCCGATTATTCCTATATATTCGGCGTTTAAGCTGGTAAAAGTTTATTATGACGACATGACACGGCCGACATCGATGATTACGCATGCGACTGATGCCAAGAGGATAATTACTACAAGTATCTCACCCCCGACTAAACCTAAGTTAATGGTGCTTGTGGTTGGTGAGACGGTGCGTGGTGACCATATCAGTTTGAATGATTATCCACGCGACACCATGCCGCTACTGGGCAAACAAGAAAATATTTATAGTTTTAAAGACGCGACAGCTTGTGGTACGTCTACCGCCTATTCAGTGCCTTGTATGTTCAGCTATCTCGATCAAAAAGATTATGACGTTGATGAGGCACAGTATCATGAAAACGTGCTTGACACGCTAAGCCGACTTGGCGTAAAGGTCATCTGGCGTGATAATAATTCTAGCTCAAAAGGGGTTGCAGATAGAGTTACTTATGAAGACTTTGAAACGGCAACGCTGAACCCCATCTGTGATGAAGAATGCCGAGATATTGGCATGTTAAATGGCTTTGATAAGATAGTGACGGCATCAGGAAAACCGCGAGATACTTTGCTTGTTTTACATCAGATGGGCAATCACGGACCCGCTTACTATAAGCGCTATCCAAAAGAGTTTGAGGTGTTTAAACCCGTTTGTATGAGTAATGAGTTATCCGAGTGTGACCCAAGTAGCCTAATTAATGGTTATGATAATGCCATTCGCTATACTGACTTCTTTTTGAATGCCACGATTGAAAAACTCAAGCAATATCAGAACTCCTATGATGTCGCGATGATATATATGAGCGATCACGGGGAGAGTTTGGGTGAAAACAATATCTATCTACACGGCCTGCCTTATCAGATTGCTCCTAAAGCCCAAAAACATGTGCCTCTGATCGTCTGGTTTCCTGAAAATAACGATATTGATTCTGATAGCCTACACTCTTTGGTGATAAAGCCAGTCTCACATGACGTTATCACTCCGTCCTTGCTGGGATTTTATGGCATTCACACCCAAGAAACTGCTGATAAGATGACGTTGTTTAAACCGTAATAGCGATACTATTTTAACGTTAAAGCTTAGTAAATATAGACTATCAATAATTCACGCTGATAGTGACTATGTCGGAATAATTGCCAGGCTTGAAGTCGGCGCTGGGCACAGTGACATAGACAGTATGGCTTTTAGGTGCACCGCTACCCGTTCCCGCTACCCCGTTACCTACGTTGTCAGAAGTGGCAGTATTGCCCCATATCGTTCCACCAACGCCTGAAGTGGAACGCAATTGATAGGGGACTCCGTAGCTATCGCTGGGGGTTTCTGTCATAACGCCTTCACCATCCGCATTGTCGTTAGAAGGGGATAAGCCGATATTATAAAGCGCGTCATTGGTACAGGTTACATTGATGACACTATTGTAACCGGTGATATTGGTCAGATTTGCCGGCTGGCTTCCCAAGTCGATATTAGAGGCAGAATTGATTAAACAGCTTGAGACGACGGTGGCTTGAACAGTAAACGGGAATTGAATTGCTTCTTGATCACCGTTTCTGTAATTCAAGCGCGCGGTATTGTCGGTAGCGCTGTCATACTTTAACGTAATATAGCTGTTATTGACGTGAACTCCCTCTGTGGCGTAAGCGTTATGGTATCCAAATAACAATGTGGTTTTGATGACTACGCTACGGGTAATCATTTCGCTTGGAGAAATAAGGAATGGGTCAGGGTGGTATTCAGAGCCACTACCATTACCATTGCCCCAAAGCGCACCGTTCGGCAATGTCATGGTGAATGCTAATTTGGAGCTATTGGGCCCAGACATATAATGCGGGTTAAGAGTAGCACTGTCGCCACCATCAATCCCGAGATGGACTGACGCATAAGCTGGCGATGTGCCGTTATTAGTGCAGCTGTAGTTTAAGTTGCCTGTAATGGCTTTATTATCGGCGTTGACGGGAGTAATAGCATTATTAATGTTTACAGTGCCACTATTCATGCTTGCGGTGCAGGTAATATCAGCCTGCGCGCTATTTACCGGGGACCACAACACCACTGGCAGCAAAAACAGGCCATAACGCCATTGAAACAGCTTTACTTTAAATGGTTTCATTATTTCTGTACCTTCTGACAGATGAGCGGACCGATGAGCGGAATTTCATCACCTTGCTTGGAATAATCAAAGCTAACCGTGCAAATATCATCAGAAGGGGTAGTCACTTCCAGCACATTTTTCTCATCCAGCGTGTCCAAATATACCTCACCATCAAAACCGACGACTGTCGACGGCGCTTCTTTGTTCGTGAGCAACTGTACCTGACTGCCCAGCTCTATTGGTTGGTTGTCACTGTCTGTTAGTATAATAGAAGCAGAGCGCACGGGTGTGATACCAAAGGCGACTAATATACCAGCGCGGTCAGTAGGCGTGGCTTCAATATTTACCTTATCAATACGGAGGTCAGCGGGCAACTGCATAGGGTCAATGCCAATCTTGTTGTCTTGGTAAGCGTTCAGCGGTGACACTAGCAACAGGCCACGGCTATTGGTCGTACCAATAGGACTATTTTGCAGTAGCACGGGCACATTGGCGATACCGCCTGTGGAGACCACGGCAAAACCGCTATTGATTTGGCGGGCAGCAAAGATCCCTCCGCCCATTTTGACTAGCGCGCCTGTGGCGCTGGCATAGGTAGCGTAGTTACCATCGTTGCCACTGATGCCAGCTTGTGCTTGACCGTAGCGACCGAGGTAACTTAATTCCGCAAGTCCACCTGTGCTGTTCCTGCTATTCGCGTAATTACTTGAGCTATCTGCGCTATTATCCAAACTATGCCGCGCTTGCGCCCGCCAGCCAATGCCGCCCGCACTCGGAGCGGATCGCGACACATCCGCTACAAGGACGTTGCGCTCGTTGGTGTGCTGAACACTACTGTTAACTGAGGTATTACCGCTCAGTGATAGGGAGGCGCCAAGAGAGACAGTATTATTAGCAGAGTTATTAATATCGTGATTATAATTAGCGTTTAGGCGCAGACGCCGACCAAAAGATTTAGACCAATAGGCATTGGCAAACTGTGTGGTCTCCTGCTGCCCAAGTGCCACTTGATTATAACTCACACCAAAACTGCCCAGAGATTGAGTACTGTAACCTGTTGATATCTGCTCACTTCGGCGGGCGGGGGCTGATCCGTACTGCGAGCCCACATCACGGTAGTCACCGTTAGTACCCAGGGCACTGAGACCAATATTGAAGCGTCTGTTATTCCATGAATAGCTGGTGCTGTATTGCATGCCGCCTTGACCTTGGCTCTCGCTACCCGCTAGTGATGCGAACAAGATACCGCCTGCACTGCCGAGCAGCCACGTACCACCGACCCCCGCATTACTGAGGCCATTGGTTACCTCGGCGTGGGTTTCTGCGGTAAAGCGGTCACTCACCCCATAACGCCAAGTGCCACTGGCGGCAATGTTGCTGCCGTAATCAAAAGAATGAATGCCATAGTTTTCACGCACCGTGCCAAGCTCTACCGACCAGTCAGAAAGTCCCGGTTGCAGCAAACGATGAGCATCGTATAAAGAGAAATTAAGCGTCGTACTTTGGCCTAGTGCATCGGTCACCACCAGCTGGGCAGTGCCCGCGCCACTGAAGCTGGGAGCCGTATTGAGCTCGAATGGGCCGGCTGGTACATCACCGCTGTATTGCTTAAGGCCATTCACATAGAGCTCTACCGCTGAAGGTAGGGTGGCAGAGCCAAAAAATGCTGGTAATGGGGTGGTCGACATATAAGGTTGCAGGTCAAAATTGGTGCCAATTTGCAGCCCGCCTAAACGTGTAGGCCGTGTCCATGACAGCGCGCCTGTGAGGATGTCGCCTGCACGAACGGTGATCAGTTTATCGGGGAATGACTTGCTCCAGCTGGTATCTAAACGTACGGTACGACCTTCCCAGTCACTGCTGTTATTGTCGCTGTCAGCAAGGCGGTTGGCGGTGGTTAGGGCAGTGGAGCTTACTACGCCAAGGGCATTGAACGCGCGCAGTTCGGTATAAGCACTCAGATTTTTGGCGCTATTCTGAGTTTGGGTGCCATAGAGGTTGTAATTTAATAACATACCGGGCGATGCGTTGGGTTGCGGGCGCTTGTTAGTGCGAGTATTAAGGACGGTGGCGTCCAAACTGAGCATGCTAAGAGGAGCAATAAGACTAACGGTTTGCTGCCGTGCGTCATAATTGATCTTGAGGTCGGGCAGGCTAGTGAGTGGTATTGGTTCTATAAGGTTGGGCGGTACTATAAAGCCAAGCTGTTGCAGGATGGTAGCACTTGCCCAGAGTTGATCGTCACGGAAGGTGAAGTGAACCAAGCCTGCACTGGCGCCATTTAGGGTGACGTCCAGATACAAGTCAAGGCCAGCTTCATCATCGTCAGAGTTGTAGCTGTTCAGGTCGAGCCGAGCCAATCCATCATCGGCACTGCTCGTAGAATTAACAATTGGAGAAGCAGCATCTGTAGCAGTACTGTTTGTAAGAACTCTGTTTGTAGGAGCAATGTCATTCAGTTCCACCGCATGGCTGACGGATACCGCCACACACTGCAGCAAAAATGCTTTAGCGAGTGGACGTGTCCATCGTGACATTCGGTGTCGTCTGAGTGCCATTAAGCATAACCTTGAATTTACCACCTGCCGTTAGTGTAGAGGGCGGTATTTTCAGCGTCCAGTTCATGGTAGCACCAGGTAACACATAACCTAGCAAACCCTGATTAAGATCCGTACTATTGCCAGCCGTATCCGTAAAGCTCAACCCAGCCAATTGGGCATGACCATTACCAGTATTACTGACACGTAATTTTATCTGCTTGCCGTCTGGTTGCAGATGCGTACTCCACTGCAATTGTGGACTGGTTTTGCCCACCCCAACAGGCTGCACAAATACCGGTAAAGAATAACTCAACGCAAATTGTAATCCCGTCTTTTGAGTAGCAGATTTGATTGGCAGCTCATTGACCAAAATCCGGTAAGCATCTTCTACAGCGCCGGTGCCTTGCGGCGGAGCCTTAGCACGAATGATTCGGATGAGTTGTTTTTCACCCGCTTTCAGCTCAATCATCGGCGGACTGGCTAGCAATCCCCGTGACGGGGTAAGCTGATCGCCTTTTTCATCCTGCAACCACTGATACACGCGCACTTGCGCGTGTATCGGATTGTCACCGGCGTTACTGAGCGTCAGGCCACTGGCATTCTCTCGAGCTTGTAAGCTTAAAGAAATGGGCGAGACCTGAAGGCCACTTGCCACTGCCAAACTAGACGACAGTAGCAAGCTAGAAATAACAGCCGGCCTTACGATATGGCGTAACCAGAAACTTAACATGAGTATTAGTAAGTGACTGAAGCAGTGATGGTGTCCGAATACGTATCTTCCTTAACATCGGTGATGCCCGTTATTGTGGCAAACACAGAGTGTGTGATAGGAGTAGCTACGCCTTCTCCTGTGCCAGCAACACCATTACCAACCGTGCCAAGTTCTCCAGTACTTCCCCAAACGGTATCGCCTGCTACCGTGGAGTTCAATTGATAAGTAATAGAGTCTTCGTTGTCTCCAGTTCCGATCATGACGCCTTCACCAGTAGTACTATCTGGGTTACCAAGCGTTGTTAGATTGATGACATAAGGCGCGCCATTAGAGCACTGTACTGAGATATCTCCAGCAGATTTTTGATTTGAAATCGACCCATCTTCCAATGCAGTACCGGCAGCAATGTCTGAAAAACTAATAGCAGCAGCAGCAGCGTCTATGGAGCAAACTGAGGTAATCGTCGTTGAGATGCCAAATTCGGATGATTGTGTGCCAGCAGCATTCGCACTAGAAATAGCGGTGAAACCACCAACAGTAAGTAGCGCAGCGGTAAGTAGGGTTTTGTTAAATGTCATGGTCATTCTCCAGTGATTGTGAATCTCTTAGTGTTTCGGTGACGGAAAGCGTAGTAATCAACTAAATAATGTAAACTATGTTTAATGTTTGTTAATTTATTCTAACATGACATGCATACAATTGCACGTTGAATGTATGAATATCGTAATATTTTTAGCACGTTATTTTTAGTTAGGTGACTCAAGCTTATACAACTACAAAAGAGTGATCACTCTCAGCGTTGACGTATGCTGTCAATTCCGTAGACATCGCCTTGTAATATTCTAACCAAGCCATTATCGTTGCGGCACATACTGGCCTTATGTAAGCTTTTATTAAGTTAAAAAGCGTTGAGCCTCCTTCAGACCGCTAAGCTTATGATAAAATTCTCGACAGCGTTTTGTGTCATTAATGGATTTGACTCCTAATGTTCAGTATCTATCTGAATTGAATTGTCATCTCATGTCATTGAGTAAGACACGCATAAAGAGTTGCGCTACCTTAAACAGCACGATAAAGCACGCGTAGCGATAAAAGATATTATTGAAATGCCGAATGATTATGCAGATAGAATCATTCGTAGTATTGCGAAGAACAAAGGTAGGAGTAACAAACTTCTAAGTTATTATTACTTTTTGCATTTGATTTAAAGAGTGTACCTAAACAGAAGACAGTAAAAATCCAGTGTTAGACGCTGAATTTAAACGGCTAACACTGGATTAATGACACTATGACACTATGACACTATGACACTTATTAGTTGAATGACTAATTAGCTTTCTAGTTGGTTGATCATACCTTGATATTTGTCTTTCTTATCAATAATCTTACTGCGTTCTGCTTCTGCATTATCGACCAATTCTTTAGAGTCTTCTACTTTCTTATCGAAGGCTTCTAGTTCAGCGTCTATACCGTCTAAAAGCTTACTAAGTATCATAGAAGCCGCTTTTTCAGAAACTTCATGCGTCATGTTAGATGCTTCAGACTTAAACTCGTCTTTAAGCTTAGACGCCCATTGATAGATATTACCTATAGCCAAACCATACTTATCTTCTTTATCGGACTTATCTTCTTTATCGGACTTATCTTCTTTATCGGACTTATCTTCTTTATCGGACTTATCTTCTTTATTAGACTTATCTTCTTTATTAGACTTATCTTCTTTATTAGACTTATCTTCTTTATTAGACTTATCTTCTTTATCAGACTTATCTTCTTCAGATATCACTTCGTCGTTTTTTGTAACCTCTATAGACGTTACAGTATCATTTTTAGGGGATTCTACTGACTCATTTTCTATGTTGTTGTTATTAGAAGAATTATTTGACATGATTTATGGCCCTCTTTTTAATGTTATGTAAAAGATGTTGACACTTTATACTAAGCGAGTGTGCTTTTTTAGTCAACATATCAATATAGATATACACCTCAAAACCTCGGTCTATCAAAATATACAGGATATCCCATTATAGCGTCTACCCTTGTATAAACAGAATCCAAATTTTTTTATATATTTCACGAAATTTTGAACCCGTGAAGGCTGTAGGATATATGAGGTATCACTGATACTATATAGGAAGTAATAGGCTTTTGCTTTTTTAACATCAAAATTAAACATTGTTTTACATTAATTGATACAAAAATCTAAGTTGGATGACTGTTTACATCTAATATGAGGTGAATCGACTCGATTATATTGGAGATTGTTTTATTGGAGTCGGGCCGCTAAACATGACGGGATTAAACTTTTATAATACAGCGATTCAAACTCGAATGGCGGCACATAATCGATTGCACTGTGCAGACGCTTTTTATTGAACCAATCCGCCTAATTAAGGGTTAAAAGTCAGGGGTTGTAAGCGGGGCATCATTTAGACCCTGCCACTTATCTTTTAAACAATGAATCACTTCATTTTTATATAGTCCATCGACCGTTTCGGCTAGTGCATTATCGTATGATTTGCACACGCTGTAGTGACACTTGCTATCCTGCCATATATCAGGGATCTCACTAAGCAAATAGTCGTCATGCGGACAACGCTTTGAGCGCCTTAATAGCTAAACACATTGTATATTGTATAACATTCATTTAAAATAAATCTTTAAGACAAGACTGATGATATCGATTATAAGAAGCCTGCCATGCAATCTATCTCCTTACCCAGCAAGCCGCCAACCTCGCCGCATCCCATTCTTAACTTGAGCTTTCGCATATTTTTCAGTGCGGCAGCTGTATTTGCTATTGTAGTGATGACACTGTGGGCGTTTGTGTTTACGGGCCATACTAATATCGACGCGCAAACCCTGAATCCGCTGTATTGGCATGGTCATGAGATGGTTTATGGCTATGCATTAGCAGTGGTGGCGGGGTTCTTACTCACGGCAGTGAAGACATGGACAGGGGTGATGATGCCGCACGGCTATAAGCTGCTGGGTATCTTTGCTTGTTGGCTGCTGGCGCGTCTTGGTTGGGTCGGGTTTGGTTTAGGTATTAGTTTTGGATTCGGTCAGGGAGCTTGGTTACTATATGCGGCAGCAGTGTTTGATTTGTTGTTTATTGGATCAATGGCGTTTGTTGTTTTTCGGGCGGTGCTACAGGTCAAGCAATATCAGCAGATGGGTATTTTAGCGAAGCTTGCGCTGCTGACTGTCGGTAATGCATTGTGCTATTGGGGTATTATTAGTGCGAATATGAGCCTCACTAAGATTGGCATGTATTTGGGGTTTTATTTAATTATTGGTTTGATATTAACCATCGGCCGACGCGTCGTACCGTTTTTTATTGAGCGTGGTCTCAGTACGACTGGTGCAGAAACTATTACGGTGCGAAATAGTAAAGTGCAAGATATCGCCAGCTTACTGTTTTTCTTAGCATTTTTTATCGTTGATTTATTTTATCCTAATAAGTATTTGCTGACCATTACCGCGCTTGGCGTAGCGGTGGTTAATATTGTCCGTTTGATGGGTTGGTATCATCGCGGCATTTGGCAAAAGCCACTGTTATGGTCACTGTTCGTAGCATTTTTGGGAATGTGTCTGAGCTTTGTGTTGTACGCGCTGCAACCGTGGTTGGGTTATAACCATAGTATTGCGGTACATGGGTTGTCGATTGCGGGTGTTGGAATGATGACGTTAGCGATGATGGCGCGCGTATCGCTTGGTCATACCGGACGAAGTATTCATACGCCTCCTAAAACTGTCAATATCATGTTCGGATTGATGGTATTGGTATTTGTCAGCCGTGTGCTGTTGCCATTGGTTGATATCAGTCATTATCTATTGTGGATTATGATTGCTCAAGGGGCGTGGATAGCTTGCTTCGTGCTATTTTGCATCAGTTATTTGCGTATCCTAGCAAGCCCCAGACCAGATGGTTTATTTGGTTAATTGATTGTTTATAGATTTTATTTTTAAGAATATAAGAGATAGGAATACGGTAATATGCGATTAACCAACTATAGCGATTATGCGCTGCGCTCCTTGATTTATCTGGCGGTCAAGCCTGAGCCGCAAACGCTTGCCAATATCAGCGACATTGCGCGAAGCTACAATATTTCTAAAAGTCATTTAACGAAAATTATTCATCAGCTGGGTCAACTTGGTTATATAGATAGTGTCCGTGGTAAAAATGGTGGTATTCGGCTGGCACGTGCGCCAAAAGATATTAATTTAGGCGTATTGATTAAGCAAATTGAGCCGGATTTTAATTTGGTAGAATGTTTTGTTACTCAGCCCTCAAATAGCGCTGGCATCAATGATGATGACAATTATAAAGAAGCAAAGTCGCCAAGATTGCCATTGACCCTTATTGATGAGTCAGCAGTAACAGAAAATAATGCTCAATCGGGCTGCGTTATCAGTCCGGTATGCCAACTAAAAGGCATATTTTTTGAAGCAATCACCGCTTTTATTAACGTACTTGAAGGTTATACGCTGGCAGATATTATCAATAATGAGGCGGAGCTTGCAGGGTTGTTGTCGCAAACTTAATCAGCACTACAAAAAAGGCTACCATCTTGGTAGCCTTTTTTATGATATGTTTGAAGGATTACGCTTTTTCAAGCTTAGGACGGGCTTTATCAATAGCAGCCACTAACGCTTTCTCGAAGCCGCCGACCTCAAATTTAACTAAGCCTGAATGCGCCGCACAAAAGTTACGAGTATCACGCCATTGATGGGCAAGCTCTGTCGCCCAGTCGCAATAGATTTTACCGGCATCAGGCTCATCTTTTAGCGCTTGCTTGGTCGTGGGGTGTAGCATCACTTCAGGTAGCACCGCTTTCAGGATTTTTGTGGGCGGACTCATGAAAGTATCATCAACGTGCACGCTTTGGCTGGCAAGATGGCGTACTAATAGCGAGCCTGCATGAACCTTCTCATTAGGTGAGATGTAATAAATACCTTTCGATATAGAGAACTCAAGCTCAGGATAGCGCTGAGTTACCGCATCACTTTCAACCCGATCATCGGCCCATTCTACTTCGGGTACTTTTTCAGGATGGCGCTCGCTGCCGTAAAAGATCGCTTCTGGAAAGTCTTTTGCCATTTGCGCACAATGAATGGTATGGAAGGGATGGACGTTCAATACCGCTTCCACATCTTTACCGTCATTGGTCAACGCCATGACTTGCTTGCGTATCTCGTCAGTGAGCGTATAGCTGTCCAAAAAGATAAAGCGTCCCGACTCTAACTGTACTAGCGAGCATTGAGTGCCAACATTGATGACGCCGCCTAGGTGAAACGACCCTTGTATATTCCAAAAACCTGCGCCTAAATCATAGATTTTATCTGCCATTTGTAATACTCCTTAATAGGTAAAGTATTGAATGCTGCTTAAGTTAAATAATTACTATTAACACTATTACAGCTATTAGGAATATTCAAGCGCAGGACGAGCGGCATCAACGGTAGCCAATAATGCTTTCTCAAATTCACCCATTTCAAACTTAACCAAACCTGAATGTGCCACGCAGAAGTTACTGGTATCACGCCATTTGTGAGCAAGCCCTGCTACCCAGTCGCAATAGGTCTTGCCAGCATTAGGCTCATCTTTAAGAGCTTGTTTGGTGGTCATTTGGAAGTTTATTTTGAGTTGCACCATATTAACCAGTTTTGAAGGTGGCATCTCAAAAGTATCGTCAACATGTAAGCTGCGGCTGGCAGGATGGTAAACCAGTAGCGAGCCGGTATGGACGCTCTCTTCAGGGGCGATATAATACATACCTTCAGGTACGGCAAATTCAAGCTCAGGATAACGCTGGGCTACCGTATCGCTTTCTACCAAGTCGTCGCTCCATTGTACTTCTGGTACTTGTTTACGATGCCGCTCACTACCATAAAAAGTTGCTTGCGGGAAGTCTTTGGCCATCTGCGCACATTGTACGGTATGGTAGGGATGGACGTTTAGTACCGCTTCTACGTCTTTACCATCATTGGTTAACGCCATGACCTGTTCGCGAATGTCACCTGTTAAAGCATAGCTGTCCAAAAAGATAAAGCGTCCAGATTCCAGTTTTATAAGTGAACACTGACCGCCCATATCCGTTACGCCGTCTTTGAGAAACGAGCCTCGGACATTCCAAAAGCCTGCGCCTAAATCATAAATTTTATCCGTCATCGTTTTATTTTTCATAGATTTTCATCCTTAATAGATGCATTGAATCGTGCTTGAATTAAATATTTCTTAAATTAGGTAGTATTTGAAATTAGATAGGATTTGAGTTGAATAGTAATTGAAATGGCCGTAATAATCGTTATATAGAAATTTAGGATTATATTTTTGCGTCTGTATTCACCAATTATGTTCCGTAGGACCATTCAAGTCTGTTAGAGAATAGATGGTATATAGTCAGCTTTCATTGCTTCTTGTTAAGGACGTATGACTATTTATACGTCTTGTTATGACGCTATCAATCATCGCACTGGCAAGGCAAGCTGCGAATAGAATCCTAAAGGTATTCACAAGATGGTATTAAAAAAGGCCGCTATTTAATATTAGCGGCCTTACTTTTATGAATTAAAAATCTTTGTATGCAACACTTTACTCCTGAGTTTATTTCTCAATGTGCTACCATAATGTGCTTGTTATTATGAATATCAAACGAACATAATCAGCGGCGTTTATCGCGCTGTTCCTATCACCCACGCTTAGAAAAACTGCGTTTAACATAGTCAGCATCCTCGTGAATTATTCTATAAGCCAGACCCAAAATTCAGCTTCACCGCCTTTATCGCCACAATTCAGTTCGCCGTCATGGATTCTAAAATTAACCATCGGCATGATTGGGATGTTTGCTTTTTTACAGGTGTATTCTGTCCAAGCGGTATTACCCGTATTAATGGTAGATTTTGCCGCAACCGAAGTGCAAGCTGGTATGATCGTTGGGGCAACGGTAATGGCAATTGCCATCATGTCACCATTTTTGGGTATGCTTTCTGATGCGGTTGGGCGCAAGTCCTTTATTGTTGGTGCACTATTATTCTTAGCGATACCTACGGCACTAATTGCCCAAAGTCCTAGTATTGGCTGGATGGGGTTTTGGCGATTTATGCAAGGCTTATCCGTGCCCGGTATTACGGTGGTGACTATTGCTTATATTGGTGAGGAGTTCGAAGGTCGCGATCTCACTGAGCTGATGTCATTTTATGTTTCAGGCTCGGTGCTTGGCGGCTTTATGGGGCGCTTTTTACTCGGACATTTACATGAATTTATTGGCTGGCGGCAGGGCTATTATGTGATGGCAGCGATGACCCTGATAGGGGCATTGTGGGTGGGTAAAATGTTACCGTCGTCTCGTCATTTTGAGGCCAACCCAAACTTTCGCTCAGCGATACAGACGCTTGGCGAGCATTTGACCAATCGTTATGTGGTGACAGCCTGTTTGCTTGGCGCATGTGTGCTGTTTTCGTTAGTGGGCTGCTTTACTTTTATTAATTTGCATCTTGCCAAAGCGCCTTATGAGCTTAGCACTGGACAGCTTGCCAATATCTTTGCGGTTTATCTGATTGGGGTGGTGATTACGCCATTATCGACTAAACTGCTACGCCGTTTTGGGTCGGCGCGGACGGTTCGAGTCGCCGTGATAATATCAATGGTCGGGGTCTTATTAACCCAGGTGACGCCACTTTGGGGCATTATTGTTGGACTTGCTATCATGTCATCAGGCGTCTTTATCACCCAAGCGGCAACCATCAGTTATATCGCGGTCAATGTTAAAAAGGGACGCTCACTGGCTTCCGGTTTGTATTATATGGGCTATTACGCAGGCGGTACGGTTGGCGCATGGCTATGCGGGCTGGCCTATGCACGCGGGGAGTGGACAATGACTGTGTGGCTATTATTATTCGTGCAAGTCTTAGCATTGATAGTTGCTAGTGTGGGTATGGTTAAGACCAAAGCCCGTGCTGCTTAATATAGCTTGGCCTATATAGCGTTCACCTAGCACAATATAATAAGAAGGTGAACCCTCATATTCGAACGCCTCGTATTACTGAGCTTACTTGCGCACGCTTTACATAGAGCTGGTTTTTTCTTACTATCATAGGTATCTTCATTAGCGTAGCAAAAGTTATTAATTAAAATTATTTTAAAAGTCATCATTTGCTAGTGCTCATCTATAATTCACAAGGAAGTCAAAACTATGTCAAACGCTTATCCCAGTGCGCCGTCCGCCTATGAGTTTCCACTACTGATTAAACAATTACTGAACCGTGCTAAGACCGTATCCTTAGATCAAGAAATTGTCTACGCGGATAAAAAACGCTTAACTTATGCAGAACTGTTTACCCGTATCAACCGCTTAGCCAATGTCTTAGCAAATCTCAACCTTGCTGCTGGAGACGTAGTGGCGGTAATGGATTGGGACAGTCATCGCTATCTTGAATCCTATTTTGCCGTACCGATGTCGCAATATATCTTACAGACCGTTAATGTTCGCTTGTCACCGGACAAGGTTCTGTACACTATCAATCATGCCAAGCCAAAAGTGTTGATGCTTAACTCTGAGTTTGCAGAACTAGTGAAGAATTACCAATTTGAGAACTCCAGCATTGAGCACATTATTTGGCTCGATGATAATGACATGACAGTTGAAGGCGTATTTGGTGACAATCAAAGCCGAGTAGTCGGCGAGTACGAAGCGTTATTAGACAGCGCTGATAGTAGTTTTGATTTTCCTGATTTTGATGAAAATACTATTGCGACTACTTTTTATACCTCAGGGACGACTGGCGATCCAAAAGGTGTGTTCTTTAGTCATCGCCAATTGGTGCTCCACAGTTTAGCAGAAGCGGCCTCCCTTGGTATGCTGCCTAACAAGCAAGGTGTCAGCTACGGCGATGTTTATATGCCGATGACACCGATGTTCCATGTACATGCGTGGGGCTTTCCGTTTACCGCAACCATGACTGGTCTCAAGCAGGTATATCCTGGCCGTTATGCGCCCGATACTTTGCTTGATTTAATTATCAATGAGAAGGTCAGTATTACTCACTGTGTACCGACGATTTTGCAAATGGTACTCAAAGAAGCGCAAGACCGTAATGCTAGCTTTAATGGGCTAAAAATGATTATCGGTGGCTCAAGTTTAAACGAGGGCTTGGCAAAAGCGGCACTGGCACAAGATATCGAAGTCTATACTGGTTATGGCATGTCAGAGACCGCGCCGCTAATTAGTTTGACCGACTTTAGTGTCGATGAACCTGAAATGACCGAAGAAGAAGACATCAGCCGTCGCTGTATGACCGGTAAGCCAGTATTGATGGTCGATGCTCAAATCTGGAGTGAAAACAATCAATCAATGGATACCGGTAAAGACAACACAGGTGAGCTGGTGCTGCGCGCACCGTGGTTGACTCAAAGCTACCTAAAAAATCACGATGCCGGTATTGAGCTGTGGGAACATGGCTATATGCATACCCAAGATATTGCCTATATGCGTCCCGATGGTTATATTAACATTACCGATCGTCTCAAAGACGTGATCAAGTCTGGTGGTGAGTGGATATCGTCACTTGAGATTGAGACTATTTTATCCTTACATCCTGCGGTATCTGATGTGGCAGTGATTGGTATTCGTGATAAGCAATGGGGCGAGCGTCCGCTAGCGTTAGTGGCACTCAAGCCTGACTGCCAAGATACCAGTGCTGAGGACATTAAAGCAATTGCTAAACAAGCGGTAAGTAAGGGTATTATTCCTAAGTATGGCGTACCAAGTGAGTTTAAGTTCGTTGATGAGTTACCTAAAACCTCAGTTGGCAAACATGATAAAAAAGTCATGCGAGAAATGTATGGCAATCAAACTGAAGTATAATCTCCTAATTTCTTAAGGCGTTGAAAGTTGTCATTTTCAATCGCAAATAGAACCTAGTGGTTGACCTTTATTCTTAGCTCTGTTACATTTTAAACCGATACATTATGTATCGGTTTTTTGGTTCTGGCATGGAAGGCCTATGAATCTTGACCCCATTTCGTTTACGCTAAGGATAGCTATTATGAACGAGCAAACTGCTAATCAAACTTCTCAAGTTACAACTCCTACTCAGCAACCCCCTACCTTTTCTGAGATATATCAGTCTTCAATTACTCAGCCGCAAGAGTTTTGGGCGCAGCAAGCCAAGCGAATCTATTGGCATAAAGAACCTGAACAAATCCTTGATGATAGCAATCTACCGTTTGCTAAATGGTTCGTCGGTGGTGAGACCAATCTTTGTTATAACTGTGTTGACCGGTATTTACCTGAGCGCGCTGAACAAGATGCTTTTATTTGGCTATCCTCAGAGGTCAATCAGGAGTTAATAGCAACCTTCCCAGCAGTGGTTGATGCCTTTAATGATTTGGGTAATAACGTTGAGTTTTATACTGATTATACCAAGCGCCGTCTGACCTATAATGATTTATATAAAGAGGTTAACTATTTCGCAGACGTGCTCCAGCGCAACGGTATTAGGCATGGTGATCGGGTCGTCATTTATATGCCCATGATTTTAGAGGCGACTTATGCGATGCTAGCCTGTGCACGTATTGGCGCGATTCATTCGGTCGTATTTGGGGGCTTTGCGGCGCACAATCTAGCGATTCGTATGGATGATGCCGAGGCAAAAATGATCATCACCGTTGATGCGGGTCTGCGCGGCGGCAAGGTGATTAATTATAAAAGTCTGGTCAATCAAGGAATAGAGCAAGCCACGGTTAAACCTGAGCATGTACTGGTTGTGGATCGCGGGATTCTACCCTTTAAACCACAACCATTAGATGTTGACTATGCTACTGAGCGTAGCATCAGCCGCAATGCCAATGCTATCGTTGAGCCAGTATGGATTGAATCTAATGAACCCTCTTATCTTCTTTATACATCAGGCACGACAGGTACACCAAAAGGGGTTCAGCGCGATACGGGCGGTCATGCCGTAGCGTTGGCAACTTCGATGGATTATATTTATGATGGGCAGGCAGGTGAGACTTTTTGGGCGATATCGGATATTGGCTGGGCGGTAGGGCACTCTTATATGGTGTATGCGCCATTATTAGCAGGTATGACCAGTGTAGTATATGAAGGGTTGCCGCACCGTCCGAACCCAGGTATTTGGTGGCGCATCGTTGAGGCCAATAAGGTCAATATCTTATTCACTGCACCAACTGGCGTGCGTATGCTTAAGAAGCAGGATGAGACGTGGATGACACGCTATGATGTCTCCAGCGTCAAGTCATTCTTTTTAGCCGGCGAGCCGCTTGATGAGTCAACGGCCCAGTGGCTTAAGCAGCATTTGGGTGTGCCAATTTTAGACCATTATTGGCAAACAGAGTCCGGCTGGCCCATTCTAAGTAATACGCCAAAATTCAATCATAAGCCGCATAAACAAGGCTCTCCCGGTTATCCGATGTATGGCTATGATGCTCATGTAATTAATGAAGAGACGGGAGAGCCTTGCGCGGCTGGTGAAAAGGGCTTGCTTGCCATTCGTGCACCATTACCACCGGGATGCTTGACGACCGTTTGGCGTAACGACGAGCGTTTTATTAGCAGTTACTATAGCTTATTTGATGGTAAGCAGTATTCTACCTCAGATTATGCGGTCGTTGATGAAGATGGCTACTTCCATATTCTTGGACGCACTGATGATGTGATTAATGTCGCCGGTCATAGGCTGGGAACTCAAGAGATTGAAGAAGCCATCAGCACCCATCCAGAGATGGCAGAATGTGCGGTTGTGGGTATCCATGATGAGCTAAAAGGTGAGTTACCTATCGCATTTTGTGTGTTAAGAGATCAAGCGCTGGTTGCTACGACCGAAAATCGCTTTCGCCTTGAGCAGCAGATTATTGGTGCGGTGGTGAAGTCACTTGGCGGTATTGCGCGCCCAGCGGCAGTATATTTTCCACCAGCCTTACCAAAGACGCGTTCGGGTAAAATTCTACGCCGTGCTATTCGTGCTCTGGCAGAAGGCAGGCCAACGGGTGATATGTCGACCCTTGATAACCCAGCTGCGATTGATGCCGTGAAACAGGCGATGAAAGATTACTAATACGAAGTATTTATTTAATAGTTGATAATCAATAATCAATAATCAATAATCAATAATCAATTAATTAATTAATCTCTAAGCTCATAGATTGTTGTGAGGTTTCACCTTTTTTCTAATTTTGATGCGCGCTAGCTATCAATACTAATAGCTAGCGCTAACAAGACTGTAAGAAAACACTTGACCCTAAAATTAGATTATTGTTATAGTCGATAACGATACGAAATAAATCATTTTATATAAAGACACCATCTAGCTAGCAAAGTAGCTTCATGGCAGTCACGCAGACAAGATAAGGATATCTTATGCACCACGTCCAACAGCTTATCAACGGTCAATTCATCAAATCAAACACCAGCGAGTGGATTGATATCACCGATCCGGCGACCCAAGAAGTCATCGCAAAAGTGCCGCAAACCACTGACGACGAGATTAATCAAGCCGTCGCTGCCGCTCAAGCCGCCTTTCAGACCTGGCGAAAAACACCTATTACTACTCGTGCACGTATATTTTTAAGGTATCAAGCCCTGATACGCGAGCATATGGATGAGCTTGCAGAAATCTTAACGGCCGAGCAAGGTAAAACCATTGCTGATGCACGTGGTGATGTATTTCGCGGCCTAGAAGTGGTCGAGCATGCTGCTGGTATTGCCAACTTACAGATTGGCGACTATGTCGAAAACGTCGCATCTGGCGTTGATACCTATAGCGTTTGGCAGCCACTTGGTGTCTGCGCTGGTATTACGCCGTTTAACTTCCCAGCGATGATTCCACTATGGATGTTCCCGATGGCAATTGCCACGGGTAACACTTTTATTCTCAAACCTTCTGAACAGGACCCAATGGTCACGATGCGCTTGGTTGAGCTGGCTGTAGAAGCTGGCGTCCCTGAAGGCGTACTTAACGTCGTCCATGGCGGCAAAGCGACGGTCGATGCCATCTGTGACCATCCGGATATTAAAGCGGTATCTTTTGTTGGCTCTACCAAAGTCGGTCAGCACGTATACGAGCGTGCCAGTCAATCTGGTAAACGCGCGCAATGTATGATGGGTGCAAAAAACCATGCCGTTATCCTACCTGATGCTAATAAAGAGCAAACGCTCAATCAATTGGCAGGAGCAGCATTTGGTGCCGCCGGTCAACGCTGTATGGCGTTGTCGGTTGTGGTGTTAGTTGGCGAAGCAGGAGAGTGGGTCGATGATATCAAGGCAAAAGCAACAGGATTAGTCGTTTCTGCTGGTAAGAATGACAAAGATTTAGGACCACTAATCTCTCCTGCTGCCAAAGCGCGTGTTGAGCATTTGATTGGTACTGGCGAGGAAGAAGGTGCAAGCTTAATTCTAGATGGTCGCGGTATTGAGGTCAAAGGTTTTGAAAAAGGTAACTTCGTTGGACCGACTATCTTTGATAACGTCACTAGTGATATGCAAATTTATCAGCAAGAAATATTTGGGCCAGTATTATGTATTATGCGTGCTGACAGCTTGGACGATGCCATAGAACTGCTTAATGCCAATCCAAACGGTAACGGCACTGCTATCTTTACCCAATCAGGGGCAGCCGCACATAAATTCCAACAAGATATTATGGTCGGTCAAATTGGGATTAACTTACCTATTCCAGTGCCACTACCGATGTTCTCTTTCTCAGGTTCACGAGCTAGTAAACTTGGTGCTCTCGGTCCTTATGGTAAGCAAGCCGTACAGTTCTATACCCAAACCAAGACCGTTACTGCACGCTGGTTCGATGATGAGGCGAGCCGTGGTGTCAATACCACCATCTCAATGTAGATATTAATTCATTATATTTGCCCGCAACCCCATATGCACAAGGATGAGCTCATGAATTTCTCATTAACGGACGATCAAGTTGCCTTTAGGCAAAGTGCCAGACAATTTTCACAAAAGGAGCTAAAACCATACGCTGCTGAGTGGGATCGGGAGTCTCACTTCCCAGTCGATGTGATTAAAAAATCAGGCGAGCTTGGATTTTTGGGCTTGTATGCCAATCCTGAGTATGACGGACTGGGACTGCCGCGTTTGGATTCGGCTATTGTCTTTGAAGAATTGGCTTGGGGTGATACCTCAGTGGCCTCTTATATGAGCATTCATAATATGGTGACATGGATGATTGGCGAGTATGGTAGCGCGTCATTATGCCAGCAATATGTGTCTAAGATGGTCAGTGGTGAATGGCTGGGAAGCTACTGTTTAACTGAACCTAATGCTGGCTCTGATGCGGCATCGTTACGTACCAAAGCCGATAAACAAGGCGACTATTATGTGCTAAACGGCGAAAAAAGCTTTATTTCAGGCGCCGGTGAGACCGATGTATTGGTTGTTATGGCACGTACTGGTGGTACTGGGCCCAAAGGGGTCTCTGCGTTAGTAGTAGATGCGCATAGTGAAGGCATCGAATACGGCAAAAACGAACATAAAATGGGCTGGAAAGCGCAACCTACACGCACTATTAGCTTTAAAGACGTTAAAATTCCTGTCGGAAACCTGCTAGGTCAGGAAGGACAGGGCTTTAGTATTGCCATGAAAGGCCTCGATGGTGGCCGTATTAATATCGGCATTTGCGCGGTAGGTACCGCTCAGTCTGCTCTTGAAACTGCGATCAGTTATGTCAAGGATCGCAGTCAGTTTGGGAACCAGCTTGCAAACTTTCAGTCGGTACAATTTAAGCTGGCTGACATGCTCACTCAGACGGTAGCTGCGCGGCAAATGTTGTATTTAGCCGCCAGTAAAGTCGATAAAAACGACCCACAAGCGTCGGTATATTGCGCAATGGCCAAGCGCCTATCGACCGATCTTTGTTTTGATGTGGCGAACGAAGCGTTACAGCTGCATGGCGGTTATGGCTATCTAAGTGAGTATCCACTTGAGCGTCATGTTCGTGATTTGCGTGTCCATCAAATATTAGAAGGTACTAACGAGATCATGCGCGTTATTATCTCGCGCCAGTTGCTACAGGATGATGGACTAAGTCAATTGCGCTAGTACAGGCAAACCTACTCATGAAATTATTAATATGAGAATAAATAGAAAAACAAAGGATAATCTATGACGGACTATACGAATCTGCAGCTATCAATTGATGGCCATATCGCCACGCTGACGCTACAAAATCCACCAGCACATACGTGGACGATGGACAGTCTGCAAGCACTAAAGCAGCTGATAACTGATTTGAATGCTAATGCTGGTGTTTATGCATTAATCATTCATGGTGATGGCGAAAAATTCTTTTCAGCGGGTGCTGATTTAAATAATTTTTCGGATGGTGATGAATGCCGTGCATTCAGTATGGCGGTCGCCTTTGGTGAGGCATTCGAAGCATTATCAGCCTATCGCGGAGTCAGCATCGCGGTAATTAATGGCTATGCGATGGGCGGCGGACTTGAATGTGCGCTAGCTTGTGATATTCGCATCGCTGAAGATCATGCACAGATGGCACTACCCGAAACTGGTGTCGGCCTATTGCCTTGCGCGGGTGGTACGCAAAACTTATCTTGGTTAGTTGGTGAGGGTTGGGCGAAGCGCATGATATTGTGCGGTGAGCGTATCGATGCAGCAACAGCGCTACGTATTGGCCTAGTCGAAGAAGTTGTCGATAAAGGGGAAGGACTACAAGCTGCGCAAGCATTAGCTGCAAAAGCTGCCCAGCAATCACCAGTGGCTGTTAGCTATTCTAAGCAATTGATTCAGTCTGCTCGGCATACCCCGCCTGCGCAGAATCTTATTTGTGAGCGCGAAGCTTTTGTTAAGCTGTTTGACACTAATGATCAACGTGAAGGTGTTCAAGCATTTTTAGAAAAGCGGTCGCCCAATTGGCAAAATAAATAGCACTGATTATAATAGTATTTTATCTTCTATAATATCCATAGGTCACCTTTATGACAGCAACAGAACATATTAATCAGCAAGCAACAGTAGCGGACTCCCCTGTATTATTTGATACGGAGCCAACTGATTGTGGTCATCTCATTGGCGTTATGACTTTAAATACGCCAAAGTCTCTCAATGCACTAAGTGTTGAGATGTGTCAGTTGTTATCACACCAGCTTGAGCAGTGGCAAATCGATGATCAAGTAGTCGCCATATTGTTAAAAGGTGCTGGTGATAAGGCGTTTTGTGCTGGTGGCGATATTCGTAAGCTTTATGACAGTATGTCGGAAACTGCGCCGCTACCCAATCCTTATGCGACCGAGTTTTTTAGTCATGAGTATCGCTTATACCGGCAAATGCATTTTTATACTAAGCCCTTAATACTTTGGGGCGACGGCATTATTATGGGCGGCGGTATGGGCATGATGGCGGGATGTAGTCATCGTTTGGTTACGGAGCGCACACGTTTTGCAATGCCTGAGGTGACGATTGGATTATTTCCTGATGCGTCTGGCAGTTGGTTCTTGCAACGTATGCCGGCTAAAACGGGTCTGTTCTTAGGGATGACTGGCGCGCAGTGTAATGGTAATGATGCCTTACTAACCAATCTTGCAGAATACGCGGTAGACAGCAGTGATTATAACGGCATTATGCAGCGCTTAACCCAAATCAATTGGCAATCAGTTGGTGATAAAAACCATGTAGATAGTGCGTATAGCATTACCAGTCGTGCCCTGGCCGCGCACCCAGTAGCCGAACTGCCCGATAGCAAACTGGCTTCCTATTGGCATTCTATACAGCAGTTGATGAATAGCGGCGGCTTAGCAGATATTGATGCATTATTAAGGGATGATGAGGCGTTAATGCAGCTGGATGCTGATTTTGCACAGGACAAGTGGACACAACGCGCCATTGCAACTTATCGACATGGTTGTCCTGTTACTGCAGCCTTGACCTATGCGCTTTATAACCAAGTCGCCGAGCTGTCATTAGAGCAGGTTTTATATTTAGAAACCAATGTGGCGGTACATTGTGCGGCCAATCCTGATTTCAAAGAAGGCGTACGAGCGCTTCTGATTGATAAAGACAGAAGTCCGCAATGGTCACGTTCATTAGCAGACTGCTTGACGAGAGAGGGACGTGACTATATTAATCAGCACTTTGTCAATCCCTATCCAGCAGGCGAACATCCCTTGAACGATTGGCTGAGCGATGAAGCTCTAGGCACTCAGCAGGTACGCTAACACTTTGTAATTATAAGCTTAGCTTTCAATAAACATTTTAAAAATTTCAATATCATTAAGTAGCTTAATATCGTCTGTAATAGTTATTAACTGTAATACGCACTAAACAATCATCAAGGAGTGATGGCATGACTGCAATGGAATCGGCAAAAAATATCGATAACAACGATCATAAAAATGGGAGCACAGATAAACCTAATATCGCTTTTATCGGCCTTGGTAATATGGGCGCGCCAATGGCAGAAAACCTGTTAAAAGCAGGTCATAAGCTATGGGTGTACGATTTATCTGAATCAACGACCCAGCGCTTACAGAGAGCAGGCGCTAGCGTTGCCGATAGTCCTAAAGCTGCGGCGTCCAATGCGAAGATTGTCATAAGCATGCTGCCCGCCAGCAAGCACGTGCGTTCTGTCTATCTAGGGGATGTTAATGAGGATGGCGATAATATAGATAATGGTCTATTGTCCGAATTATCAAAAGATACGCTGGTAATTGACAGTAGTACTATTGCGGCTGTGGATGCTCGTGCCATCGCAAAGGTAGCGATAGCGCATGGTATCGAGTTCCTAGATGCGCCAGTTTCAGGTGGTACGGGAGGCGCGATAGCGGGTAGCCTTACCTTCATCGTTGGTGGCAGCGCTGAGGCATTTGCTAGAGCTGAACCGATACTGGCTGTAATGGGCAAGAACATCTTCCACGCAGGTGAGCATGGGGCCGGACAAGTTGCTAAGATCTGTAATAACATGCTGCTAGGTATCTTGATGGCAGGGACGGCAGAGGCCATTAACTTGGGTGTCAAGAACGGTCTTGATCCGAAAGTGCTATCAGATATCATGTTACAAAGCTCAGGGCGCAACTGGACGCTTGAGGTCTATAACCCTTATCCGCAGGTGATGGATAATGTACCATCAAGTAATGGTTACCAAGGTGGCTTTATGAGTAAGCTGATGAAAAAGGATCTCAATCTCGCACTGCAAACGGCTCAAAATAGCAATGTTGAGACCCCGATGGGTTCCAAAGCTACTGAGCTATATAATGAACACACAATAGAGCATGCTGATAAAGACTTCTCGAGTATTATGGCACGCCATGATAGCTCGGTGCTGTCTTCATAATTGAGTATTCCTTTTTAAGCGATAATAGATTTGATAGAGTTGGTATTTGAACGAAAGCTATCTTTTATAAGGTCGCTTTTAAATAGAAGGACATATCTTAAAAAATAAGTGTCAATAAAAAGTCCGTTTACGCTAACGAAGGATATTGCTAGCGTAAATGGACTTTTGCATTTATTAGTTTTTTTAGCTTTGTAGCTCATACACCAGTGTTTGAATATCTTGCGCCGCTGTCTGCAATCGCGGTACATGAGTCAATAGCTCCTCCAAAGATATCCTAATTGTGGGGGCATGCACATATAACGATGCCAAATAACGTGATTTTTTATCCACTATTGGCACGGCAACGGTCACCATCTCCGAGATAAACTCCTCGTTATCAATGCCTATTCCGGTCTTGGCGATACTATCAAGCTCAGCATTGAGCGTATCGATATCAACAATGGTGTTGGTAGTAAACTTACTGAGTGCCAAACTGTGTAGCATTTTACGGCGACTGGGCTTAGGCAGTTGACTCAGGTACAACTTTCCAGTCCCGGTACACCACATTGGCGAGTTTGCGCCTACAGGCAGATGAATCTGTAGCGGCAGCGATGTCTGAACGCGATTGGTATAAGTCATATTCATCTGGTAAGGAATGGCGATACCGCAAGACTCTTTAATATCATCAACCAGTCTCTGCAACACCACTTGGCGCTCATTAAAAAAGTGGCGTTGCTGCCAGAGCTCAACGCTCAGATTGCGCACACGCTTACCAGGGATCATACCGCCGCCAATATCAACCGCCACAAAGCCTTCATCGACCAAATGTTGAATCAGACGATGAATCGTTGGTTTTGGAATATCTAGCGCTTGTGATAACTCAAGGGGAGAGATAGGTTTAGGCGCATAAGACACCGCTTCTATAATCTCTAGCACACGGGTAATGGATGATACTTTAGGCATAGTTAAGGCTCAATAACAATAAAAAATAGGGAATAAAGACAGTAGCGAGGAGCTACTAAAAGTAATACAAAAGTAAAAAATGATAGAATATAAGGGCGAAGGTCAAGTAAAGGTATAATTAAAAACTAATGAGTAGTTTAGCCTAATGCGCTATTTGGGTAAATTTTAGGCTCTTTAGGTAAATATTAGATAATCTAAAATAGTTTTAGGCATACCAAAATGGCCTCTAAGCATCACTGTCTATTTGTAATACTAAACCACATATAATAGCAAATATAGACACATTATCTAACGAAAGGCAATAAATGGTAATAATAAGCTATATAATTGCTACTGACTAACCCTCGTAATTAAGCTACCATAGCTATACACATTTGTGATGTGATTTAGGTGAGGATTAATTTTGGTAACTTTATTTTAATAATATCGTAACGGTTTCTATTAGAAAGTTGCTAGATCGTTCAAGTTGCTTTATCATTACTTCGTTGTTAAGTTGCTATCGAGTTACTTTAGGACTAAAGTGTAACCACAGATCGCGGTTTTATAGTTTCATGTAGCAATTATTACAGTATCTATGCAATCTTTACATAATGGCAATAAAAAGCGCGACATTAGGGGTGACTTTTTGAGCCAAAATTGTTTTAATCTGCCCAAGAAAATGATTGTTTAAAAAATGCTAAATAATCATCTTTCGTGGGCCAGGTATTTCATCCTTTAGGAGAGTAATCATGAAATTTATCAAATTAACTGCAATCTCTGCAGCTGTTTTGGCATCTAGTGCGGCGCTAGCAGCTCAGCCTGTTGTCGTAGTTGACGATGCAGCTGTTTATGAAGCTGAGCCAGTTGCCTATACAACTGCTCCCGCTTATCAGTACAATGAAGACGCTGGTGTTGTCCGTAACACTACCGGTGCAGTTTTTGGTGGTACTAAGACTTTCTTTAATACTGTCACTCATCCAGCAGCCATCAGTGCTGAAGTTGGTTCACTTGGTTATGGTGCTAACATCGGTTGGGCACTTAACGACAAAACTGAACTACAAGCTGGTTGGGCAGGTGGTGACGTTTCTGAACTTTTTGGCGGTGACTTTGATGCTGCCGGCGTAAACTACGACGTTGACACTGATTTCAGTAACCCGTACTTAGGTGTACAACTACGTCCTGCAGCCAACTGGTTCACTATGGGCGCGGGTATCATCGTTCCTGATAACGATATTGACGTAAAGGCTAATGCTGAAGGCCAAGGTTACTATAAAATTGATGGCAAAAAATACTACACCGGCGGTTATACTGGCGTAGTTGATTCTGAATATGGTGGCCAAAACGTAGGTAACTTAGAAGGTTCAATAGAACATCGTAACAAACTAGCGCCTTACGCTACTATTGGTTTCCGTCCTAATATTACCAATAACTTTGGTGTGTTCGGTGAAATTGGTGCGGCTTACCTAGGCAAGACTGATGCCACTATTGATAGTGTAGTTAATACTAATCTGTCAGCTGAAGACCAAGCTACTAGAACAGAAGCTGCTAATAAAGCAGAGAGAGATCTAGAAGATAAAGATTGGTTAGAGTGGTTACCAATTGTTAAACTTGGTGCAACTTACCGCTTCTAATAACTATTCACGGTAATTTATAATTACTGTAAGTAGTTAAGTTAAAAAAAACGGCCTTCAGGTCGTTTTTTTGTTTTACAGTTTATATATAGAATATTTCTAGCTGTGAGAAACAGACTTAAAAAACGATAATGGTTTGCTGGTAAGGTAAGATAGCTACTTGATAACCAAAGTTATTGTTATCGATAACAATAACGGTTGTGCGGTTTTCGTCCAAACTAGCTTTGTATAAGCTATCGTTGTTTAGATTGGCTTTGTTTAAATCTATTTTCTGCAAGATACCAAGAAGATAAGGAGTAACAGCCACATAATTTATTCCTAACCCTTGCGCGAGTTTGTATTGATGGATTTTAATAAAACTCTCTTTGATTTGCCATAACCATTTAGCAGTAATAAAACGTTGCTCTAAAGATAACTCCGCTAGCATAGTGATTTCAGCGGGATGGTAAAAACGCTGCACAACCTGCCAAGCAATGTCTTGAGTCTCAATATCTATGCCGACAGGGTGGCGGTCGCTAATAACGACGGTGACCTTGGTTGCTGAGTGACTAAAGCAGACATAACGTTGGCTATCTGCAAGTCGATAAGGAAATTGAGTGTCATCTAAAGTATCAGTAATATTTAGCTTATTAAGCAAGGTCCTCAATAATAAACGTACGCCACGGCGCTGCCGCTGACGTTTATTATAGGCAATAGCAGGTGCTGATAGACTGCTTTCAGGTTTATAATGCTGCCAGAGCATCTCATAGAGCTTAGTAGAGTGAGTCAATGGACCAATAGAAATAGGCGTTAGAGGCTGACCTAAACCAGACCATAAGTTTGGTAGGCATGGTGAAATAAATTGAGCAGTAGCGCACCAAGTGGTGGGGTCAAGTTGGGTATAACAGATATGACGTAGTATTAAAGTTGGCATAAGGAATCAAGGTGGCAGCTGTAGAGGAATGGGCTGTAATGCAGTAATTAAGAGAATCTGGAGTCAAAATTATCTAGGTTGCTCTATATAAAATAATGACAAGATTATAAAAAAGCCCAGCAATATTAAATTACTGGGCTTAATATATCACTACAAATTAACCGTATTTAATGGCGGTTAGCAAACAGCTATTAATAAGACAGTTCAGCTCGACGATTTTGCGCGTAGGCTTCTTCAGTCGTTCCAGCAGCAACAGGACGTTCTTCACCGTAGCTGATGACACGAATATTATTCGCGGCTACGCCTTGGGCAGCAAGATAGTTACTGACAGACTGCGCACGGCGCTCGCCTAGGGCTATATTGTATTCACGGCTACCACGCTCATCAGTATGACCGGCTACAAGTACGCTGGCTGCTGGGTTTGAGCTTAACAGGCTGGCGTGCTGGTTCAGCATATTAGCCGATTGGGAGGTAATCTCGCTACTATCGAAATCAAAATAGACGACGGCTTGCAAGTTGTCCGCATCTGAGATGATAGCGTCTGAGTTATCTACGATGACCGCACCGGTATAGCCGGTTTGACTACTTGGAATACCAAGAGGGGCAACGACAACTTCAGAGGTAGCCCGCTTGGTGGCACAACCGGTGGTGAGCGCTACAGCACTAGATAGCACCGCAAGGGCAGCAATTTTAGCAAAACGGTTTTTTGCTGACGTGTTAGACAAAGCGATATTAATTGACATGATGAGCTCCTAAATTTTTGATCAAGTTTGTTTTTTTAAACTGCTTATAATAAAACCTAGGCAATTGCTGCCCATAGTAGAATCAATGTTACGTTATGTAAATAGCATTACTGTAAATGATGCCAAAGTTAGTTATTTATTGCAATATACATTTGGCAATCTGGAGAAGGTTTTGTCAGTCTAATAAATGATAGCCATAAGATTAGGGTTGTAAAATCGGCCGTTTTGTTAAGCGTTTACCCTTGAAATCCTGACCCTCACACCAATGTAATTATAAGGTTAATCATAGTCAACTTTATAGCTATTTATTCGATACTCTCGAGTTAATCCCAAACCAATCACGATTTTTACTAACCTCTAGTTTTATCACTATCTAATAATAGGACTATTCATGTCTACCGCTGAAAGCGCTACTCAAATAATCAACCCTGAAATGGCGGATGTGCCACCACATGCACCGAGTGAAATTAATAGTAAAATTAATTTAAAAGACTATAAGAAGCCAAGCTTTGATGTAGAGACAGTTGATTTAGATATTAAGCTGTTTGCGGATTATGCATTGGTTGATAGCAAATTGGTGATGAATCGTCAGGCGGCGGGTGATTTGGTACTGAATGGCGAAGATATCGAGTTGATGACCATCATGATTGATGATGAACCCCTTGCGTCTGAGCGTTACGAGCAAGCAGATGGCAAGCTGACTATTACCGATGCGCCTGATAATGTAACCTTGCAACTACAAGTGCGTATTTATCCGCAAGCCAACACCGCCCTTGAAGGCTTATATATGGCAGGCAGTGGTAGCGATACTATGTTTGTCACTCAATGCGAGCCTGAGGGCTTTCGTAAAATTACCTTTTATCCCGATCGTCCTGACGTGTTGGCAATATTTACCACACGTTTGGAAGCGGATAAACGTTATCCGACGCTATTGGCCAATGGTAATTTAGTCGAACAAGGTGACGTTACTGATGCGCCAGATCGTCATTATGCCATTTGGCATGATCCGACTAATAAACCCAGCTATCTGTTTGCCTGTGTGGTTGCTGATTTAGATGTGCTCACTGATCATCATACTACTTCTGAGGGTCGTGACGTAACGCTTGAGCTATATGCTAAGTCTACCGATATTGACAAATGTCAGGTCGGTATGCAGGCGCTCAAAGATGCTATGGTTTGGGATGAGGTCAATTACGGTCGCGCCTATGATTTAGATCGCTATATGATAGTCGCCGTTAGCCAATTTAATATGGGCGCAATGGAAAACAAAGGCCTTAATATTTTTAATACCGCCTGCGTATTATCCAGTCCTGAGACCACCACCGATGCACGCAGCTTTAATGTCAAAGCAGTTATTGCCCATGAGTATTTCCATAATTGGACGGGCAACCGTATCACTTGCCGCGATTGGTTTCAGTTGTGCTTAAAAGAAGGTCTGACCGTCTTTCGTGACCAGTCATTTTCTGCGGATCAGCAATCCAGTGCGGTTCAGCGTATCGACGATGTGGCAACGTTGCGTGCGCATCAGTTTGCCGAAGATGCAGGCCCATTGGCACATCCAGTACGGCCTGAGAGCTTTGTTGAGATTAATAACTTTTATACCACCACTATCTATGAGAAAGGCGCAGAAATCGTGCGTATGCTTGCCAATACTTTAGGGCCAGATAATTTTCGTAAAGGCACGGATGAATACTTCCGTCGTTATGATGGGCAAGCTGTGACCGTTGAAGATTTCTTATCGGCGCTGAGCATCACTGATAGCAAGATTGAAGACTTTATCGATTGGTATCGTCAGCCAGGTACGCCAGTGCTGTCTGGACATCAGCAATATGATGAGAAGATGCAAACGCTGACCATTACTTTGAGTCAACAGACACGCCACGTTGCAGGCTTTGATGCACCAAAACCACTGCCTATTCCGGTAGCGACCGCGTTATTTGATAAAGCAACTGGCGCGATTATCGCTGAGCGTATGCTGATGTTGGATCAAGCGCAGCAAACCTTTAGCTTTGAGAATGTTAGCAGCGAGCCGGTGGTGTCATTGCTACGTGACTTTAGTGCGCCGGTACAGCTTAATTATGATTATCAAGATGAAGATTTGGCTTTTTTATTGACTCATGAAACCAATGGCTTTAACCGCTGGCAAGTGACGCAAATGCTGGTCAATCGTATTTTGCTACAAGGGCATGATCCTAAAGTATATTTGCAGGCACTGGCGAAAACGTTACCACAATTAATGGCTACTGATGCCATGTTGGCGGCACGTTTATTAGATATTCCATCAGCGCAAGAGTTAGCTTCGGCCATTCATAAAAACTATGATCCGGTATTGATTAAAGAGCAGCGTGACAGCTTATACAGCCAAGTTGCCGAGTCGCTAAAAGATCAGTGGACAGTTCTCTATAATCAGTTACCACTGGAGGCATATTCAGACAGCCCTGAAGCACTTGGCAAGCGTGCATTGCGTAATGTCGTATTAGATATGGCATTGACCGCAGGCGTTAGTGAAGCCTCTAAGTGGGCACAGCAGCAGTACGATAACGCCAGCTGTATGACGGAACGTTTTGGTGCGCTAAAAGCGATGGTCAATCATCAAGTGACAGGAAGTGATGATTATCTAGCAGATTTCTATCAGCGTTTTCAAGACAATGACTTAGTGATTGATTTATGGTTTAGTGTGCAAGCGTCCGCTGATCATGTTACTACCACTGATATCCAAACGTTACTCGAACGTGATGATTTTGATTGGAACACACCTAACCGCATTCGCTCAGTGATTAGCGCTTTTACTACTCAGCCTACCGTACTCTGGACGCCAGAGGGGTTAGATATTTATATCGATGTTATTAAAAAGCTAGATGAGTCCAATCCAGTGGTAGCGTCGCGCTTATTACAAGTATTGGCACGTTGGTATACCTTGGTTGAGCCGCGCCGACAAATGGCGCAGGATCATTTAAAAGCTTTGCAACAGCAGGTATCTTCTAAACATGTGCTCGAGAGCTTGGACAGCGTATTGGGTGCGATGGGAGAGTAGTTTCTGCAACTGGGTTTGCTGATACTTTAAGTACTAAGCTTTTAAAGCTACTCAAGTTTCCAAAATGTTAGCTTATCAAGTATAAAAAAGCCCATCTATAAATAGGTGGGCTTTTTCGTGTCGAACTTTCAATAAAACTTATAACTAATTAACTAATGACAGTAGCGATTAACGATTAGGTAGAACATCTTTTACCATGTCACGTAGATTATGTAGGGCCGTAACCGTACTTTCCCAGTCAAGGCAACCATCAGTGATAGACACGCCGTATTCTAATGCATCCAAATCAGCGGTCAGTTTCTGACTACCACCTTTTAGATGGCTCTCTATCATCATACCAATGATAGATTTATTACCATTTTGGATTTGCTCAGCGACGTTTTGGATAACCATTGGCTGCAAGTAGGGATCTTTACCCGAGTTGGCATGGCTGGAGTCGATCATAATCTTGCTGCTGGTTTTGCCTTTAGCCAGTGCGTTTTCAACTTGCTCGACAGCCGTTTCATCATAGTTAGGTTTACCGTTACCACCGCGCAATACCACGTGGGCGTAAGGGTTGCCTTTGGACTTGATGATAGATACTTTACCATCTGAGGAAAGCCCTAGAAAGCTATGACCGGCTTTTACCGCTTGCATGGCGTTGACAGCGACGGTCATGCCACCATCGGTACCGTTCTTGAATCCTACCGGACAGGATAAGCCTGAGCTCATCTCGCGATGCGTCTGGCTTTCGGTAGTACGCGCACCAATCGCTGACCAGCTGATCAAGTCTTGCATGTACTGCGGAGTGTTCGGATCAAGTGCTTCGGTCGCGCACGGTAAGCCTTTTTCATTTAAGTCGATCAATAACTTACGGGCAGTACGCAAACCTTTTTCGATATCAAAGCTATCGTCCATATCGGGGTCATTGATCATGCCTTTCCAGCCTACAGTCGTACGCGGCTTTTCAAAATAGACGCGCATCACTACAAAGATGGTATCTTCGATCTCTTTTGCCAATACTGCCAAACGGTCAGCATATTCATGAGCCGCTTTAATGTCATGAATCGAGCAAGGGCCAATGACCACAAACAGACGCTTGTCTTTACCATCCAAGATATCTTGGATGGTATGGCGACCTTTTAAGACGGTTTGATAAGCCGGCTCTGTCAGGGGTAGCTCAGTTTTTAGCTCAGCGGGAGTAATCAAAGGGATGAATTGTTCAATATTCACGTCATCAATGTCTGCGTTATGAGTAGTTGGTGTTGTCATGATTATACGCCGTCTAGCCAATTTATAGGGATATTCATTATGCGGTGTAAAGCTCCAGTTGACAAGGCCAGTCGGCCAGTTAATTGACTGATAACTGGAATGTTGAAACCAAAAATTTGTTATACTTGTTTGTTATCTAGGTGTTTAATAGATTTTTTACTCCTATTTTGGCTTAATTATAAGCTTATCAAAGACAACTGATAACGGCACTATTGAGTGATTTAAGCTAAGCGAGTTAAGCGATTATTGGTCGCGCTATAATGCTGTCATTTGGCAATTTGTATCGGCGTCACGTATGATGGCGACTTATAAATAGCGGCTCGTGCTGTATTTTTACGTTGCCCGTTATGCCTTGTTAATATCGAGAGCTTGTTATGATAGATCCTGCTACGCTTCCCACATCTGCTACGTCTTTTAAACACAGTGACTTAACGAGCACTTCTGCTACAAGCTCAACAGAGACGAATGACGAGATGGCAAAATCACCCATGTCACCATTGGTGATTGGTATTGTTGCAGGCGAGGTGTCCGGTGATGGCCTGGGTGCTGACTTTATGCAGCAGATGAATAATCTGCGTGATGATATCGTCTGGGTGGGTGTCGGCGGTATAAAAATGGCCGCGCAAGGATTGCAAACTATTTTTCCTTTATCGCGCTTGGCGGTGATGGGCTTGGTAGAGGTATTATCACAACTGCCAGATTTGCTAAAAGCGCGCCGTGAGCTGCTTACGGCCTTTAGTTCAGCCGATATTGATTGGTTTATTGGTATTGATGCCCCCGACTTTAATTTACGAGTTGCTAAAAAGCTGAAACCCCAAGGCGTGTTTTGTGTGCAGTATGTCAGTCCATCAATTTGGGCGTGGCGGGAGTCGCGTATTCATGGTATCAAGGCGGCTACTAACTTAGTGCTGTGCTTGTTTCCCTTTGAGCTGCCAGTATATGAGCGTTATGATCATCCAGCGATATGTGTTGGACATCCGCTACTAAGAACTATCAATCAAGAGTTGTTAGACACGCCGACCCATCAGTTGCGCAGTGAATTGGTCTGGGATGATGGCAGTTTGCAACAGTTTTTCGTAGAGCGTTTTGAGACAGTCAGCCAGCTTATTTGTGTGATGCCAGGGTCACGCCGTGGCGAGATTACTGCTATTTTGCCATTGATGCTTGACGGTATCCAAAAGTTATTATTGCTCGACCCCAAGTTATGTTTCATCGTACCAACGGTTGATCAAAATCATCAATATATTGTACAAGAGGTGATTGATAAGCGCTCAGAACAACTTCGTGCTGCTATTGCTGTAGTTTATGACGAAAGCCAGCCCGCTTTTAGCCAACAAGCGATGGCGGCGTCAGATGTTGTCATGCTAGCATCGGGCACTGCAACCCTTGAAGCTATGCTGCTTGAGCGTCCGATGGTGGTGATTTATCAGCTGAATCAGCTAACCTATGAGATTGCTAAGCGCTTGGTAAAAGTATCTTATGTGGCCCTACCTAATATCCTAGCGGGCAAAGCGATTGTTCCTGAGCTGATCCAAGAGCAAGCTAATGGCGATAGTATCTGCCGTACAGTGATAAAGTTATTACAACCACGCGCTTATAATGAGCAGTTAAACGCGCTTATTGAGAATAAGAAAACATTACAGCAGCAAAGCAACCATAATCCTGCTAATAGCGTGATTGAGCAATGGTATGCTCAAAATTATCGTTAGTAAGCCCCAGTGAATAAGACAGTTAAAGCTATGAGCATTGAGACTTGTCCAAACAATCATATTATCGCTATTAACATCGACATTGAACATATTGATGTTAAAGGTCAGTATATTAGCTTAGCCGCGCCGATTCACCTGAACGGTCAGCTAAATATTGCTAAGTTATTGGCTGAGTATGCGATGGAACCAGCGCAAGACCTTGAGATGTCTTCTGAGCTGCTGACGCTACAAATTGGTGTGGATGAGGCAGGGCGCGGGCCATTATTAGGTAGCGTCAATGTGGCTGCTGCAATATTGCCAAAAATGTGGTCAGGTCTGATCGAGAATAAGCTCCTACAAGATACAAAGCTGTCCATCTTAACTGACTCCAAACAGCTGAGTGAAAAAAAGCGCGATATTCTTTATCCCTTAGTTCAGCAATATGCTCTAGCGTATATTGTTGCTGATATTCCAGCGGCCGTGATCGATCAAGTAAACATCCTACAAGCGACCATGCTGGGTATGCGTTTATGTACCGAAGAATTATTGGTGGCGTTAGTAAGTCAGATAAACTCAATAGCGGATCATCCGTCTTGTGAGCTACAGGCTGAATTGCTGTTCGATGGTAATCGCTGTCCTGAGCTAGATTATGCCAAGCTTGCAAAAATAGGTATGGTTTCCTCAGCTATCGACTGCCAAGCGTGGGTAAAAGGGGATGCGCGTCATACCAGTATTGCCGCTGCTAGTATTTTAGCGAAAGTCAGTCGTGACGAAACCATGTATCAGCTGCATGCTCAATATCCACAATACGGTATTGCCAATCATAAAGGCTATCCAACAAAAGCGCATATGCAGGCTATCGATATTCATGGCGTCTTGCCTGAGCATCGTCGTAGCTTCGGACCGGTCAGACGAGCGCTTGAGAATTAATAGCCACTTCTTACAGTTTTTACCACTTTCAAAATTCTTATTTACCATTCTCAGCTCAGCCTCATTATCTTATAGGATAAGCGATGACATTCAATACGTTGGCGAAAAGCCTTACTGTGATACCTGTGATACTTTTTTCAACGGTGTTTTTAAGTGCTTGCGACGCAAGCACAGATAGTGAGTCAAATAACTCAACGGATGCTGATACGGTCCAGCCTAACGAGTCTAATGAGACGTTAATTGTACAGCCAGAGACTGCAGACGTACCAATTGCGCCAACAAAGACAGTTGTTAAGCCGTCAGCACTTGAAACTGATATTGAGACCGAAGTGGGTATTAACACGGTTGAGAATAAAAACTATGAATCGGCGGGGCGAGAAGCTTCTAATTTAATTAGCCGTAAGCGCAGTCAATGTGGACTAAGCGAGGTCACGCAAAATGACGCCCTGACTAAAATTGCTACCCAACATGCGCAGTATATTCAGTATGCATTCTCCAAATCAGCACCAACGCTATTCAATGTACATTATGAAAATGAGATTGCAGATATTAAAGAATGGACAGGAACGAATAATCCTTTTTTTAGTGGCCTGAGCATGAAAGAACGTCTGCTGGCAGCCAAACATCCTCGCAACTATATTGTCGTTGAAAACATCTCTCATACGACCTATTTTAATTCGGCAGGTAAAGTCGTATCCCCTGAACTTGCGGCACAAGGCATGGTCAAGTCTCTATTAGCCGCGCCTTACCATCTGAGCTCATTAATGATGCCAAGTCTTGCTAAAGCCGGCTCAAGTGTGGTGGCCTATACTCCTTATGGCAAAGATGCCAATACCTACCAAAGCTATGTCTTAGTGAATAATTCAGCAGCTATCCAAGAGACCGAAAACAGCAACTTTAAAGGCATATTTACTTACCCTTGTGATGGGGTGACTGACACCAATACTGCGCTATATAATGAGTCGCCAAACCCCGTCGAAGGCACAGGTCGCGATTTAAGTACTGACCCTATCGGTCAGCCTGTCTATATCAGCATACCAACCGCCAACACCATTAGCGTCAGTAATATTACGTTCCACGATATTGAGCGTAATATAGAGTTACCGACTGACTTGCTCGATTATCGTGACGACCCTCATAAAGAAACCGCGTATGCATTACTAAAAAACGAAGCCTTTATTTTGCCTCTTACGGATGCATTGAAAAGCTGTGAGACTGGCCGTAGAAAAAGCAAAAACTGCGGACTTTATGGCAATAGTAAATACAAAGTCAGCTTCGATGTTTTAGTAGATGGCAAAGCCTCTGAGAGAAAACAATTTACCTTTACCACCGGCAATGTTAATTAAAAAAGCATTTGGTTAAGAAGCCTTTAATTAAAAAGTGGTAATTAATAGATAGAGAGTAACTCTACTTCAAAGCTTATTAAAAGATTTAAAATGACGAGTTCGGTTGCTGTAAAAATGCCAATTCTTCAGCGGTTGAGGTTCGATTTAGCGCTGCATTACGGTGTGGATAACGACCAAACTGTTCAATAATTGCTTGATGTTGATAGGCAAAGTCCAGCGTATTTAAATCGTTTAATTGTTCAAACAGCGACAAATAGCGTGCATGAATCACCGCTGATTCGGAATGCATTATCGGCATAATAATAAACTGACGCCATTGCCACGGTAAAGTGCTAAATCTAGGCTGATGAACGGCTTCTTGAGCAAGCACCAGTGCCATACTATCTTGCGCAAAAGCAGAGTCTTGTCCACGACAGAGATTACGTGAAAACTGATCTAACACGATAATCTCCGCTAAACGTCCGGCTAAGTCAGTAGTTGAATTATCACTATTTGTATCAAGAGCTGCCTGTCCCTCGGTACGACGCCAAAGTGAGCATTCACCTGCAATGGCAGCCCGCCATATCTCGCCAAACTTATCAGCGATTTGCTTATCAAACTTGTCATCTGCTACAAACCAATACGGCTCGTTATCTTTATCGAACCAGAAGTCTAATACAGCGCGAGCATCAGAATGAAGTTGGGGCAGATCAAGCTGGGTTGGATCAGACTGTTCTAGGGATGTAGAGTAATCGGTTGAGAGAGACATAATCTATTCTAATGATGAGGGATTTGTACTACTATAACGCAATTATTTAGTCGCGTCATAACACTGCCAAGCATTATCTATAATCCGTAGGTTTTCGCATGTTTCTATAACACTGCTACGACGGTTATGCTCCTTAACAAACGCTACTATTAGGTTGTCTATTATGAACTCATCATCTACTGTACGACCAATAAATATGCCTACCCCTTATTATAATATGATTTTTTAGGAATTATGAATTGTTCAATTTTGCCCATGAATAAAGAATTCTATCCTTGTGGGATATCGGGTGATGATTTATCTCTAGTCAATAAGCTAATGAGTATTAGAAGTACTTTAGGGAAAAACGTTCAAGTAGAGGAGATGAATAAAGAATTATTCGAGGATGACGTTTTCAATGAATTCTCTATACGATTATCAAGTGTAATCAAAGAGTCAGGTGACAATGAGCTTATTATTATACCGTGTGGTTATGTTGCGACAAATTTCGTCAATAGGTTTAAAGAGAATTATGATAAAGAATTAGTTGTTTTGAATAGTCTTCCTCATCCTACAGCAGAAGACTGGCATGAAAAAATTAAAGGTCTTACTATAAGCGCTAAAATCTCTAAAGAAATGTTTCCTTAGATGCATTGCTTTCCAATCTCTACCTTACACTAAATCTAAATTACTAAACTCATCACCAACTTACAAACAGCGTCCGTGGCTTTCAGCTAATGGACTTTTTATAGCTAACATAAGTTTTTTAGGTAGCATGTTATGATACTGCTCGCCACCTATTTTCTCAAAAATACAACGACATATAAAAGTGCGTTCGCTTATTGAATATGAGTTGAATGCAAGGAATAAACCCATGACTAATGACCCATCAAGCGACAAATCGTCCAAGGATACGCAGCAAAACACGGAAATGCCAAATGAGCAGACCGGGAAGCCGCAACCCCCATTTGAGCGCAGTCAATTTGGCGGTACGCAACGTCCGCCTAAGCATCATCTTGACGACAATGTACCTATATCACGCAGCGACCTTAAAAAAGGGGCGCAAGAGCTATCTAAGAACAGTACCGCTCATATTAATTGGAGTGTGTTAATCATTTCATCGTTAGTGATTATCGCCTTCTCCCTATGGGCTATTTTTATGCCCGATGGCGCCCGCATGACGATGAAAATGGTTGTTGACTGGATATCAATAAACCTCGGTTGGTATTACGTGATTACGATGGCATTGATCATTGGTTTTGTAGTGTGGGTGGCATTTTCTAAAGAAGGTAATATTCGCCTTGGTCCTGATGATTCGCGCCCGCAGTATAAGTTGGGTACTTGGGTGGCAATGCTATTCGCAGCTGGGGTTGGTATTGACTTGCTGTTCTTCTCGGTGACTGGCCCTGTCGTACAGTATTTGACGCCGCCCGCAGGTGAGGGCTCAAGCGCCGATGCTATGCAAAATGCAGTCGTTTGGACGATGTTCCATTATGGTATCGCTGGCTGGTCGGTATATGCGTTACTTGGCATGGCTATGGGCTACTTTGCCTATCGCTGGGATATGCCGTTGTCGATCCGAGCCGCTCTCTATCCCTTATTAGGAAAACGCGTCACAGGCCCTGTCGGTCATGGCATCAGTATCATCGCGTTAGTCGGCACCGTATTTGGTGTCGCGACGACGATGGGTATCGGGGTGGTACTCCTGAACGTTGGCTTCTCCAAGATTTTTGGTTTTGAGGAAGGGCTGACGCTACAGATTGCGCTGGTGGTGGGTGCTGTCATCCTGACCATCGCGGCAACCACCTCAGGCGTCGACCGGGGTATTCGCTGGATATCTGAGCTGAACTTGTGGAGTGCAGTGGCGATGATGGCCTATATTCTCATCGCTGGACAAACCGCATTTTTGTTAAATGCGTTGGTCGAAAACTTAGGGCAATTCTTTGTAACCTTACCTGCCCGCATGTTCAAGACTTTCGCTTATGTGCCTGGCAGTAGTGAATGGATGGGTGGTTGGACGCTCTTCTTTTGGGCATTTTGGCTGGCTTGGGGGCCATTTGTTGGTGTCTTCCTTGCCCGTATTTCCCGTGGGCGTACGCTACGTGAGTTTGTCATTGCCGCGATTACCGTTCCCGTCTTTTGTGACTTTATTATTGTTTCCTTCTTCGGTAACTCCGCGCTTTATGAAGTATTACAAGGCAATACTGCCTTTGCTGAACTGGCGGTTCAAAGCCCTGAGCGCGGTTGGTATGCACTGTTGGAAATGTTCCCCGGTGCGACTTTCTTAATTGGTCTAGCCACCTTCTCAGGATTGCTATTTTATATTACCAGTGCCAACTCAGGCGCGATGGTCATGTCGAATTTCTCTGCCTCGATTCCAGATCCATCGAAAGATGGGCCTAAGTGGCTGCGTATCTTTTGGGCAGTATTGACGGCGGTACTGACCATCTCGATGTTGCTAGCAGGCGGCGTGATTACCATGGAATATGCGACGCTTATCTTTGCCTTACCGGTGACGATTATTGCTTACCTAGTGATGTTCTCATTTTATAAGGCGCTACGTATTGAGCGAGCCGAACGTGAAGGCACGGTGTTGCGTCGTCCTTCTATTGCACCAAGTGGCGGTCATATACCCGATCGCTCATGGACGCAGCGCTTGGGACAAATGCTCACCTATCCGTCAAAGCGCGAGTCCATAAGGTTCCTTGAGCGCACTGTACGCCCAGCGCTTGACGATGTCGCCAATGAGTTCCGCCGTCAAGGTTACGATGTCGAGCGGATCAACGCCGACCACAATCGCAATGCGGCTAATGCTAGCTCTAATAAAGGTATTTTAGAAGCATCGGGGCCGTTGCTGCGATTGTCGACGGCTGCCATGGATGACTTTTATTATCAGGTCTCTATGGTTGAGACTCCGTCGCCTACCTTTAGTGGCAAAATGGCGGCTGATACCGATGTCTACTATCGACTTGAAGTGACCACGCAGACAGGTTCGGGCGGTTATGATTTGACGGGGTTAACCAAGCAGCAAGTCATTGATGATGTGCTTGAGCAATATGAAGCTTATTTAACCTTTTTGACTACTCCTACGGAGAGTGATGCTGAGTTAACGCTGGCAACTCCGATAGCAGGTAAGGATTAATAAGGTTGTATAGATAATGAGGAGCCAGTTCCGCCATTATCTACTCAGCTAGGCGGGGCTAAATAGCCGTGTTGCAGCGTGAGTTATTTAGATTTTTAAGTTGTGTTTTTGATTATAGTTATATGTTCCACCTGCTTTCAACATATAAGGCTTTGGATAGTGTTTTCCACTCCAATAACGTGTATATTATCTAGTAATTATATTTTTAAAGGTTTCGGAGCCATCAACTCCGAATGTCGCTTGATAAGCGGCTAAAGGGCGACTTCTTATTTAGAGCAGTAGCTCGAAATTTGGGCTGGTTGTACCAGCAGAAATCGTCCGAACGGGTAAGCTTATACTAGTCAAAGTAAGCCCAACCGCGTGGCAACGCGGTATATAAATGCGAATCTTTAATGATTCAACCGGTTGAGTCGTTTTGATGGATGCAAAAACCATGAAAATTTCAACCAACATAGAGATAAAGGTAAACGTAGCAGCAATAATTACTGCCATAAGTGGACTTGTGCTTACGGTTGCTATGATTTATTTCAATCTTTGAAAAGTCCTATGGTGTCAGCGGCAGTTGGCATCATAGGCATCAAATATATAGTTGGAATATAAGCATGAAAAATACTTGGTGGGAACAAGCGAGAAGATACAGCCATATAGGTATGTCATCAAACAATAACTTTGTTTATGCAATGCAATATTATACATCGTTTGAAATACTGTATGACTCAAACGTTCCTGTAGATACTATCGCTCTACCTTTACTTTATTCAATGCGTCATTATCTCGAACTTATTCTAAAATATAACATTGAGTATTTTCATGAGTTTTCAGGGTCGAAGAGCATGGTTGGTAAGCCAGTACATACGCTAAGCTCATTAGCTAATGCATTTAAAGAACATTGGCTGCTCACAAAGAAAAAATTTAATATTAAAATTGATGACACAAATTTATTGTCTAGTTTATCAAAACTGATTGATAAGTTAAGTGAGGTAGATAGCTATGCCGTTAGTTTTCGATATTCTCACAACAACAATAAGGACAAAAACTTTAGTTGGATGGATACTATTAATATATACGAATTGAAAGTACTACTTGATGATGTAAGATTGCTGTTAAATCATGCGATAGATATTTTTGAAGATGAAACTGGATTAATGCATGGCGAGGTTACTAAACAGCAATTGTTACAGAAATTACTTATTAAATAGCTTTAGCAAGCATAGAGTATTTAGCGTTATAGCAAAATTTACGTCCTAATAAATATTTTACTCAGCTTTTTATTTATTACATCAACTCAAATCTTCCCACGCACATTACTCAAGTAAATTAAATATAATGCACCAGCGAGTAGGGCGATAGCCGCCATTCGCTTATAGTCTAGCGTTAGTTGCGTATTGCCAAACAAGCCAAAATGGTCAACTAACAGCCCCGTGATGATTTGTCCGGCGATGACAGCAACGATGGTTGCCGCCGTACCAATACGTGGCACTCCAATCACGATAGCCACCATGGAGAAAGCGCCAAACAGCGCGCCTGCTAATTGCCATGTCGGCACACTAAACATGGTAGCTGTCTGCGGCGGCTCAAAAAACACCACCAATATCAATAAAATAACAGCAGCAACAACGTTGGCCAGCCAAGCGGTAGTCACGACATCGGTACGGATGCTGAGCGCACCATTGATGGAAGACTGCGCCGCGATGGCCATACCGCCTAGCAGTAATAATGGAAACACGAGGGTCAATAGCATAACAACTTTCCTAATAAACTGTCTTAATAAATCAGCCAAAGGGCAATCAAAATCAGCAATAATGCCAACACCCGATAGACATCAATGGCGCGGCGCTTGCTACCCAAAATACCAAAATGATCAATGGCAAGACTGGCGGTGATTTGACCGCATAAAATGCCTACCATAGTTGTGCCAACGCCTACTAAAGGTGTGGTAATAGTGAGCACTATAGTATAAATAAAACCAACGAGGCCACCAGTCAATAGCCAGCGTGGCTGCTTAGGTAGCGTGGATAGATAGTTGCGTTTACCTGCGACTCTCAGTGTTATCATCGCCAGACTAAAGACGATAATACCAATCAGAAATATGGATAAAGACGCCGATAGTCGACCAATGCTCTCTCCTAATGGTCCCAAAAATGCTGCTTCTAGCGCTAGCGCCATGCCTCCCAATACTACGAATAACAACATTCCGATTTGCTTCATAGCTATCCTTCTGGTTTTCCTTTAGATTTTAAAGCCCACATTGTATGGTTATGCTTACGTGTAAGCAACTGTATAGGTTAACAAAGAAATATTGCTTAATTAGGTTTTGTAATGAGATTCAGAGAGCTACGACATCTATTTTCTTACGACGAACGACTGTTATATATTTTCTCAATTAAGCAAATATATTTGATGACTTCTGCTATAGTTAATTAAGAGTTGAGACAATTCATCTGAGTCCAACATTACTATCAAGAATGTCGCTATTAAGAATATCACTATCAAGGATGATAGTAGCGTGTCATTGAATTGATACTATTTATCAGCAGGGAGCTATTTAAGTATGGAATTTGATTATGTTATCGTTGGCGGCGGGTCTGCAGGCTGCGTTTTGGCAGCACGCTTGTCAGAAGATCGCAATATTAATGTCTGTCTACTAGAATTCGGCGGCGACGGCAAAAGTCTCGCGGTGCGTCTTCCTGCAGCCGTCATTATGATGATGCGTGATAAACCGATTAAAATAAATAACTGGTGCTTTAACACTGTACCGCAAACCCACCTCAACAATCGCCTCGGCTATCAGCCTCGTGGACAGTGTCTGGGCGGCTCATCAGCTATTAATGCGATGATCTATACTCGTGGAAGTGCAAAAGATTATGACCGCTGGGTCGATCAGGGTTGTGATGGCTGGGGGTATGAGCAGTTATTGCCTTATTTTAAAAAATCAGAAAACAACAGTCGCGGCGCAGATGACTATCACGGAGATAGCGGACCTTTGCATGTCACTGAACTGATCAGTCCCCGTCCTATCTCTAGTGTTTTTGTTGATGCATGCGTCGCCAATGGGCTTGATCGTAATGACGACTTTAATGGTGCCAAGCAAGACGGTGCAGCTCTGTATCAAGTCAGCCACTTTCATGGTGACAAACAAGGGCAACGTTGCTCAGTGGCTGCCGCCTATCTACATCCTGTGGAAGATCGCTCCAATCTCACTATTGTTACGGATGCAAAGGTGTCACGTGTCTTAATAGAGAATAAACGCGCAACCAGCGTGATCTACCATAAGCACGAAGAAGAATACACTATCAAAGCCCGTTCAGAAGTTGTCTTATGTGCGGGGACGTTTGGCTCACCTAAGATATTGATGCTCTCAGGTATTGGTCCTAAAGCACACTTGCAAGAACATGGCATTGAGGTTGTCTATGATTCGCCGAATGTGGGTGAAAACTTGCAGGATCACCTTGACGTGGTCTTTGATTACGAGGTGAATACCAAGGATGTGTTCGGAGTTGGCTTTACTGCAGCCGGTAATTTGATCAAAGCTTCGAACGAGTGGAGAAAAGACGGTACAGGATTGCTGACAACCAACTTTGCTGAAGCCGGAGCTTTTTTTAGTGCTAAGGAAGAAGCCTTAAAAGATTGGCCAGATACCCAGCTACACTTTGTGATCTCTCGGGTCATTAATCACGGACGTGAGCTTAAATGGGGCTATGCCATCTCCATTCACAGTTGTTACCTGCGACCTGAAAGTCGAGGTACGGTCAAACTGTCATCTACTGACCCAAGCGCGCCACCACTAATTGATCCTAACTATTTGTCGCATCCAAAAGATGTTGACTATATGCTGGCAGGTGCAGAGCGCACCCGCGCGATTATGCAAGAAGCACCCATTGCAAAGTATATTACCAAGGACTATGCGGCACCTTATATTGAAAAGGACGGTTTATTGGGTTATATACGCAATAAGTCGGACACCATCTATCATCCAATAGGCACGTGTCGTATGGGTTCAGATAGTCTGTCGGTCGTTGACTTAGATCTTAAAGTCAGAGGCGTTGATGGATTGCGGGTGGTCGATGCCTCGATTATACCCACGCTAAACAGTGCCAATACCAATGCCCCAACCATCGCTATTGCTGAAAAAATTGCCGACCAGATTAAGGCTGAGCATGTTGCTTCTGCGTGATATTTTTTTAAAAATAGCTTAATGTTTAAAATATAGACTTAAGAAAGGCTTTCCAGTATTTCTTTGTAGAGTTGGAAAGTTTTTTGATTTAATCGTTTTCTTAGGCTTGATAACTACTAGGGTCTGTATAGAATTCAAATCAGCGGCAGCCAAATAAAGACACAGGCTAGAATCACAGCAGCTTCATAACTG
>NZ_CAJHBT010000021.1 GCF_904846675.1 Psychrobacter urativorans | reverse complement strand
TATTATGATAATCTTAATCAGTTAGGCCTAGCGGCCTAACTTAAACAAACAGTCTCCGATATAGTCGGGGTGGTTCACTCATTACCTATGTGAAAGACCGTCCTGGCCATGATTTTCGCTATGCTATCGATGCCACAAAGATCAAAAATGACTTAGACTGGATACCAGTTGAAAATTTTGAGACCGGCATACATAAAACGGTTAAATGGTATCTGGATAATCTTGCCTAGTGCCGCCGAATTCAAGATGGCAGCTACCAACGTGAGAGATTAGGAGTACAAACTTAATGAATACTAAAGGAATCATTTTAGCTGGTGGCTCTGGTACACGCCTGTACCCTATTACTAAAGGTGTGTCTAAACAACTGCTTCCTATCTATGACAAACCGATGATTTATTACCCTTTATCAGTATTAATGTTAGCAGGTATTAGAGATATCTTAATAATTAGCACTCCGGATGATATCGATGGTTTTAGACGTTTACTTGCTGATGGTGAGGATCTGGGTGTTAACATTAGTTATGCTGTTCAGCCCAACCCAGATGGCTTGGCACAGGCGTTTACTATTGGTGAAGAGTTCATTGGTGATAGTAATGTTTGTCTGGTTTTAGGTGATAACATATTTTACGGCCCAGGATTCTCCCCGCTACTGCATAAGGCTGCTAATCATAAAACGGGGGCTACCGTTTTTGGGTATCAGGTTAAAGACCCTGAGCGTTTTGGTGTGGTCGAGTTTGATGAAAATAAGCGTGCTATTTCCATTGAGGAAAAGCCAAGTCATCCCAAGTCTAACTATGCGGTAACTGGCCTATATTTTTACGATAACGATGTTGTGAAAATAGCCAAACAAGTAAAACCGTCTAATCGTGGAGAGCTTGAAATTACGACTGTTAATCAGATCTATATGCAGCGTGGTGATTTAAGTGTCGAATTGCTTGGTCCTGGATTTACTTGGCTTGATACTGGTACCCATGAAAGCTTACTAGAAGCCGGTATGTTTGTAGAGACTATCGAAAAACATCAAGGTTATAAGATTGCGTGTTTAGAGGAAATTGCTTATAACAATGGATGGATCACTAAGCAAGACCTACAGCGGATAGGCAATAAGCTCAATAAAAATGGTTACGGTAAATATTTATTAGATTTGGTGCCATAAAGATGAGTAAACAAATCTTGCATATCGCTAGTAGTGAAAAGTTCATACCCCCCTTTATAAACTTTGTTAAAGAAAACTTTAATTTTGATGAGCACGAATTTTCACTCACTAGAGGGATGGCTCAAGATAATCTTATACACGGCAAGAATATAAAACTACTGTCAGAAAAAACGAGCACTGCAAAATTAAAACATTACATCCAAGTCTTAGTAAGGATGCATCAAGCAGATAAAATTATCTTACATAGTTTAGCTGATCACACAATTATAAAAATCTTGTTTTTTACCCCTTGGTTATTAAAAAAATGTTATTGGGCTATATGGGGTGGTGATTTATACGTATATCGTTTTGGTAAACGTAATCATAAATGGCGAGTACGAGAGTTTTTTAGGCGCTCTGTCATTAAAAAAATGGGTCATTTAGTAACTTATATTAAAGGTGATATTGATTTAGCAAGAGAATGGTATGGCGCTCAAGGTGAATATTATGAATGCATTATGTATCTTAGCAATATTTATAAAGAGCTTGATATCTCAAAGAATGATAGCAGTACGATAAATATTCAGCTAGGCAATTCAGCAAATAGTACTAATAACCATGTTGAAATACTAGAAAAGTTACTTCCATTTAAGAATAAAAATATTCGTATTTATGCCCCGTTATCATACAGCGATCAAAGTCATGCTAAAAAAGTTATAAAAATAGGAAAAGAGCTTTTTGGTGACAAATTTGTGCCTTTAACTGAGTTTATGCCTTTTGAAGATTACTTAAAATTTTTAGAAAAAATCGATATTGCCATTTTTAATAATAGTCGGCAACAGGCTTTGGGAAACATCATCACCTTATTGGGTCTGGGGAAAACGGTATATATTCGTAGTAACACCACCCAATGGCCGCTATTCAAAGAAAAAGGAATTGAAATATACGATGTTAAGGACTTCACTTCTTTAGTAAACCACTATCACCCAGCTAATGTTGGTAAAATAAAACAATACTTTTCTAAAAAAACCCTATTGAACCAATTAACGGAGTTATTTTGATATGGCCTATCTAACCGCTAGCCAATTACAAGAAGTAGGATTTAAAGCCCTAGGCAAGAATGTAAGAATTAGTGATAAAGCCAGTATATACAATGCCGATCAGATAGAGATTGGTGATAATTCAAGAATTGATGATTTTTGTGTGGTGTCAGGTAGAGTAAAAATAGGCGACTTTTGCCAGATTGCCCCTATGTGTCTAATAGCAGGCGGCGAAGCGGGAATCTACTTAGGGGATTTCTCTGGGTTATCCTACGGCGTAAAAATCTTTTCGCAGTCGGATGATTATAGTGGAGAGACTATGGTTAGCTCATTTGTACCTTCAAAATATAAAAATGAGAAAAAAGAAAAAGTGGTTATAGAGCGCCAAGTAATTGTAGGTGCAGGTAGTATGATTATGCCCGGTGTGAACCTTGCAGAAGGAAGTTCTGTAGGGGCAATGAGTTTAATAAATAAAGATACCAGTCCTTGGGGCATTTACGTAGGTATTCCTGCTAAAAGAGTCAAGGAAAGAAAAAAAGACTTACTTGTCTTAGAAAAAAAATTCTTGGAAGAGATAAATAATGATTCCTTTCAATAAACCGCCCTATACAGGCAATGAAGACCAATACGTTTTAAAAGCCATGCACAGTGATAAGATATCTGGTGATGGCCCTTTTACCAAGCTTTGTCATGACTGGTTTGAAGAGAGCTTATCTTGTAATAAAGTCTTGCTAACCCCCTCTTGTACCGCTGCACTAGAAATGGCAGCAATCTTGATCGACACTAAACCAGGTGATGAAATAATAATGCCTAGCTATACTTTCGTTAGTACAGCAAATGCATTTGTTTTACGCGGGGCAAAAATTGTTTTTGTTGATATTCGTCCAGATACTATGAATATCGATGAAGCCAAAATTGAAGCGGCTATTACTGAAAAAACAATAGCCATCGTTCCTGTGCATTACGCGGGTATTAGTTGTGAGATGGACACCATTATGGATATAGCACAACGTCACAACCTTTATGTAGTAGAAGATGCCGCACAAGGAATGATGAGTACCTATAAAGGCAAGGCCTTAGGCACTATTGGACATTTAGGTACTTTCAGCTTTCATGAAACCAAGAACTATACTAGTGGCGGTGAAGGTGGCTTATTAATAATTAATGACGAAAAATTTAGGGAACGAGCAGAGATTATCCGAGAAAAAGGCACTAACCGTAGCCAGTTTTTTCGCGGGATGACTGATAAATACTCTTGGGTAGACATAGGCAGTAGTTACCTTCCTAGCGACATACAAGCCGCTTATCTTTGGGGACAGCTTGAAAAAAGTGTAGAAATTAACCAAGATCGCTTGCAAGCTTGGTCTTATTACTATGAGCAGCTTAAAGGACTTGAGCTACGAGAAAAAATACAACTTCCTGTTATACCTACGTCTTGTAAATATAACGCTCATATGTTTTATCTCAAGGTTCAAGATATGGAAACTCGCATCAATTTAATTAACTTTCTTAAAGATAGTAACATCATGGCTGTATTTCACTATATTCCTCTACATAGTTCTATAGCCGGAAAAAAACTTGGCCACTTCCATGGAGAGGATGAATTTACAACAATAGAAAGTGAGAAATTATTGAGATTGCCATTATGGTATGGCATAGATAAAAAAGACCAAGATAAAGTAATATCAGTTATACAAGCCTTTTACAAAGAAAAGTAGGTTCTAAGTCCTTAACTGACATATCTTAGATTAACAAATGAAGTGCAATTTCAACCAGTAGGTGAAAAAGAAGCCTAGATGCGCTAGCATCAAAGCCACTATCCACCGCCAAAGTGAGATTGCAACCATGAGCTATACCCATCTAAGCCTAGAGGAACGATATCAGATTTATGTCCTTAAAGGGGCAAACCGGAGCATTAAATTTATAGCAGGCGAATTAAATAGAAGTTCCAGCACCATATCAAGAGAGATCAGGCGTAATAAAAGCCTGCGTGGCTACCGAGCCCAGTATGCAGACGACAAGGCCAAAGCGAGGCATGCAAACAACGCTTTCACCATTGTTTTAAACGTTTGGGATTGGGTTGTTGATAAGCTAAAATTACAGTGGAGTCCGGAACAAATAGCAGGGGTCCATGGCGGCATTAGCCACATGAGCATCTATCGCTACCTATGGACAGATAAAAGACAAGGCGGCGTGTTATGGCAGTATTTAAGACGTAAAGCCAAACCTTATCGTCAGCGTCTCACCTGTGAGACTCGTGGACGCATCAATGACAGAGTCTCTATTCATAAGCGACCTCAAGTGGTAGAGGAACGATCCCGTATTGGCGATTGGGAAGCCGATACCATTATCGGTCAAAACCACAAGCAGGCCATTGTGACGGTAGTAGAACGAAAGACAGGTTTGGTTAAGATGCAACGAGTCACTAGAAAGAGCGCTCATTTGGTGGCGGATACTATGATAACGCTACTCAACCCAATTAGACTGCAAGTCAAAACAATTACTTCTGATAATGGTAAAGAGTTTGCTGACCATAAAGAGGTCAAAAACAGGCTCTATAGTATGTTCTACTTTGCTGATACTTATGCGTCATGGCAGAGAGGAACAAACGAGAATACCAATGGTTTAATCAGAGAGTACTTGCCTAAAGGCTGTGATTTTAGACAAGTATCTGATGATGAGGTACAAGCCATTGAGGACAAACTTAATAACAGACCAAGAAAACGGTTAGGATTTAAAACACCAAACCAAGTATCCTATTCCATTACTTAGCGTTGCACTTGGTATGTTAATCTAGCTTTTAATAAAGCGAGTCAAACTCAAATTAGCGTTTGAATAACCTCGAAAGAAACGACTTAGAGCTGCTCGGACGGGTTATTTTATTGCCTTTATAGCGCTTGTGGGTCTTTTTAGGGAATTGACCAAAGGCATTGATACGATAATTATCTAGCTTGTAGCCAGCAGCCAATGCTTCGTTATAATAGCTATCAAATAACTCGACTAGCTCTTGCCTTGGATGCGGCATTATCTTCCCATCAAACCAATGCTCAGAGCCCTCTGCACTGACCCTTGCTAGCGCATATTTATGGCTAAACTGAGTACCCATGTCTGAGTAATGCAGTATCTTAATATCTTCTATTGCCAACGCTTCCCCATCTACACAGTTATAACTGTCTTGATAAGGCTCTACCAATTGCGGATTTTGTTTGAGCAAGTCCATCATTTTTTGATGACTATTCGCATCTTTTCTGAGTTGCTCAACCGGTAAAATAGTACTTTTGGCGTTATCACAATCCCAGACACAAGTACACAAACGGGTCATATCTGCGATTGTTTTTGCAGCTACTATAGACTGTCCTTCGATAGGGTGATTCCATAACGCTGCCAAGTCGCTTAGAATGACCACGTCGGCATCCATATAAATGGCTCTACCAGAAAAATCACAATATTCTGGAATGGCCCAACGAAATCCTGAAAAAGGTGTGGCCCACTTAGTAGTATTCCAGCCCTCACCGGTCTCGGGGTTTGAGTACCAATAGCTGTTAGGATCGCGTGACAGCTGCATCCAGACGACTTCAACAGGCGCACTAGTCTGTTTATGCAGACTATAATCTAGCACCATCATCTGTTCTAAATCACAGTTATTAGGGTCACATCCGACAAATACTTTGATAACCTCATTACTCATAACATACTCTCTTAAGTTTATTGCTATTCTAAAAAATAAAGATAAAAAGGCAGCCTTACTATAATTGACTGACATTAAACTCTATAATGACGCTAAATTGTTATAGCTGGACTATTACAATGAAGTCCTGCTGCGCTATTAGTATTATATTTTAAGTATACTTGAGCCAGCTGTAGTATAAGACCAGACAAACTATAAAAAGAGTATAGTCATGACCCCGTCATTTAGTAATAAGTCAGCCTCACGCGCTAAAATGCAAGCAGATAGCCTTCATAACGGTAACGATACCTTGTGTAATAATGAGACAGGACAAAAGCAATGGCGCTGGTTTGGTCTATTCTTACTGGTTTACTTTCTCATTTGGTCTATTGCTCCTGCCTTCCTTGCCAATAGCGTACCTTTGGATGTCAGTGAAGGCATAAACTGGGGTAGTGAATGGGAATGGGGGTATTATAAGCACCCCCCATTATCATCATGGATATTATACAGCTTTTATCAACTGTTTGGACATATTGGCCCTTATTTGCTAAGCCAATTATATGTGCTACTGACGCTATTCTTGGTTTATCAGCTGGGCAAAAAAATATGGTCACCAGCAACAGGGCTCTTAGGAAGCGCTTTGACATTAGCTGTTATCTACTATAGCTATCCTAGTCTTGAGTTTAACCATAACGTTGCGCAGTTCCCTATTTGGGTAGGATTATACTTAGTATTTTATCAAGCGCTGACTCGAAGTCGACTGACAGACTGGCTATTACTGGGGGTGCTCGGTGGGCTGGGTATGCTCACTAAATATAGTGTCATATTCTTATTACTGCCTATGGCACTTTACTTATTATTGCCTAGACAATGGCCGCTGTTAAAGCAGCCGCAGCCGTGGATAGCGGCCTTTGTAATGTTGGCTATATTTGCCCCGCATTTATACTGGTTAGTGATGCATGATTGGTTGCCGCTCGGTTATGCTAATGGGCGCTCACATGATGTCAGTGAAACTGCTAGTAACGTTAGCCGCCATTTTAGTTGGGTAAATTTTATTGCCGCCCAGCTTATGGCGCATATTCCGCTAGTATTAATGTTAGCGCTTAATCGCAAACGCTTATTTGGTGTTAGCGCCTATAAGCATAGCCTGCCAGCAGGTGCTTCTTTACTGTGGTACCTTTGGGCTGCGCCCATAGTTGTGCTCGTGGTATTAAACTTAGTATTTGGTATCGGGCTGCGTGATATGTGGGGCATGCCAATGTGGGCACTGTCAGGCTTACTAGCTGCCTCATTTATTGTCCCAGCTGTGCAAGCTTTAACGGCTATTAAATTGCGTCGCGCACTGGCCATTTGGCTGACACTCGCTACAGTATTAATGGTCATATACGTCGGTTTTGGTGATAAAATACGTCATAAACCATCGCGTATGCACTGGCCTGAACAAGCCTTAGCTACCCAAGCGGCTAGTACATGGAGTAAGCTGAGTAGCTGCCCGCTTGATAGCGTGTCAGGGGATCGCTGGCTCGGGGCGTTAGTCGCCATGAATAGTGATTTCCCGTCGCAAATGATTTCAGGTCCTGCCAGTCATTCACCGTGGATGAGCACTGAGCGCCTTCAGAAAAACGGCACTCTAGTTATGTGGCAAGACGATGACTATATCAAGCTACCTTTACTTGATGAATTGATGGTGGCAGATGCCAGCTCAAATTACAATAAAATAGATAATACGAATAACGCTACCGCCCTGATAGTACAAAAAGGACAATGGCAGATTGCTTGGCCTGACCCTAATGCCAAAGAGCCCTTAACCGTAAACTGGATCGCTTATGTACCAAGTCGCTGTATTAAATAAAGGTAACAACTAGCTGTCTTCGCTCGACTCCGTAAATAACGACTAATAAATGGGGGCTGAGTAGCCATTCATATTAACCAACGCTGATGAGTGTATTCATGCCTCAAAATCATCTTAGTGTGCCTTACTTGTCGATTATCATGCCAGCCTATAATGATGCCGAGGCGTTGCAGGCCTTTTTACCGCAGGTGTTTGAATTTACCGCAGCCTTGCGTGCGCCTATAAACAGCGATGCCTCTAAAGAGGCTAATGATGAAATAACACCAGCAAGCTGTGAGATTATTATCGTTGATGATGGTAGTAGTGATAACCTGATGGATGTAGTCACCACCTTGATGCCTGCACGTCCGCACAATACGGAGCTGATTTTGGTACGCTTATCACGTAACTTCGGTAAGGAGCCGGCGCTAAGTGCTGGTCTTGCCAAAGCAGAAGGCGATGTGGTGGCGATGATTGATGCCGATGGTCAGCACCCTTTATCAGTATTGGGGCAAATGCTCAGTATGATTGAGCAGTCTGATATTGATATGGTCGCCGGTATTCAAGCCAATCGCCCTCATGAGAGCAAGCTGGCTAAAACCTTAAAGCGCAGTTTTTATCACTTCATCCAAGACCGTCAACGTTATGAGATTCGCCCAAATGCCGGTGATTTTCGCGTGATGAACCGCAAGGTCGTACAGGCGCTGCGCTCGCTACCTGAGCGTCAACGTTTTATGAAAGGTCTGTATGCTTGGGTAGGATTTAATACGGTCTATCTACCCTTTACTGCTGACAATCGCGGCACTGGCGAGAGTAAGTTTAACTTTGGTAGCCTTTTTGAATTGGCCTTGGTTGGTATTACTTCTTTCTCACAAAAGCCGCTGCGGCTGATATCACGAATGGGTTTTATAGTTTCTGCCTTAGCCTTTATATACGGCTTATATATTGTTATTGAAACGCTATTATTTGGCAGTGATGTCGCAGGCTGGGCAACGGTTGCCGCTGGTATTATGTTCTCAACTGGCATTCAGCTGGTCTGTATTGGGGTGATTGGCGAGTATGTGGGCAGACTCTATGAAGAAGTCAAACAACGGCCTTTATATTTAATTGATGAGACTATTCATAGCGGTAATACCAGTAGCGAGCGTTATACTGGTAACGGTCTGGCTGATAAAAAGAATATTGATAAAAATTACGCCAATACAAACCACGTAAATTACAACTTTGCTGATAATCGTTATACTAAGCAACCTGTCGGTGATATCACCTATAAACACTCTGAACACACATTCCATGAATAACAACGCATCGAAAGTAGCAACAACATCCGCATCAAAGCAGGCGCTATGGTTTTTAGTGGTAGGTGCAAGTGCCGCCTTGGTGCATTTTTTAGTATTAATTAATATAGTAGGCAATACCTCTATCTCACCAGCTTGGGCCAACGTTCTTGCTTTTTTAGTGGCGTTTGTAGTGAGCTTTGTCGGCCATTTTTATCTGACTTTTCGTCAATCAACCAGCAACATTACTAATGATGCACCAACGCACACAACTATAAAGCCTCATCATCCCCCCCAAAAAAGCACGCTTACTATCTTGATAAAATGGTTTGCCAGCTCAGCTGCTGGATTTATAGCCAATCAAGGCTTATTTGTATTGGGGCTTAACTGGTTTGGTGAGCGTTACTATATGCTGATATGGCTAGTCGTCACTGGCGTTATTACGGTAATGACTTTTACATTGGGTAAACTTTGGGCATTTAAATCATGATTAAAATAAAAAACACAATTTCTAAAGATACAAATTCTAAAAAAAACGCTTCTAAAAATGAAACGTCACAATCATCAAACAGTGCACGCGCCATCATCATTAATGTGGATGACTTAGGCCTTTCGAGCGCAGTGAATGATGCGGTAATCCAGCTTGCTGAACGCGGGCGTATTGGCGCCAGTAGTTATATGGCAGGTGGCCAAATTACAGCTGCCGATATGCGCACGCTGGCTGACCTAAATGTCGATATTGGTCTGCATTTAGACTTGACTGGCATCTTTCCCTCGGCGCTACAAGGATCATTAAAATCAATAATGATAACCAGTTATCTGCGCCGGCTTAATCCGACCCAAGTTACGGATGTTATTAATCGTCAGCTTGATGGTTTTGAAGATACTTTCGGGCACGCACCAGTCTTCATCGATGGCCATCAACATATTCATCAGTTCCCTATTATTCGCCAAAGCCTAATCAAAGAGCTAAACGCTCGTTATAGCGATGGTTCAAACAACCCTATCTGCGCACGCGTCACAACGCCTTTGGTTGATGATTTAAAATCTTGGATAATCTATGGACTTGGTGGACGTGCGTGGCGCAAGTTATGTGCAGAAAACAATATCGCTACCAACCATTACTTCGGCGGCGTCTATGATTTTGATGCTAATTTTCAACAGCTTGCCGCATTATGGGAAAGCTGGCTAACCAATGCCCCGCGCACAAACCATCTCTCACCCGCAATGCATTCCCTGCCGCTTAGTATTGAGTCGCTTGGCACTTATGCACAGTATGGAAGCACCACGCCAGCCATACATTCAGTGCCCAATGCTTTGCCTAGTAATTTGAGTCCTACCCTTATTATGTGTCACCCTGCTGTCCCTGCTAGCCATTGGCAAGACGATATTAAGGCTGCTCGTGAACGCGAGTTTGAGTGGCTAATGAGTCGTCAATTCGAGCAGTTGTTACATCAATACGAGGTTAGGTTGGTAAGGTGGTCGGATATAGTAGCTAGCTGAATATTGGTTAATCAAAATACTTAATAAATAGCATTTTTAAGATACAGCGAATAAAAAACCAAGACTATAAATAAGTCTTGGTTTTTTATTCATACTAAATTATGCACGAATTGCTTTATAAACAATAATTAGTCGATAAAGCTTAACCAATCCATATATTTCTCATTGCGACCATGTACCACATCGAAATATAAGCTTTGTAATTTTTCGGTCATTTCACCGCGGCCACCATTACCGATTTTTCGGTCATCATATTCACGGATAGGTGTCACTTCAGCAGCCGTACCGGTCATAAATATTTCATCGGCCAAATAAAACTCATCACGAGTCATACGGCGCTCAGTGACTTTAATGCCCAAATCTTCAGCAAACTGGATAATCGTGCGACGAGTAATACCGTCCAATGCGCCGCCTGCTAAATCTGGCGTATGTAGCTCACCATTTTTAACTAAGAATAAATTCTCGCCTGAACCCTGACAGACATAGCCTTGTGAATCCATCATGATCGCTTCATCATAGCCATTACGAGTTACTTCTCGATTGGCCATAATAGACACCGGGTAATTACTTGAAGCTTTGGCCTTACACATCGTGACGTTAGGTAAATGATGAGAATAAGAGGACGTTTTTACCCGGATACCATTTCGAATACCTTCTTCACCCAAATAAGTACCCCAATGCCATGCCGCAACCATCGCATTGACACTATTATCATGGGCAGACAGGCCAAGCTTTTCTGCGCCAATCCATATCAGCGGGCGAATATAGGCTTCTTCTAGGTTGTTCTGCTTAACCACATCTTTATGCGCTTGCTCAAGGGTCGCGGCATCAAAAGGCACTTCCATTTGAAAAATAAAAGCAGAACCTAGCAGACGTTCAGTATGGTCCTTTAAACGGAAAATTGCGGTACGCTTATCAGCAGTTTGATAGGCACGTACGCCTTCAAATACTGCCATGCCGTAATGCAGACTGTGGGTCAATACGTGAACTTTGGCATCTGGCTGATCTACCATTACGCCATTCATCCAAAGCTTGCCGTCTTGTGTTGCCATATTCATTCGATATTCCTTATGCTAGCGCTGACGCCTAACTTTTTTTGTTGAGTAAGTTAATTAAATTTGTATTGTTGCACCATAATGTTAAATATAGACGTCACATAATCGGTCTTGAACCATTTATTTTCTGTCATTTCTATGGTGAGTAGATGATTATATCACTGGCAGCGAGGGTAAATGATATCTTTTAGTTTTATGTTAGATGGCTTTTATTTATATCAATCTTTTTACTTTTAGGCAGGCTAATTTATATTAAAACCACCTCTAATTAATTAGATTTGCCTTATTCTACACCCATCAGATGCTGCCACTGCGCTTGTACGAGCGCCCGTGTTTCTTGCCAGAGTGCCTCATCCACTAATAATGACTGCTCAGCCAATGCCAATTGATGAGTCGCCGCCCGTACTCGTAAATAAGCGTCGGACAAATCCTGACAGACTTGCACCTCCCAAATACCAAGCAGCGCCATCTCCTCAAAAATGCGGACGTTATCGCTCCATTTGGTAAGACTCGGATAGTCATGTGAATAAGCCAGCACTGCAAATTGTGCTAAAAATTCAATATCAACAATTCCGCCAGCGTCTTGTTTTAGATGGAACCTGCCGGCTTGCTGCTTTCGTTGGCTGCTGCCCAGATGCTTTTGCATCTTAATACGCATACTGGTCACCTCCATTCGCACTTGTTCAATGGTGCGCGGCAATGCCAAAACCGTGCGGCGGATATCACAAAAACGGGTGGTCACACGCCTATCACCACAAATGGCCCGCGCTCGTACCAGTGCTTGATGCTCCCATGACCATGCTTTATCGAGCTGATAAGTCTCAAAAGCGTGGCAAGAAACCACCATCATGCCAGCATTTCCCGATGGTCGCAGACGCATATCAACCTCATAAGCGCGACCATCACGAGTTTGGGTATTCAAATAAGTCATGAGCTTTTGAGCAAGGCGCGCAGCAAACTTCATGCCGCTGACTGATTTTTCACCAGTAGTCATACCCTGCTCTTTAATCTTATGTAAAAACACCAAATCCAAATCAGAGGAATAAGATAATTCAAGCCCGCCAAGTTTGCCATAACCGATAATCGCAAAGCCGCAATCAGCCTCAGTGACCGGATCGCCATCTTGAGCGATGGGATAACCATAACGCTTGACCAACTCGGCAAAAGACCGCTCAAGTGCCGCTTCTAATACGACCGCTGCAATATAAGTTAGGGAATCAGATACTTTCATAATCGGGCGTTCAGCCAATACGTCACTAGCAGCTACCGCCAATACTTGGTTCTTTTTAAATAATCTTAGAACACTGAGCAGCTCCTCTTCATCCTCCGGCTCAACCCGTAATAGCTGCTGACGCAAAATATCATGTAGCTCAGGTTTGTCCGGTAGATAACGATAGCGCTGCTGCAAGAAATTATCGAGAAGCACAGGGTAACGTGCCAGCTCATTGGCAATCCAAGGACTGGCAGATAACATCGGAATCAGCTCAACGGTCGCATTGGGGTTCTCTGCAATCATGACCAGATAAATCGAACGGCGACAAATGGCCTCAAGCAAGGCAATAAGACGCGGCAATGCGGTATTGGCCAACTGTTGTTGCTCTTGGTGTTCAAGTAGCGCATGTAATATCACCGGATAAGCGTCATCTAAGCGGGTTCTGGCTTCATCACTTAGATTTGCCACCATTTTTGATTGCCAAAAAATCTGTAGTTGCGCCCGACTGTCCCCAGTCAACACCGTATCTAATTGTGCGATTTGAGCATCAATATTAGTCGGCTCAAGCGTGGTATCGTCTTGGGCAGGTACTTGTCTTTCGGTTACCATGCGCTCAAATGGTATATTTACATTATCTCGATGGCAATTGAGTGTTGTTAATAACCTCTCCCAATTCCCAAAGCCCAGTGTAATCGCTAAATTATGCTGCCAAAAGGGATCGTGCGGCAAGCGCTGAGTCTGTTGATCGTTAATTGCTTGAATGGCATGCTCAAGCCGGCGCAAAAACCGATAAGCCGCTTGCAACACTTCATAAGTAGGACGTTTTAAATAGCCAATTTCACACAAGGCTACCATAGCATGCAAACAAGACTTGACCTGCAACTGTGGATGTCGTCCACCATAAATCAGCTGAAAGGCTTGCACAATAAATTCAATATCACGAATGCCGCCCGCTCCAAGCTTGATATTATCTAAGTCTTCACGCTGTGCCACTTGATTTTGAATCAGTGATTTCATCTCACGCAGGGCTGCAAAGGCACTATAGTCAACATAATAGCGAAACACAAATGGCTTAATCAATGCCTGTAATTCATCATAAAATGGCTGAGCAATCTGCCCAACGACTCGCGCTTTTAACCACGCAAAGCGTTCCCAAGCCCGTCCGTGATTGGCAAAATACTTTTGTAATGCCGACAAATGAATGGCCAAATCGCTACCATCACCCCACGGACGCAAGCGCATATCAACTCGAAACACAAAGCCATCAGCGGTATTGTTATCGAGCAGCTTGATAATACCTTGACCGAGACGGGTCATAAAGCGTTTATTATCAATACTTCGCGCTCCTTTAGCCTTATCACCATCAGTCTGTCCACGCGCTTGATGGACAAATATCAGATCTATATCACTAGATAAATTAAGCTCATGAGCGCCAAGCTTGCCCATCGCCATAATCGCCATATCATCGATGTGCTGAGTGCCTTTGTCATCAATAAAAGTCGGTTGCCCATATTGGCTAACCAGATGCTGGTAGGTATAGTCTTTAGCAAATAAAATACAACCACCAGCAAACTCAGACAGCTCGTCAGTTAATTGCTCAAGCTCAATAACGCCCAACGCATCTTGCCAAATCCAGCGCATCATAAGCAGCATACGTAGATGCCGCAGACCACTCATTACTTGAGCTTCATCAGCAGATTGATAGTTTTCATCCAAAGTATAGTCTTGAATAAGGTCATCGATTTGCTGGCGAGTTAAAGTTTGCATTAATGGATAGCTGCGCAAAAACGTCTGGCACGAAATCGTCCGACTCTCCCAAATCTGATAGGCAAACTCACTAGCGATTTGTAAAACCTGTAGCTGTGCGGGCGTAGGTTGATAGCTTGGCTGATGATTTGATTGATAGCTGCCACTGTTAAGCATGGTAGCTAGCGTGACGGATGACGGCATAACTGGCGACATAGCGATAAAACTCCTTGCAGCATGGAACAAATAGGCTACCTGAACCTTGCGATATTATTTATATCTCTTTTATATTTTTATGATGAGGTGGCTACAGTGCGTCAATCCACAATAACCGTAAACATAACCCTACTCAATCTACACATATTGTCAATCCTAATGGCTTATATTACCGATACAATTTAGGTTAAACAAACAAACGCTCATTCCTATTATAAATACAATCAATCAAAACTGGACATTTTAATGAGCAATCAAGAACTTTTACTACGCAATGTCAGATTAGAGACAGGTTTCGTACGTGATAGCAATAAACAGATCGTTGCCACAGAAACAGCGTTCTTTGATATCCATATTACTAATGGAAAAATCAAAGCTATTAATGCCAAAGGACAGCTAAAAAACAGCACTGAAAATAGTGCTCAAAATGTAAAAATAGTCGAGGCTAATGGCTTACTAATGTTACCGACTTTTCAGGATATGCATGTACATATTGATAAAACCTATTACGGTGGCGATTGGCATGCCGCTCCTTGGACGGGTGACATAAAGAATATGATTCGACTGGAGGAGGAGCTGATTCCAAAACTCCTTCCCGATTCTCAGCAAAGGGCAGAAGCAAGCATACAACTACTGCAAAGCTATGGCTCTACTTTTGCGCGTTGTCATTGTAACGTTGATCCGGTCAGTGGCCTGAAAAGCTTAGAGCACCTACTGTTAGCATTAGACAATTATAAAGACAGCTTCACATGGGAAATTGCCGCCTTTCCGCAACATGGCATTCTTTACTCACAGTCCGAGGGCCTATTAAGAGAAGCGGCGCAAATAGATATCGACTTTATTGGCGGTCTGGATCCCACAATCGTAGACGGCGACATGAAAAAATCTCTGGATATCATGTTTGATATTGCTTTAGATTATGATAAAGGCGTCGACATTCATCTTCATGAAGACCTGCCTTCTGGTAAGGCGGTGATGGAACACATGATACAGCGCGTCAAAGAGAGCCCAATCTTGCAAGGTAAAACCTTTATCACTCATGCTTATGCGCTCGCCATGCTGCCACAAAATGAACTTGAACATATAGCAGATCAGTTTGCAGAATATGGTATTGGTATCGTGTCCAGCATCCCGATAGGTCAGAACGCATTGCCTATTCCAACCTTGATAAAACACAAGGTCAACGTCAGAGCGGGCACTGACAATATCATGGATAACTTCTCGCCATTTGGTTCAGGCGATATGCTGCAAAAAGCCAATCTATGCGCGCAACTCTACGGCTGGACTGACGAATATCGTTTGAATCGTGCGTTGAAAATGATCACTGATCAACCCTTACCTTTGGATGATCAAGGCAAACAAGTATGGCCATGGGTAGGGGCAGATGCTGATTTTATACTGGTTAAAGCATCCTGTTCAGCTGAGGCTGTGGCACGTTTGCCAAAACGCGAAGCTGTTTATTATAAAGGCAAATTAGTTTGCTAATAAACAACTAAAGCTCTAAAGAAAGCTATTCAGCAAAACTCACAGTTTAATAAAAAACTTAGATTAACAAATGAAGTGCAATTTCAAAGAGCAGGTGAAAAAAAGACCTAGATGCGCTAGCATCAAAGTTTCTATCCACCGCCAAAGTGAGATTGCAACCATGAGCTATACACATCTAAGCCTAGGTGAACGATATCAGATTTATGCTCTTAAAGGGGCAAAACACAGTACTAAATTTATAGCCGATAAATTAAACAGAAGCCCGAGTACCATATCCAGAGAAATTAGACGTAATCAAAGTCAGCGAGGTTATCGGGCACAGTTTGCAAATGAGCAAGCGACAGCACGGCGAGCAAATAACGCTTACACTATCATGTCAGAGGTTTGGGGCTGGGTCACAGACAAACTTGAAGAGAACTGGAGTCCTGAACAAATAGCAGGCGTCCATGGTGGTATTAGCCATATGAGCATCTATCGTTACCTCTGGACAGATAAGAGACAAGGTGGCGGACTATGGCAGCATTTAAGACGCAAAGCCAAACCTTATCGGCAAAGACTTACTAACGAGACTCGTGGACACATCAATGACCGAGTCTCTATTCACAACCGTCCTCAAGTGGTAGAAGACCGTTCGCGAATCGGTGATTGGGAAGCCGATACCATTATTGGTCAAAACCACAAACAAGCTATCGTGACGCTAGTAGAACGAAGAACAGGCTTGGTTAAAATGAGACGGGTGACCAAGAAAACGGCGCACTTAGTAGCAGAGGCTATGATAGATCTACTGACACCTATCAGACTGCAAGTTAAAACGATTACCTCTGATAATGGCAAAGAGTTCGCTGATAATAAAGAGATTAAACAAACCCTCTTTAGCCTGTTCTACTTTGCTGATACCTACGCCTCATGGCAGAGAGGAACAAATGAGAATACCAATGGTTTGATCAGAGAGTACTTGCCTAAAGGCTGTGACTTTAGACAAGTATCTAATAATGAAGTACAAGATATTGAAGACAGATTGAATAACAGACCAAGAAAACGACTGGGATTCAAAACACCGAATCAGGTTTTCTATGACATCATTTAGCGTTGCACTTGGTGTGTTAATCTAAGAAATTAAATAATATAAAAAAAGGATATTAAAATGAATCATTCAAAACAACAAAACCAAGAAATCGTACTGGCCAAACACCCTGAAGGTGCGGTGACAAAAGACACCTTCAAGTTTAATGATATCGATATGCCTACCTGCAAAGATGGCGAAGTATTACTCAAAAGTATTTATGTGTCGGTCGACCCCGGCATGCGCGGCTTTATGGACAAAGGCGATAGCGATAATGCCGGTAAAAAGTTTAAGCTCAACGAAGCTATCACCAGCAGAACGGTCGCGCAAGTTATCGACAGCGATAATGATGATTTTAAAAAAGGCGATATTGTGCACGGTCGTTTTGCGTGGAAAAAATACCAAAGCGTTAGCGCAGATGACCTTGAAAAGGTAGACCCCGACCTTGCCCCAATCTCCACCGCTGTCAGTATGCTTGGAGTCACAGGATTGGCTGCTTATTTTGGTATGTTAAAAATTGGCCAACCTAAACAAGGGGAAACTGTTGTCGTATCAGGTGCCGCAGGATCAGTCGGTAGTATCGCCTCTCAAATCGCTCGCATTAAAGGCTGCAAAGTTATTGGTATTGCGGGCTCTCCTAAGAAAATTGATTATTTAGAAAACGATTTAGGTCTTGATAAAGGCATTAATTATAAAGAAACTGATGACATGGAAGCGGCCATAAAAGAAGCGTGTCCAAACGGCGTTGATGTATTCTTTGATAATGTCGGCGGTGAGTTGTTCGATGCCGTTTTTGCTAATATTAATGAGCATGCCCGTATCGCAATTTGTGGTCAAATTGCTGATTATAACAAAGGGGAAGCGCCACAGGGCCCTCGCCCTATGCACACTTTAACCAAAAAAAGTGCGCGTATGGAAGGTTTTGTCGTCTACGACTTTAAAGATGAGTTTGACGCGGCCAAAAAACAAATCGGCAAATGGTATAACGATGGAAAAATGGTCTATAAAGAAAACCTAATTGAAGGCTTTGACAATATTCCTTCGGCCTTTATCGGCTTGTTTGAAGGTGATAATATCGGTAAGCAAATGGTTAAAGTTGGGGATACAGAAGGCTGTGATGGGGAAGACAATGAAAAATAAACTACGAAAATCCATTTGAGCATGTAGTTATTATGCATGTATAGACTATTTTTTATAAATAAGCCGTTGCTCTTTTAGAGTGATGGCTTATTTACTTTTTTATTAGTGCGGATTTGATGTCAATAAATAGACTGACCTTTGCGTTAGCGTTAATTTTTGCCATAATAGGATAATAACTTCATATACGTACGATAACTTGTGATACCACACTTATGACCTTCCCCCCGCTACTATTGATTACTAAAGATCCTAGCCATCCACTTGCTCATTTAGCGCTACGTTACACTCGTGCCTTACTTGCACAAACCAGCAATGATGACAGTGACAATGCTGATAAAAATCTTGAAAGCTCAGAAAATATTAAACAGCCTTTAAATATTTTCTTCTATGCCGATGCGGCCCATACTGCCAATCGATTACGTTGGCAGTCCGCTGACCAAGTCAATTTAACGCAAGAATGGCAAGCACTTGCCGGGCAATATCAGCTGCCGCTACCAGTTTGCGTGAGCACGGCACTCAGTCGCGGTATCAGCGATACGGATAATAGCGCACGCCATCAGCTGCATAGCGACAATATCGCCACAGAATTCCAGTTAGTCGGCTTAAGTGAGCTTGCGATGATGATGCAAGGCAACTGCCGTTTAATACAGTTCTGAGAATAGTCAAGTTAAGCGCAATTGCATTGATAATAATCGAAGGACTAACAATGAAATTACTGATTCAGCTACGCACTGACAGCGAAATGGCAAGTTATGAAGGCTGTGCACTGGCCTTAACCCTAGCGACCTTTGGTCATGAGGTACAACTTTATTTAGATGCGCCTGTTTTTGGGCTATTAATGCAACCTAAGTCTCGTCTGCATGGCATGATTCAATCGCTCGAATTATATGACATGCCAGCCGCTTGGCTACCAGATGATGTCTTTAGTGGTTGGCTGACGGGTATGCTGCCAAATGATTTAGCCACGCAATTAATGCTTATCCCAGAAATGGTTAACGCCCAAGACTTTGAGCAAATCTTAATTTTTTAGTTTCCTATCATTAATCCTAACAGCTAACCCTGCTTAAAATCTTTATAAAAATCAGGTATAAGTTTTACTTTGATTTATCTACAGTTAGATTAAATGCTCACTTGAGTACCGCAACCAATTGGACACCTTTATGGCAACTTTATATCAAATACATAGCACTATGGATACGCTCAGACGCAGCACCAATGAGCTGGCGTTAACATGGCGGGCCGGTGACAGCATATTATTACTAGGCGCGACCGTTGCTTTTGTTGATTGGCTCAATGCTTATTTGGGCGACGCTGACATAGAAGGTATCACTGGTATTTATGCCCTAGCCGAAGATGTTGCCCAGCTTAGTACAACTACCACATCACAACTAAAACTCAATGCTAAGTTAACGGCTCTTTTAACTGATGGCGAATGGGTTAAGCTAACTCAAGATACTAGCTTTGATAAAGTGGTAACTATTGCCTTATGAGTACTTCTAATATGACTTATTCTAAGCCTACTATCACCTCTGCTACCGGGCCTTCCACTACAAGTGCCAACATTATTGCATTAGACCAAGACGGTCACCTGTGTGACCATACTATTTGGACGCCGGATGTTGCTCAACAACTTGCTGATACCCTTGATGTTAATCTGAGTTCTGAGCATTTAGAGGTTTTGCAACAAGTGCGTATTTTTTTTACCAAATTCAATCACGCGCCGGCTACCCGTCCACTCATTAAATGGCTACAACAAACTTTGCCGGAGCAGGATATTAGCAACCAAAAACTCCAGCAGTTGTTCAATACTGGATTGGTTGCGCGCCATGTAAATCGCCTTGCTGGACTACCAAAGCCGCCTAATTGCTTATAACTTATTATAATTTAATAAATAATCGGGCCGCACTTACCAACCAGTACTATTTTGCATCGTATACTGTCAGCGTCTCATAGCCAACACTGCGCCCTTCGTCACCGCTAAAGCCTTGCTGACGCCATACTTCATATAAACATATCGCCACGCTATTGGATAAGTTTAAGCTACGCGAGTCGGGTAACATCGGTAGTCTGAGCCAGTTATCGACACCAATATCCTCACGTATATTATCTGGTAATCCCGCTGTCTCAGAGCCAAAGATCAAGGCGACATTTTTTGAATGGTTATTTATATTGTTTGGCTGAGTCATAAAATCATAATCATAAAATGGGCGGCTCAGCTTGGTAGTCAGGGCAGTAATAATCTCACAACCTTCGCCCCCCAGTGCCTGCTTGGCTGCTGCCCAATCGTCATGAAGTTGTAGATGCGCATATTCATGGTAGTCGAGACCTGCCCGGCGTAGCTTTTTATCATCAAGCTCAAACCCTAACGGCTTAACTAAATGCAGTTGCGCGCCACTATTGGCACACAGACGAATGATATTACCAGTGTTACTAGGCATCTTTGGGGCTACCAGTACAATATGAATGGTCATAATAATTCCGTAAATGAGGAGAGTTTAACTGCTCCGTAATCAAAAGTTACAGTTTAGTGTCAAAAATTACACTTTGATACTTTGCATATAATTTAACTTTTATTATGATAGCCGTAATGGATATCAGGACAATACCATGATGTCATAGAATATTAGTTAATATTTTTAATTTGATGTTGTAAACCTGAATTTTTATCCTATACTCAGTTGATAGCGTTTAGGCAAACCGCTTAACGCTGTTTGCTCTTTTGTGTAAATCTACCCCTTTTGAGGACACTATTATGAAAAAAGTAATTATCGCATCTTTGACTGCTATGTTTGTACTAACTGGCTGTAACACTTTTAAAGGTCTAGGCGAAGACGTATCAAGCGCTGGTAATGCTGTTACTGACGGCGCAGGTAACGTACAGAATAAAATCAAATAGTTATACTTTTAGATTTAGTAATGAAAAGGCTTACCTAACGGTAGGCCTTTTTTTATACTTCATAAAAACTCTCGTAATTCTATCCCTTTTGAGGACACTACTATGAAAAAAGTAATTATCGCATCTTTGACCGCTATGTTTGTACTAACTGGTTGCAACACGTTTACAGGTCTAGGCCAAGACATATCAATCGCTGGTAATGCTGTAAGTAGTACTGCTCAAGAAGTTCAAAGAAAGATCTAAGTTTTTATTATTGAATTTCATTTTGAAGAGGCTTACCCAACGGTAGGCCTTTTTTTATACTTTATAAAAACTCTCGTAATATTTGATTCAAATAACGCTGACCTAAAGCCGTAGCCTGTAGTTTTTCTGAGCTATCAACCAATAAGCCTTTGTTAACCAGTTCATTTATTTGTGCCGCGATACTGTCATAATTTAGCTCCGTTCGTGCTTCAAACAATGACCACGCTACCCCTTCATGTAGACGCAGCGCATTGATCATAAACTCGCTGACTAACTCATCACTAGCAATTTCTTGCCAGCCAATCATTTTGGGCGCATTTTGGATAGTCTGGTTTTCTGTAGCAGAAAAAGCAACATAATCTTTTGGCAGTCGTGATTTACTAAACCGATGAATGCCTGTTTCCACTAATAACTCACTGTTTGTTAACAGATTTGGCACGTTATTAGCGATACTAACCTTACCATGAGCACCCGCGCCAATCGCCAGATAATCCCCAAACTGCCAGTAATTCACATTATGACGACAGGGTGCATCTGACGCGCCAGCCCAAGCTGAAACTTCATAATTATCGTAACCCAAATGCTGTAATAAAGTCTGCCCTGCCTGCTCAATATCCGCCAAGCTGTCTTCATCAGGCAATATAGGCTGGCTGCGATAAAACACAGTATTGGGCTCAATAGTCAGCTGATACCATGATATATGCGTCGCACCAGCATCATGCGCGCTTTGAATGTCATATAACGCCCCGATCACGGTCTGCTGCGGTAAGCCATGCATCAAATCTACATTTACCCGCGCAAATCCAGCCTCGCGCGCCGCATTAATCGCTGATAAAGCCTGCTCGGGGTCATGAATACGCCCAAGCGTTTGCAATTTATCAGCAGCGAAACTTTGTACGCCAATAGATAAGCGGTTGATGCCGACCTCCAAATACTCAGCAAATGGCGCATGCTCCAAAGTGCCTGGATTGGCCTCCATGGTAATTTCAATATCGTCGGCAAAATCAAAAATTGTGCGTAATTCTGAAAATAAACGCTGATATTGTGCAATCGGTAGTAACGACGGCGTGCCACCACCAATGAAAATCGAGCTAATATCTCGTTCTTGGGTCAGTGGCAATTGGAGACGTGCATCTAATAATAACGCATCCACATAATCGTCATACATCGACAACGATATATCCGTACCCAGCTCATGTGAGTTAAAATCACAGTAGGGACATTTTTTCACACACCACGGAATATGGATATAGAGCGCCAGCGGAATACTCCTCGCGTCTATATTATTCATACTAGAAGCATTCAAAAGGCTATTAGATTTAGATTTGGGCATAAATGGACTTATTCATCAATGAGAAGCTGTCATCAACAGCAAAAAGTAACGCTAGGATAACGGCTAAGCTCATTAAAAAAAAGGGTATCTTTAAGAAAAGCACATCTATAATAAAACAAGTAACAAACGCTTATGTTAACGGCGCTCCATTACAGGCAAAATAGCTGACAATTACGGTTACCTTATAGAACCATAATAAATTTTAAAAAAGGATAGAGACAATGGCATATTGGCTTATAAAATCCAATCCAAAGTGTTTTGATATAAACGATCTGCAACGTTTAGGAACAGAGATGTGGGATGGCGTGCGTAACTATCGCGCCCGTAACTTTATGCGCGATGATATGCAGGTAGGTGATAAAGTGTTTTTTTATCATTCAAGTGCCAAGCCGTCGGGCGTCGCTGGCATCATGACCGTCAGTAAAGCGGGCTACCCCGACCCGACCCAATTTCATCCTGAACATCGTCATTACGACCCTAAGGCGACAGAAGAAGAACCGCGCTGGTATATGGTGGATTTGACCTTTGAGCAAACCTTTACTGAGACTTTGCCGTTGTCCGAGCTTAAATTCATCCCGATGCTTGAGGATTCACTATTACTTAGAAAAGGCTGTGAGCAATTGACGGTCATTCCACTTGAGCCCAAACATTGGCTGGCGATTATGGATATGGCGGAGACTCTTGGATTGTTAGATAATCAGGTAGATAATAACTTAACATGACGGACATTATTTTTGCTTCCAAAATTGACACTTGGTTAACTTTAGTTTTTATTGATTCTACTTTGCTGATGGTTTTCAGTCTTTTCGTACCATATTGGTTCAACAGCAATACCTCACTTGTCCAAAATATATTTATACTTTTTTTGCCAATATCATTTACGCTACTGCTACTTTGGTTGCCGTATTGTAAAATACAATACACCGTTACTAACGACCAGTTATTGGTCAATAATGGGTTTTCTACTAGTCGCATCAACTTGAAAGATATCACTAGCATCCAGCCTTCTAGCAGTTTCTTGGCAGCGCCTGCATTATTCTTAGATAGAATTGAAATAGCATATAAAAATAGGGATGGAAATGGAGGCGTGCTGATATCGCCAAAAGACAAACCCGCATCTTATAATGCTATCCAAGTACGCACGACTACCCTACAGCCCAATAGTAGTCGTGACGGCTTAATCGAGAAGTAATTGTCATAGAAAAATGCTTGTACGACTTAATACAACCGTCTCTGAGTGTATATGACTGAGGCGTACTATCTATTGCGAAAACGTTGACATCACCGCGAGGCTTGTTTACCATTCTGTCTACTTTTGACCTGTCAATTCATACCTTGAGTTGACAGGTTATTTTTATTTTAGTGGCTGTATTTTAGGGCTTATATTTTATAGCTGAAGTGCATTATTTTTTATGTTCTCACACCTGTTTACTTCTTAATAAACAGATAAACCCCTATTAACTTATATAGTAATGCTGAACATAATATATCAGCGTACTATCACTGGCATTCTCATAGCCATTATCTCTATCTTACTGTTTCGCTATTGATTTGTTGATGGCTATATTTGACATCAACAGTAACCACCGTGAATAATTGACAAGTTGCTAACCATGGTTTCCGTATTATCCTTCAAAGATTTTAAAAGCTACAGCTTACGTTTAGGCGTACTAGCGTTACCTATTTTGATTACTCAGTTTTGCCAAGCGGCGCTTGGTGTCGTTGATGCCATTATGGCAGGGCAAGTTTCAGCACTTGATTTGGCTGCTGTGGCGGTTGGTTCTGGTATTTGGCTACCGCTGTTTTTATTAGCAACCGGTATTTTGATTGCCACCACGCCACTGATTGGTGAGGCAATCGGTCAAAATAAATACGGCCAAGTCCCACATATCACCCAGCAATCGCTATGGACTGCTGGCGTCATTGGTATCCTTGGCTTTATTATCGTCAATTTAGCACCTAATATTTTAGGTGTGATGGGCGTCCCTGAAAACATTCAACCGATAGCGACTCAATACTTACATGGTGTCTCTTTTGGTTTCCCAGCCCTTGCCGTATATGCGGTACTACGCAGCTACTGCGAAGCGCTCGGTCGCCCTGAGCCAGTGACTATCATCAGTGTTATCGGTCTATTGGCAGATATCCCGATGAACTATATTTTCATCCATGGTCTGTTCGGTATGCCCGAGATGGGCGGTGCAGGTTGCGGGGTAGCAACAGCGATAGTATTATGGATTAACGTTCTACTGCTTGGGGCTTACACTACCTTTACTAAGCGCCAGCAATTTGCCAGTACACGCTTTTTCTATAGCTTTACAGCGCCTAATCGTCAGCAAATTACTAAACTACTGAAGCTTGGCATACCGATTGGTATCTCCATCTTTTTTGAAGCCAGTCTTTTTAGCTTAGGAGCACTGGTTATCAGTCCACTTGGCGAATTAGCAACAGCGTCGCATCAAGTGGCATTATCCGTGACCTCACAGCTATTTATGATACCGATATCGGTGGCAATGGCGCTGACTATTATGGTGTCCAATCGTTTTGGTGAAAAGAATCTGTTGGCTTTACGCCAAGTGCAAGCCACTGGGCTTATCTGGACGGTACTTATTGCTGTCGTCTGTATGCTGGGAATTTGGATATTCAGACCACAACTGGCAGCAGCTTTCACAGACAATCCGGAAGTCAGAGCGCAGGCTATGCACCTGTTAGTCTTTGCGCTTGCCTATCAGTTATTTGATGGCTGGCAGGTCAATATCGCTGGTATTCTGCGCGGTATGCAAGATACGACTGTACCGATGTGGGTGACACTATTTTGTTATTGGATAGTCGCCTTGCCACTTGGTGTCTATCTAGTGCGTTATACCGATGTTGGCGCGCAAGGGTTCTGGATGGCATTAATTACCGGTCTATTCTTATCTTCCATCCTCCTTACGCTACGTTTGCGTTATCAGCAAAACCGCTTACAGGTGCAATGGGCTTAGCTTGTCACCCAGCCGCTTTATTCTATTCTGACTACTCACAAACTAGTAAACTACTTAAGCCGTTGCGTATACAGATATGCAACGGCTTTTATCTTGGTGTTGTTTATTTAGACTATTCAAAACTTTTGAAGTTTTTACTCTACTTTCATGTTCCATAATACGTCTCTATCGTAGTATCTAGTAATCAATGCTAGCGCTGCCTGCTTACATAGACTATGATAAATAGTTGAATATTTATTACCCAGAAACATATTACCATCAAAAATATGTAAAACCCCTCAGTTAACAACTGTACATTGATTGCTCATTGCGCCGAATATAGGTATCATTAGTAATTGATTAAACAATATTTTGTTACACTATTTCTTCTTAAATTTTAGTAAAAGGCCTCATTAAAATTATGGATATTGAAAAAATACGCACCCTAGTCGCCCTCATGGAAGAAAATGAACTGGTCAACTTAGAAGTCAGTTCAGACGATGAGCACATCAGCTTAACCCGTCATTACGCTGCTCCGGCTCCAACTATGATAGCCGCACCTTCTGCTGGCGTCGCTCCTCTTGCTACTGAAGCGAAAGCTCAAGTAAAAGCGGGTAGCGTTGAAACTTCACCAATGGTAGGTGTGTTTTATTCTGCGCCTAGTCCTAATGACCCGCCATTTGTCAAAGTCGGTCAAAAAGTACAAGCGGGCGATACTCTTGGCATTATTGAAGCCATGAAAATCATGAACCCGCTTGAGGCTACTCAAAGTGGTGTGGTTGACGAAATCTTAGTGGATAACTCTGAGGTCGTACAGTTTGGCCAGCCCGTTATACGCTATAAAGCCTAATGGTCTACGCCCCACTTTACCTAGTTATGATTGATACCTCGTTATGACAGTTACTACCTCATTTACTATTGCATTGAATATGATTGCATGATGAGTAACTCGTAGCGGGACAATTAATCGCTGCCGCTTTGACAAGGATGACCCCATGATAAAAAAACTGCTCATCGCCAATCGAGGTGAGATTGCCTTACGTATCGTTCGCGCCTGTAAAGCGCTTGGTATCGAGACTGTTGGCGTTTATTCGACCGCTGATGAAAACCTGATGCACTTGCGCTTTGTTGATGAAGCCATCTGTATTGGCAAGCCTAACGCTAACCAGAGCTATCTAGATATTAATACTATCTTAACCGCTGCTGAAGTTTCTGGCGCTGATGCCATTCACCCTGGTTATGGCTTTTTGGCTGAAAATGCTGAGTTCGCTGAGCGTGTTGAAGAAGCAGGCTTAACTTTCGTCGGTCCTAACGCGGATCATATCCGCTTAATGGGAAATAAAGTTTCCGCAATTAATGCCATGAAAAAAGCAGGCGTCCCTACCGTACCCGGATCTGTGGGTGCAGTAAACTTGCATAACGCTGAAGAACAAGCACGCAATATCGGCTTTCCGCTGCTGATTAAAGCGGCCTCTGGTGGCGGTGGACGCGGTATGCGCGTGGTTGAGCGTTTTGATGAGCTTATTGGTCAAGTCCAAGCGGCAAAACAAGAAGCTGAGCTGTGGTTTGGTGATGATACCGTCTATATGGAACGCTACTTACAAAACCCGCGCCACGTTGAGATTCAAGTATTGGGTGATGGTAATGGTAATGCCATTCATCTCTATGATCGTGACTGCTCATTACAACGTCGCCATCAAAAAGTACTAGAAGAAGCTCCTGCTCCTGATATCCCTGATGATGTCCGTCAGCCCATCTTAGATGCGTGCGTCAAAGCTTGTAAGCTGGTTAAGTATCGCGGTGCTGGGACTTTTGAGTTCTTATTTGAAAATAATGAGTTCTTCTTTATTGAAATGAATACCCGAGTTCAAGTTGAGCATCCCGTTACTGAGATGATTACCGGTATTGATGTAGTGGTTGAGCAATTAAAAATTGCTGCCGGTTACGGTCTGTCCTATCGCCAAGAAGAGATTGAAGTTCAAGGACATGCTATTGAGTGTCGTATCAATGCTGAAGATGCGGTCACTTTTGTGCCCTCACCCGGCAAAGTCACGCAATTATTTGCACCAAGTGGCACTGGTGTTCGCTTTGACTCCCATCTATATCCGGGCTATGAAGTGCCGAGCTATTATGACTCATTAGTTGGTAAGCTCATCTGTCATGGGCAGACTCGCCAGCAAGCCATTGCTAAAACCTTACATGCACTAGATGAGCTGATTATCGAAGGGATTAATACCAATATCCCACTGCATCGTGATGTGATTTTAGCGGATAAGAATTTTGTTAACGAAGCACAAAATATCCATTATCTTGAAAGAGAACTATTAACGGCCAATAAAGATAAAAACGCAGCGTCATAGCTTTTATCTTCATCTCCAAAGATAATATCCAAAAGTAATATGAATATAGAAAAATGCTTATAAAAAAACCGCTATATTATCAAATAGCGGTTTTTTTGTGGTTAAGCTTATTGGTTTGTGGGCCAACTAACTGGTATAAACGCAACAGTTACGGCAATATACGATGGAAACTCATAAAGCATTCAGTGCCTTCAGAGTCAGCACACCACTGCATTTTATTACCATCATGATTTAAAAATGCGATTAAGGCTTCATCGGTTTGGTCAACCTGATTACCAGAGCAGTCGACCTCATTATTATCATAAACGGTTTTAATAGCGATAATCGGTAAGCCCTCTTCACGATGGGTCACTAAATAACGTCCATACGTCCATTCCTTACCACTGACTGCCCACATCTCATTATCGGCCGCAAAGTTATATATCTCACGACATTGGGCAGGTTTTTTTGAAGCTGTAGCTGTTAAAGTAGTGTTGGAATTAATATTTGATGTATTTTTAGGGACGATATTAATAATACGCTGCTCACTTTGATTCATCACTCCGCCTGATTTACCCGCGGATATTTTAGGTTCAGCAGTTATTAGTGATGGATCGCTGGAGCGTGGCACAGGCTTACTGATGGTATGTACACTACTTAAGTCAATCTCCCATTGCCCAGCAATTGCAGGGCTAATATGTGTCGTAATCTTCGACTGGCTGGCCTGTTCGCCAGCGGTGGGTAGCGACGACAAAATAGATGCCAATGTAAATGAAGCCATTGAGAGCGATGCCATAGTTAACCTTTTATTTATATCAATACGTTATATACACATTAGCGTAAGTCTTGGGCTCTAAAAACACAAGTAAAATTATGCTATTGACTGCTAAATACGGGTATAGCCCGACAACTGATATTATTTAAATACTACTTTAAGTTTCTATTAAAATTAGGTTTTGCGACATCTTAGAAGTCAGAAGCCTGAACATTTAAACATAAAAGCAAATAAATGACGCAAAAAATAACGCCATAACTTAAGATTGCTTATTGCAAAGAGTCATGGCGTTATCGTTGCTACGTTTTATACCAATACCTGATTAAGTTAAGCAAAAACTTATGCCGCTGTTCCTACTGGTGCTTGAGCAAAGGCAGACAATGCCCCTTTTAGCATCGCTGATACGGTGCTACTGCAAGTGCCGATACCGGAGTAAACGTCACCATCAACATTCAGCTGAATATAAGCCGCTGCATTGGCATTGGTCTTATTATCACTATTGGTACCATCATCGATGCCGTTGCCATCACCATTAATATTGTTATGATGCGGATTGATGGCATGCTCAGCATAGTTAATAATGTGTAAAGACTTACCGGTATGCTGCGCTAGGCCGTCAATGAACGATGATAATGGACCGTTACCTGTCCCATCAATAGTGATGGTATCGCCATTCATCTGTACTTGACCGTTAAAGTAAACTTCACCGCCTTTATTATTCACACTGTAGTCTAATAACTCAAAACTGCCTTTCTGCAAGTAGGTATGTTCAAAGGTTTGTAAGATTTCATCATTTTGTAGTTCACGCGCAGCGGTTTCTGCTTGCTGCTGGACGACGCGGCTAAAGTCAATTTGCATCCACCGTGGTAAGTTAAAGCCATAGTTACGTTGAAGAATATAAGCGACGCCGCCTTTACCAGACTGGCTATTAATACGTACCACATCTTGATAGCTGCGACCAATGTGCGCCGGATCGATTGGCAAGTAAGCCACATCCCAAACGTTTTCGGTCTGCTCTTTGTGCTTCTCATTATAATCGAGAGATTTTTTAATGGCGTCTTGATGCGAGCCACTAAAGGCGGTAAATACCAATTCACCGACATAAGGATGGCGCGGATGCACCGGTAAGTTATTGCACTCGCTCACTACTTGTACAATCTCACTCATATTACTGAAATCAAGCTCAGGGTCGATACCTTGGCTAAACAAGTTCATCGCCATCACCATGATATCCATATTACCGGTACGCTCGCCGTTACCAAGCAACGTGCCTTCGATACGATCCGCACCAGCGAGGACACCAAGCTCAGCCGCTGCAATCGCACAGCCACGGTCATTATGAGTATGCAGACTAACTGTCACATGCTCGCGCTTTACTAAATTACGGCAGAAATACTCGACCTGATCGGCGAATATGTTGGGCATAGATGCTTCAACAGTCGCTGGTAAATTAAGAATTACTTCTTGGCCATTTTGTGGCTGCCAAGTATCACAGACGGCATCACAGACTTCTACGGCATATTCAGTCTCAGTTTGGCTAAAGCTCTCAGGCGAGTACTGAAATACCCATTCAGTCTCAGGATACTTGGCGGCATATTCAACTAATAACTTCGCACCAGTGATAGCAATTTCTTTAATCTCAGCCTTATCTTTGCCATATACCTTTTCACGTTGGATACGGCAGGTTGAGTTATAAACGTGAACAATGGCACGCTTAGCACCTTTTAACGATTCAAAAGTACGCGCAATCAAATGCTCACGAGCTTGAACTAACACTTGCAACGTCACATCATCAGGCACATGATTTTCTTCGATAAGCTTACGCGCAAAATCAAACTCTACTTGCGCCGCTGATGGAAAACCAATCTCGATCTCTTTAAAACCCACTTCTACTAAAGTCTTAAAAAAGCGCATTTTTTGATCAATAGTCATTGGATCAATTAGGGCTTGGTTACCATCACGCAGATCGACACTGGCCCATATTGGCGACTTTTCAAGCGTTTTGCTTGGCCATGTCCGGTCTGGCAACGAAGGCGCAAATGCAAAAGGGCGATACTTTTTATAATCAAAAGCAGCATGTTTTGGAGTAATTTTCGCAGGTGCAGATTCTGTAGTGCGTGTGGCTTGGTCAGACATAATCAATCCTTAGATAAGGTATAAAAAATAAAGTTATATTAGCAATTTCTTAGCTTGTAAATAACTTAGTTCGTAAATAAAACAGCGTTTATCATACGAGATAACTAAAGTTTATACCATTATGATAACAAATTTTATCAGGTGGAAAACAGCTTTATACCATATTATTTATGGCAATATTAGTGATAAAATCTAATATTATTGATATAATCAACTTAAATCACTAATAAAATAGCACATTATGCCAAATAGCCATTCTAAAGACTCTTTATCAATTGATATCGATGAGACCGACAAGCGTTTATTGCGCTTATTACAGCTAGAGGCGCGGATGAGTATTACTGAGCTTGCCCAGCGTGTTAATCTATCTGCCACACCTTGTGCACGTCGTGTTAAGCGCCTAGAAGAGGTTGGTATTATCACTGGATATCACACTCAAACTGATGCACAGAAATTGGGCTACCCGCTCGCTGTGTTTATTGCTATTAGTATGGATCGCCATACCGCCGAACGCTTTGAGCAGTTCGAGCGTAAAATCCAAAGCTTTGATGAAGTGATTAGCTGTAGCATTGTGACTGGTCGTAGTGAAGATTATTTAATCAAGGTACGAGTGCGCGATATGGCACATTATGAGGAGTTTTTATTACACCGGCTAAATCGTATCGAGGGCGTGGCACAGGTTCATACCAGCTTTGAGCTACGAGAGGTGTTTAGTCGCAGTATTGTTTAAATTTATGCGATACGTTGTGATTGTCTCCGGAAGAACACCAGTAAAACTAAGCTGACGAGCAATCCAATACCAGCAACCAGCAAGCCGGCATTAAAATTATCATTTTTACCCGCTAACACTACCGTTACTAATGGCCCGACGAACTGACCTGCACCATAAGCTAAAGTCGCCAAACCTATTAATAAATTGGAATAGTCGGGATTCATATTCTTGATAATATTGAGGGTCATTGAAACCATGCCGACGAAGGTTGAACCCAAAATAGCAGCGTTAGCATATAACCCAAGTGCACCATCCAACCATAAGGGCAATAGCATTCCCAGCGCCTGCAACAAAGTCAACCCCATTAAAGTTTTGATTTCTCCAATACGCTTAGCTAACGCTCCCCAAACCGGATTGGATAACATCGCACAAATACCAACAACCAGCCAAATCAGTAGTCCGGCATAGGTCTGAGTCGTCAAGCGCTGAGCGGCCATCACCGGTAAAAAGGTCGCTGAAGTAATATAACCAAACCCTGCCAGCACATAGCTGGCCGCTAATAATGAAATAGCTTTGGTTTGGCCTGTGATCGCCTCATATAACGATCGTTTAAAATTAATATAGGTCTGATGCGCAGATGGTCGCTGATCGCTAATCTTAGCCTCTGAATTGGTAGTTAGCGGACGAATAGCGTAGAGCAGCCACAACAGCGGTAAACTACTCACACCTGCAACCAGCCAAATCACATCAAAATGATAACCAAGTGTTAACAGCCACCATGTGAGCACAGCTGACGCACTGATACCGACGCCAATGCCAGCGAAATGTATCGTCGATAACACAGAACGCCGAGCGCTACTAAATCGTTGAATGATAAAAGAAGAGCTAAGAATCATCCCTATTCCGCTGGCAATACCTGCCAACAAACGAATGAGATACCATAAGCTTAAAGATAGCTCTGGTATCACAAGCATAATAGTGGTCACAATACTGACGATGGTGCCGAGTATCAAGGCTTGCCATGTGAGGCGCTGCGGTACAAACATCGCAATCAGCGCGCCAATAAAATAACCAATATAATTAATCGATGCCAGCCAGCCTGCAATGGTGGTTGATAGCGTCAACTGGCTCATAATGTCAGGCAACGTGGCCGTAAATAGGAAACGCCCAAAACCCATCACCACCGCCATACAGTATAAGCCTATTAAAGCGATAGCGGTTTCATTAGTAATGGTAAATCTAGTATGGTTTTGAGGAGCAGTCATCATGACAGAGCCAATTTGTGGCCAGCAGCACACAATCCTTTGTGTTAGCAATGAGTGTAAAAATCTAAACTTAAAAATTCTTATAAAACAATCATTATAGAGCAGTCAATATAATGTAGTCATTATAGAAAAATAACCATCAAGCAATTACCGGTGTCACCGTCGATGGCGTATCCTGCCCCAGAATATTTACGCGCTGATCACTAAACATATCCATATCAGGGGCTAGCGTACGCATAAACCGGTCAAAATATAGCAACTGCTTGGTCAACAAGGCAAAATCACGCGGGAAATGAATGCCATGACGCTTACCGACCGCCACTACCTCTAGCATCATTTTATTGAGCTCATCGGCCTGCTCTTTGGTATTAAAAGGTATACCGCTGGTGAATGCTCTATCTTCTGCCATAATAACTTGCATCATACGCTGCAAATCCTCACCTAAAGCCACGACATCTACCTCTTGCCCGTGCGTCATTTCCATATCAACCATATGTTTTGCCATGGCATGATAATCATTTTCCTGTAAGGCTTGCATCATACCCATACATGCGCGCCAGCTTTCAGGTTTTAACTTACCCACGATGCCGAAATCTATAAAGCCAATCCGGCCATCGGTTAGCAGCATCAAATTGCCCGCGTGCAAATCAGCATGGAAACTATTGCACAGCATCAGGCTGGCAAACCAAGTATTCAAAGTATCAGCCATGACTTGTGCAGGGTCATCACAATATTGGTGCATTGCCGCCTCATCGACCATAGACACGCCGCGCAAACGGCTCATGGTCAATATGCGCTTCGTGGTAAGCTCATCATAGACTTGCGGCGCTATCACCCGCGTGTTACCTGATACCGCTAAGAACTGTTGAAAATCACGGATATTTTGCGCCTCAGAGATAAAATCAGTCTCATCCAGCATACGCAAGCGTATCTCATCGATAATGGGCGCGATACTGGCGAACCTCATCGATGGCATTAACACCTCGATTATTTTAGTGACCGCATGCAGCACTCCTAAATCTGTCTGCATGATGGTTTCGACCCCGGGCTTTTGCACCTTTAATACCACTTCATCCCCATTGTGCAGACGCGCAGCATGGACTTGGGCAATAGACGCTGAAGCGAGCGGTTTTTGCTCAATATGGGCAAACTTATCAGCCAGTGTTTGTCCATCAACCGCTAGTTCAGCGGTCAATACTTTTTCAATATAATCATACGATAACGGTGTGGTTTGATCCAAACAGTCTTGAAAGGCTTCGACGTATTCACGAGGAAAGAGTGAAGGCGTACTGGCAATAAACTGGCCTATCTTAATATAAGTGGTGCCCAGCTGCTCAAAGGTATCTTTTAGCAGTCTTGCATCCGGCTTCTCGCCTTTAGCGACTCTTAATGCTGATAGGCCTGCAATACTGGCCGTTTGGCGCACACGGTTCACCACATTAAATGTGTGCTTTAATAAATGAGGACGATAATTTTTCATAAAGGACAACTATAGTAGTAAGCAAAAGATAATTATAAAAGTACATAAGAAGTTAAACGCTACAAATGGGACAATCTGTATCTTGCTTATAGCCCATCAGCCTCTGCTGCATCAAGCTACCGTCCCATAATAACAACTTGCCTGTCAGTGGATTTTTGGTTAATCCTAAATATTGCAACGCTGCATTAGCCTGCAAGCTACCCATAATAGCAGTAGTACTAGCAAGGACACCGGAATTAGCACAAGTACGTTCATCAAGTTCTGTATCAGTATTAGGCGCACCGAATACGCAGTGATAACAGCCCGAATTTAACTGCGGCTCAAACAGCGCCAATTGCCCTTGCATAGCAATCGCAGAGGCGGTCAAAAGCGGAATTTGATAGCGCACGCTAATACGATTAACGATATCGCGAGTCGCAAAATTATCGGTACAATCTAATAGTAAATCCGGCTTGCCAGATGCCATATCCAGCAGCTCATAAGCATTCTCTTCGCTAAGACGGGCAACGGTTCCGCGAGCCTTGATAAGAGGATTAATCCTTTGCAACATCTGCGCGGCTGTCGAAGCTTTGGGCTTACCAATATCAGTGGGTAAAAACAGCGTTTGCCGTTGTAGATTGCTCATCTCAATGACATCATCGTCGATCAGGTGCACTTGTCCAAGACCGGCGCGCACTAAGGTTTCAGAAGCTGGACAACCCAGGCCACCCGCCCCAATCATTACCACACGGGCAGATTTTAACCGTAGTTGCGCATCAACATCCCAACCCTCAAGTAATATTTGCCGGGCGTAACGTAGCAGTTCAGCATCTAACAACATCTCTGTATCTAATGAGTGCGTCATATTTTTACCATAACTTAGCTTAAGAAAAACAGTGTTGAGCGAGCATATAGGGAATATCAAATAAAGTAGGTACGGTCTATAAGCTCAAATAAATTACCTAAAGCGCTTTAATTTGCCCAAGGGTCACGCGCTCATTGCCGCCAAAATCTTGGATAGTTTGTATTGCTGCAAAACCATTATTTAAAAATAACTGGCGGACGGCAGCCCCTTGATCAAAGCCATGCTCAACCGCTAATAGTCCGTCACTATATAAATATTGCGGCGCGTACTCAACGATATGTTCAATATCAGCCAAGCCCTGATTGGGCGCACTTAAGGCACTGATTGGCTCTGCTAGCAAACCTGTTAAATGCTCATCCGCTTCATCAATATAGGGCGGATTTGAGACAATGATATCGAATAACTGAGTAGCCTCTGTGGATAATTCGCTATACCAGCTGCTTTGGACAAGTTCAATATTATCAATCTTATTCAGTTCGGCATTATACTGTGCTACTTTCAGTGCCTCCGCCGAAAAATCAACAGCGACTACTTGCCAGCTGGCTTTGCTCAACTCATGCGCAAGACTAATGGCAATACAGCCTGAGCCTGTACCTAAGTCAAGCAAGCGTTTATTATTGATAGCATAAGATTGGGTAATAGTACCATTATTATTAATTTCAACACCATCCTGCGCCTTTATCCAAAGCAGCACTTGTTCAACCAACACTTCCGTATCCGGTCTTGGTATTAGGGTATGCTCATTGACCATAAAATCAAGTGACCAAAATTTCTGTCGTCCAGTCAAATAAGCTAAAGGGATGCCTTGCAGCATCTTAGTCACCCCAATATTAAATTGTTCAAACTCAGTATCAGCCAGCTGATAACTATCATCCGTAAGAAGAAATAGCGACGGCTTATCTAGCACATAGAGCAACCAATCCGTTATCCAAAACGGTGGAATTCCAGCATTGTTAGCCGTATTTGCTACTTGCTGTTTTATTTGCTGCACTGTCGTTGCTTTTACTTTGGGCACGGTCATAAATGACTCTTCATGGTTATCTACTCATAGTTATCTACGTCTTACTCATTATAATTCGTACTTTATTCCGTAGCACGCGGTGGCTCATTAGTATTGGATAAATTAGGGTTAGCTTTGGTTAATTCAACACCTTTATTACCACTACTGTCATTATCATCGTCACCGCCATCATCATAAATATCATCGTTATCGCCAATGACGATATGCTTATCAACATAATAAATCAGCGCCAAAATAGGAATCCCAATAGCAAAGGTGAAGATAAAGAAGAATTGATAGTTCGTATTATCAACGATAGTACCCGAATAACCACCTAGCACTTTAGGGAGTAAGGTCATTAGCGAGGAAAATATTGCATACTGTACGGCAGTAAAACGAATGGAGGTTAGTGCAGATAAGAAGGCAATAAATATGGCACTGGCAAGCCCTGCAGCCAAATTATCAAGACTAACTGCCAAATACATGTAAGGTAAACTACCCGGATTATAAGTCAATAGAACAAACAGTAGGTTAGTCACGCAGGCGAGGATTGCCCCAACCATCATGGCTCTCATAATACGCATTCTTTGTGCTAATAAGCCACCCAAGAAGCCACCGGCAATGGCCATAATGACCCCGAACAACTTCACCGCATTGGCAATCTCAATCTTAGTAAAGCCCATATCTAAGTAAAAAACGTTGGAGATGACCCCAGCGACAATGTCAGAAATACGGTAAAGTCCGACTAACGCCAGTAATAATAGCGCCTTTTTACCATAGCGCCGGAAGAAATCAGCAATAGGCTCAACCCACATCTCCATAGCCATTTGTTTTTTAACCAAACCCGCTTTTACTAAACCATAGCCAATAATCAAAGCGGCGGCCAAACTCACTGTTAGATGTACTATCTCTAACAAGAATCCCAACACCGCACTGTCAGTTTCTGGCAGTAGCGACCCGGCTGTAATGAATACCCCTATAAAACCAGAAACAGATAAGACAAATACTAATAACAGACGCGCGTAGTCTGACGTTTTGTGGGGTATTAGAAATGGCTCGTCGTCTGATGTTTTTGTGGTGAGCACCCGACTGATGACAGGCTCACGAATAATCAAGGTGGTTACAACCCCAGCAGCCATGACTCCTGCCATTACCCAATAGGTATTGCGCCATGCCTCATAGCTATATAGGGCTTCGGTAGAGCCAAAATAATCAGCCAGATATAGCGCTCCAGCTCCCGCGACAATCATACCTATACGGTAGCCTGCGACATACATAGCAGACAGCACCGCCTGTAGACTTGGCGGTGCCAGCTCAATACGGTAAGCATCAACCACGATATCTTGAGTGGCTGATGAAAACCCAAGCAGTACCGCGCCGATTGCCATAAGCGTTAGGCTACCCTCAGTAATCGGGTTGACACTCGCCATGATACAAATCGCCAGAATAATCATCAACTGTGCAACTAATATCCAAGCACGCCGACGACCGAGTAGTTTGGTCAGGATCGGTAGTGGTACCGCATCGACCAAGGGCGCCCAAATGAACTTAAACGAATAGCCCAGCGCGGCCCAACTGAACATCGTCACTACGCCACGGTCAATTCCTGCTTCTCGCAGCCACAATGACAGACTTGAGAAGATCAGCATAATAGGAATGCCAGCGAAAAACCCCAAAAATAGTATGATAATCGCACGGCGATCAAGATAAGCTTGTGCCGCCTCGCCCCAAGACTTTTTGGCAATTGGAGGACTGGGTGGCACAGGTTGGACAGCAGACATAACAACTCACCAAAACTTGAGACGAAAGAACACAACAGTGCGCAACTTCCTACTAAACATCAATGTTAAATAACCATAAGAAATCGTCTAGCGCTGCACAAATAACCGTACTTGCGACAAAATTGAATTATGGTACTTTAGAACGCTTATCTTGACTAGACATTCTGATAATATTTTTGTATTAACCCCCCCTATTATACGCATCTATGAAAGGTAGATATCTCATAGCGATAACACTATATATAGTGAACTTACAACATAGTGAACTTACAGAAATATTAAGGGCAATCTAGGATTTTATGCACTACAATACCATTCAGTTAGCTACCTATAATAACGCCTCGGTAAATCGATAACAACTCCTCACCAAATCCGATAAAACCTTCTGGTTAGCTATAAGCGACAATGACTATAATTCAGCATTAATGGAATACGTATTTAGGTGTTGCTATTGCTACACTCATATAAATAATAGAACGCTATGCAATTAATGATTTATATTATAAAACTCCTTGTTCTCATATATTGGTTTTATTAATTGATAATAACGTTATATGCTGTATCCATAAAGAATAACGATCCCCTATCACTATTCCCTTTTTATATTGTAACAGCCAAGGAATTATCCCATGACCAACTCGACCTCCAGTAATTCAACATCAGAGTCTAACGGCTGCCCTGTCGACCATGACAATCAAGCCACCGCAAGCAATACCACTTATGACCAAGGCAATGGTAAAGGCCCTACGATGCATAGTGAAAACGTAGATGAGTCGCATACCCCGCAGCGTCCTAGCATGGGTGGCTGTCCGGTAATGCACCAAGCACATACAACCTCAGCTTCTGCAGCAACGGACTGGTGGCCAAACAGCTTAAACTTAGATATTTTACATCAGCAAGATCATAAAACCAATCCAATGGATGTTGACTTTGATTATGCAGCCGCTTTTAAGCAATTAGACTTAGAAGCCGTAAAACAAGACCTAAAAGATTTGATGACGGACTCGCAAGAGTGGTGGCCGGCCGATTGGGGTCATTACGGTGGCCTTATGATTCGTATGGCTTGGCATTCAGCGGGTACTTATCGCCGCTCCGATGGGCGCGGTGGTTCTAATACTGGCAATCAGCGCTTTGCTCCGTTGAACAGCTGGCCGGATAACGTTAACTTAGATAAAGCCCGTCGCCTTTTATGGCCAATGAAGAAAAAGTATGGTAATAAGCTATCTTGGGCTGATTTGATGATTCTAGCTGGTAATATGGCTTATGAGTCTATGGGCTTTAAAACTTTAGGTTTCGCTGGTGGCCGCGCTGACATTTGGCATCCAGAAAAAGACATCTATTGGGGTTCGGAGCGTGAATGGCTTGCTGAAACTAAAAACCGCTATGACGATAATAATAAGCGGGAATCACTTGAAAATCCATTGGCTGCGGTACAAATGGGCTTGATTTATGTTAACCCTGAAGGTGTCGATGGCAACCCTGACCCGATAAAAACCGCACAAGATATCCGTACGACCTTTGGCCGGATGTCGATGAATGATGAAGAAACTGTTGCCTTAACCGCCGGTGGCCATACCGTTGGTAAATGTCATGGTAATGGCGATGCGACCGCCTTAGAGGATGAGCCAGAAGCTGCCGATGTCAAAGAGCAAGGGTTAGGCTGGCACAACCCTAATGGCAGCGGTAATGCTGGCGATACGGTATCCAGTGGTATTGAAGGCGCATGGACCACCCATCCGACCCAATGGGATTATGAGTATTTCGAGTTGCTTCTCAATCACAACTGGGCGCTGACCAAAAGCCCAGCGGGTGCATGGCAATGGGAGCCTACCGATATTCGTGAAGAAGACAAGCCTGTAGATGCGCATGACCCAAGTGTACGCCGCAATCCTATGATGACCGATGCCGATATGGCAATGATTAAAGATCCGGCTTATCGCGTGATTTCAGAAAACTTCCATAAAAATCCAGAATACTTTGACGAAGCCTTTGCCAAGGCCTGGTTTAAGCTGACCCATCGCGACTTGGGACCAAAATCACGCTACTTAGGCGCTGACGTACCAGCAGAGGACTTTTTATGGCAAGATCCTATTCCAGAAGGCAACGCTGACTTAACGACTGATGATATTGTAACCTTAAAAGCGCAAATCTTAGACAGTGGCCTCAGCCGCCGCGAGCTAATTATCACTGCGTGGGACAGCGCCCGTACTTTCCGTGGCTCTGACTACCGCGGCGGTGCCAACGGTGCCCGTATTCGTCTAGCGCCACAAAAGGATTGGATTGGTAACGAGCCTGAGCAGTTACAACGTGTACTTGAGACTTTAACTCGCATTCAAACTGAGTTTGCTAAACCCGTTAGCTTGGCTGATTTAATCGTCCTTGCTGGTAATAGCGCTATTGAGCAAGCTGCTGCTGATGCAGGCGTTAAGACAACTGTACCTTTCAACGCAGGGCGCGGCGATGCAACGGATGCGATGACTGACGCTGAATCCTTCTCTGATCTGGAGCCGCGTCATGACGGCTATCGCAACTGGGTAAAAGACAACTATGCAGTATCCCCAGAAGAGATGCTCCTTGACCGCACCCAACTGATGGGCCTAAGCGCCCCTGAAATGGTTGTACTCATCGGCGGTATGCGCGTTCTCGACACCAATTACAATCACAGCCAACACGGCGTCTTTACCCACCGTGCCGGCGTGCTCAGTAATGATTTTTTTGTTAATTTAACGGATATGAATCTTACTTGGCATCCTATGCAAGACAATGCTGACTCGCCTCATACTTCTAACCTTTATGAAATACGCGAACGTGCGACCGGTAATGTGAAATGGCAGGCCACCCGTGTCGATTTGGTATTTGGTTCAAACTCTGTCTTACGTGCTTATTCTGAGTTATACGCACAAGATGATAATTTAGAAAAGTTTGTCCATGACTTTATCAAAGCTTGGAGTAAGGTCATGAATGCAAATTGCTTTTAGCATTTACTTATAATTATTTAATCCTACGAAAAAAGCCATCTTATATAAGGTGGTTCTTTTTTATCATTATGATGACAGGCTTAAAACTTCATAACTATCACTTTTACTACTCGCCACAGGTTTATTAAACGTTGAGCAGCTCGTTAAAAGAACCAACCCTAATAGCTAACTCGTAAATCTAATCATAATTACTCCACATTCCCGCTCATTTCTTTACTTAATACTTTAACTATATATTCCAAAATAGTATAAATAAATTTCTATTTAGTATATAAAAGAATAATGGCTTTGTTTTACACTAGCGACTTGCTGCATTTTTGTGGGTTTTGATTTTCTTATATACAGACAGTGTATATTTTTATATTTATGAGGAATTAGGTTATGGCAATCGATGTGGTGGTCAATCAGCGGCATCTACAAATTCAACTTAAGCAGTTGGAAACAGTGTGGCATACCGTGGTCAATGGTTATAACTTAAGCCAAGCCGCAACAGTGCTACATACCAGTCAATCAAGCTTATCCAAGCATATTGCTGCGCTTGAGAATCAACTGAAAACCGAAGTATTCGTCCGTCAAGGCAAACGCCTAACGGGACTGACGACCATGGGCACAGCGCTCATGCCACACATTGAGTCTATATTTGCTGAAATCCGTACGATTGAAAACCTCAGCCTCGACTTCAACAATCCAAATATCGGTACGCTAACGATTGCGACTACTCATACGCAGGCGCGCTATGTGTTGCCACAAGTGGTAAAAGAATTTAAAGAACGCTTTCCAAAAGTGAATTTAATATTACAGCAATCCGATCCTGAAACTATCGCACAGATGGTGATTCGTGGCCAAGCTGATATTGGTATTGCCACCGAGTCGCTGCTTCATAATAATTATTTGCGCTGCCATCGTTATTATGATTGGACGCACCGTGTTATTGTGCCGAGTGATCATGAGCTTGCCGGTCTAGAGACTGTTGATCTACCGACCCTTGCCAGCTATCCGATTGTGACTTATCACGGCGGTTTTACCGGCCGCAGTGCGATCGATAAAGCGTTTAGTGATGCAGGTCTTGAGCCTGACATCGTACTAGCAGCCCTTGATGCTGATGTGATCAGCACTTATGTGGCACTGGGTTTAGGTATTGGTATTATCGCTGAGATGGCCTTTGAGCCCAGTCATTATCATAATCTAACGCCCATTCCAGTCGATCATTTTGGCCGCTTTACCAGTTGGATGGCCGTGCGTGATGATGCTGAAATCCGTCAATACGGCCGTGCCTTTATGGAGCTGTGTCAGAAGCAGTTTAACCACCAAGATTAGTTTGGCTCATAACGTGCGTACTCCAACGCACTATTTATTGCTAAGGCCTCATTATTCATTGATAATGAGGCCTTTTTCTCTCTGATTTTGGCTCTTAGTTATTATTATAATCCTCTACTTTCCTTATAATAATACATAAACTTTCTAATTTAGGCTTGCCTATTAGGCTTATTCTTCGCTACACCCTGCTTAAAACACAGTCTTATTAAGATTTGTTATTACCTTTAACATTGACCTTTATATTCCGAAATTCCGCCCCATTATATTAAGTGTTAAGCGCTCAAGGCGGCCTATACCAAGCCTATAAAAAAATGTTATAGCGAACCTCCAGCGCTTTTATAATACTATAAATAAACACAAAGATAAGAATGCCATATTCGATATGGCATCATAATAATAGGTGACTTATGAGTAACACAATCCCTTTATCCTTCCTAGATTTAGCACCCGTCCCTACCGGTAAAACCATCGCTGATGGTATTGCCCAAACGGTTGAGATTGCCCAGCAAGCAGAAAAGGTTGGCTTAAACCGCTATTGGATGGCCGAGCACCATAATATGGCGGGTATTGCTAGTGCCGCGACCTCAGTCTTGCTATCGCATATTGGTAGCCAAACTGAGCATATTCGTATTGGCTCAGGCGGTATCATGCTACCGAACCATGCGCCCTTAGTGGTTGCTGAGCAATTCGGTACGTTACAAGCGTTGTATGGCGATCGTATTGATTTAGGTCTAGGCCGTGCCCCTGGTACCGATGGCGCTACCTTTCAGGCGTTACGTCGGCAGATGCAAGATGCTGAGCGCTTCCCGCAAGATGTGCAAGAGTTGTTATATTTATTAGGCGATGGTACTGATAACAGTCCAGTGCAAGCATTCCCTGGTGCAAAATCAAATGTGCCACTTTGGATTTTAGGGTCTTCATTATTTGGTGCAACCTTAGCGGCACATTTAGGGCTACCGTATGTATTTGCTTCGCATTTTGCACCGCAAATGCTTGAGAATGCTATCACCACTTACCGCGAGCAGTTCCAACCTTCTGCTTATCTCGACAAGCCTTATGTCATGCTTGCTGCAAATCTACTGTTAGCTGATGATGATGCCACTGCCAATTATCACTTTACCTCAGCACAGCAAAGCTTTGTGCACCTGCTCCGTAATGAGCGTGGGCAAATGCCAAAACCCATAGAAGATATGAATGCGATCTGGAGTCCTGCAGAAAAAATGGCTGTCAACAAGGCATTATCGATCTCGTTTATTGGTTCAGTAGAAACCGTGCAGCCAAAAATTGCTGAATTTATTGCAAAATATCAGCCGGATGAGTTGATTGTCACCGCCAACGTCTATGACCAAGCGGCACGTCTGCATTCACTAGCGCTTACACCTCAGCTAAATTTGTTTACTTTACAATCTGCTGCTGCCCCTGCATAATTATTGATAAACTATGATTGGATAACTGCCATGGACGCTACTCCTATTATCGGTGCCTCATTACTTATTGGCTCATCAATATTCATTTATATTTTGGCTTTTATTGCGGTTATGGCGATAGGCGGCTATTTGACCTATCGTATCAGCCCTAAAGGTAAAAAGCGTCGTGAAGATAAACGTAATAACCGTCGATAGCCAATAAATAAATCAAGAACAAAAACCTCCTATTTAATTAAAATAGGAGGTTTTTTTTGGCTATATTTATGGGTTTAAGAAGGCTAATTACAAAAAATATTAATTGTAATAATGATTACTTTGGAAGTTTTTCCCAAACAACCTGTTCCCCTAAGTTATTTTCCTGTGCTTGCTTGGCTACATATAGCGCTACTGCTGCATCGAAACTTGCTGCGCCCACAGACTTGAACAAGGTTATGGCTTGCTTCGCCTTAGCTGCTTTGTCCGTTAATTTGCCTGTCACTAGCGCTTGCAAATCACCACTCAGATCATCCCACGTCCACGCACAATCGGAAGCTTCATCAGCTTGGATCAAGTCACCAGCCTCATGACGGCTACCAGCCAGATCATCGACTATAATCATACCGCTATTTTTAATAACATCATTGCTAATCTCTTTCATCGATGGCCGATACGCGCCTATTGCATTGATGTGTGCATCAGACTTTATTTGCTCAACGCTAAATAAACCCTCATCAGAGCGAGTTGCTACATTGATAATATCGGCATCTTTAATAGCATCTTCAATCTGCTCACAGACGTTTAATTCAACATTCCACTGCGCATAATCACGGGCGAAGCGTGCTTTAAATTGCTCAGCACCTCTGGGGCTTCTATTCCATAAATAAACAGTTTTAATTTTAGGGCGTACCGTTAGTACCGCGTTCAATTGCTCATAAGCCATACCGCCGCAGCCGACAACTGCTACGCTTTGACAGTCAGATTTTGACATATAGTTAGTAGCGATACCCGATAGCGCTGCGGTGCGCACTTGAGTAATATAAATACCATCCATCACTGCTAATATCTTACCGGTAGCATTATTAGATACCGTGACAATGGCGGTAGTCGTTGGCAGGTCACGACTGGGATTGTCAGGACAAATGGTGACCAGCTTCACGGCAGTATATTCTTGCTTACCATTATAAATAATTGCAGGCATTGATAAATGCGCGCCTGAGCTGTGCTCGCCACTATTGCTAAAAAGATCTTCGCTAAAAGTCTCAATCACTAAGCGTTCAGGCGATTTAATCCAGCTTGGATGAGCAGCTTGCTGGTGTAATAGCTGCTCAATAGTGTCGATAGCATCTTGTATATTAAGATATTCGGTGACCTCTGCTTGGTTTAAGAGTTGCATTGAAAGCGTTCCTTGTTGGTTAATAGTGGGAGTCGATGATGGTCGCTAATACTAACAATATTTTTATTAAATTAATTATTATCATAAGTTACCTATCATGCCGTTATATAACGCGCAAAACAGTTGGTAATACTTTAATTGTTTAATATTAAGATAACAAAAAATTCAGACAAGCTAAAAAATTTTAGGCACTTATTATTGACATAAAAAAGCCCATTCAAAGTATTAAGTGGGCTCTGTTAATTTGGAAATTGGGGCTTAGGCTATTTTAATAAATTATCTACTACCTTTTAATTAACAATCAGTCTCTAACACTAAGCATGTTTTACATCAATCCAAACCCGCGTAATAGTCCTGCCCCGATCGCCATACCGAACATACCAACCACGGTAGTAAGGGCTAGAATGTTCGCCGCCAGTACATCATTGCCGCCCATTGCTTTTGCCATCACATAACCCGCCGCTGCTGCTGGCGCTGACACCATCAGAAACAACACACCCATATGAATACCGGTTAAACCAAAGCTCAAACCTATAACAACTGCTAATAGTGGTGCGATAATAATACGAGCAGCACTGGCCTGCACACACAGACCCGATGGACGCAGCATAGCCTTCAAATCAATACTAGCACCAGCGCAAATCAGTGCCAGCGGTAAGGCGACTGATGACAGTAGGTCGCCAGTTGAATGAATAACCCCTGTGAGTGGCGGTAGTGGTAGTGCTTTGTAAGCAAAAGCGGCTAAGAGAGCCAGAATCAGCGGGTTGGTAATGAGCTTTTTAAAGACGGACTTAATACGGCTCGGCCATGACTCATTAGAATCAGTAGACACCTTACTTAAAGTGATGACCGCTAGGGTGTTATATAGTATCGTCACCACACCAATATAGACCGCACCAATACTTAACCCTTCCTGCCCATAAGCATTCGATATCGTCGATAGACCGATAATGGCCAAATTACTACGGAATACTCCTTGTACAAATACCCCTTTATCAGCGGGATCACTGATAAAACGCTTAGAAAATAACTCAGCACCAAAAAATAGAATAAGGGTGATCAACACGCCAGCTGCAATCAATACGGCTTGCTTGGCATAATCGACATGGCTGTCAACCACACTAAAGAACAGTAAGGCTGGCAAGCAGTAAGTAAAGACAAAGTTGGATGCTTGATCAATAAACGTTTGGCTGGCCTGACCCTGTCTTTTCATAAAAAAACCCAACGCCATCAAGGCTAAATTGGGCACAACAATAGTAAGCGCAAAAAGAATAGCGTCGGTCATAAATGGCTCAAGTCAACAGGATACCCTCAATAATGCAGGTATGATTGTTATAGATTAGGTTATGGAGAGTTATAAATGATTGGGTCGGTCGAGTTATGATGGCTCATGGCAACTTATGATAGCTATGACGTATAGGCCGCTGGTTATAATTAGACTGGTTATTTATGATTGGGCTTTTTTACCCAATTACCGTCATCATTTTTTTGATAGACCTCTTCGACAGCGGCCCACGCAGTAGCAAACCAGCGCGATTCATCACCATGCTCGTTGCTGGCGCTATTAAAGGCGGCTTGAAAAATTTCTTGCGCATGTTTTGGTAGGTTGTCTTTTACAGCGCTTGGAAGGTCTGATAATTTATCATAAGGCATGGGGTGCACCTAGTTTGTATAATCGATTGGAGTTGTTATTAGCCACTGTATTTTTACATACCGCTAGCCCTCAAACTAGAACAGCTCGGTATCCTGCTGTTCTAAAAGTGTTAACGATAAAAAAACATCTCACATCAGTCCAAATCCACGCAATATTGCCGCCCCAATTGCCATACCGAACATACCTACTACGGTAGTAAAAGCTAAAATATTAGCCGCTAATATATCATTACCGCCCATAGCTTTTACCATTACATAGCTAGCAGCAGCAGTCGGCGATGCTGCCATCAGAAACAGCACGCCCATATGGATACCAGATAAGCCAAAACCCAAACCCACCGCAATCGCCAGCAATGGGGCAATAACAATGCGGCCGATACTGGCCTGCATGGACAATCCCGAGGGACTGAGCATAGACTTTAAATCAATACTCGCGCCTGCACAAATAAGTGCTAATGGTAGCGCCACCGCAGCAAGCAGATCACCAGTGGTATGAATCATACCGGTTAATGGTGGTAGTGGCAGCGCCTTATAAGCAAAGGCACCTAATAAGGCAATAATAAGTGGATTGGTCGCCAGCTTTTTAATGACCATTGTGCTGCGACTGACCCACGTATCATCGGCGCTTTTAGACACGCGGCTCAGGGTAATGACAGCTAAAATATTAAACAATATCGTCACAATACCCATATAGACCGCGCCAATACTTAGGCCGCGCTCACCATAAGCATTGGCGACCGTTGCCAGACCGATAATGGCCATATTGCTACGGAATATACCTTGGACGAATACCCCTCGATCCGCAGGCTTACTGATAAAGCGTTTGGCATATATCTCAGAGCCAATAAACAAGATAAAGGTGACGACAATGCCAGCAACTATGAGGACCATTTGCTTGGCATAATCGACCTCACTATCGACCACACTAAAAAACAATAACGCTGGCAGGCAATAATTAAAGACGAAACTTGACGCTTGATCAATAAACTCTTGACTCGCCTGTTCATGACGCTGCATAAAAAAACCCAACCCCATTAACATAAGGTTAGGCATAATAATGGTAATCGCAAAAATAATAGCAGCAGTCATAAATAGGCTCAGGTCGACAAGGTGCCCAAACAGATAAGGACAGTATCAGGGTAAGTTATAATAGACTAGAACGGTTCAGATTAAATTATGACTCTAATGCCGCCTTTACTTTTTTCTGCTTTTTGACAGTCATCGCTAGAATTTGAATCGCGGCAGGCGTAACCCCACTGACACGGCCCGCTTGTGCAAGCGTTGCAGGACGAACTTGAGTCAGTTTTTGTACCACCTCATTAGATAAGCCGGACACCATACTATAATCAAAGTCCAGTGGCAATGGCGTCAACTCCAGACGTTTCATCTGATCAATCTCTTCTTGCTGACGGTTAATATAGCCGGCATATTTAACTGATATCTCAATTTGCTCGCCGACTTGGGCATCAACTTGCGAGTCAGTAATTGCAGCAATATCGGTGAAGTGGATTTGCGGACGTTTAAGCAAGTCGTAAGCGGTAGATTCTTTCGTCAACACCTCGCCAGTTTGCGCGGTTACTTGTTGTCCAAGCGCATTTACAGGCGTTGCCCATAAGTCTTTTAAGCGATTGGCCTCTGTACTGATAGCATCCATTTTCTGTTCATAGGCCTGCCAGCGCGTATCATCTACCAAGCCAAGCTTACGACCGATTTCAGTGAGACGCTGATCGGCATTGTCTTCACGCAGTAGCAAACGATATTCAGCGCGGCTGGTAAACATCCGGTACGGCTCAGTAGTACCGTGAGTGATTAAGTCATCGACAAGTACGCCAAGATAAGCTTGGTCACGGCGCGGGGTCCAGGTTTCAAACTCATTATTATCACGAGTGACTAATGCCGCGTTGGTACCTGCTAGCAATCCTTGCACGCCTGCTTCTTCATAACCGGTCGTACCGTTGATTTGACCGGCGAAATATAAGCGATCAATGGACTTGGTTTCAAGAGTTGGCTTTAGGCTTTGGGGATCAAAATAATCGTATTCAATCGCATAGCCGGGACGGGTGATATGTGCATTTTCTAGCCCTTTCATACTATGAATAAACTCTAACTGCACATCAAACGGTAAACTGGTTGAGATACCGTTTGGATACAGCTCATGGGTGGTTAAGCCTTCGGGCTCAATAAATATCTGATGGCTGTCTTTATCCGCAAAACGATGAATTTTGTCTTCAATGGAAGGACAATAACGTGGGCCAATCCCTTCAATTTTGCCAGAAAACATTGGTGAGCGGTCTAAATTTTCACGGATAATGTCATGGGTACGCGCATTGGTATGAGTAATATAACAGTTCACTTGCTCAGGATGCATGGAGGCGTCACCCATATAACTCATCACTGGCAATGGCGTATCGCCGGCCTGAACGGTCATCACGCTAAAATCGACGCTACGCGCATCAATACGTGCGGGCGTGCCTGTCTTGAGGCGACCTACGGGAAGTTTAAGCTCACGCAAACGGTCGGCAAGCTTAATAGAAGGCGGATCCCCTGCTCGTCCCCCTTTGGAGTTCTCTAAACCGATATGGATAACGCCGCCCAAGAAAGTTCCTGAGGTCAATATGACGGTTTCAGTCTTAAAGACAATACCAGTAGACGTCACAACGGCAGTTGCGCAACCATTTTCGACCAAGATATCATCAGCAGCTTGCTGAAATATATCAAGGTTGGGCTGATTCTCAAGCGTATGACGGATAGCGGCTTTGTAGAGAATACGATCTGCTTGTGCACGCGTTGCTCGAACTGCCGCGCCCTTACGACTGTTCAATACCCGAAACTGAATACCAGCTTTATCAGTAGCCAGCGCCATTGCGCCACCAAGCGCATCAATCTCACGCACCAGATGCGACTTGCCGATACCGCCAATCGCCGGATTACAACTCATCTGCCCGAGGGTCTCAATATTATGGGTCAATAGCAAGGTCTGCGCGCCCATACGCGCGGCAGCTAAGGCCGCTTCTGTACCGGCATGACCACCACCGATGACCACCACGTCGTAAGTTTTTGGGTATTGCATATGTGCCTCGCTTGATTAATGAGTACTTTTTTATTACCTATTATTGGTTAATAATCAATAACAGGTAATAACGCAAATGGACATCAATCGTATTTTAAAAAAAAGGATAACAGCCGCTAAACGCGACCAAAAGCTAGAAAACTAATAATTATAACAATAAATCAAAGCTTTAAGAGTATTTATACTGAAAAACCATCAATTAATCTCTAAAAACTATAAGTATATTAGGGTCTGTATAGAATTCAAATCAGCGGCAGCCAAATAAAGACACAGGCTAGAATCACAGCAGCTTCATAA
>NZ_CAJHBT010000020.1 GCF_904846675.1 Psychrobacter urativorans | reverse complement strand
TTGCAGAACCAATTGCAGAACCAATTGCAGAACCAATTGCAGAACCAATTGCAGAACCAATTGCAGAACCAATTGCAGAACCAATTGCAGAACCAGCCCGAAATGATTCTCAGTTAATAGTACAATCTGACGACCCACGAATCTTGCTACGCTGTGAGCCGCAAGAGTTAATAGGCGAATGGTCACCAGAAAAGTGGGATTATTGGCTACAAACGGCTCGTGAGGATAACAGTTTGGCCTCGGATGAATTGGCACTTGCCCGTCAAGGTATGATGACCGGCGCCTGTAATGGTAAGGCGATATTTATTACTGGGGTGGATAGTAAGCATCTGCAAGCTACCTTTCAAGCATTAGCAGTAAAGGTGCAACAGCAGTTTTCTCAGGCTAATATTAGCCTGCAAATCGATGGTAGTGTTATGCAAGCGGATAATAAAACGCCTGAGTGTCGTCAAAGCCAGCGCTTAGAGCAGGCGACCGCTGTTGCACAGACACGGCTACTTAAATCACCAGTTATGCAATATCTGTCAGGACGCGGTGAAGGTAAAATGGGTAAGGTTAAGATAAATTAAACAATCAACAATACTTCCAAATAAATACTTTTCAAATTAAAAATAAATTGAACGCTAGCGTCTAATGCTGAAAATACTACCAATAAACGCTAAAGCGTTGATATTTATGAATTTATTAGAAATATACCCTACTAAATGAATGTAGGAAACAATGTAAAAAAAATGATTATAAGCTATAATGGTTAAGTTATATTAAAAACCGAAAAATAGCTTAGGTGAGAATATGTTAGATAATTTACGCGGTATGGCCGTGTTCGCCAGTGTGGTCGGACACGGCTCTTTTAGTGGTTCAGCTCGTGAGCTTGGTATCACAACCAGTGCGGTCAGCCAACAAATCCGGTCATTAGAGAATGAATTAGGCGTGGTGCTATTGCATCGCTCAACCCGCAAGCTGAGCTTAACCGAGGCAGGCGAAAGTTTTTATGGCGCGGCAAAAGATGTGGTTAGCGCTGCTGAGCAAGGTAGAATCAAGGTTAACCAGCTTCGTGACGAGCTTGCCGGCAGTCTACGCATTGCTACTACTCCTGAGCTTGGGGTCAATCATATTTTGCCCGCTTTATCCACGTGGATGGCGGCGCATGATGATTTAAGCATTACTTATTTTGCAGACAATCATTATATCGACATGATTGATGAGCGTATTGATATTGCGATTCGCATGAGTCCTACTATTAATGACTCCACTTTAAGTAGTCATCCGCTCACTGATGTGCGCCAAGTATTGGTGGCCTCACCACAGTATTTAAGACAACATGAAAAAATCGTAAGCCCTAAAGATTTGACCAATCATCAGCTAATTTGTATTGACCTTATGAAAGATAGTCATCAGGTTGACCTGGCACAAACTGAAACCGGTAAAAAAACCCGAATCAAAATGACTTCACGTATTCATACCAATAATGTCTTTATAGCAACTACTTTGGCCAAAGAAGGTCACGGTCTGGTCAGAATGATGGAGATGGATGTCAAAAAAGAGCTTGAAAGTGGCGAGTTGGTTGAAGTGTTGACCGGTTATCAGTTACCAAGCTTTGTACTTTATGCCGTCACTCTAAACCGTGAACAGCAACCGGCAAAGATTACGCGCTGCTTAGAAGTATTGAAAAAATATTTTCACGCGAGTTAACAATCTAGCTAAAGCGTAGCCTTAATTAAAAAATCCCTTTAGATTAGGAATAATCTAAAGGGATTTTTTAATTAAATTTGCCAACATATGAGTAAACAGTACTTTAATAGATGCATCGAAAAGGGCTATTTAAAGTAATGGTTTTAATAGATTAAGCAGACGTTCAACCACTTGTTCGCTCTCGTTGCGGCTTATATTAAGGGGAGGTAACAGACGAATGACATGGCCACCGGTTACATTAATAATCAGCTTCTGCTCATCACGAGCAAGATCAACCAGTTGACTACAGTCCATAGTTTCTGGCAATACAATACCAATCATTGTTCCAGCGCCGCGACTACTAACGCCATATTGCTGAAGCTCGTCAGTCATAGTCTCACGGATAAATTCTCCTTCACGTACCGAATTCTCCATGATGTCGCTATTGGTTAACACCTCATAGACGCTATGCACCACGCGGCTTGCAAGTGGCGTACCACCATAAGTAGAGCCATGACTGCCGGCACCAAATAGATTTTTTGCACGGCCACTAACCATACAGGCACCGACTGGGAAACCGTTACCAAGCCCTTTGGCGGTGGTCAGTACATCAGGGTGCGCATTGCTATGCTGATAAGCAAAATATTTACCCGTACGACCATTACCCGTCTGTACTTCATCGATCATAAATAACCAATTATGGGCATCACATTCAGCTTGCAGTTGTTCTAGATAGACGAAACCATTCTCAGCAGTATTTAGACCGCCTTCACCTTGAATAGGCTCTACAAATATTGCGCAGATGTCATCAAAGTCTTTAGCAGCTTGTTCAATCGCTTCGATGCTACCAAAAGGTACACGAATAAAATCATCATCTAAAGTAAAAAAGCCTTCACGCGCTTTCGGATTGGCTGTTGCTGATAACGATAGCAAGGTACGACCGTGAAAGGACTGTTCCATTACAATCACTTTTGGACGCTTAAAGCCTTGGTTATAGGCATATAGCCGCGCCATTTTTAGTGCTGCTTCATTCGCTTCAGCACCGCTATTGGCAAAGAATACGCTGTCCATTTGTGCCGCAGTACACAGCGCTTCACCTGCACGCTCTTGCCAATCAATACCGAATAAATTACTGGTATGAACCAACGTTGCCGCTTGTTGTTGTATAGCTTCAGTTACTTTGGGATGGCAATGACCGAGACCGCATACCGCGATGCCAGTGAGCGCATCTAAATACGCTGTATCGTCTTGGGTATAGAGCCAGCTACCGGAACCACGGGTAAAACTAATCGGCTGACGATTATAAGTGGGCATCAAATAAGTAGCTGACATACGGATATCCTTAGAATGGTAAAGTGTTAAGTTAGACCGTGGTTATTGTGATTTTGAATGATAGAATAACCAACTCTATGAGTTCTGCTATGATTAATCGTGCCACTTATAGTATGAGTTATAGCTCATCAGAAAATGGTGAAATCTCAGCGGGTAAACTATACTCTTCGCTTGCCCAAGCGCCTAAATCAATAAGCTTACAGCGCTCACTACAAAAAGGCTTCGATTTGTTATCTTGCCAGGCTGTTTTAGTACCACAGTTCGGACAGGGATAAGTTTTGGGTAGGGTATTGGTGTTCAATGGTGTGGTCATAAAAGTGAGGATATCCTCATAGTTGATAGAAAAAGTATTATCATTAAATAACAATCATTATAATAGCACGCAGATATTAAAAGACAAACAGTGATAAAATCAAAGAGTGGTACAAGAATAATTTAGAACAAGGTAAATGGGAGGACTGCTTAATTTTTATAAGTAGCATCTATAATAACTAGACTTTGTTGTCATCGATTTGATGTTTAAACTGGCTTTTCATTAAAACCAATAGGGGAGAACCAATGGCACAAGAGTTCATACTTTCACATCAGCAGCAGCGCGCCTTTCAACCCCAAAAACTATCTGCTCCGCGTGATTTTGTCATTCCTGAAGTTGCGAAAGGGAATGATAAGACAGCGACTTTGGTATTAGAAATCGGCGCAGGGAAGGGTAAGCATGCGTTAAGTTTCGCTGCAGCTCATTCTGACCAGCAGCTGATAGCCATTGAACGTACCCGTAATAAGTTTGAGGCTTTTGCTAAACAAGCTACCCAGCAGGCGCTCAGTAACTTAACACCCATTCATGCGGATGCAATAGCGTGGATTGTTCATGCCATTGTACCCAATAGTATTGCACGCATTTTTATCTTATATCCCAATCCTGAACAGCACAACCCTAACCAGCAATGGTTAAACATGCCATTTTTTGAATTTTTATTATCACGGTTACAAGAGGGCGGGGAAGTTATTTTAGCGACTAACATTAAAAGTTATATGGATAATGCTGAGCAGCAGTCCATCGGCGTTTGGCAATTACCGACAGTTCGTCATGAAGTGCCAGCCAATAGCCAGCGTACACACTTTGAGGTTAAATACGTAGCGCGTCGGGAGACCTGTTGGCAGTTGAACATGCGCAAACCGGTGGGTTATCAAACCAGATTTGACGGATAGGCTATGGCTCTTTTAAAAGCTATAAAAAATAGCCTAAGTAATTAAAAACACAAAACACGCCACTAACAAAAGACAGTTTCAAAAATTAGAGTATTTAATATACTCACTATCTATAAATAAGGCTTTACCAACCTGTCAGAATTAGTATGAACATCAATAACTGTCAAGAAAGTATAAGCACCAATAAATTTACGGCTAATAAACATAAATTCTTTAGGCGGCAAATTAAATTCAAACGACTGCATTGCTTGTGTAGCAGATGTTGAAAGTCTTGAATGCAGTTTACTATTTGCCCAGACATAACGCTGCTGTGCATCTAAACAGCTCTCAGGAATATCAGGATTGGTCGCAGGATGACTGAAAGGCTCAGTGGCCAACAAAAATAAGGAAGCTACATTCACTCGAACCTCGTCACTCATACTGTCAAAGAACTCATAACCAGTCATCGCTGCCATCATCGCTGTATGATTATGATAATAGCCTGCACGCAATAATCCATGCGCAATCGTCAGTAAGGTGTTATCAAACTGACGAATAGCACCAAAATCTAACAATATTAGCTTATCGATTTCACCATTATCATGAGCGTCATTATCGCTGATATGTACAAGATAATTCCCGAAATTGGGGTCCGTTTGCATCTCACCCCAAACGAAAATCTCTTGCATCATGATTTCAATTGCCGCTTGACCAATTGCATTAAGGCGCTCAGAAGACAACTCTTGTAGCGCCTCTGATGTCACCGTAACACCAGGCTCATAAGTCATACACAACAAACGCTTGCTTGAGTAAGTCCGATTGATTTTGGGTACAACGTAACGTGGGTCAGTAAGCAGACGCTCATAAAAACGTTCAGTCGTTGCCGCTTCAACTTCATAATCCACTTCATTACGCAATAGATCGCGTATTTCTTCAAACCACGCATCGAGCGAGCGTGTTTGCGGCACAGCATTACTGACTTTTAATAAGCGCTTAAACAACGCCAAATCAGAGTCGATAGCATCTGCCACCCCTGGATATTGAACCTTTAAGACGACTTGTTCACCAGTTGAGAGCACTGTTGCACGGTGAACTTGGGCAAGTGAGGCGGTACCAATAGGTATTGGATCCACTTCGAGCTCATTCAGCTTATCGCCTAGTATACGTTGTAGCGTCTGTTCTATCTTTGGCCATGCTAGCGTCGCCGTGTCGTCATTAAGCGTTTGCAGCGCCCGAGTAATTTCAGGCGGCAAAACATGCTCACCGTACATCGCAAGCATTTGGCCAATCTTAACCACAGAGCCTTTTAACTTACCCAGCTCTTCTGCCAAATAATTTGCCTGCTCTTCCATAAATACCTGATTACGTGCTGAACGTGCTTTTTTATCTAAGAACATGCCAGAGACACTATTGCCCGCCCAACGTCGACCAATATTTAAAGAAGTTTTAGCAATCGATAAGCGGCGCTCAAAGCCTGATGTTTTCAGGTTATCAATGGACTGTTTATTATTAGACGGTTTAGACGGTTCATTTGCCATAAATATCATCATTCATCAGGTTGGTTCTGATTTGCGGGTTTAAGGGCAACAATACAAGGGGGTTATGGCGTTAACATAAAAAATAGTGTCGGCTCAATAGTACCTATTCCTGGGTCAACACGGTCTTGTTTGTAAATCATGAGATGCTAGTAAGTTATTTAAGTTATTAACGACTAGAAAGTAATTAATTGTTACTATAAATGTCAATCTAAATTAAACGCTTTATTTAGCGTGTAATTGCATGATGACCAATATCACGACGATACTGTGCACCCTCAAAACTAATTGCCCCCGTTACTGATAATGCTGCTTGCTGAGCATCCAAAACACTATCCGCCATAGCAGTGACACATAGTACACGCCCGCCATTAGTGATAATTTCCTTGTCATTATCAGTGGCTGCATCGGCGTCAAGGTTGTCTGACTGCTTGCCATAAGTAAAGACAGTACCAGCATGAAAGACTTTGACCACTGTAGCATTATTATCATGAGCAACATTGCTGTCTTGCTCATCGAGCTCTGGCAACCCAGTAATGATATCACCTTTAGAAGAGGTTTCTGGATAGCCTTTTGAAGCAATGACAATGCCCAGTGCAGGACGCGCATCCCATTTAGCTTGCTTAGGTAACTTTCCAGCTAGCCCTTGAGTAACTAAGTCAGCCATTGAAGACTGCAGACGCATTAAAATAGGTTGCGTTTCTGGATCACCAAGGCGGCAATTAAATTCAATAACAAACGGGTTACCTGACTCATTAATCATTAGACCGGCATATAAAAATCCAGTATAAGGATGACTAGCAGCTTTCATAGCATCGACGACTGGCTGAATCACTTGTGCCATCACTTTATCATGAATATCTGCGGTGACCACTGGGGCAGGAGAGTACGCACCCATGCCACCCGTATTTGGGCCGGTATCGCCCTCATAAGCACGTTTATGATCTTGGCTAGTTGCCATCGGTAAAATATTATCGCCATCAACCATACAAATAAAGCTGGCTTCTTCACCGCGCAAAAATTGCTCAATGACCACCCGACTACCGGCATCACCAAATTTATTATCAGCGAGCATATCATCAATAGCGTTATGCGCTTGTTCAACGGTTTCGGCAACAATAACGCCTTTGCCAGCGGCCAGTCCATCAGCTTTGATAACAATTGGTGCGCCTTGGTCGCTAACGTAGGCTTTGGCGCTTTCTGCATCGGTAAAGCCTTGATAGGCCGCCGTTGGGATATGGTTTTGTGCCATAAACTCTTTGGCAAAGGTTTTAGAGCCTTCTAACTGCGCACAATAAGCCGTGGGCCCCCAAGCTTGAATGCCAGCGTCACGGCAGGCATCAACAATACCGGTGACCAGTGGAGCTTCGGGACCGACGATAACCATATCTATAGCATTGTTTTGACAAAATGTGACAACCGGACTGTGGTCAGAGGCGCTCGTGGCAGCATCTAAAATAACGTTTTGGCATTTCTGCTCAAGAGCCGTGCCAGCATTGCCGGGGGCGACATAAACTTGTTGTACGTTATCATCTTTAGCACATTGCCACGCCAATGCGTGTTCGCGACCACCTGAGCCAATCACCAAAATATTCATCATACATCCTTGCCCTTAGTATTAATTATTAGTAGCCAGTCAGTAAATTACTGTTAAACATCATGCCGTATTCTAACAAAAAAGTTGCATCGATTACCATGAGTATCAACATGCCAGCACTCAAAAGACTACCATAGTATTATTTAAATCATTGAGCGATGACGTAAACTGCTTATTATAGTATTTTCATCAATAAAGGTTAAAAGGTTATCGACTGTAAACTGATTCATGAAATGATGTTGTAAGCTTTAGCTATGCCAGCAGGTGCGTTACACTCTAATAGGAAATAAAGTATGAGTAAAATAAAAGAATAGTGTCAGTGTTAATGCTCAGTACTATAATTCTAGGTACAAGAATAACCATTACTCTTCATAATAAAAAGGATCGGTGTTATGCCAAACTCTTCGCATACGGCCCAAACAGGTGCTGATAAAAACAACCTGAAAAATGATACGCAAACTGAGTCATTGCTGCTCGAACGGTTTTTAGACTATATTCCAGCTGCGCATCAAGCACGTTTTGATGATAAAACGCTGAATAAAGACATTCAGAGACTGGCCAGCTTAACTGACACAAAACCCATGATTTGGCATTTGTATCAATCGACAGCAGACGCTAAGAATCAGATGCATCTGAAGTTATACGGGAATCAAGTACCAGCTACTTTGTCTGATGTGTTGCCAGTCCTTGAAAACTTTGGGGTGTCAGTCATCACCTCGCAAACCTATACATTTGACTTAGCAGAGCAGCCAATCTGGATGCAAGAGTACGAACTGACCTTGGCGCATGTAGATGCCGTTGATATGCAGGTGGTACACAGTCAGTTTGAGGACAGCTTGCAGGAAATTTGGGCTGGGCGTGTTGAGAGTGACAGTTTTAATGAATTGGTACTGACGGCTAAGCTTGATACTTATGAGGTGGTGGTGCTACGTGCCCTATCATGTTATATGCACCAAGCGCGGGCAGGATTTTCCATACGTTATATTAAACAAACGATGATTAAAAATAGCACCATCAGTGTGCTATTGGCTGAATTATTCGACACACGAATGAATCCTAAATACAGTAATGAAAAAACCAACGATGAGCGCACTAAAAAAATAACACAGATTCAAGAACAAATCACCATTGCATTGTCAGGTATTGATAGTTTAGATGAAGATCGCATTCTGCGTTGGTATTCAGATCTAATCAATGCCATGGTACGGACGAACTTTTATCAAATAGATGACGATGGTCAACGTAAAGACAGACTGTCATTTAAGTTCTTAGCGGCAGATATTCCCAATTTGCCAAAACCTAAGCTAATGTTTGAAATCTTTGTCTATTCACCCCGCGTTGAAGCGGTGCATATGCGTGGTGGTAAGGTCGCCCGTGGGGGTCTGCGTTGGTCAGATCGGATTGAAGATTTCCGTACGGAAGTATTGGGATTGGTCAAAGCGCAAATGGTGAAAAATGCGGTGATTGTCCCTGTTGGCTCAAAAGGCGGCTTTATCGTCAAAACGAAAACTATGGCTGACGGCCGCGAAGCCTTTCAAGCAGAAGGTATTGCCTGCTATCAAGCATTCCTACGCGGCATGCTTGATGTCACTGATAATATCGTCGATGGCAAAATTGTCCCGCCAGCCAATACCGTACGTCATGATGATGATGACCCGTACTTAGTGGTCGCTGCCGATAAAGGTACCGCAAGCTTCTCTGATATCGCTAACGCCTTATCTGCTGAATATAACTTTTGGCTGGATGATGCCTTTGCCTCTGGCGGCTCGGTCGGTTATGACCATAAAGCGATGGGCATTACGGCTCGCGGCGGCTGGGAATCGGTCAAACGCCACTTCCGTATGCGTGACATGGATATTCAGGAGCGTGATGACTTTACGGTCGTTGGTATCGGTGATATGAGTGGTGACGTTTTCGGTAACGGTATGCTGCGCTCAAGGCATACTAAGCTGGTCGCTGCCTTTAACCATTTACATATCTTTATCGACCCTAATCCTGATACAGCGGATTCTTATGCAGAACGCGAGCGCTTATTTAACTTACCGCGCTCAACGTGGGATGATTATGAGAGGTCGCTGATTGGCCAAGGTGGCGGGGTGTTTGCGCGGACTGACAAAACCATCGCTATCAGCCCTGAGATGAAAACACTTTTTGATATTAAAGCAGACAGCCTTGCACCCACCGATCTTATCAGCGCCTTAATGCGATCACCAGTTGATTTGATTTGGAATGGCGGTATCGGTACTTATGTGAAAAGCGCTAATGAAAGCCATGCAGATGTCGGTGACCGTGCCAACGATGCGGTACGGGTTAATGGTGGTGAGTTGCGCACCGCAGTGGTTGGTGAAGGTGGTAACTTAGGCTTCACGCAGCAAGGTCGTATTGAATACGCGCAAACTGGCGGACGTATCTATACCGATGCTATTGATAACTCAGGCGGCGTGAACTGCTCAGACCATGAGGTCAATATCAAAATCTTACTCGGAGAAGTGGTCGAGCAAGATGATATGACGTTAGAGCAGCGCAATGATCTATTAGAAAGTATGACCGATAGTGTTGCTGAGCTTGTATTGCGCCAAAACTATCTACAACCGCAAGCGATTGAGTTGAGTCATGTTCGCGCAGTGGCCAATTTAAGTGACCATCAACGCTTTATTCAGCTGTCAGAGAGCGAGCATCGTCTTGATCGTGCTATTGAATATCTGCCATCAGACGAGGAAATTGCCAGACGCCAAAAAGCAGGTACTGGTTTAACCAATCCTGAGCTAGCGGTCGTTATGGCTTATGGTAAAATGTGGGTTTATGATAACTTATTATTGTCTGACTTGCCGGATGCGCCGTACTTTATTGATGAGCTGCGTCAATACTTCCCAGAGGAGCTGGCCTCCCGCTTCTTTGATGAGATGACAGAGCACCGTTTGCACCGTGAAATCATTAGCACTTATCTGACCAATAATGTGGTCAACCGTTTAGGTATAGAAGCATTGTTCCGTCTAACTGAGGAAACGGGGCAATCGCTAGCCACTATTATCCGTGCCTATGCTATTGCACGTGATGTCTTTAATGTCTCAATAGCATGGGAACTGCTTGAATCACTCGACAACAAGGTCAATGCGAAGCTGTTACTCAATCTTGAGCTGCGTCTGCGTGATGCACTTGAGCACGGTGTCGTTTGGTTTATCAACGCCTTTGGGCAAGACTTGCAAGTCGCTGATATGATTAGCCGCTTTAGCGATAGTGTCGAGCAATTGACCAAGTCGGGTGGATTTATTGAACAGCAGTTCGCAGGTTACTTACAAGATGATAAGGTCCGTTTAAGCAAGGATGGTCTGACGGATAGTGATGCGACACTATTCGCTATGCTGCCTTATCATGTCGACGCCCTCGATACGGCACTGCTTTCTGAGGAATACGAACGTCCTGTTGACGAGATTGCAACCTTATACTTTGAAGTCTATAAAGTCTTACAGTTAGATTGGATGATGGATAATATTGCTACCTTACCGCAGCAGGATCATTGGGATCGCCGCGCGAAACACGCACTGGCTAATGAGGTCACACGCAGTCTGCGCTTACTGATGGATGCCCTATTATCACAGCCTAATGCCGGGCAAGCGTTTAGTGACTGGAAGTTACGTCATGAAGATCAGCTTGAATCAACAACGGTAGAGATGCAAAAGCTAGATGGCAATGAAGACAGTAAAATCAGTCTATCAACATTATCAGTACTGATGAGTGAGTTGAGTGGTTTAGTGACTAAGTAGCTAAAAATAAATAAAACAAGTAACTGAATAAATAGTTACTTATCCTGAATAAGACGAAAACCACCGTTATTAATTAACGGTGGTTTTTTTAATGGCTAACAATTAATCGTGGAAAGAAAATTAGAAAGAGAAATAATCAGGTAAATACAAAAAAATGATCGTAAAATGCCTAACCTAAGTTAATCAATGTCTCTAAACGCACCATTTCCCCATTCTTTTCTACCCATACTTTATCGGCGTCATCACGATAACTATCAAACTGTGGCTCTAAGATAGTTTTACCTCGATTATTAATAAAGCCAAATTTGCCAGCCTGCTGATAAGCATAAAGCTGATGGTATAATAGCTTCACAATAGGCGCATCTGATGACAGGAGTAATTTACCAGTAGCATCGATAATTTGCGCGCTAACGACATCGTCTTTGATGTCCTCAGTCATGCCAGTCGCGGAACTACCTTTAATCAAAGTGCTACGCAAAAATAGCGGCGACTTGTCACTATTAGTGAAGAGCTCAATATTCTGATTAGTGGCAAAGGGGATAATGATATTAGCGTGTTGGTCAAGTAGGGCGGTTTGCTGTTGTTTTGCTGTTGTAAGGACTGCCTGTAAATATAACGGCTGACCGGTACAAGGGTTTAACGGATAGAGCGCGTCATACTGCTGCGGAATCATCCAGTGGCCTTGATCATCAAGTAAGCCCATCCTATTTAATACTGATTGAGTTACTGACTCGCCAGCGTCATCAGCTTTATTCGTATTGCCATTATCACTAGACAAAGACTTAATCAAAAAATAGTCGCGGTCTGTATCGCTATCATAATGGGCGTGACTAATAGAAGCTGATACAAGGTTAAGTGGCGCGTCAACTGCTTTCGTAGGCTTAAAACTTTCCTGAGCTTGGCTGTAGTTACCATAGCCATTATCGATTCTACGTTTTTTTTGCTGTTGATTATTATTTTGAGATTGAAGAGGATAAACCCAATAACCGTTACGATCAATAATACCTTGTTTGGCCAAACCGTTTGATAGGTTAGTATCATTATTAATACTGACGATAAAGCTGGTGCCAATATCAAGCTCAGTCGCAATGTTATCATAAGCGAACGGCACAACTATCTCGCCACTTGCCGTGACAATACCGTATTTGCCATCTTGCTGCGCCCATAGATACTTATTCATTAGGATATAGCCGTCAGTCAATCCATCTAGGAGCACTTTGCCATTTAAATCTTCTAGCTGTTGCGTGCCATCTGCTAGTTCGATTAGCTTGCCAGCAAATTCTTTATTATCGTCGATACGCTCAAAGTAGCTATTGGGCAGATAACCCGCACAGCTGATCGTCGCTTGGGCCGGCGTTATTGCCACAAATACCGCGAATAAGCTGATAGATAGGGTGATGGCAGAGGTGCTGATCACGCCAGCACTCTGGATGAGTTTTCTAACAATCATAACCATTTTAAAACACCTTGAGAAATAATTAATTTAACTTGCAATCTTATGACAGCCTTGACCGCTAATTTCACTAAAGCCCCCAGAGATTTTTTTGACCTGAATTTGGGTCATAATGCGCTCTTTTAACGCCTGAACGTGCGAGATAATTCCGATAAGTTTACCTTCTTGTTGCAGGCTAGTGAGCGTATCAAGGGCGATATCGAGTGACTCTTCATCAAGAGTACCAAAGCCTTCATCTAAAAATAATGAATCGACACGAATATTTTGGCTTGCCATTTGTGATAGCCCGAGTGCCAAGGCAAGGCTAATAATAAAGCCTTCACCGCCCGATAAGTTTTTGGTGCTGCGAATGTCACCGCCTTGATAGTTGTCAATGACATTAAGCTCCAGCGCATTATTATTATCATGAATCAGCAAGTAACGGTCGCTCATTTTTTGTAATTGAGCATTGGCGTGATTAATCATCACCTGAAAGGTTAAGCCTTGTGCAAAAGTGCGATATTTTTTACCGTCGGCTGAGCCAATCAAGTCATACAACTGTTGCCAGACCTGCATTTTCTCTTTTTGAGCATCGATAGCGACATTCTGCGCTGTCTGTGCGCCTTTTTGTTCATCATTGGCTTTTAGCTGTTGTTCAATGGCACCAATCTCTCCGAAGCGCCTCTCTATATCTGCCTGTAATTGCAGATATCTGCCGGCAAGTGTGTCTAGATTCTCGCTGGTTAATGGATTGCTAAGCTGTTCATTTAAGGAGTTCTGGGTATTATTTAGCTGCATCTTGGCATGATTGAGCGCCTGTTCAATGCTGGACTGCCGCTGTTTTAACATATCACGCTCCTTTTTTGGCAAGCGCGCATTACCAAAATTGGCTTCATTAGCGAACTGCGACTGTACTAATAAAGTGGCAAAGTTATTTTCCTGTGCGGTAAGCGTGTGGGTAGCCGTATCAAGCTCAGCTGATAGCTGCTGCGCACGGTCTTGTAATTGCTTAAGCGCTTGCTTAGCACTGTCTTGATGTCTTTGAGCCATAGCTCTTTTTGACTTAGCATCATCAACTGAGGTACGCAGAAGATTTTCTTCACCTTCCGTGTCCTTATTATTAAATTGCTCTTTTCTGCTTTTCTGTAACTGATTGAGCGATGTCGTTTTGTCTGCAATTAGCGTGACGATATTTTTAAGCTCGCTCTCTAAGCTGTCTAGTTGTGTTTGTTTGGCATCAATTTGAGTGCTTAGACCACTGAGTGTGGTTAACAGATTCTGCTGAGTAACTTTTTGCGTATTAAAATACTCTTTTAGCTGCATTAAGGCGCTGCGCTGCTGGCGTAGACTATCTAGAAGCTCGTTATACACTACTATATTCAATACTATTTTATTATGAATACTATCTGTCAGTGGCTTAAGTGAGTATGATGGCTTGAGTGAGTTGTCCGGTGTCTCAGCACTTAGGTCATCGTTGCTAGCAGAATACTTATCAATCACCGCTAACACAGTGCCCGTTATTTCTGTTAGCTCAGAGAAGTTGGCCGCTACGGTATTATCTAACCCTGCTGTTCTTTGGGAATTAAGCTTAATCTCAGTCGCAAAGTTGCTTACTTCATTAGAGAGCGTCTGTTGCTGCCGTTCTTCAGTGTCGATAGCTGTGCTCACATTCGAAATAGTTTGAGTAAAATTATCATATTGAGCAAGCGTGGTTTTGATAAGGTCTTTTTCTTGAGTAAGACTTTGTTTGGCACTGCTCACCAATAATAGTAAATGCTCAATTGGCTCAATATCCGCTGTGCCTGACTCTAGCTGCTGATTAAGCGTATTGATATCATTGTTAATTTGATTAAACGAATTAATAATCGCCTTTACTGAGCCTGAAAAATCTACATCCGTACCGAGCAGTGAGGTAATATCACCCTGAATGTCGCTATATAAGGTCTTAACTTGATGGTGTAGAACTGTTAATTGCTTTTGGTTGTTTATAAGGTTATTTTTCTTGGTTGCATAGTCAATATTAGCTTCAGATAAAATCTTCTCCAACTCATCGATAAGCTTATCTAGCGCAACACTCTGTTGCTCAGCCTGACTGATTGGGGAATTCTCACCTTGAGTGCCATTAGCGAGCAATGGGTGCTTGTGAATACTGTCACTATAAGGATGTTCTACGGAGCCGCATAATGGACAAGGTTTACTACTCTCTAATTCTGAAATATAATCCTCAAGCTTAGCGACTTTTTGTAGTAAGTTAAGATGTTCTTGTTTTTCTCTACGCTTACCCTTAGCGTCTGTAATTTTTGCTTCATTATCACTTACTAAGCCCTCAAGCGAGTTCAGTTCTTGCTTGACATTGGGTTGTGTTATATTGATCGTTTCAATCTGGGTTGAGATGACAGCTAATTGTTGCAATTTAAAGCTGACGCGCTCAATTTGGCTGTTGATGTGATCGATATGCTCTTGTTGGCTGCGCATATTATGTAACGAGCTATCTTGTAGTAAGTTTGTCTGCTGTTGGTGCAAGCCTTTAAGTTGGTCACGCTTATTAGTAATCAGTAACTTATCCACTGCTTGCTGACGGTTTAGCTCATTAATATTTTTTTGTAGATGGGTAGCTTGGTCTTGATATGTTTGCCTGTTAGTGATTAGAGTCGCGTTGTCTTGCAATAGTACTTTTAACCGACTGCCGTTACTATTAAATAGGGCAATATCAGTATCAAGATCATTAAGTTCGTGATGATTAATTAGGTATTGCCTGACAGACGCAAGCTTATTGTTGGTATCTTGTTCTGTATTTTTATGGACGTTTATTTCTTGATTTAATTGCTGGGTATTCGTTAATAGCGAATTTCTGCGCTGGTTATCATCGCTTAGCAACCATAATTGCTGCTTTATCTCGGCATCAAGTTCACGCACTTTCGCTATGATAGGCAATGTATCGTGCAGCTCTTTTGTTACTTGTTCTTCAAGCCTAGTAGCAATATTCAAATCTGTAGTGGTATTATCAAGCAATTCTTTTTGAGCGGGAATTTTCCCTAGTAAGTCTTGCTGTTCATTATTCAGACGTTTTGCCATGTCGCGACTATAGATCAATTCTCGAAAGGGACTGTCAATCTCCAACGCTTTGTTTGCGGCATCTAAACGCGCTGCATCTGGAGTAAAGCCTTTCTCATCTTGCAGCGCGGTCGTCATTACCGTTTGATAATGGGATAAGTTTTGTTTTAAATCCGCGACTTTATCCAACCATTGAATGTGCTCGTTGACGGTTTTAAACGCTTGTCGTTGTGTGTTTTGGGCGCTCTCATGCGCTTTTAAACCTGCTATCAGCTGCGCCTCATCCTCAATACTTAACAAGGGCAGGTTGTCAATACCGGCTTGTAGTTTGGTAAGCTCGCTTTCTTCTTCACGTTTTTTTTCAAAAACGTTTTTAGATATATCAGCGTAGATTGCCGTACCGGTAATTTTTTCGAGGATGGCGGCTCTATCTGCAACATCGGACTTCAAAAATGCGGCAAAACTGCCTTGTGCCAACATGATTGAACGGGTGAACTGGTTGAAGTCCATACCGATTAGGTCTTGGATATAAGCCATTGTCTTGGATTTTTTTTCCTCCAATATTTTTTTGGTTTCAACGACACTGATTTCGTGTTTAATAGGTAATAAGTTGCCTTTGGGTTTTTTGTGCGCCCGATGTTGATACCATGAGCAGCGATAGTGTTTATCACCAATCTCTATCACCACTTCCGCTGAGCACTCGCCTGTGCCTTGGGTCATCATCTCATTGGTTGACCCGGTAATGTCACCTAATCTAGGGGTGCGACTATATAGCGCCAAGCAAATTGCATCCAAAATGGTGGTCTTGCCCGCGCCGGTCTGTCCGGTAATGGCAAAGATGCCTTCGTTGACAAAGGCGGGATTAGTAAAATCAATATGCCATTCGCCTTTCAGTGAATTCAGATTTTTTAGTCGCAGTTCAATCAGTCGCATGGGCAGGTCTTATTAGTTAGGTTAACGCTAAATACTGACGTATAGAATACTTATATAGAAAGATAGTTTAATTCTCGATTTCTGTCTTATTCCGCCCGACTGTCTTTATCACGAATAGCATGAAGTATTTGTCCATAAGCGGCACGCAAAGTAAGCTTTTGCTCGTCTGTGACGTCATTAACGCTCAAACAACGTTCAAAGACTTCCATCTCATTTAAATCTTGTAAGGTCTCAGAAGACGCTTCTTGATTGAGCACTTTATTATAGGTGCGAGGATTTTTAATTTTTAATATCTCACAAGGTAATCCTTCTACCATAGCAGCAACCTGTTCACGTAAATCACTGACAATATTATCGCCAGTATAAATGACCTCAAGCCAAACGGATTCTGACGAGGAACGTGATTGTGTGAGCGCTTGAATGGTGGCCTTGATGGTTTCTAAGTCACCTGAGACTTGCGCCAATCGTTGAAAACAAGGGATGCTAAGGGAGGTCACTTGCATATGACGAGATTCGTCACGATGCAGTAGTTTTGATTCAGGTTTGTCAGTTATAGCTATAGACGCTTGAGCAGTCTCTTTATTATCGTGGTTATGCGTATCATCTAACACATCGAAGCCAAATAAATCGTCTATAAAGTCATTGTTGGACGCTCGGTTATTGGCCAATTTTTGAGTCGGTATGGTTTCACTGGTAAGTTGTATGGATGGTGAGGGTGTTGATACTGGGGCAATATTTTCTGTTATAGCTCCAAATTGTACCAATAATACCTGCTTTTGCTGGCGTGCTTCGCCAAAACCCATGGCAATGGGCGATCCTGAATAGCGAATATGCTCGCGACCACCAACACGCTGCGGCACATGTAGATGCCCAAGCGCCACATAATCAAAGCTCGCATCGAACATCTCGGCTGAGATTTTACCTAAGTTGCCCACATACAAGTCACGTACGCCATCATCCGTAGTGGTGCTACCGCCAGCAGCGAACAGATGGCCTGTAGCAATAATAGGAATATAGTGCGCGTGTGTAGCGGCAAGCGCTTGTTGATGGGCTTTAGCAATGGTAGCGACCGCGTCATAGTGCGCACAGATACCGCTAATGACGCTTGCATCTTTACTGTCCATCGACTCGCCAGCGCCGCTGCTACGCACATCACGGTCGCGAAGATAAGGCACAGCGGCAATAATACAATGCGCTATGCCATCTGCATCATTTAAGATGAGTACTTCGTCGTTCAAGTATTCACAGGCTGTGCCGATGACATGGACGTTTAAAAACTTTAATACTTGGCTGGGCGCGTCCAAGAAAGTCGGGGAGTCATGGTTGCCCGCGACGATGACGATATGTTGGCAACATGATTTTGAGACTTTACCTAAGAACTCATAATACAGTGCTTGGGCTTTATTACTTGGCGTCATGGTATCAAAAATGTCGCCTGCGACAATGAGCACGTCCACCTGCTGGGTGGTAATGATGTCAGAAAGCCAGTTCAAAAATGCTACGAACTCATCGTAACGCATGCGCCCATAGAGCCTACGCCCCAAATGCCAGTCGGAGGTGTGCAGGATATTCAAAGGTCTGATATGAGTAGTGGAAAATAAAGGTGTGGCAGTGACAGATACGGACATAAGCGGGCTATTATTAGAGTCAATAGAAAGCTTTTATTCTAGCAAGAATTAGCGAGGTTTGCTGGATTAAGCGCTATTAGCGCTATTGATGACAGCTGACAAACTCTCTGAAGACCCAGCCGATATATTTGAAGATTTATTTCACACAAATAAAAACCACACTGATAATTTTATAGGTGTGGTTTTTATTGCGGTTCTTATCATGTTCTAACCAATCACCAACTGCTCCAAACTATCATCCTCTTTCTGCTCAGCAAGATTAGCTACCATTGATAAGGCATGCGCTTGCTGGCGAGTAGGCTGGTTATATTTTAAATCATCTTTAGGCGTTGCAGTTGTGCCTTCACGTAACCAGTTATCAGTGGTGCTAGCATTAGTATTGTTGCTAACGTTTTGATTATGCTGATTATACCAAGCCAAATCATGATGTAGCGCGACCACATCACCCATAATCAGTAGGGCTGGCGTGGGCAGCTGGTTTTGTTCTTGCAATTCAACGATGCTTGCTAAGGTGCCAGTTAACACTTGTTGATTAGGCATGCTGGCATTTGAGACGATAGCGATAGGAGTGTCACCACTGCGCCCTGCTTCAATCAGGCCTTCAGTCAAGCGTGCCAGCGAATGCAAGCCCATATAGAACACGACGGTTTCATCGGTATCAAGTAGATTCTTAAAGTTATCGTTTGGGGCGCCAGCCTTTAAGAACCCCGTGACAAAACGTACTGACTGTGAATGATCACGATGCGTCAGTGGAATGCCAGCATAGCTAGCAGCGGCATTGGCGGCAGTAATTCCCGGAACGACTTGGTAGGGGATACCATGGGCACGTAAGCTCTCAATCTCTTCACCGCCGCGCCCAAAGATGAACGGGTCGCCACCTTTTAACCGAACCACACGCCGACCTTTCTTGGCTTCATTAACCAACAACTCATTGATACCCAGCTGCGCCACGGCATGGTTGCTGCGTTTTTTACCCACAAAAACTTTGTCCGCATCACGTCGACACAAATCCAGCACTTGCGGTGACACCAGCGCATCATAAAACACAATGTCTGCTTGCTGCATAAGTCTCAGTGCTTTAAACGTTAATAGCTCTGGGTCGCCAGGTCCAGCACCCACTATATAGACTTCACCGACGGGCTGTATAGGTTTGCTTTCTGTATTATCATTAGTTGCGGTAGTTGCGGTAGTTGCGGTAGTTGATGCCGTTTGTGTATCCTGTTCATTAGTTAGCTGGCAAGTAGCAGTGTTGTTTTTGATAATTTGTGCCGCTGTGCTATCTAAATCGGCTTGTAATTGAGCAGCCGCTTGGGTTTCATTTCCGGCAAACATCAGCTCACTGACTTGACCTTCAAACGCCCGCTCCCAAAACTGCCGACGTCCGGTTAATGTCGGTATTTTGGTTTTAACCTCCGCACGGAAGTCACCGGCCAGCTTGGCCAGCTTACCGTAGCCTTGCGGGATTAAGGTCTCAAGACGGGCGCGTAATAGACGTGCTAGCACTGGGGCTTTACCATTTGAGGAAATACCAATCACAATCGGATTACGATCGACAATGGCGGGGAAAATAAAATCGCATAAGTGCGGGGTATCGACCACGTTTACGGGAATATTAAGTTGACTGGCATCCGCATGAATCTGATGATTAAGCACTTCGTCATCTGTCGCGGCAATAATAACTCGCGCACCAGTCATATAGGTCTGATTATAATTTTCGTAGATTAAGTGATGTTTGCTGTCTGTTGCAGCGTTTTTAGTATGGTTAAGCAGCGCTTGTAGCTCAGCACAGATACTAGGTGCAAGAATAGTGATACACGCGCCAGCCCGACTGAGTAAATCTGCTTTACGTAGTGCCACATCGCCGCCGCCCACGATAAGCACTTTGCGGCCTTCTAATTTAAAAAATAGCGGAAAGGTGTTCATATCGTCACCATCAGTTAGTTGCAGTCAATTAAAGGTAATTTATGAAACCATTATGGGGCATTGCTTGGTTCTGCTCACGTAGCGTATTGGCATTAACATATTCTTAATTTTAATAAAATCCGTAGTTTTTTTAAAAAAGAAATAGTGAAATGAATATTGCGAATCTAAAAAAACCCCTCTTAATTTACCAAGAGAGGTTTTTACATTATGAATTTTTGGCGTATTCAACTATAGCTGCGTATGCAATCCACATTCGCGACTTTCTTCTACCTTAGTCGGATCAAAGTAATCAAGCTCGTTCGGTAGGTTATGTTCGGCCAGATAGCCATCCAAATCACCGTCGGTTTTTTCAAACAACGGCGCGACTTTTAACACGCCATCTTTAGATAGACTCAGCACATCAAGACCTTGACGGAATTCAGTTTGGTCTTTACGAATGGCATTGAACCAGACGTCAGGATTTAGCTCATTTAAAGCACGGCGGAACGGCTCAAGTTTGACTTGCTCGGTAAATTCGTCATGTTGTGGATTATCAATGCCAGGGATACCATTCATGGTCGCGTCACGATAGGCGCTGGTTTGTTTGGGGATATAAGTGATGACGTTTAGGTTCAAATCACGGATGAGCTTGTTTGCAAACTGATAGGTAGTGTCCGTGTTATAGCCTGAATCAACCCACAATACGGTGATATCATGGCGAAGCGATGCGACTAAATGCAAGATAGCCGACTCATAAGGACGGAAATTGGTGGTAATGATTGGGTTTTTGGCTTGGGTCAGTGCCCATGCGACGATTTCTTCTGGCGACTTACCTTGTAGGTCTTTATTGGCTTGGTCGATGTCTAAGTTAGGATGCAATTGGCTCATTATGATGTCCTTAATTGAGATTAACTGAAAGAGGTGATAAATGTGAAAATTTAAATAATTATTAATTTTAGAAATCAAGCACCAGTAAACATCGGCAAACTGGCGGCACTGCGTCCGGCATGAGCACTGGCAAGCGCCGTAAACGCTTGAGTGATATCTGGCTTGTTGTCATGCTCATTCAATATAAAGCTGTCGACACCAACGCGTAACAAGTAAGCGATTTGGTCACGTCCAAACGCGCCTGCCATGCGGATTTCTCCGCTATAGCCCAGTTGACGTAGCGTTTGTACAAAGCTAAAACTGCGACCATCAACAAAGGTCGGCACATGGATGACAATCAAGGCCTGCGCTAATAAAAACTCGCTCAGACCCGCCAGCGCATCGCTATCGGTATCTGCGGTAACCCAAACCCCAAGGCAGCTGGTATGCTCAGTCAATAGCGCAAATAATTGCTGTAATAATCCGCCAGCAAGGGTGCCGGTGGCGCTGAGTAAATCGGTAAGGGGAACGATGACATCCGGCTTGTCTTGCTTGTGCAGCAGCTCTAGCAATGAGATATCAGTTAATGCAATACCGTCTGGTAATTCTGCGGTGGTCAGGGCATACCAAGTATCATCGCTACTAATATCAAGGCCCTGGCTGTTTAAGATATGGTGATTACCCATAGACCTTCTCCTTAAAGGGCGCAATGCCAACGCGATCGATCACATCACCAAAACGTTCAATATCGTTTTCACTGTTCGCGCGCAGTTCAAGATAGGTGTCTAAGATGATTTGTAGGGTAATGGCAACGTCAGTTGCAGGGACGGCTCTACCTAGTATTTTACCAATCTTGGCGTCATCGCTAGAGTTACCGCCAAGGCTAATCTGATACCAGTGTTCGCCTTTTTTATCGACGCCTAAGATACCGATATCGCCAACGTGATGATGGGCGCAAGCGTTCATGCAACCGGACATATTCAGGCGAATATCACCTAAGTCGTAGAGATAATCGAGGTCATCAAACTGCTTTTCGATTTGTTCGGCGATATTGTGGGTGGTGGCATTGGCAAGCGAACAAAAATCCCAGCCGGGGCAGACAATCATGTCCGTTAAGGTATTGATATTGGCACGGGCTAAATTCAACTCAGCCAATTGCTGCCATAGCTCATATAAATGGTTAATTTCTACATCGGCAAACACTAAATTTTGCTGATAGGTGCCGCGCAGCTCGCCAAAGCTATAACGGTCGGATAAGTCAGCAAGCGCATCCATTTGCGCTTCGTTCAGATCGCCTGAGGGCACATAACTGCCATCGACCAAGCCTGCTTTTAGAGAAATAACGACCGCACGGTAGCCAGCCACTTTATGGGCAACAGTATTTTGGTTATACCAATTGGCAAAGTCTTTATTAGCCGTTAATTGATTTTGTAGCTCAGATTGAACCTGTAGGGCATCAACTGCTACATAGTCAGGCGCAGTAAAGTAGCTGCTGGCAGTGGTAAAGTTGTCATCCGTTAGCGTCAATGCGCCATCTTTAGTATGCGCTTCCCATTCGGCATCGACCAATTTGGCAAATGCGCGTCCACCCATACTTTCAACCAATATCTTGATACGCGCTTTGAACTTGTTATCACGGCGACCATGCAGATTATAAACCCGCAAAATGGCATCTAAATAGCTGAGTAAATGTTTACGTGGTAAAAACTCATTGATGACTTTACCAATGACTGGGGTACGACCCAAACCACCACCGACTATCACCTCAAAACCAGTCTCGCCATCGTCATTGGTTTTTACATGCAGACCAATATCATGAACTTGGGTAGCGGCTCGGTCATTCTTAGTACCGATAACTGCGATTTTGAATTTACGCGGTAAAAATGCAAATTCAGGATGAAAAGTCGACCACTGACGAATAATTTCGCAATAGGGGCGCGGATCCGCAATCTCTTCTTGATGAATACCGGCATAAGGGTCGGTGGTGGTGTTGCGAATACAGTTACCCGAGGTTTGAATGGCGTGCATTTGCACTGAGGCCAGATGCGCTAAGATATCTGGCACCTCTTCTAGTTTTGGCCAGTTCAGCTGCATATTGGTACGAGTCGTGAAGTGACCGTAGCCTTTATCATACAGACGGGTAATTTCAGCCAGTTTGCGCAATTGATAGCTGGCAAGCAGCCCGTAAGGAATCGCGATACGCAGCATAGGCGCATAACGCTGAATATAAAGTCCGTTTTGCAGGCGCAGTGGTAAAAACTGCTCTTCTGGCAGCTCGCCGGCTAAAAAGCGCTGAGTCTGGTCGCGAAACTGAGCAACCCGTTCCTCAACCAACGTTTGGTCAGCATAGTTATATTGATACATGACGTAATCTCAATTTTGTTTTTAAAATTAAAGGTGATGTCAAAAAGTGCGCTAAGTCGGTGCGATAAAACAAGGCAAAGAGCAGCGGCAAAAATGATTTGCTAGGTAGTAGCATCAAAAAAATGGTTAGTGTTTTCGTAAAAAAACTGGTTCAAGGCAATATAGAGTCACATGATATAAGGTTGGGGTTGGAAATATAAATTCCTTTAAGTCATATCCATAGTAAAACACTGCATAAATTTTCATAACGAAAATTAGGTAGCCTATGCTCATCTAATATGTCACATCATTATTTGTTTTATTCGTATCATTTTAATTAGTATTCCTTTAATGAACACCTCTTTATCAGCACTCACTCTTATCCGTATTCATTAGTGATTACTTTTACCCTTTGTTATTTCACCATTTATTCGAGGTCTCTGATATCAATATGACACAATCTATAGCAGCCACCGCAAAATCCGAGTCAAAACCCATATCAACACTAGTACCGCCACACGGTAGTGCTGAGCTTAAGCCATTATTGTTAACCGGCGATGCGCATAAGCAGTCGCTTAAACTTGCCAGCACTTTGCCACAAATTCTCTTGAGCTCACGTGAGCGTGGCGATTTGATTATGCTGGGTATTGGTGGCTTTACACCGCTTGATGGTTTTATGAATAAAGCCGATTGGCAAGGCGTGGTTGATGACATGCGCCTGCAAACTGGCGCTAATGCTGGCTTGTTTTGGCCAATTCCGATTACTTTATCCGCACCGAAAGTAACGGCTGATACCTTAAACAAAGGCGACAAAGTAGCGTTGGTTGCCGAAAACGGCGAGATTATGGGCGTATTGACGGTGGAGGAAACTTATACCATCGATAAAGAACATGAATGCCAACAAGTCTTTACCACGACTGATCCCGAGCACCCAGGTGTTCAGCAAGTGCAGAGCCAAGATGAGGTTAATATTGCCGGTAGTGTTGAGGTATTAAGCGAAGGCGAGTTCCCAATGTTATATCCGGAGATATATAAGACGCCTGCCGAAACGCGCCAAATACTCGCTGATAAAGGCTGGAAAACAGTTGCCGCTTTCCAAACCCGTAATCCCATGCACCGCTCGCATGAATACTTAGCCAAAATTGCTATTGAGATTTGTGATGGGGTATTGGTGCATTCATTGTTAGGTGCGCTTAAACCAGGTGATATCCCCGCCGAAGTCCGTCAAGAAGCTATCAAAACGTTGATTGATAATTACTTTAAAGCAGACACCGTAATTCAAGCTGGTTATCCATTAGACATGCGTTATGCCGGTCCACGTGAAGCGTTGTTACATGCGCTATTCCGTCAAAACTACGGCTGTAGCCATCTAATTGTCGGCCGTGATCATGCGGGCGTTGGTGATTATTACGGCGCATTTGATGCCCAAACTATCTTTGAGAAGTTAGACAAAGATGACTTGATTACTCAGCCGTTAAAGATAGATTGGACGTTTTGGTGTAATGCCTGTAGTGCAATGGCCTCGAGCAAAACCTGCCCGCATGATGCCAGCCAGCATGTAAAAGTATCGGGTACTAAATTGCGTAAAGCACTGTCAGAAGATGAAGAAGTGCCAGACAACTTTAGCCGTCCGGAAGTATTGGATATTTTGCGCAGCTACTATGCTAATATCGCCCGTGAAGAACGCGCAGAAGTGAAGTTAGAAGGTGCGTCTGCGGTATAATTACTTAGTAAAGATTCGATATTTCTGTTAGTTTAATAAAAAAAAGGTGCCTGATTAATTCGGCACCTTTTTTATGCTTATAAAAAGGTTGAGATTGTTTATCCCAGCTATTCTGTCGGTATTAATAATCCAGTCGCGGTGGTCCAAGCCGTCACTGATAAAAATGGTAGTACGGAGGCGGCAAACGCTTATCTAAAAGGCCTATGGGACAAACCGGCGCAAGAGTTGATGGCGAAGATGTATCTACGCCCTAGTGATAAGACGGTACTAGCGGCAAATCAAGATACCTTGCCTAATATAAATACCTTTGAGCCGGTAGATGTATTTGGGTCTTGGAATAATATTATGTCGACCTTTTTTGTTGATGGCGGGGTATTCGATACGCTGGCACGTCCGCCGAAGCAATGATCAAGAAGCGCTAATTAGCTTTAACAGGCTAATTAGTCCTATATTCCATTTTGGCACAAACATACGCATATTCGTCATTAAACATAATAAGCTAGCGCTGTTAGCATAACTGCATTAAATCATATAACACTTTGAGGTATTTATGACAACTTACGCAGCAAGCAATCAGCTTAACAAAAAAGCCAGCCCCTATAAAAATAAAGCGCTTAGCGTATTAAGTATGGCAGGCGTTGCGATGACTTTGGGTCTAGCAGGCTGTAGTAACAGTGAGCAGGCGAATACCAATGCTGACGGTACGCCAGCTGTAGGTCAAAACATTGAGCTGTTGAACGTCTCTTATGATGTGGCGCGCGACTTTTATAAAGACTATAACCCACTATTTATTGAGCATTATAAAGCTGAGAACCCAGACAGTAATGTGACTGTCAATCAGTCTCATGGCGGTTCCAGCAAACAAGCATTGTCAGTCGCTAACGGTTTACAAGCGGATGTGGCAACCATGAATCAAGGATCAGATATTGAGCTACTTGAGAAAAAAAGCTTGGTTGAGGCAGATTGGGAAGAGCAGTTCCCTGACAATGCCGTGCCATTTACTAGTACTATCGTCTTCTTAGTGCGTAAAGACAATCCAAAGAATATCAAGGACTGGGAAGATTTAACCCAGCCCGGTCTTGAAATTGTAATGGCCAATCCAAAAGTGACCGGTAATGGTCGCTATGCCTTCTTAGGCGCTTATGGTTATGGCCTCCATGCTTTTAATAATGAGGAAGCGCCTGCCAAAAACTACGTCAAAGACGTGCTAAAAAACGTTAAAGTCTATGAAAATGGCGGACGGGCGGCAACCACTACCTTTGTTCAACGCGGTATCGGTGATGTACTCGTCACTTTTGAAAATGAAGCCAATCTTGCCGCTACCGATTTTGGTAAAGGTCAAGTAGATATCATCTATCCTAAGTATTCTATCAAGTCTGAAAGCCCTGTTGCCATTGTAAAAGCGGTTACCGATAAAAAAGGTACCACTGCTGCGGCAAAAGCCTATCTTGATTACTTATGGAGTGAGCCTGCCCAGCAATTGGCTGCTGACCTATATTTACGTCCTAGTGTAAAAAGTGTTCTTGATAAAAACGGTGATAAATTACCACCGATTGAAACTTTCCGCCCGAACGATGCCTTTGGTTCATGGGATGACATTATGGGTACTTTCTTCAGCGATGGCGGCGTATTCGATCAGTTAGCTACTAATGCTCCGCAGTAAGTCTTGCATTAGATTTCATAGCGAAATAATCAAGATTTTAGACCGCTTTTCAGACTAAGCAACGCGTTACTAAGGACATGGCCAACCGCGCTATGTCCTTTATACCTTTAAGCTACGAGCTTATTCAGGTTATCGACGCATAGATAACATCATACGACAGCATGGTCACAACGATAAGTATTATTAGCTAGGCAATAGCAATAGGACATCATTATGAGTGCAACATCTTCTCCTGCCAGCAAACCTAATAAAAAAGGCTGGCTGACCCGCATGCGTCAACGCAACGTGCTACCAGGCTTTGGTCTGAGCATGGGTATCACGGTCTTTAGCTTGTCGCTATTAGTAGTATTACCGTTTGCTATGATGGCCTATACCACCAGCCAAATGGGCTGGACGGGGTTTTGGGAGACCATCAGTCAGCCGCAAGTAATGGCGGCTATTAAACTGAGCTTATGGATGTCGTTTTTAGCGATGTTGACCAATATGGTATTTGGTACGTTGGTGGCGTGGGTATTGGTGCGTTATGAGTTTTCGGGTAAATCACTGATTAATGCGTTGGTTGATTTGCCATTTGCACTACCGACCGCGGTTACTGGTATTTCCCTTGCCACCTTATATGCGCCGAATGGTTTGATTGGTCGATGGTTTGAAAAGTTCGATATTCAAGTGGCTTTTACCCCGATAGGGATTTGGTTGGCATTAGTCGTAGTAAGCTTTCCCTTTATTGTGCGTGCGGTGCAGCCAGTATTAGCAGAGTTATCGGTTGAGTTTGAAGAGGCCGCGGCGGTATTGGGTGCCAATCGCTTAACCACCTTTAATAAGGTAATTTTACCAGAACTATTACCGGCACTACTTATGGGTGCAGGTATGATGTTTGCGCGTGCCACTGGCGAGTATGGTTCGGTGATCTTTATTGCGGGTAATATTCCGATGCAGTCTGAGATTTTACCGCTGATTATTATCGGTAAGCTGGAACAATTTGATATTCAAGGTGCTTCCGCAGTAGCGTTATTCATGCTATTGATCTCATTTGTGATCTTATTGACCATTAACATCGTGCAGTGGAAGCTGTCTCGCCGCGTAGGAGCCCGCTAAGATGCAAATAGCCAATAGCTACGACTACCAAAGCAACCCGGCGACCAAAGACACGCCTTGGATAAGGCGCACATTTATTACCATTGCCGTGTTATTTATGATTATCATGTTAGTGGTTCCACTGCTAGCGGTGTTTTATGAGGCCTTTAAAAATGGTTGGCAGCTTTATTTAGCCTCGTTGGTCGATCCTGAAGCGGTACAAGCGATTAAGCTCACCTTAATTACTGCCGGCATAGTGTTGCCTATTAATATGGTGATGGGGGTAGCGATTGCATGGCTGGTGACTCGCTATCAATTTAAAGGTAAGCAGCTGGTTACCACTTTGCTTGATTTACCCTTTTCGGTATCGCCAGTCGTCGCCGGCTTAATGTTTATCTTATTATTCGGTCTCAACTCTACTATGGGAGGCTGGCTTGAAAGCATTGGTTTTCAAGTTATCTATGCCGTTCCAGGTATCGTTTTAGCCACGCTATTTGTAACTTTTCCCTTTGTTGCGCGTGAGTTGATACCCTTAATGCAGACCCAAGGTGATAGTGAAGAACAAGCGGCATTGACGCTTGGTGCCACCGGTTGGCAGACATTTTGGCATATTACTTTGCCTAATATTAAATGGGCGCTGCTTTATGGTCTAATTTTGACCAATGCGCGAGCGATGGGTGAGTTTGGGGCAGTTAGTGTGGTATCCGGTCACATTCGCGGCGAGACCAACACTATGCCGCTATTGGTTGAGATTGCTTATAATGATTACAATTTTACCGCCGCTTTTGCTCTATCGAGCTTACTTGCGGCGTTAGCACTGGTCACGTTACTGGTTCAACAGGTGATGACCAAGCTACAAGAGCGCAAATTTGCCAAATCTGAGCGCTTAGTTAGTGCGCCAGAGCTACCGGTTAGCGCCAATGCGACTGTTGCAAAACATACTGATAACGATACAGACGCTATTAATTAAGTGATTAAAGAGGCTGTTAAAGACAATCGGCCACAATAAGATAAAGACATAATACGAGATACCGCTATGAGCATCGAGATTAGGAACGTTAATAAGACATTTGGTGACTTCACCGCCCTAAATGACATCAATATCACCGTACCTACGGGTAAGCTAACCACGTTACTTGGGCCATCAGGCTGTGGCAAGACAACCTTGCTGCGTATTATTGCCGGTCTTGAATATGTAGACTCAGGGCAAATATTGTTTGATGAGCTAGATGTGACCAATACGCCGGTGCAAAAACGTCATATCGGCTTTATGTTTCAGCACTATGCTTTATTCCGTCATAAAAACATCGCCGATAACATCGCATTTGGTCTGACTTTATTACCAAAAAATGAGCGCCCAAACAAAGCTGATATTAATAATCGCGTGGCAGAACTATTAGACTTAGTACAATTGCCGCAAGTGGCCAATGCTTATCCGCATCAGCTATCTGGTGGTCAGCGCCAGCGGATTGCGCTGGCACGTGCCTTAGCAGTCAAGCCCAAGCTATTATTACTCGATGAACCTTTTGGGGCGCTTGATGCCAAAGTCCGAAAAGAGCTGCGTACTTGGCTCAAAAATATTCACCATGAGCTGGGTATTACTAGCATTATGGTCACCCATGATCAAGAAGAAGCGCGTGCCATATCCGATGAGATTGTGGTGATGAACCATGGCATTGTTGAGCAGGTAGGTACCTCTGAGGAGCTGATTAACCGACCAGCTAACGCCTTTGTCAGTGACTTTTTGGATCTAGTGTAGATTTGGTATGGATGTGACAACGGTTAGATCACGTAAACTGTGCGCTCATAACGCAAAAAAGACCTAATGTTAATTAGGTCTTTTTTATGGGTGTAATAAGCAGAAAAAAAGTAGTTAGTAACAATGTGACAGCACACGCTATGCTAATTAGCCATCGTTTGTTGTTTGTTCGAGTAGCGGCAGCTCAACTAGCGTCTGATAGGTAGTGTCTAAAATGTCCTGACACCAGGTTGGCAGGTCGTCCGCTACTTCGTACCACATCCAAGTACCATCACGAACACAGCTCAAAATACCTAGTTTTTTTAGGTGGTTTAAGTGTCTCGACACCGTCGGCTGTGGCTGATCAAGTATTTCTACCAGTTCGCACACACAGCGTGGATTTTGTTGAAATAAAATTTGGAACAGTTTAAGGCGGGTGGGGTCAGACAGGACTTTGAATAACTCAAGGGGCTGCATGGCACAATTATTAGGCATAGAAAATTTCCAAAATATTCATAACGACTGCTGATGCGGCTCGAGTATTAAAGCCACTTAATTAAAAAAAGGTATAGCTTGCCGTTTATCGATATTTTACCACCTTTTATCATTATGGCTAATAGAAAATGTACCAATATAACGGTGACAGATAATATTTTTTATAAAAGTTATTGTAAATGGTAATAATTATCGTTATTATAATAAGCACTAAGCCAAACGTTGTAAGATATTGATTGTTAAGACTGTTTATTCAGAGAGTTTGTTAGGATCATGATTACTTTTAAGCATCATTTAACCTAGTCTCATCAACAGCCCCATAACCAATCTTATCTCCAGCTAAATAACCAATGAACTGATTAACAACCAAGCTAAGATTACATCAGCAGTAAAACTAGCGATAAGTAGCCAATAGGTAGGAGTACGCCCATGTACGTATGTATCTGTAATGACGTGAAAGACAAGCAAATTCAGGCAGCTATTGCCTCCGGTATCGATACGCTCGATGGTCTAAAAGATACGCTTGATGTGGCGACTTGTTGCGGCTGCTGCGAACCGATGGTTAATGATTACCTAGATGAGCATCACGCTAAGCTTGATGTACTGGCTTACGCAATTTAAAGAGTGCACCCTGAAGCTCGCTTGTTTGAAATAACTTCATGTATATGAATGACTAGTCAGACCTATCGGACTGGCCCTACTTTCTTATATGAAGAAAGCAATATCAAGTAGGGCGTCCACTATAACTATTACCCTCGTATATGTATTATTGTTAGCCCTTTTTATCTTGATTTTTATTAAACCTTCTATCGAAAATCACACCATAACTATACATTGAGCTGCTATTGGTAATTCTATCTAATTACTATTCTCAACTGGTATCTTATTCTTAGTTCATAACGTTACAAGCCATACCCTCCTATGTGTTACTCTATTTGTCTAACAATATAAGACGTATTGTCGTTTCTGATTTTCACTCATTGATTTTTACTAATCAGTTTACCGGCTGTGCTGTTATTAAGTTAAGCATAAGAAGAAAAGCGTAAACTGAAAAAAAGGGGAGTACACGTTATGATAGGCAGCCAAAAAGTTATTGATTATTTAAACTTCTTACTAGGCGGTGAACTGGCCGCTCGTGACCAATATTTCATCCATTCCGAGATGTATGCTGAATGGTATTATGGCAAGCTGTATGACCGTATTAGCCATGAAATGACGGACGAAACCATGCATGCGCAAGAAATTATCCGCCGTATTTTAATGCTGAGCGGTAAGCCGAAAATGACTGTCAACGACATTCATATCGGCAGCACAGTTCCTGAGATGTTGCAACTGGATCTTGATCTTGAGTATGAGGTACGACAGCATCTTAAAGACGGTATTGCGATATGTGAAGAAGAGCACGACTATGTTACCCGTGAGATGTTGGTTGAACAGCTGAAAGATACTGAAGAAGACCATGCCCATTGGCTTGAACAGCAGCTGCGCCTTATCGATATGATCGGTCTGCCTAATTACCTACAAAGTCAAATGGCAGAAGTTTCGCCTAACCTTAACGAGTCTAATACGCCAAATTATTGATAATTGAAGCGTCTTGCTAAACTTAAAGTATTAGGCTTATAAGGCAGTGACTTGTAGGTTAATAAAGAGGGAGAATATTATGAAAGGTGACAAAGAGGTTATTAGAGTATTAAATAAAGTGCTGGGACAATCATTAATTGCTATTAATCAGTACTTCTTGCACGCGCGTATCGCAAGGCATTGGGGGCTTGAGTCATTAAATGATTCGCTTTATCATCAGTCCATCCAAGAGATGAAATGGTCGGATGATCTGATTGAACGTATTTTATTGTTGGAAGGGTTACCAAACTTGCAGGACTTAGGTAAAGTCCTTGTCGGCGAAGATGTACCAGAGATGATTGACTGTAACTTGCGTTTAGAAAAGCAAAAGTACGGTATTATTACCGAGGCTATTACCCTGTGTGAGGCGCATAAAGACTATGTATCGCGTAAGCTATTGGTGAAGCTAAAAGATGGTAATGAAGAATATAAAGATTGGATTGAGACTCAAGAAGATCTCATTAAAGAGATTGGGGTGCAGAATTATATTCAATCTCAGATGGATGACGATAAAGCGCCTTAATACTAATAGTATTAGAGTAGTATAACTCAGGCACATCTGCCAGCATATTTCTATACTTTATAAGGTATACAAATGTGCTGGCTTTTTTGTGTCTGGCTTATTTAAAAGCTATTCTTAATACAGACCGCGACCGTCTTCTGGCTTTAAGCGCAAGAAGTACAGTCCTGAGAGTATAGTAATAATGCCCAATATCAAGTAAGTGGTATGGAAGGCGGCCATAGTATCCATCTGTAGGCGCTCGCGTAATAAGTTAAGCACGGCGGCACCAAAAGCAATACCAAAGCTGAGCGCTAGCTGTTGATTGACGGCCATTAAGCTATTGCCGCTACTGATCTGTTGACCTTCTAAATCACCGATAGTAATGGTATTCATCGCGCTAAACTGTAGCGAGTTGCAGGAACCCATTATTACTAGAATAGGTATAAACCACGGCCAGTATGAAGGGTCATTGAATTGTGCCAACACAATAATCAATACGCCTAGCAAAAAAGTGTTAGAGACTAGAACCTTACGGTAGCTAAAGCGCTGAATTATTTTACTGACGAATGGCTTAATGCCCATCGCGCCTACTGCAATAGGAGCGAGCAACCAACCTGCCTGTGAGGGCGAGTACTCAAATACTACTTGTAGTAGGAGGGGCAATAAAAACGGCACGGCACTGATACCGAGACGAGTAAATAAGTTACCGGCAATACCAATTCGAAAGGTACGGATGTCAAATAAGCTGAGCGGAAATAAGGGTGCTGGCCGACGTTTGGCATGCCAAATATAGGCACCCACCAATACTGCCCCTATCAAAGCGAGTATTAATCCATATAGACCACGTCCCGTTTGTGAGCCAAATTCAACCGCTAAGGTCAGTCCACAAGCCGCCGCCGCAAATAATAGAAAGCCTGACCAGTCAAGGCGCTGGGTATCTTCAAATAAAGCGGGGACTAGCTTTTTACCCATGATGAACCCAAACAGACCCATCGGGATATTAATCAAAAATATCCAGTGCCAGCTGGTGTACTGCACGATATAGCCGCCCAGTAACGGGCCTACCAAAGGCGCAATCAGCGCGGGTATCACCGCAAAATTCATTACCGTTAGTAGCTTATTACGCGGATAGGATTTGACTAAAATCAAGCGCGCAACAGGGGTCATCATGGCGCCACCAATACCTTGGACAATACGCGAGCCAATTAATAGGTTGAGAGTAGGTGAGGCCGCGCAGAGCAGGGAACCAATACAAAAGATGATAATCGCGGTCAAAAATACCCGGCGTGTGCCGTATTTATCCGCTAAAAAGCCACTAATTGGAATAAAGATAGCCAAGGTTAAGGCATAACTAATCACTGCCCACTGCATCTTCAAGGGCGATTCACCAAGCGCTTGTGCCATTTGTGGCAGCGAGGTATTTAAGATGGTGGCATCCAGAATCTGCATAAACAGTGCCACTGCCAGCACATAGGGTAGATATTTATCTTGGGTTTTTGTGAGAGTTACCATACAGACATCACCATAGCTCATGTATTTATAAAAAAGTCATAAAAAGATACGTTGCTTAAACCAGCTGTTTTTAGCAACGGTACCATGCCAGTATTATAAGAATAAGCTTGGCGTAGTTAAAGATAAGCAAAGTAACGACAGCGATTTTCATACGCTTGATTAGAGAATAAAAGTACGAGAGGATTATTAATAACTTGATTAACGAACGCATGAAGTGCACTCTTAGTTAATAAAAAAGGATATCCCATGAGTAAGGCTAATCAAAATACGAATGCTACTTCCAATGTGCAGGACGTGCCCCGAGATCCCCTTGAAGCAAAAATTACCCCCGGCACCAAACAGCTGCCCCTAAGCGATTGGACACCGCCGCAAAATGGGATTATACCGCTGATCCGTTTTAGAGAGCGCTGGTACAGTATCCTTTGGGCGCTACCGATTATATTCGTGCTATTGGTTGCCGCAGTGGCAATCGCTCAGGGGCTACGTGAGCTGCCAAGCGCTCAGATGTTTATCGAAAATTATCCAGGCGCACCTGCCTCTGCTGCGGTCGTGGAGACAGGGTTTCCGCTCTGGCTGCGGGTATCCCATTTCCTAAACCTGCTCTTCATGGTGTTCATTATGCGGTCCGGCGTGCAGATTCTGGCCGATCACCCGAGGCTCTACTGGCACCGCGACAGTACTCCCGGCACCGAATGGTTCCGCTTCCAAAAACCGGTGCCGAAGGGACGTGTCTGGACGGCCAAAGATGACTCAGTGACAATCCCAGGTTGGCTTGGTATCCCTGGTGTCCGCCATTCGATTGGACTGGCGCGCTGGTGGCACTTTTCAGTCAATTCGCTCTGGCTACTCAACGGTATCATCATCTATATCTTGCTGTTCTCAACCGATCAGTGGCTGAGGATTGTCCCAACAACGTGGGAAGTCTTTCCAAACGCCGTATCGATCGCGCTGCAGTATTTGTCGCTAGACTTTCCGTCGGATGAGAGCTGGACCAAGTATAACAGCCTGCAACAGCTTACCTACTTCATCACGGTTTTCGTTGTTGCCCCCACATCAGTCTTCACTGGGTTCATGCAGAGCCCGGCATTGTCGAACCATCTTGGCTGGTTCGGACGGGTCTTTAACCGGCAGAGGGCGCGCTCTATCCACTTTCTAGCGCTCTGGTGGTTTCTGTTTTTCATTCTGGCGCACGTGACACTGGTGTTCATCACTGGGGCGCGGGTTAATCTGAATATGATGTGGGCGGGCGTAAATGATGATTCGTGGAGCGGCTTTATGGTGTTCGTCCCGCTCATCATCCTAATCGGCGTGTTATGGGCAATGGCATCGCCCTTCACCATTCGTCATGCCCGATTGGTACAGAGGATCGGCGCCTTCATAGTCGGCCCGATCAAAGGCTGGGCCGAGTGGTTCGATCCCAAAAGTGAGCTGACCGAGAAAGATATCTCACCCTTCTTGTGGCCTAACGGTACGATGCCCGATTCAAAAGAATTTGAAGATCTTGTGGTAAATGATTTCGCTGAATATCGGCTGCGCATAGATGGGTTGGTCGAACGACCGGGTGAATACTCTCTGGCTGAGTTACGGGCGATGCCACAGCAGGAGCAGATTACAACCCATTTCTGCATTCAAGGTTGGAGCGGTGTCGCTAAGTGGGCTGGCGTGCCGACGCGTCATATCCTTGATTTGGTTCGCCCAACGCCGGAGGCGCGCTACGCCGTCTTCTACTCTCTAGCGGAGGGTGCTCATGGCGGCGTATACTACGATTGCCACAAAATGGAGAATATGCAGCATGAGCTGACCATCCTAGCCCTAGATATGAATGACGATCCGCTCAGCGTTCTACATGGCGCGCCGCTGCGACTGCGCTGCGAAAACGAGCTTGGTTTCAAGATGGTCAAGTGGATTACTGCAATTGAATTCGTCCACGATTTCGCCGATCTTGGCTCAGGTTATGGTGGATATAATGAGGACCATGAATTCTATGGCTATAGGATGCCTATCTGATGACAGACTTGTCTGATCAGACAGACAACAGCCCAGGAACGAAGTTTGGCAAGGCCCTTTATGCCGGTTGGGTCGCGCTCGTCATTACAGGAATAGTCGGAGGGCTAGGTTATACTTTTCAGCAACCTTGGCTATTCCCCAGTATCGGCCCAACTATTTTCATTCATACTGTCACTCCGACGCACGATTCCGCACGGCCTTGGAACACCTTTGTCGGTCATGGAATTGGCGCAGCGATGGCTTTTGCAGCGCTCACGCTGTTCGGTGCGCTCGATGCGCCATCGGCGATGACCGCCGGTCAGGTAACGGCGCCGCGTATTATGGCTAGTGCACTCGCTGTCGCGTTGACAATCGGTTTGCAGATTCCAGCACGTGCCATGCATGCGCCTGCCATGGCAACGACTCTTCTAATCACCCTAGGAGGACTTCCTGCCGATTTTGCGACTGTCGGCGTGCTGGTTATTGGGATTGGTCTATCAACGGTACTGTGCGACTGGGGGCGGCGCTTAACCAGTTGGCAATTTGGATGGTTACGAAATAGATCTTAAGAGTTCGATCTTCAATTGATGTCTGTTAAGAAGTTATGTCTTTATTAATAGGCTCTAATATAAGAATGACTTTGGCGTAATGAAAGATAAGCAAGGTAGTGATACTGTCTGCTAACCGTTTTATTGGAGTATTTAGAAGGTAATGGTTTAAAAACAGCTACATTAATTACATGAGAGGTCTGTATTAAGTAGGTAGGTCCTCGTTATAGTAAGACCATGCTATATTTAATATAAAAATAACATCCAAGATAAAGGACATTCCATGAGTAACGCTAAACACAATACTAAAGAAAATCCTAATTCTCAAGATACCGACAGTTCAAGCTATACGCCGCCTAAAGTTTGGAAACACGACAAGGACAATGGCGGCAAATTCTCTAGTATCAATCGTCCAACGGCAGGTGCGCGCCATGAGCAAACGCTACCGGTAGGAGATGCGCCGCTACAGCTGTACTCATTGAACACCCCAAACGGTGTTAAGGTCAACATCCTATTAGAGGAGCTGGCTGAGCTTAGGGTGAAGGGTGCTGAATACGATGCCTATGAAATCGACATCTCTGAAGGCGATCAGTTTGGCTCAGACTTCGTGGCGATCAATCCCAACTCTAAGATTCCGGCGCTGGTTGATTATTCTGCTGTAACGGCTGCTAGAAATGATTCTAATAAACAGGCTGGCGAGCCCATCGAGATTTTTGAGTCCGGTGCTATTTTATTGTACTTAGCAGAAAAGTTCGGTAAGTTTATACCGATGGCGCAAGGAGAAGCACGCGCTGAGTGTTTATCTTGGCTCATGTGGCAGGTGGGTAGTGCACCGTTCTTAGGTGGCGGCTTTGGGCATTTTTATGCTTATGCGCCCGAACCGATGGAATATCCGATTAATCGCTATACTATGGAGGCCAAACGTCAACTTGACGTGCTTGATATTCATCTAAAAAATAGTGAGTATATGTGTGGTAATAATGAGTCGGATTACAATATCGCTGACATTATTATTTGGGCATGGTATGGTCAATTAGTACTTGGCAGACTCTACGATGCAGGCGAGTTCCTACAAGTAGACAGCTATCCGCATGTACAACGCTGGGCACAAGAAGTAGCCGACCGTCCGGCGGTGAAACGTGGCGTAGAGTTATCATTACAGCCAATTGCTTAATTGGGTTCACTTGACATAACAAACAGCAATAGAATAGATAGTAACCATGGCTGATAGCTTTTATAGTTATCAGCCACGAATTTTTTATTTTTATAATAAATGAGCCTTGCTAGTATTTTTACATAATGATACGTTAGTACAACAGATAGAAACTTAGCTGCGTTAAAATGACAGCTTGCTGCTGTGGTAAGGATACCGTTTTTATATCTTCTCTATTGATGAGTAATAATTATGAAGGATACCCGAAATCAGTTAACACAAGCGCATTTGCTGTCCAGCAATAATAACGTTATAACGACACCTTATAATATAATTAAGATAAAAACATTAATGCTAAAGAACAAAGTCTTATTACCCATATTAGCCGCAGTTAGTACGGCTCTATTCAGTTCTATGAGTACGGCTGCCGCGCCAGTTGAGCTTGTTCATCAAGACTGGCAAGTCGTCTGTGATAATACGCGGACCTGTAGGCTGGCAGGTTATCAAGCTGAGAACAATAGCGACTTTCCGGTATCTGTATTATTGATCCGTCGAGCAGGCGCTGATGCAGGCGTAGTGGGCAAGGTTAAGCTTGGGACCGCTAAAGAAAGCTCTACGAAAGCATTGATGCAATTGGGCAACCGTCACCGTATGTCGTTATTCATTAATGATAAAGATCTAGGCGAGATCGAACCCTTCTCAACAGCAGCTGGTGATTCAGACCTCAAGTCAAGTCAAGTCACAGCACTGCTTGATGCGCTAACCAAGACCAGTAAGATTGAGCTGGTACTGCGTAACTCGCGCTGGCAGTTATCTGATAAAGGGGCAATCGCAGTGATGCTAAAAGCTGATGAGGCTCAAGGGCGAGTAGGAACGCCAAGTGCCTTTGTTAGCTCTGATGGCGTTAATAAATCTAATCGCACGGTATTACCGCCTAAGACAGCGCCACAACTGCAAGTGGTAAGACCTAATGCCAAGGCCAACTCCAACAGCAATAGAAAGTTCAGTATGAAGTCCTCACAGCTATCGGCCTTGATGCAAAACACGATGAAAGAGGCGAGTACTGACTGTCCAAATTTAGTCGACAAATCACCGTGGCGTGTCAGCCGTCTCAATAGCACCCAGCTACTGGCACAGCATCATTGTTGGACGGGCGCTTATAACACTGGTTCCGGTGTATGGGTAATGAATGATAGCAAGCCTTATAAACCAACCCTAATCACTACCAGTGCGACCGATTATGACAACGGTAAAATTAGTTCGGTACAAAAAGGTCGCGGTATTGGCGACTGCCTAAATAAGACTTATTGGATGTGGACAGGAAAGATCTTTGCCAAAAGTCATGAAAGTACGACCGGACTGTGCCGCATGGTAGAGGCGGGCGGCGCATGGCAACTGCCAACCTATGTGACTAATGTAAATACGCTACGTTAAGGCCTGTTAAAAATAAATACTGATATTATTCTAATTACTATGCTATACTGCGTCGCCACGTTAGCTTCGACTAACGTGAATTATGAGATTGATAACATCGCCTGCGATTTTGGGTCTAGGATGACTGAAAGTAATTGTTGCCGATGATTTTGTGTACTTAAATAATCCTATTATTTTTGACTCATATCTTATCTACTAGCCCAACATCATGGCTAGATTGGTTGTTGTTCGCATTTATCAGCTTTGGATTTAAGCAAAGGTAAATTGCCTATAGCAGACAAGGGTAAGACACTCGGCACTACCACCAAAATACGTCAGACAGCACGCAACACCTTTTATAGAAGTGATACGCTTTAAATAGCTAAGCTTCTAGTTATCAACATTCTTGATAGCTTGTTAATAAAATGGTCGCGTGGTGAACGGTTATCAGTGGTATGCATCAAGCTTCTGAATATACAGCAGCTTATACTACCAAGGATACTCATGACTGACATCTTATCTGCAATGCTAGACGGCGAAAATACTAATACCAACACTCAAGCGCCTACCACTAACGCTAACACTTCTGAAGAAAAATCTGAATCAGAAGAAATGACCTTTGCTGATCTTAACATTGCCAAGCCAATTCTTACCGCGCTTGAACGCAGTGGCTATACCAACCCAACCCCTATTCAAGCACAAGCTATTCCTTTTGCTCTAGCTGGTCGCGATCTTCTGTTATCAGCGCAAACAGGTAGTGGTAAAACAGCTGCCTTTGTTGTTCCACTGCTAGATCGTTTAAGCCGTGCTACTAGCTTCGATAAAAACACCAAAGCCCTTATCTTAACGCCAACGCGCGAGCTTGCTCAGCAAGTACATGACAGTGTTCGTACGTATTCTAAAGATATGCGTGGTTTGTTCTGCGTGCCATTAGTTGGCGGCGCGCCCTACAATGGTCAGATTACTGCTTTGAAAAAAGGCGTACAAGTCATTGTCGCAACCCCTGGTCGTCTACTTGATCATATCAATGCCGGCCGTGTTGACTTATCACAGCTAGAAGTATTGGTACTTGATGAAGCGGACCGTATGCTAGACATGGGTTTTGCTGATGATATCAGTGACATCTTACGAGCGGCACCTACTGATCGTCAAACCATCATGTGTTCTGCTACTTGGGATGGCCCTGTTGGCAAAATCGCTGCTAGCTTCACTAAGAATCCTGAGCGCGTTGCGATCAAAGTTGAATCAGCACATATCGAAGAAAAAGTGTACTACTGTGATGACTTCGATCATAAAAACAGATTGCTTAATGAAATCGTTTGCCAAAAAGATATGGAACAAGTGATCATTTTTGCGGCAACCAAGCGTAGCACTGAAAAATTAGCAAAATCGCTACAAGAAGACGGCCATAAAGCCAGCTTCCTACATGGTGATTTGCCACAAAGCAAGCGTAATCGTATCGTCCAAGACCTCCGTAATGGTAAATGCAAAATCTTAGTCGCAACTGACGTGGCCGCTCGTGGTCTTGACGTGCCAGCGCTATCGCATGTAATTAACTACGATCTACCACGCCAAACTGAAGATTACGTGCATCGTATCGGTCGTTGTGGTCGTGCCGGTCGTACTGGTGTGGCAATCAGCTTATGTAGCATGGATGACCGTCCACAACTAAATGCGATTAACCGTTATTTAGATCGCAAAATGGAAGTGTGTGTCATTGAAGGCATGGAGCCTAAAAAGACTTACGTTCCAAGCGACAATAAAGGCAATGGTCGCGGCCGTGGTCGTGGACGCTCAGGTGGCGGCGGTAACGGTCAAGGCCGTGGTCGTTCAGCCGGCGGTCATCAGGGCAAACCTAGTGGCCAAGGTCGTGGTCGTCCATCAGGTGATAGCAGCACTGGTACTGGTCAACGCGCGAGCAATGACAGCGGTTATCAGGGTAAGCCACGTGATTCATCTGGTAAGCCAAATGAGCGCTCAGGTGGCAAGCCTTATCAAGGCAAACGTGCTCCTAGCCGTGGTGATGGCGCAAGCGCCCCACGTGGTGATCGCGCTGCAACTGGTCGTGGTCAAGGTCGTCCTACTGGCCGTTCAGGTTCAGGTAATAGCCAAGGCGGCCGTCCAACTGGCGGTAATCGCAACAAAAACTCATAATAAGCTAAGATTTAGCAGCTAGGAGCTCCTAGCCAGTCTAATCGCTAACAATGAGTTTGAAGTAAAAAAGCCAGATACTTGTTATCTGGCTTTTTTGTGTCTGAGTTTTTATCTTTATGATAAAACTCAATATTAACTGAGTTATAGGCTGGCTTTAATACTTACTTGCGCGTAGTTTTAGCCTTGTCTATACTGGCCTATTTTTCTATTACGTTACGATTTGGAGCCATACGATGCTCGCCATTTCTCATTTAGCCATTGATAGTTTACCGGTAGCGTTTGGTATTATCATGGCCGTTATTGGTTTGGTTTTCTATACTCAAGGTCTGCCGGGTAAGTTTTGGCGACGTTTTTATGCAGTCTTGCCAGGTATAGTGCTGTGCTGCTTTATTCCAGCAACCTTAAACAGTCTTGGGGTTTTTGCTGATGGTGTCGGCTCGCAGATATATGGCTTTACCGCCACTTATTTGTTACCGGCAAGTTTACTGCTCATGACCTTATCGATGGATGTCCCTAAAATTTTAGGACTAGGCTGGAAGGCGATTGCCATGTTTGTGGCGGCTAGTGTGGCGATTATCATTAGCGGGCCGATTAGTTTGGGTGTGGCTAAATGGGTATCTCCGGAGATGTTTACTGATGACACGCTATGGCGTGGATTCTCAGCAGTGGCTGGCAGCTGGATTGGCGGGGCGGCAAACCAAGCGGCAATGAAGGAGCTGTTTGGGGTCAGTGATGACTTATTCGGTATGATGATTTTGGTAGATACCACTAACGCCTCATTGTGGTTATTAATAATATTAGTCATGGCGAAGCACAGCGATAAGATTGACCGATTCTTAAAGGCAGATACCAGCAGTATTGATAAAGTAATCGCCGCCGTTGAGAGCTATGAGCGCGACCATGCACGCCCGGCCACCTTAACTGATTTGATGGTGATGTTTGGGCTATGTTTTGCCATGGTAGGGCTAGCGCACTTTGCAGGAGGGCAGATTGCAACATTTTTCGCGCCCTATAGCTGGGCGGTACAATATAGCTTCGCCAGCTCCTTCTTTTGGATGGTGGTGATTATTACCCTACTTGGGGTGGGTTTTTCTTTCACCAAAATTCGTCGGCTGGATCATGTTGGCGCGTCTAAAATCGGCACGGTATTTATCTTTGTATTGATTGCGGCTATCGGCATGCAGATTAATTTGGCAGGTATCGTCTCACAGTGGCGATTATTACTAATTGGTTTATTATGGATGACTATTCACGTGGTGATTATTTTTATTGTCGCTAGAATCATTCGTGCGCCATTTTTCTTCTTAGCTGTCGGCTCTAACGCCAATACTGGCGGTGCATCGTCGGCCCCGATTGTCGCGACGGCTTTTCATCCATCACTCGCGCCAGTCGGAGTGTTTTTAGGCATTCTTGGTTACGCGATGGGGACGGTAGGCGGTTATATCAGTACCCAGCTGATGCGTTTGGTAGTGACATAAGCATTATTTAAAAAAAGCTTAGTAGCAGAATTTCAATAACAGAAACGATGTGTTCAGTAGGCTAAGGCGTAGTATATTGACATGCCGCTATGCTACGCTTAGACCCATATAAGGCGGCGCTAGACAATCTAATTATCACCGACTATCTGCACTTTGAATTTTATGTCAATGGTGAACGCATCCATGAGGTGTGTGTCGGTGAGTTAGACAATGGTGTCATCAAAGCGCATGACAGTGAGTTTGAACGATTAGCTGAGTTACTTCGCGACTTTTGCGAGTATGTCGGTCAGACCATCAAGTCCGCCCAGCGTCTGGCTATCTTAATGGCGGGCAAGGCGCGGCTTTTAGAGAATACCTTGTATCAAGTAAGACCGTGCTCATCCATGACCTAACGTCAACCGACTTTGCTGATATCTACGCGCAGACGTTAGCCTACGGTATGTTCGCCGCGCGCCTGCATGATGACACTTTAGAGACGTTTAGCCGCTAAGAGGCCGCCGCATCCCTAAGACCAATCCATTTTTGCGCAGGCTGTTCGACTATGTGGCTGGCGTGAATATCGATGATCGTATCAAGCTTACCGTAGATAACTTAGCGGACGTGTTCCGCGCCACTGACGTCGCTGCTATGCTCAAAGACTTTGGCAAGACTATCCAAACTCAAGACCCTATCATCCATTTTTATGAGACCTTCCTCGCTAAGTACAATCCCAAGCTGCGCAAACAGCGCGGCGTTTGGTATACGCCAGAGCTAGTGGTTTAGTTCATCGTAAGGGCGGTGGATGATGTCCTAAAGTCCGAATTTGACTTGCCTGAGGGTATCGCGGATATCAGCAAGATTGAGATTGAATCAGCAACGCAGACCCGCGATAGTCGTACCAAGTCCGGCTTCAAGACTGAAACCAAATCTGTCCATAAAGTACAAATCCTCGACCCAGCGACCGGCACGTTCCTCGCCGCCATTATTCAGCATATCTTTCACAGTCAGTTTGCCAATAAGGGCGGAGCGTGGAGCAGTTATATCGAGCAAGATTTATTACCACGGCTTTATGGCTTTATGGCTTTATGGCTTTATGGTCAGTATTATATTGAAAAGAATGGGGAAGGAGTTTTAGTGTTTATTACCAATAATAGCTTTGTTGATGGCATTATTCATAGGCAAATGCGTAAAAGTCTACTAGAGACCTTTGATAAGATTTATATTCTCGATTTACATGGCAATGCTCGTAAGCAAGAAACTGCACCCGACGGCGGCAAAGATGAAAACGTTTTTAATATTATGGCTGGGATTTCAATTAATATTTTTATAAAGACTAACAAAAAGAAAGAAAGTGAATTAGGAAAGGTCTTTGTGCGTGACCTATTTGGTACAAGAAAACTTAAGTACAGATTTCTAAATAAACACGATTTAAGCCAAATGTCTTGGAATGAAATAAGGCCAAGCTTGCCAAATCTTGAGTTTATTGAAATTGACTACAGTAATAAGAAAAAATATGATAAGTATTTTTCAGGCTAGTAATACTGGTATAGAAACTGGTAGAGATGCTCTGTTTATAGACTGGAATAATAAGGAGTTAGGAGAGAAAATAAAAGGAATCTTTGATAATAAATATGACTCTAGTGTTTTGAATAAACTCAAGATAAAAACTACTAGATAATTTGTTAGCAAGTCAATTTTCGGAAAAGTATTTTAAGAGCATTCTGTAACGACCTTTTGATATGAGGGCGACGTATTATGATACTTCGCTACAGAGAAGACCAAGCTGGAATACTATTAAACATTTAAATAAAGATAATCTTTCACTTATCACCTGCCGCCAGCAAAGCACGTTCGATTTTCAACACATATTTTTATCTAAAGCTATTATCGAAAGATGTACTGTTTCGCTCCAGACAAAGGAAACTGGATATATTTTCCCACTTTACCTATACATAGACCCTAAAGATGCGGACAGACAATCCGAATTATTAGAATTAGACAATAAAACCAACACGCCAGCGCGAACGCCAAACCTTGACCCTGAAATCGTCGCGGACATTGCCAAAGCGATTGAGCTAATCTTTACCAATGAAAAGTCGGATAGTGCTGGCACGCTTGCACCGATAGACATTCTTGATTATATTTATGCTGTATTACACAGCCCAACATATCGCGAAACCTATAAAGAATTCTTAAAAATTGACTTTCCGCGTGTGCCGTATCCAAGTGGTGCTGAGACTTTTTGGCAATTGGTCACGCTAGGTGGTGAATTACGCCAAATTCACCTGTTAGAATCGCCAAAATTAGCCGCACAGATTGACGGCACTGAGAAAAGTATCGGCAAGGTTTGGATAAATGATGATCAGTATTTTGATAATGTACCGCTGATCGCGTGGGATTTCTTTATTGGTGGCTACCAGCCTGCGCAAAAATGGCTCAAAGATCGCCGCGAGCGTACTCTAGATCATAATGATATTAAGCATTATATGAATATCATCGCTGCACTAAGTTTAACGGATACAATTATGCAGCAGATTGATGAGATAGAGGTTATTTAAGTATTTGATTTAAATAGCAATTGATAATTAATTATATATATAATTGTTGGGTTGTCATCAATACTGAGGTTTGTGTGCTAAGTTAACGTCGCGATAGTAGAAAATGCGGTCTGAATGTCAACAGTAGAGGAAAACAGTGCATGTTTAGTATATTAAAAGACTGGCGCGAGCAGCGTGTATTGGACAACAGCGAATTTACCCATGCTGACTGGATGCAAGCTGCCGAGCGCATTGTGATACTTGATAGGCTGGATGAGGACGAGATGACCCGCCTGTTTGAGCTTGCCACGTTGTTCTTGCACGACAAGTCGATCACTGGTGCCCAAGGCTTTGAGATTACAGATGCTGTCAGGCGGTCCATTGCCTTGCAAGCTTGTCTGCCCATACTGAATCTAAGCCTTGAATGGTACGCTGGCTGGTCATCAATCATCATATATCCTGGTTCATACACCAGCGAAAGCACCACCGTAGACGAGTTCGGTATCGTCCATGAGGGTCACCAACATCGTAGCGGTGAAGCGTGGCTTCGAGGTCCCATCATTCTTTCATGGAAGGATGCCAAACATTCAGGGGAGCGCGATGGTCATAATGTCGTCATTCACGAATTCGTACACAAACTCGACATGCTCAATGGTCGAGCCAATGGCTTTCCACCGATGCAACCTGACATGGATCCTACGAGGTGGACTGAGACTATGGAACGCGGATTTGCTGATTTTCAGAAGCACCGCAAGGCTGGGCTGGATCGTTATGGCGCTACCAATCCGGCTGAGTTTTTTGCCGTTCTCAGCGAAGTGTTTTTTGAGACACCTCAGAAGCTGATGGATGCTTATCCTGATATTTACGAAATTATGGTCAAGTTTTTTTGTCAGACACCGCTGGGACCGAAATCGTAAGCTTATGGTCTAGGCTTCATAAGATGTATTAGAGCAGCCTATGTCAAATATATATATTAAAAATTGAATATATAGTAATAGCAGCAAGCAAAAGGGCAGTGCATTACTTGAATAACGCATTGCCCTTTTTTTAATGTTTTATTAGGAAATAAAAACCTTATATCGTCCATTGGTCGTTAATAATCGCAACCAAATAACGCTTACCTTGATACTCATCAAACACTAAGCGCAGCATACGCCAGTCCATACCAGCGTACTCATCGCTGCCTTTATGATAAAAATTAACGACATCCGATTTTTGATAGATATCTTCGATGTTATTAATCATATTGCCAGTAGACTTAAATTCATTGATGCTGATGCGAGCATCATTAAACTTATTACCGGCGACCCAAGTGTCCAAATATTTTGGTAAGGGAATAATTAGTAAGTCGCCAATGCCATCAAGCTTACCCCAAGTAAAGCGCATTTTTGACTCTTGCAGATATTGCGCGAATTGGACACGGCTGAAGGTTTTATCGGACTCTGGACGCACATAAGCATACATCGAAAAGCGCACGCCACGGGTTGGATGAATATCATCAATAATGCTGGCATAGTTTTTATTGGCTAGTGCGTGCTGAATATGTAACGCTTGCTGGGTGAGTGGTTGCTGAGGAGTTTGAGGTTTTGCTGGCGTTGATGAGTTGTTGTTTTGGTTATTATTTTTATTACTGCTTTGAGTATTAGGAGTGACAGGAGTCGTTGCGGCTAGAGACTGACAGCCAGTTGCCATAATCAGAAACGCAAAACAGCTACCAGTGACTAATTTATAGTGAGATAGCGTTGTCATAAGAATATCCTTACCACCTCAATAGCGGAGTAAATATTAGTTAATTATATTAAATAGTGTAATAATACTAAGTTAGTAAAATCTATGATAGTGCTGTGTAATATGTTGTTTTTAGTCGCTAAACCTGACCGATACGATTATGCAGCAGATTGATGTAATGAGTGATACCAATCACAAAAACCGTTAGTTTGTTTTCGCATAATGTATATTATGTTAAATAGAATGTTTTGATACTATATAGCAAGCTCTTAAGTGCCATAATTTATCTGAATTCTTATACCGACTCGCACTAATCTTTAGTCTCACGATATAAGGTGTTCTGAGCCTCCTCCCTAAAATCCTCAATACTGATAGCTGAATCGTTTGTAGTATTACTATTTATCTTTTTTGGCTCTGCTATTGTAGGCGCTACTTGCTCAGCCGTCTCTGTATTTTTATTACTAATGGCTGCTTTATCTGAAAATGTAGCTGCAACGGCTTCTTGGTTTACTGTTTCCTCTGTAGATGGTTGTGATACGGGTGCAGCCGGCGCGCTTGGTGTTATCGTTTCATAGTCGTCAGCCGCCACATTATCCGACAAAACAGACAAGACGCCAATATTACTAAGTACGGCGACAATAGCACTGCTTAACAATAAACCGCAGACTACACCGATAATGAATAACTTAACACTACTAACTTGTCTACCTCGTACCGCCCCTGTCTTTTTATCTTTTGAGAGATTACTGTTAGCCTCATTATCATCAGTGGTATCTATATTAAGGGTGTTATTAGTATTAGCATCTTCATATTCCGATTCAACTGTTGTTAAGGGTTGATCGTGACTGCTATCATAATCCCTATTTTCATGATTCTGTTTAACGTCAGAAAAAGGACGTAGCTCTTCCTCACTTAGTGGCTCGTATGAAGATGTTTTATTCATGGAATATCAAGCCAATTTTGCCATTAATATTAAGGGATTGGTAACTTCAAGTTAGGTAGCTTTGCTAAAATGTAACACTAATAGACGACAATATAATTGTCTAGACAATTACCTTCAAGCACAATTTGTATCGACAGCGACATTTTGCACATAAATTGGTTAAAAAACAATGCCAAGCGGGTATTAAAGTAGGTATCAAAAAATGGAACTAAAGCAGCTTAATGCCTTTATTGCGATTGCAGATTTGCAAAGCTTTAGCGCAGCGGCCAAAACAACAGGATTATCACAGCCTAGTCTAAGCCGGCAGCTTAAGCAGCTGGAGACAGAGATGGGTGTAATATTGGTTGATAGGTATCACCGTCCGCTACAGCTGACGGAAGCCGGACAGTTTTTTTATGACAAAGTCAGTACGGTGCTAATGGAGCTTAATACTATTACTAGCATGACCCAGCGGTTATCGGCGCCAAGCGCCACACTCAATATCGGCTTTGTGCCGTCCGTACTCTATGGCTTGCTACCTGAAGTTATTGCCACTTTAAAGCGCAATAATTCTAATCATAGCCCTGATATTGAGGTCAATCTTAAAGATATTAGCTCTTATCAGCAGATTGAGGCGCTAAAAACAGGCGAGATCGATGTTGGTTTTGGTCGTTTTGCGCATCAAGACGCATGGATACAGCAAATATTACTGCGTCACGAGCGTTACGTGGTTGCATTGCCAAAATTGCATCCTCTTGCTGATGTTAGTGAACAGCACTTAATTGATTTGGCAAATAATCGCTTAATTTTATATCATCAAACACATCTGCCTGTTTCTACTTCTCATACGAAAGCTACAGGGAATGATCATCTAGATAGTAAGCAGGAGCCGGTAACAGAGCCTTTATTGCACTTATTTGCGCAACATAATATCACCCCACTAATGACTACTAAAGTAAGTGATTTACAAGTGGCACTGGGCTTGGTAGCCGCGGGTGAAGGTATTACATTAGTGCCTGCCAGCCTACAAACGGTACGTACCGAGCAGATAAGCTACCAGCGACTGGTTCATGAAAACGTGACCTCCCCTATTTATCTGCATACCCTTAAAGATTTTATCCATCCAAAAATCCCTGATTTGCTCAATGCCATTTATCAAGTATATGAGCAACGTGGCATTACTTATCGGAAGCAACAGTTTGTTTAACCCTTATAAAGGTTAGCTATTAAGTCGTCACATCGTCTAAAGCACAGCAGCACAGCTATCAAAATAAATAATAATAATCATTATCCCGAATTGAATCAGTGTGCTAAAGTCAGTCCACAATCAATTATTTTATAAATTTTTTTGTGCTGATAGCTGGCAAGCGCATCACAATGCCGCTTTAACTATTTTGAGGTATTCATGACCGCCCAACGATTTAACAACCCTGATAGCCCTGATAATAATGTTGACGATAGCACTGGCGCAGCGCAACAAGGCTTCAGCTGGCGCATCTTCGGCCCTGGTATCTTAATGGCAACTGCTGCTATTGGTGGCTCACATCTCATTTCATCCACGCAAGCTGGTGCGCTGTACGGCTGGCAATTGGCTATCATGATTATCTTAGCCAACATCTTTAAATATCCCTTCTTTCGTTTCGGTACCGACTACGTCTATGATACTGGTGAGAGTCTGATTGCAGGCTACGCCAAGCGCTCTAAAGCGTATCTTTGGGTGTATTTCATCCTATCTATCTTATCAGCGGTGATTAGTACTGGCGCGGTGTCCTTGATTGCTGCTGTGATATTAGGCTTTATGCTGCCTGCCTCTGTTGGGCTATCAACTATTACGCTAGCTCTCATTGTCACCGCTGTGTCATGGGTATTCTTGATTGCAGGACACTATAAGCTGCTCGACGGGGTGACTAAGTGGATTATGATTGCGCTCACTACGGCGACCGTTGCTGCGGTAATCATTGCCGCAGGTAAGCCAACGGTCATGACCGTAGATTTTGTTGCTGCATCCCCTTGGAATTTGGCTACTTTAGGTTTTATTGTGGCACTTATGGGCTGGATGCCAGCCCCGCTTGAGTTTGCTGCGATTAACTCTATGTGGACCTCAGCGAAAATTAAGGCGGATCACACCACTCATCGTGAAGGCTTGCTAGATTTTAATGTCGGCTATTCAATATCTGCTATTTTAGCGCTATTCTTTTTGGCATTAGGGGTATTCGTCCAGTATGGATCAGGACAAGAGATTGAGCTGGTCGGCGGCGCTTATATCAATCAATTGATCAACATGTATACCAACACTATTGGTGAGTGGTCAAGATTGCTGGTCGCCTTCGTCGCCTTTATGTGTATGTTTGGTACCACCATCACTTGTGCTGACGGTTATGGTCGTGCCAATGCAGAGTGCTGGCGTTTGCTTAAAGGTCAAAGCGAGATTAATAAAAAGCAAATCGCCTTTTGGACGACTTACGCGATTGGCGGCGGGCTGGTGATTATTACGTTCTTTACCGGGCAGTTAGGTGCTATGCTGAAGTTCGCTATGATATCAGCGTTTGTGTCTGCGCCCATCTTTGGTTGGCTAAACTACACCTTGGTTAAAAACCATCAAAAGCTCTCGGCAGGTATGAATGCGTTATCAATTGCAGGCCTACTATTCCTAGGCGGCTTTGCACTATTATTCTTAGCCAACCTTGCAGGGTTAATTGGCTAAATATTCAATTAAAACTAAAGCTTTCAAAGTTAGATATAGTCATAAACCTCCTTCAGCTTAGCTATTGGAGGTTTTTTATTAGGCATACTTACATATATGCTTAATTGTAACTAAAGATGTTTAATAAACCGCCTTAATACTGTTTGGTTTTATCAATATGAATAATAAATAGAATAAAACTGCGTATTATGGATAATGCTATTCGTAATTTGAATTGATTCATTAATTATAATATATTAT